>CAMKUA010000005.1:0-80056 GCA_946415825.1 uncultured Prevotella sp. | reverse complement strand
ACCAGTATCGACCAGTATGAATACTATTGCGAGGTCTATCATAACGGGGAACTGGTCACAGGTGAGCTTGCGAAAATAACAAGAGATAAATTCGGGATTCCCTATCCATATGACCCCTACAACGAGCCAGAACTGATCCTGAACGTCTATGCCCGTCTGCGCCAGGCTACACCCTGGGCAGAAGAGGGATTTGTCGTAGCCCGCGAACAGTTTATCCTCAAACCTGAAGAGTTCTGGTATGGCGTCAGCGAAGGGAATGCTAAGCCCCTGGAATCGGCAGAGGATATGGTCTTTACTACAGATAACGGCTCTGTCACCATCGATTCTACTGGTGCGCTTGCCTCATGGATCGTCGATGGCAAACAGATGCTGCAGGCTCCTTTGGAACCCTATTTCTGGAAACCCGAGAACGACAATCAGCATGCTGCTCATTTTGCTGAGCGTACAGCTCCATGGCGCAATGCAGCAAATAACCGTACGGTCAAATCTGTCCGTATCAAGGACCATCAGGTGATTGCTGACATGACACTTCCTGTAGGTGCTGATATGACGTTGACATATACCGTAAAGACCGATGGACGTATCATGGTGGATATGGACTATCGTCCTACAGCCACCGATATCCCTTTGATTCCCAAATTCGGCATGAGGATGCGGCTGCCAGCCGACTATACCAACATCGAGTACTATGGTCGTGGTCCGTGGGAGAACTATCCCGACCGTAAGCGTAGTGCCTTTATTGGACGTTACAAGATGCCTCTTGGTGAGTTTGAAACGGAGTATGTCCGCCCGCAGGATAACGGCTGTCGGACAGACGTACGCTGGTTCTGTATTTCAAACGGAGAAAAAACCCTTCGCATCGATGGCCTGCAGCCGCTTTGCATCCGGGCGTGGGACTATGGCGAAGAGAATCTGGAGGGCGTTCGTCATCCCCATGAAATCCGTCGTGGCAGTTTTGTCAATCTGAACATCGACCTCAATATTCATGGCGTCGGTGGTATCGACACCTGGGGCAGGCGCACCTTACCCCAATATACGATCGATGGTAACAGTCCCTACCACTACGCCTTTCTGCTCGATTGGAAATAGGAGTATGTAGGTACTATTATGCGCTAAAGCCAGAAATCACTTTGTGGTAAGGCATTGTGTCTATGGGTCTCCATGGCCCATGTCTTGCCAATCTGACGAGTACCTTTCAACAGAATAGGCTTCCTATTAGGAGCGTCTTTCCAAGCTTTGAACTGATAGATAATTTCTCTTTCTATTCTCATAATTTACACCGGAAAGTTCGTTTTTATGTATGTTTGCCACACTTTTTCTAACTTTCTGGTGCAAAAGTGCTAATTATTTAGCGGATATCCAAGGAAAAATCAAAAAATGTTTTTGATCTTCTCTAACATTTGTTTATCAAAGTGACCAGGAATTAGTTTAAATAGGTACTGGGCAGACATGTTTTTTATAAACCCTCAATGCTTCTTCCCTTAGCATTCTTGCAAAGTCGAGGTGCATGTTGCTGAATTCCTTGACCAGGATTTCGTTTTGAAGGAAAGTCTCAGTGGCTCTTTCCAGATTCTGGCGGAGCAGTTCTTGATCGGCCTTTGCGTCTTGCAGCGTTTCCGTATGATTGGCCACGGTCTCATAGAGGAGTCTCAGGTTACGCCTGTTGTCAGCCTCATTCTTGCCTTTCGGGTCGATGCAATTATTCAAGAAACTTTGAAACACTTTACCCCCAATGTTTCCCTTGAAAAAACGATGGTTCGACGTTGATAGGAAAAGGCCCATCACCTGCATCTGGTTCAGGCCCATCCTGCTGGCAATGATCTGGAAAAGATAGATCTCCTGCGGAGCAGAATACTCATCGGCCCCGATAATCTTGATAAGCGTTTGCAGATAGTTTTCTCTTGCTTTCCGGTCTTTGGGCATTTCCTCCTCTACATGGTCGTAATGACTCTGAAGGCTCTCCATCAGTTGTTCCTCGTCAATCTGTTCCTGATGGCATATCAAACTGATGGCCTCTTTCTCCTCAGGTGTGATCTTTCCGTCGGCAATGGCCATCGCAGTCAGGTCGCGAGCCAACTTGAATTGTGGTTCAGTCACCACAGTCAGAAAATGGTTAATGATACTCATCTCTTTCTATTCAATCTCGATTTCTTTGTGCAAAGGTACAAATAAGAAATCACATCTCAAAAATTATCATAAAAATGATAATCATAATTATGATAATTGTTTGGTTGTGTTTTCAAGTCCGAGGTCCTCGGGCTGGATGTCGAGGACTTCGGCGGGAGTAGTGCCCTGCTGTATGGCAGAGATGGCACGACGGGTGTAGGCAGGAATCACTTGGTCTTGCAGGTAATGGCGCATTTCTCTGCGTGTCCAATGACGGTAGGCACCTTGCTGATAGCGCTCTGAGAGCCAGTGGCAGGCAACGTCCGTTGCCTCGGGGGAGAACTTCAGGCGTACCTGTTCGACTTCTCGGAAGAAAAGACGGATAACCTCATCGAGGGTGTAGGGTTCTACCGAGAGGCGATTGTACTGGGGGAACCTGTCTTGCAGATATGGCTCACGCTCGAGCAGCGTTTCGATGGCTTCAGGTGTACCTGTAAAGAAGACCGAATCGTAATAGCTCGGACAGTAGGAGAGGACTCTCTTCAGGGCCGGCTCTGCCTTGGGCTCTAGCAGTGCGTCTATGTTGCCGATGATAAACAGGCGGTCCTTCAAGGAGGGTAGGTGGAGATCATTGAACTCTGTCTCTTCGTCTTTACGGAATAGCTGCTCGATCTCGTAAAATGAATCGCCTGACGAGGGGTTGCAGAGGGTGGCTGCATTGGCATCTCGCGTTTCACAATTAATCTCAGCCAGATACTTCATCACAAGGACATGGACGTTGAGGTATTCTGATGAGGGGGATGAGATGAGCACGTTGTTATTGTACTCAAGAGTACCATGCCCCTTCAGGGAACGGATGCCATTAAAAGCCCTATGCTGCATACGGGTGATTGCCCAGCGTTTCAGTTGCATGAATCCGGGTGTGCACGAGAATTGGTTGAGCCAGAGGGAGTGGCAAGGGAAATTGCCCGAAAGGATATCCTCATCACTCAGTTTCAGACAGGGGCGGACATCGGTCTCTGTGAAAGAGCCTTGCGTGTCAAGCTGGAGGTCGAACCGGAGAATGGTGTCGCCACTGCGGAACAACAGGAAGTAAGCACCCGGTATCCAGAGGCTACTCTCCTTAAAAGCCACCTTAAAGGCATTGTCCTTACGAACGATCTGCTTATCGCCAGCCTCCGCATAATGGAGCAAGTAGAGCTGGTCATTATACAGAGAGAAGGAGCCCCCTTTAGGAAGGTCGGGTGTGTCCTGAAAAGATAGGATGACTGTGAGTTTTCCAAAGAAGAAACTAAACTGGTTGTCGCCGCTGTCGGGCACAACCTTTAATAGTAATTTTGTCATAGGATGTCTGTTCGTGTCGTGTAATAATCTAGTTTACGATAAGGCTCCCTTAGGAGCCGAAGCCTTTGACCCTGTGACGGGTTGACTTCGGCTCGAGGGGGGTGGGCCTGTAGTTCTCGAAGGCCTTCTTGATGTCGGAGGCTTCGATATGCTGGAGATCGATGTCGCCAGCAGAGAGGGTATTGTCAGTGCTGTAGAGACGGTCGGCCATGGCGGGGATGATGCCGTTGTTGACGAACTGCTCTACCCAACGGGCGTTGCTGAAGTTCTTGGTTTTCATGCCTGCGGCGATGGTGATGGACACCCGGAGCTCGGCGATGGCCTCCTCAGTAAGGATGTACTCATCGCGCTCGAAGATCTTGAGGGCAATCTCCATCAGCTGCTCAGCCGTATAGTCGTCGAACTGGTAGCGGTAGGGGAAGCGTCCTGAGAGACCTGGGTTGGAGTCGAGCATGGCATCCATCTCCTTCTCATAGCCTGCGAAGATCACCAGCATGTCGGGGTCGGGCAGCGTGAGCACAGGGAGCAGTGATTCAAGCACGCGACCTCCGAAGTCCTTACGGTCGTCGGACCCTACATCGAGGTTGTAGGCCTCGTCGATGAAGAGCACGTTGCCCTTGGCCTCCTCGAGGACTACCTTCATGTTATCCTCGGTCTGACCGATATACTGGCCCACCAAGCGGGTGCGATCGACGGCGATGACCTCGCCCTTGGAAAGCAGACCGAGCGAACGGTAGATCTTGCCCAACTTACGTGCGACAGTGGTCTTTCCTGTGCCTGGGTTGCCCGTGAAGATGGAGTGGAAGATCATCTTGTTGCTGGTGCTGAGTCCACGGCGGCGACGCTCGGTGAAGAGACGGGCCTGGTTGGCCATGGTCTTGATGCCCTGCTTCACTTTGTCGAGGCCGATCATCTCGCTCAGGTCGCGGATGCTCTCGTCGAAGGCGGAGGAACCGCTGGTGAGCTTGTGGAAGGGGATGTCGTCTTCCTCTAAGCAGACCGAATCGTCGAGCATATCGCTCATGCAGCGACGCAGATAGCGGGGACGAATCTCCTCGATCACAAAACGCCGGACATCGGCCTGCGACCAGGTGGTCAGCACGCCTTGATTGAAACCTTGTAGAATGGTTCGGGTGAGGCGGTCCATGACTCTCATGTCGGGTCGCATATTCTCGTTGACAACACCGGCTAAGAATGCCTCAACGAGTTCGAAGGGGGTGTAAGGCTGCTGTTCGACATAGCTGTCGGCGATAAAGAACTGGCGGAGCGAGGGGTAGAGGCCCATCAGCTCGTCGATCACCGGTCTGGTATCACAGAGCCAGAGGGAGATTTCGCCTTTGGCATTGCGTACCTTCGATAAGATAGTCCGCACGATCACCTTTCCGTTGGGGCCCATCAGCTCTTTCAGATTGGTGAGACAGATAGCTCGCTTGTTGTCGTTGAGCATATCATTCAGCGGTTCGTAGGCGTTGTTGCAGCCAGGATTGTAAAGTGTGGAACAATCGACACAGGTGGGTTCGCCTTTGAAAAACATCACTCTCTGGAAATACTCCAGGAACTCCGTGTCGATATCGTCGTTTCGAGTGCAGATCAGCAAGTTCTCGCAGGTGTTTACCTTAGCTTGCAAACGATCCTTGCGAAGCTCGTTGTAAAGCACCAGCCGTCGTGCTTCCATAGCCTTGCGGCGGAACTGGACCACTCCGGGGCGTTCAGCCACGAAGTCCCAGTCATTGTCCTTATCCTGTAGGCAAGTGGCGAGCACATCCTCCCCATTGCCGAAGGGGCAGAGGTGGGGCTTGCCAAGCGTGGCCTTGAGTTCCTCGTCGATGCTAAAATCGATTCGGGTGACTCCACAGCCAACAGTGTCGAACACTAACAGGATGTATTTCCCAGGTATCCAAATGTGATCACTTTCCATCTCCATCTTCATTGTCTTGCCCTTGGCACGCTGCATTTGGCATTCCTTGGACGAGCAGATGGGGTAGAAGTCCTCGTTGTAGATGAAGCAGTTGAAGCGGGTGGGGCGGAGCCGCACCTTGTGCCGGGGGCGGAAAATAACCACTGCCGGACCGTTCCAGAAGATACCTTTCTCATAGCCAGGGGCAATCTCAATTGTTACCGAGGCAACATCATTACAGAAATTGTGCTCGTGGCCGTCGGCGTTCATCATAGCATCGACTACCCTGTCGTCCATCGGCTTGGGAAACGGGAGGGTGGCCTCAGTGTCAGCATGGTCGTCCGGGGTGTCATCGTCCTTGTCCTCAAAATCAAGAAACTCCCGGACCAGTTTTTCAAACTCCTCTTCTTCGTTGTTTTTCTTTGCCATAAATAACCAAGAAATAAAATGGATTGAAACTCATTGTGTTGTGTATGCCCTTTAGAATAGGGCGCAAAAGGTATTTGGGCAAAGCCAGACGGCTACTGCCCAGTAAGGTTCACAGAGAATTACTCGAAATCTCTATCACAAAACACACGCTCTTGTATCAACAAGTCAAAGAACACCTGACCATCATAGTCATACCAATTGCGGATAATAGCCAAGGGCTACATCTTCAATGGCGTCGAATATCGACTGACTAGATGATGGGTTACTTTCTTCATTTGTTTATTGTGATAGATTTAAATTTTAATGAAATGGACTGCAAAGATAAGAAAAAAATCCGATTCCCTCCAAGAGAAAATCGGAATATTTTTCGTATGAATATCACTTTTAACATTTCCTCGCGCGCAAAGTAATATTAGGTACGCGAAGAAGGTTGTGTTACACCATCATTCAAGTCATAGTCGCACTTGATGACAGTAGTTTGCGGGTCTTGTTGCGACCGAGGGCGATAATCTTTTCTGACTTGTCGTAATCGAAGCTGCCATAGCGGCTCATCTGGATGTCGATCAGCATGTCGGGCTTCATCAGCGTGGCACAGATGGTGTTTGCCCATCTGCTCACCATCACCAACCACGCAGAACGCTACGCCAACGAGAATCGTCAGGGACGCTGGAGTAACAACCCGGACTTCTGCTGTTACGATGAATCACTCCAAGAACTCGCTGGCAAGACGTTCGGCATTGTGGGCCTTGGCAACATCGGTAAGCGTGTCGCCCAGATTGCCCTCGCCTTTGGCATGAAGGTGAAGGCCTATACCAGCAAACCTGCTGAAGCGCTGCCCGATGGCATTCAGAAGGCTGAGTTGAAGGAGTTGTTCCAGACGTCAGATGTCATCTCGCTGCATTGTCCGCTGACGTCAGATACCAAACACCTTATCAACGCTGAGACCATCACGTGGATGAATCCTGACACCATCCTCATCAATACAGGTCGTGGTCCGTTGGTAGATGACTACGCCCTGGCTGAAGCCCTGAAGGCTGGTCGTCTGAAGGCCTATGGCGCTGATGTGATGACCGAAGAACCACCCAAGGCCGACAACCCACTGCTCAAGTTGCCCAACGCCTACCTCACGCCCCACATCGCCTGGGCCACCCTCGAAGCCCGCCAATGTCTCATCAACGTTGCCACCGCCAATGTACGCAGTTTCCTCAATGGTCAACCCCAGAATGTAGTATAGTGCGCAAAAAAATATTGCAATTACACTTTTAGTTCATAGCCCTATTTCGAAAAAGCTTCATTTAATCACGACCTTTTTACCATTACGGATATAAAGTCCCTTGCCCAGGTTCTCAACGCGCTGGCCTTGGAGGTTGTAATAGACATCCTGATTGGCATTCTGGAACTGAGTGCTGATAATGCCAGTCGTACCTTCACCAAAGACTGGGATGGCGATCACATCATCGTCATCGTTGGTTATCATCTTGCTGAAGAATACATCATCGGACATACTACGAGTACCAGCAACTGCATCCTTATTCTTAATTGGTAGGTAGCAACGGTTAGCACCAATAGTCACACCTTCCTCCTTTGTCACTTTGTAGAAACCAACACCAAAATTGCCATTTGAGAGGTAGTAGTTGATATAGTCCACACCTGCTATCGTCTCATGGGCCTGAATGGTAGTGCCTGTCAGCGTTCCCTTGAACATATTGGCATAGACAGAAGCAACAGAAGTTGTAGGTACAGAATAGTTGCCCTCTGGGGCCATGACCAGAATACCAGTCTCAGCAGGAACTTGCTTCACGCGAGTCAACCAGATCGTGCCAGAGTTGTAATCATAGCCAGTGGCTGTGTAAGCCTTCACACCCTGTGCATCCAAACTACTGAAGTCAAGACTCTGACTATTATAATACGGAACCTGACCTGCACTGCTCACCTTAATTGTCTCTGTACCACCTTCTGAACCAACGGCAGGAATATCACTTGGAACTGATAAATAAGCACGATTAGCAGCCAATGAAACACCTCCTTCCTTCGTCACCTTGTAGAAGCCTACACCAGCATCACCGTTCGACAAATAGTAGTTCGTATAGTCACCATCTGTCGTATAGATAGTCGTACCCTCTATCGTTCCCTTGAACAGATTCATATAATAAGAAGATGCCTTACCTGCCTTCACTGGAATATCATAGGTATCAGTATCGCCTATCAGCAGGAATCCTGTATTGGCTGGAACTTCCTTTACACGAGTCAGCCAGATAGTTCCAGAGCTCTTATCATAACCTGTAGCCACGTAGGCCTTCAGATCAGAATAACCCGTGAAGTCCAAATCCTTATCACTCATATAAGTCACCTGCTTGGCTGAACTGATTTTGATGGATTCCGTTTCTACAGTCTGATTAGCGCCACTGACTGTTTTAGTCAGACGGTTACCTAACTCATCATAAGTATAACTCACGACTATGCCGTTATCATACGTCACAGTCGTCAGACGGTTATTATAGTCATACTCGTACTTCACCGTCCCCTGGGCAAATGTCTGCACCACCGCAAACACCATTGCCAATGTATATAATACGCTTCGTTTCATTATCATCTATTTATTTGTAAGAGTTTCGTATCTTTGGTACAAATCAGTTCCCGATTTTTCCGTGGTTATATAGTTGTTGTCAGGGTTACTACTTTTAAAGTTATTCTTTAATGCCTCTCTTACTTCTGGCCTTATGTGATCATCACCAACTAACCACCAACTATGGACAGGAATAATGCCTATCCATTTCCATTTATCAGTCCTGACACCATCCTTATTATAATAATTGGTACCACTATATTTATAATTCATGGCATCATTTAATATATCATTGATCTCAACAATCATTTCAATGGTCTCTTCATCAAGTTCTTTGCCATATCTATCTGTATATGTAGTTATACCATTATATGTTAGAACTCCATATTCCAACGGATTTCCATTCTTGTCATAATAATATATATCACCATCTTTTACTCTACCAATCATTTTTACTTGTCCCCAGAAATTAGTGTATATGTACTCTAATACCTCTCCTTCCGGATCAATGCCCATTATCGGATTATTATCTGCGTATGGATAGAGGTTGATGCTCCAGATGGGGTCTTCTGAGAGGAAACGACCTATAGTTGGGTCGTAATGGCGGGCACGCATATAGTACTGATGGTCGTTGAGCACCATCACACCATATTTACCCACATACTGGAATGGATTGTAATCAGCCTCCTCCTTCTGCGTCACCTTGCCGAAGTCATCGTACTGGTACTTGTGCGTGATGTTACCATCCTCATCAACGATAGCCACTACCGAACCACGGACATCCGTCACATAATAGCTGGCCTTGCCATCTTTGACCCTTGCCTCCAAACCGTTTCCATAGATATACTCTGCCCCACTCTTTGAGTCGCTGAGCACATTGCCGATACCCAGCGGATCAGTCGTAAACGAGATATCCCCGTATGAAGCAATCAGTCCCAAGGGATCATAGGTAATGGAGGTTGAGCCTGCCGCTGTCAGACGGTCTTTCTTGTCCCAGCTATAGGATTCACTGCCACGCTTCGTCGTATTGCCGTTGGCATCGAACTCAAAACTGATGTCGCCGGCCTTCGTGATACGGTTGCCGTCGTTATAGCTGTAGCTGACTTCCTCCTCCGGCAGTACGATATCAGTATAAGGCTCCTGCGTGTTCTGCTCCGTGATGTTGCCCTCCTTATCCAATACATAGTTGTAGCCAGCCACCACCGTACCGTTGCTAAGCTTCGTCTGCTTGCTCGTCAGGCGACCTACCTCGTCGTAGCCGTAGGTGGTCGTCATGCCGTTGGGATACTCCACCTTAGAGAGTTGGCTGTCTTTGCGGTAGGTGTAGCTGATGGTTCCGCCAGAGAATGAAACGGACGTCAGGCGGTTCAGACCGTCGTAGCCGTACTCCGTATCATTGATACTGGTGCAGTTGCCGTTCTTGTCATAGCTGTAGTTGTTATAGATGCCGTCACAGCTTGTGCCCGTGATACGGTTGAAACCGTCGTACTCGAAGCTGATGCTCTTACTGCCGTCTGACACTGACGACAGGCGCAACTTGTCGTCGTAGCTATAATCATTGATGCCGTCATTGGTGATGCGCCCGAGTTCATCATATCTATAACTGAGCGTCGTTCCATCGGGCTTGGTGAAGGTGTTGAGCGTACCGTCCTTGTTGTAATCATACTGTTTCTTCGACCCAGCAAATTCTACTGACAGCAGCCAATCCGTTGCATTGTCATAACTCATCGTTGTTACACCGCCCTTCGCATTCATAATGCTCGTCAGGTTGTCGTTGGCATCATAGCTATACTTGGTAGTATGATCCATCGCATCTGTCTCGCTTGTCAGATAGTCATTGTTGTTGTAAGCAAAGCTACTAGTGCGTCCTAAGGCATCTGTAGCACTCGTCAGACGACTGGCTGCATCGTAAACAGCAGAACTTGACAATCCAAGAGCAGGCAGTGTAGTCTTTATCAGATTACCATATTCATTATAATCATACTGCGTCTTAACACCCATTGCATTCGAGGATTCCACAGGCAAGCCCTTGCTATCGACGGTGATGCTGGCTGTCACGCCCTCTGGAGCAGAAATGCCCGTCAGATTACCGTTGCCATCATAGCTATAGGTAACTCTGTTGCCCTTCGGATCCGTCACACTCGTCACGTTGTTCATCTCGTCGTAGGTCAGCGTGGTGGTCAGCGTGCCTTCACCAGAGACTGTGATACTCGTCACATTGCCCCTCTCGTCATAGGTGATATCGCTGATATCAGTCTTGTTATTCTGAATGGAAGTTGGCAGTTCGGGATGATCTGCGTTGCCATAGCTGCTGTTCACAAACAGATTCTTCTCGCCAGTCATACCAGTCACCACATTGTTCTCATTATAGGTGTAGTTGTAAGTTGAAGTCTGCGATCCTCGCTCTACCTCCACCTGCGACTTCGTGCTGACAGAGCCACTACCATAGTTGGTCTGCACATTGACGCTCGTCTTTGTGGTAGGCACACCATTGATACCACTTTCTGAGTTCTTCAATCGCATGTTAGCGTCGTACTCATTCTCCACATAGTTACCCTTCGGCAGCTGGATGCGGCTCAGGAGTTTCGATTTTCCAACCTTCGAGAGGTCTGCGTACTCATAAGTGGTGGTGTTACCTTCTGCATCCGTAAAGCTCTTCAACTGCTTCTTGCCCGTCTGCTCGTTGTCGAAATAGTCAAACTTGATGCTTCGGCTTAGCGGATCCTTCACCTCCGACAGCAAATCCGTGCCACTCAGGTAGGAGAACTTCAGCGAGCGATTACCGTCACTGACACTGCTGATGCGCTTGTTGCCGTTCTGGCCGTCCTCGTAGTTGATGGTCAGCTCATTGCCGTTACGGTCCTTGATACTGTAGAGATATAACACAGCAGATCCTGTACCTCCCTGCTTGGAGAAGCGATACTCCATCTGAGACTTCGATTTAATAAGCACCTCATCGTCTTTGAATGTGAATTCATCATAGATGCCCATCGACTCAGGAACAATCTGACTGCCATCGGACTTATAAACGTCGATGCTGCCACCACCCCAGTGGACGATGGCACGCAGACCGTTGTCTGCGGTATTATTCTGATAATCGCCAACTACAGTGATAAACGAATGGTAGTTATGACTCCAGCCATCACCAAGCGGCTGGTAGCTGTCATCCACATCCGTCTTTGACTTATCGCCATAGAACACACTGGGCAAAGTCGTATTATAAGAATTGTACGCGTGAGAGAAGGCTAAGGGCACCACACCGCTGAGTGCGAAACTCGTCTTCGTATAATGCTGGAAATTACCCATCTGCAGGCTGGCACCCAGCGAGATGGTCTTCAGCGTCGTATTCAGCGGCTCGAAGTATGAACTTTCCTGCGGCTTGGGATCCTCAATCTCACCAGCCTCAATCTTCTGCATGATACGGGCCAGCATCAGGAAGGCCTCACCTCTGGTACAATTATCGTTAGGTCGGAAGTTCTCGCTACTTGTGATGATACCCAAAGTAGCGGCATTACTGATATAGTCCGATTCTGATTTGATATTGAAGGTCTCCATTAGTTCCTTCAGGACATGGGTACGGGCTATCTTATCCTCAGGCTCGAAAGCCAAGCGGTTCCTGTCGAAAGGCGTCACACCGTCGCCATACTCCAAGTAGAGCAGTGCCTTGGCAGGACGATAGTAATAGGTTGACTTATCCTGCAAGTCGGAATAAACACTCGGATAGTTGTCAACAGCCAATTCTGCAGGCACGTTCTTCGGACCAAAGTAAGCCCCATAGAAAGAGGTCTTCGCCACTTCAGCCCTCGTCGCCTCACGCTCTGCATACAGTTTTCCGTCTTCACCTTCCACAATGCCTTTACGATACAAATATATCGCCGCATCACGCACCTCGCCTGCCGGACAATCAGGGAAAAGATCCTCATCTGGTATAAATTCAACAATGCTGCCAAAATAATTCCATGGCTCCACTGCTGCATATTTCTCTACACAACCTTTGGGAACGTACAGCGTTGCCTTTCCAACGTTGAAGAACGCATCAATATCAGCCTCTGGAACTTCGGTTGCCATACAGAACACATCAGAAAGATTGTAACAGTCACGAAAAGCAGAATAACCAATTGAAGTCACGCTGTAGGGAATAGTCACAGAGGTCAGGCCACCGCAACCCTCGAAAACGCCAAGGTCAATGGAGGTAACGCTGTTGGGAATAATTACAGAGGTCAGGCCGCTACAACCACTAAAAGCTCTATAGCCAATGGAAGTCACGCTGTTGGGTATCGTCACAGAGGTCAGACTGAAGCAACCATAGAAAGCACCTTGGCTAATGGAGGTCACGCTGTTGGGGATAGTCACAGAGGTCAGACCACCGCAACCTCTGAAAGCATCATCACCGATGGAGATCACGCTGTTGGGGATGTCCACAGAGGTCAGGCCGCTGCAATCCAAGAAAGTACTACCACCGATTGAGGTCACGCTGTTGGGGATAGTTAAGGAAGTCAGGCTACTGCAACCTGAGAAAGCACTACCACCAATTGTTGTCACGCTGTTGGGAATGGTCACGGAGGTCAGGCTGCTACAACCAGAGAAAGCATTCCCACCGATTGAGGTCACGCTGTTGGGAATTATCATAGAAGTTAAACTGGAACAGCCAAAGAAAGCAGAGTTGCCTATAGAAGTCACATTGTTGGGTATCGTCACAGAGGTTAGGCTGCTACAACAAATGAAAACGCCATAGTCAATGGAGGTCACACCGTTACCAATAGTCACAGAGGTCAGGCTGCTACAATTCCCGAAAGCATCAGAGCCAATAGAGGTCACGCTATTGGGGATAGTCACAGAGGTCAGGCCGCTACATCCCTTGAAAGCAATAGAGCCAATAGAGATCACGCTGTTGGGAATGGTCACAGAGGTCAGACTGCTACAACCATAAAAAGCTACGTCGTCTATGGAGATCACGCTGTTGGGTATCGTCACAGAGGTCAGGCTGCTACAACCATAGAAAACACCATAGTCAATGGAAGTCACGCTGTTGGGGATGGCTACAGAAGTAAGACCGCTACAGCCCTCGAATGCTCTAAATTCAATAGAGACCACGCTATTGGGGATAGTCACGGAGGACAGGCTACTACAGCCCTCGAAAGCATATCTACCAATGGAGGTCACGCTGTTGGGGATAGTCACAGAGGTCAGGCCGCTGCACCCCTCGAAAGCATATCTACCAATGGAGGTCACGCTATAAGTTTTTCCTTCATACTCTACAGTTTTAGGGATGACAACGTCACCAGAATACTCGTTGCTGTAACTATCGTAGTAATTACCCTGACAGCTGACAGCTAACTCCGTATTGTCATTAATCCAATTGTAATAGATGGTAACACCATCTTTGTTTGCTATTTCAATATCATGGGCCAGAGACTTTGCACCCATCATATTCATGAGCAAAGTGAGCAGAATTGTTATCTTAATTAGTTTCATGTTAATAGTTGTTTTGTGCATAATTAGTACTCCACTGCCCTATTGGGTAAAGCGATGCTGCAAAAATACAAATAATCCCCGAAACGACCAAAGCATTTCGGGAATATTTTTACTTATTGTAAAAGTGCCCCTTTTACTACATCCCGATGTAAATCGTTTTACGTCCGCACATAAATATTCTACATCGGGATGTAGCAAAATTCTCACTTAATCACGACCTTTTTACCATTACGGATATAAAGTCCCTTGCCCAGGTTCTCAACGCGCTGGCCTTGGAGGTTGTAATAGACATCCTGATTGGCATTCTGGAACTGAGTGCTGATAATGCCAGTCGTACCTTCACCAAAGACTGGGATGGCGATCACATCATCGTCATCGTTGGTTATCATCTTGCTGAAGAATACATCATCGGACATACTACGAGTACCAGCAACTGCATCCTTATTCTTAATTGGTAGGTAGCAACGGTTAGCACCAATAGTCACACCTTCCTCCTTTGTCACTTTGTAGAAACCAACACCAAAATTGCCATTTGAGAGGTAGTAGTTGATATAGTCCACACCTGCTATCGTCTCATGGGCCTGAATGGTAGTGCCTGTCAGCGTTCCCTTGAACATATTGGCATAGACAGAAGCAACAGAAGTTGTAGGTACAGAATAGTTGCCCTCTGGGGCCATGACCAGAATACCAGTCTCAGCAGGAACTTGCTTCACGCGAGTCAACCAGATCGTGCCAGAGTTGTAATCATAGCCAGTGGCTGTGTAAGCCTTCACACCCTGTGCATCCAAACTACTGAAGTCAAGACTCTGACTATTATAATACGGAACCTGACCTGCACTGCTCACCTTAATTGTCTCTGTACCACCTTCTGAACCAACGGCAGGAATATCACTTGGAACTGATAAATAAGCACGATTAGCAGCCAATGAAACACCTCCTTCCTTTGTCACCTTGTAGAAGCCTACGCCAGCATCACCGTTCGACAAATAGTAGTTCGTGTTGTCGCCATCTGTCGTCTGAATGGTTGTGCCCTCTATCGTTCCCTTGAACAGATTCATATAATAAGAAGATGCCTTACCCACCTTCACTGGAATATCATAAGTACCAGCCTCGCCCATCAGCAGGAAGCCTGTCATGGCAGGAATCTCTTTCACACGAGTCAGCCAAATCGTTCCAGAAACCTTATCATAACCTGTAGCCACGTAGGCCTTCAAATCAGAATAACCTGTGAAGTCCAAATCCTTGTCACTCATATAAGTCACCTGCTTGGCTGAACTGATTTTGATGGATTCCGGTTCTCCCATTTCAATGATGTTCTTAAACTCTTTCCAGCCATCGGCATTACGATAGGCATCACCACTACCATCCGGTACATACAACACACAAGTTTCTGTGTTAACGCCTGCGAATACTGAGGAACCACCATCACCACGGGTTCTCGATGCAGCAGCTCCTGGCAGATTGATCGGAGTCTTCACATAAATATAAATGGCCTTGAGGTTCGTACAGCCGGCAAAGGCCTTGTCACCGATTGAAGCAATAGTCTCGGGGATGGTCACCTTCACTACAAGTTCATTGTTCTGGAAGGCACAGCCACCGATAGCCGTTACCTCATAGCTCTGGCCATCAACAGTAATATAGGCAGGAATCGTGACACTCTCTATGCTCGAATAATCGCCTGAGACCAATGTCGCAGTCTTTGAGTCTGTGGAATAGCCATAGTTCAGAACATTAACAACTATCACTTCACCCTCTTCTATTTCGGTGAATTTCGTCCAGCCTGCGATAGCCTCATACTTGGACTTTGAATCTGCAGGGACATACAATGTAGCGGGTGATGGGTTCCAAATGTAAGTCTGGGAGGAATTATCATATTTACTTATCATAAATGTATGTTCACCCACCTGAATAGGATTAGTCATGCGAGATACGACAACGTTCAAACTAGAGCAATTAGAAAAAGTTTCTTCTCCTATAGACACAAGCGTTGAAGGAAGTTCAAGTCGCAGTAAACTTGAGCAACCTTCGAATGCACGATCACCTATCGTCTCAACACCCTCAGGAATTACTACAGATGTCAACTCACTACTGTTTGCAAAAACATTCTCACCAATAGCCGTCACATTATAATCAATGCCATCAACAGTAATACTGGCAGGAATCGTGATATTCTTTAAGTCAGGATATCCGCTAAAGATAAATTTTGCTGTCTTTGAGTCTGTTGAATAGCAATAATTCAGACCATCTTTAACTATCAGTTCTCCCTCTTCTATCTTTTTGTATTTCGACCAGCCTGGGATAGCCTCATACTTAGACTTAGAACCTAAAGGTACACATAACGTAGTGTATAGTGAGACCCAAGAAATGGTTTCTCCATCAGCCTCTCTAAATGGAAACAAAAATGCATGTTCACCTACTTGTATAGGAGTGGTCATTCGCGAAGAGATAGCGTTCAATCTTGTACTACGAGAAAAAGCCTCTTTACCAATAGACACAAGCGTAGAAGGAAGCCAAAGGCGTTGTAAGCCACACGAACTAAAAGCACCGTCTCCAATAACCTCAACACCCTCTGGAATCACCAAAGAAGTCAATTGATCACAGCTACTAAAAGCATAATCACCTATACTCATTAACGAAGAGGGCAATACCAGTTCTGTCACACTCGCACTACCAAAGGCATAACTGCCTATGGTTTCAAGAGCTGCATTGATAGTTATTGATTTGATGTTCCTACAACCTCCAAAAGCTTCGCTACCAATAGCCGTCACCTTATAATCCACGCCTTCAACAGTAATACTAGCAGGGATCGTAACATGTTCTAAACCAGAATAATCGCCGTCGACCACTGTGGCAGTCTTTGAACCGGTAGCATAAATATAATTCAGTCCATCAACTACTGCCCCATTAGCTTCATCCTCTTCAATCTTCGCAAACTTCGTCCAACCAGAGATAGCCTCATACTTGGATTTTGAGCCAACTGGGACATACAATGTAGCGGGTGATGGGTTCCAAATGTAAGTCTGAGAGGAATTATCATATTTACTTATCATAAATGTATGTTCTTCCACTTGAATAGGATTGGACATACGCGAAACAACAGCGTTCAGACTTCTCAGTTTAGCAAACGCTTTATCACCAATAGACACAAGCGTTGAAGGAAGCTCAAGGCGCAGTAAGCTTGAGCAACCCTCGAAAGCATGATCACCTATCGTCTCAACACCCTCAGGAATTACCAAAGATGTCAACTTCCCACTACTTTTAAAAGCATTCTCGCTAATAGCTATTACCTTATAATCAATACCATCAATAGTAATACTGGCAGGAATAGTAACGTTCTCTAAATCCTTATAATCGCCAGAAATCACTGTAGCGGTCTTTGAGTCCGATGAACAGTTATATGTAAGGCCATCAACAACTGCCTCTTCTATTATCTTCGAGAATTTCGTCCAGCCAGATATTGCCTCATATTTCGACCTAGAGCCTACAGGGATATATAACGTAGCGGATGATGGGGTCCAATTAGTACTTTGGGAAGATTCATCCCATTTACGTATCATAAATGTTTGTTCTCCCACTTGAATAGGATTGGCCATACGCGAAATGACAACATTCAAACTAGAGCAATTAGAAAAAGCCTCATCACCTATAGATACAAGCGTAGAAGGAAGCTCAAGATGCTGTATTTGGCTACAATTCTCAAAAGCAGATTGGCCAATAGCCTCTACACCCTCAGGGATAGTCATAGAGGTCAACTTTTGACAAGATGCAAAGGCATTGTCGCCTATGCTTTCAAGATCAGCATTGATGGTTACTATTTTTGTATTATAGCAATTATAGAAGGTTTTTCCAGCAATAGCAGTCACCTTATATTCTATACCATCTACAGTAATACTGGTAGGAATCGTGATACTCTCTAAGCTTATATAATCTCCAGAAATCACGGTAGCAGTCTTTGAGCCTGTTGAACATCTATAATTAAGGCCATCAACTACAGCTTCTTTCACTTCGCCTTCTTCAATCATGGCGAATTTTGTCCAGCCAGGGATAGCAACATACTTTGACTTAGAGCCAATAGGAACATAAAGTGTTGCAGAAGAAGGGGTATAGACATTAGTCTGGGCTGAATTATCCCAATTTACATTTTCAAATGCATGTTCTCCCACTTGAATAGGATCTGACATATGTGACACTAAAGCACTCAAACTGGTACAACCGCTAATAATATTAGTACCAATTTTGGTCAGCGTAGAGGGAAGTTCAAGACGCTGTAATTCGAAGCTTTCGGAAAAAGCTCTTTCTCCAATTGTTTCAACACCTTCAGGAATCACTAAAGAGGTCAACTGAAAACAATTACCAAAAGAATTCTCCCCAATAGAAATCAATGAATTAGGCAACGATAGACTTGTCATTCCTACAGAACGAAAGGCATTGTTTCCAATGGTTTCAAGAGGAGCATCAATGGTCACTGATTTAATATTGGTGCAACTCTCAAAAGAATAGCCAGCAACAGCAGTTACCTTATAATCCACACCATCAACATTAATACCGGCTGGAATCGTGACACTCTCTAAGCCTTTATAATCGCCAGGAATCACCGTAGCAGTCTTTGAGCCTGTTGCATAATAATAATTAAGACCATCAACTGTAGCCTCTTGCACTTCGCCCTCTTCTATCTTGGAGAATTTTGTCCACCCTGTGATAGCCTCATACTTGGACTTTGAACCAATAGGAACATATAATGTGGCCGGTGATGGGGTCGAATAAGAGGTTTGGGAAACATCATCCCAAAAACTACTCATAAATATATTATCTTCCACTTGTATTGGATTAGCCATATGGGAAATAACAACGTTCAATACTGAACAATGAGAAAAAGCTCCGCCCCCAATAGACACTAGCGTAGAAGGAAGCTCAAGGCGCTGTAAGCGAAAACAAGTCAAAAAAGCTGATTGCCCAATTGTTTCCACTCCTTCTGGTATAATCAAAGAAGCCAACTGATAACAATTATCAAAAGCGGAATTACCAATGCTCTTTAATGTATTGGGCAAGGTTAGGCTTGTCATTCCGACACTATGAAAAGCATTATCACCAATAGCATTCACCTTATAATCAATGCCATCAATTGTAATTGAGGCTGGAATCGTGACACTCTCTAATCCAGAATAATCACCTGAAACGACTGTGGCCGTTTTAGCTTCGTTATTAAGATCATAATAAATGCCATCTTTCTCAACTGCACCAACACTTGCTACTAATGGCAAGAGGGATAGGGTTAATAGAAATAATGTTTTTCTCATTGTTAAGTTGTTATTTTAAGTTATGGGGCCTATTCCCCTTCGTCTGCAAAATTAAACAAAAATCTCGAAACAACCAAGCATTTCGGGATTTTTGTTAATGATAAGGGTAGAGGTTAATTCATTCAATCACCAACATAGAGATTTAGCCACAGAGCTTTTTGTAATCTAGATGCAAAGATAAGAAATAATCCTCAAACTTTCAAGGATTTGAATAAAAAACTTCTAAAAGCTTGGACGTTCGCTTATTTTGTACTATCTTTGCAATTACAAAGAGTAATAAATCCAAAATAGTCTATTAAGTTATGCAAAGAATGAAGTCTTATTTAAGTGGTATGATGACAGTCTTAATGGCTGCTCTCATGTGTGTTTCAATGTCTGCCTGTGGAGGCAGCGGTAGTGATGATGATTTTGACGGTATCGATATTGATAAGGATGTCTCTGAAAGAGAAGGGCATAGCGTAACTAGAGGCGAATGGCAACTTGACATATCCTTTAGCGGTGACACTTCTGGATGGGACCTGGAAATAATGTTCAAATCAACAACACCGAGCGCAGAAAACTACCCTATGTTTGAGGGTGACAAGGAACTGGAACTCAATGCATGGGACTCATATTGGAAGAGCCAAGATTTTCGTGACTATGCTGTTAGGACAGGTAAAAAAGGTTACACCATACATTGCTCTATAAAATTGAAGAGAAAAAAGAATGTTGAAGCCAACCCTGTAACTATAAAAGTAAAGTCATCAGTTAATGGCGATAAGCAGTGGGAAGAGGAGTTTGTTTCAGATCCACAATTCGAAATATATTACGTTAACTTAAATTCTCAGACTATTCATAAAGCAGTAGCATATAATGATTA
This sequence comes from uncultured Prevotella sp., assembly GCA_946415825.1. Classification (GTDB taxonomy): domain Bacteria; phylum Bacteroidota; class Bacteroidia; order Bacteroidales; family Bacteroidaceae; genus Prevotella. The sequence continues at coordinate 60,083 of CAMKUA010000005.1, read as the reverse complement.
ATTGATAAGACCGCACTGGGCTCGCCTTTGGCTTGTTATTCAATTGTTTTAAGCAATCTGTTTGCAAAGATTAGAAATCATTTGCAATCCATGCAGATTTCATAACGACCTCCATCTACAAGGTTTAGTTCATCTACGGTATGGACATCGTGAAACATGATCTTCCTATCAAGCGTAAGGGTATCAATTACCTTGCCCTTACTTTTAGGCCATGTTATAGTTGCATATCCTTTGTCGTCTGTTTCGTATCTTTGACGGGAAGTGTTTAAAATACCTTTAAAATACGCGATTCCACTTCCTTCATATACAGGTTTACCATCACTAAATGTTAAATGAACTCTACATGAATATGTTTCTTCTGTATCACTCGACGACGAATCACTAGAACTTTCTTCATCTCTACTTGAACTGCTATAACTGGAACTAGATCCTGAGCCTGAACTTGGTAGAAATTTTGCAACTTCCATTGCGGCGCCCATTCCAACAGCTACAACTGCGGTTAGTTTTCTTATGGCTTCCCATTCCTTTTCAGAAACCCTATTTTTCTCTGCTTGAGCATAATCCTCTTTAAACTGAAAGTTTGAATCAACAAAACCGCTATAAGATATATCGCATCTATCATTTTTGTGAGTAAGACTTTCTATGGAGAATGAGCGTTCGTTATTTTGTAGTTCACCCATGGTTAGGATAAGAGCGGAATGATCTTGAATGTTATTATATACACTTCCTGAATCATAGAAATGGTCTCTATGGATTGTAACTTTTACAGGTACACCATCCTTAAACTCGCCTTCAACTGTATAGCCAATTGTTAGTTTATCATCTTTCAAAGTGAAGAAACCTTCACCTTTACCATCAAGAAGTCCATCTTTTGTAGGTCCTGACCAATAAATGTTGTCAAATTTATGAAACGAATCCACCTTATCTGCCACTATAGAATGTCGGAAAGTTGCTTTCCTCTCCAACAACCAAGCTGATCCAAGGGGACTCACCTCATCATAATATTTTTTTGCTTCGGGAGTTAGAACTCCGTGTTTTCCAAGATTTCCATATTTTCCATTCCGAATATAGCCAACTTGTTTTGTTTTAGTGGCAAGATAATAGCCGTTTTTTATCTGATGGCCATCATTATAACCCCAATACACTTGATTGCCTCGGGTCGGATATTGACTATCTTCATTATAAGAATAGAACACTACGTCACCTTTTAAATATAAATCTTCAAGGTAGTTAAGAATACCTTTCTTTTTTTGTTTGAATTCGCCTTCAAATTTCAAACGAGGCATTCCGTTACTTTTGAAATTACGATATGCTTTACCACTTACAGGTACGCCTTTTTTCCAAGTGCCTTCGAGCCTTTCCGTATAGGCAATATTACCGTACTTGGGCTCGAAGTACATGGTGCCATATCCATCAGGGCGTCCTTCTTCATCTGTATCTCCCTCGTAATACTTATGTCTTGAAACAGGGGCTTGTTGGGTGGATGATGTATGATTAGGAACTTCGTATTGCTTGGGGGTGTTTGTTTCTTGTTGGGGCTCTGGGGATGGCTGAGCCTGAGGGGTGGCAGAAGAGGCGTTGACGTACTTCTGGGGGATGTTGAGCGTCATTCCCGCAAAGAATACACCCTTGTACTTGGGATTGGCTTCTTTGAGTTGTTTCTCAGTCATACCATACTTCTGGGCGATGGAGGCGAAGGTCTCGCCCTTGTCTACCACATGTTCTACCATCTGTGAAAAACCAGGCACTGAGATGCATAGCATCAACATCAAAAGGATTGGTGTTAGTCGTTTCATATAGCTAAATTAGTTATTGATAGGATTTCGTTTTGCAAAAATAGTAAAAAACGAGCAAACAACCAAATATTATTCGTGTTTTTTCTGTATCTTTGCAGTAAAATCATAAGTTATGATATTCTATTTTTCAGGGACGGGTAACACCAGATGGGTGGCGGAGCAGATTGCTGAGGCTATTGGCGAGGCGTTGTTGTATATCCCAGATCTCATCCGTCGTGGTGAGTATGAGTTTACACTCCAGGAAGGGGAGAGTATTGGGTTCTGCTTCCCGACTCATGGGTGGCAGGTGCCAAGGATTGTGCGAGAATTCATCAGCAAGTTGAGAGTGCCCGAGCGCTATTGCTGGGCTGTGACTACCTGCGGGGATAATGTCGGGGAAATCATGACCATACTTAACAAGGACCTCGCTAAGATTGGGCTGAAAGCTGAGGCGACGTTCTCGGTGGTCATGCCCGAATCGTACGTCTGTCTGCCTTTTATGTACACGGATACCGAGGAGAAGGAGCGGGCTAAGATTGCGAAGGCGAGTGAGCAGTTGCCACATATCATCTCGTGCATTCGCGAGCATCAGACGGGCATAGCGGAGCTGGAGAAGGGAGCCACGCCCCGCTTATACTCATACGTCATCGGCAGCTACTTCAACAAGAGAATGGTGACGGATAAGAAGTTCACCGTGGATGCCGATGTCTGTATCCAGTGCGGAAAATGCGAAAAGGTGTGCCCTGTAGATAATATCCAAGGAACACCGCCCGAGTGGTTGCACAACGGACAATGTACTTCATGTCTGGCATGCTATCACTATTGTCCTACGCATGCCATCAATTTCGGGAAGATTACGCGCAAGCGTGGCCAATACTACTTTAACAAAAGACGTTGAGACGATTCCTCGCGCGCGTAATTATATTATGTACGGGAGGGAGAGAGGAGTTTCTTGGTTTTGTTGCGACCGAGGGCGATAATCTTTTCTGACTTGTCGTAATCGAAGCTGCCATAGCGGCTCATCTGGATGTCGATCAGCATGTCGGGCTTCATCAGCTGGGCCATCAGGATGGAGTTCTGACGGATCATCAGGGAACTGGTGCGAGAGAGAACGGTGTAATAGTTGAAGTCGATGTTGTCGGGGATCAGCATGTCGAGGATCTTCGTCTTAAGCGATTTGTCGCGCATCAGCTTCTGACGTTCAGCTGCCTCATGCTGTCGTGCCCACTCTTCCCTGTAGTCGTGCCCACTCACATCGACACCCACCAGCAGATCGCCCGGGTGGCGTTTGACACGATTGAGGGGGATGGGGTTGATAACACCTCCGTCGATCAGTATCATGCCATCGCGCTGGACAGGCTCATAGAAGGATGGAAGGGAAATGCTGGCCCGGATGGCGTCGAACAAGCTACCCTTGTCGAAGACCACCTCCTTACCGTCTTTCAGATCGGTGGCCACTGCACAATAGGGGATTGGCAGGTCCTCGATGGCTACGTCGGGCACAAACTCCATGATGGCCTCAATGATGCGCTTGCCCTTGACCAGATGGTTGAGCGATAGGGAGAAGTCGGTGAGTTCGAGCATCTTCTTACGGTCGATGGTCTTCATCCAGTTACGAAACTCCTCCAGTTTGCCGGCAGCATACACACCACCGATGAGGGCACCCATCGAGCACCCTGCTATCGAGGTGATGTGATAGCCTTGTGACTCAAGTTCCTCGATGACACCAATATGTGCCAACCCCCGGGCACCTCCGCTCGACAAAACCAGTGCGATATCTTTCATGGAAGGTGCTTAGCTAACGACGTTCTGGGGTTTGCCATTGATGAAGTGGAGGACGTTGTCGGTGGCTATCTGGATGAGACGGATGCGGGCTTCGTAACTGGCCCAGGCCACATGTGGGGTGAGATAGGCATTCTGCACCTGAAGGAGCGGGTTGTCGGCCTTGGGTGGCTCCTCGGTCATCACATCGGCGCAGTATGCCTTAAGACCACCAGCCTTAAGAGCGCTGGCCAGGGCATTATCGTCCACGAGCGGTCCTCGTCCGGTATTGATGAGGATGGCCTCGGGACGAATCCATCTGAGTGTCTCCTCGTTGATGAGGTGCTTAGTGTCGGGTGTAAGTGGACAATGGAGGGAGATGACGTCCGACGTCTGGAACAGATCCTTCAACTCGGCCTTTTGGATGCCTTCGGGCAGCGATTCAGCAGGTTTGCTGGTGAAGGCAGTTACCTTCATGCCAAAGGCAAGGGCAATCTGGGCAACGCGCTTTCCGATATTGCCCAGGCCTACGATACCAAAGGTCTTACCGGCCAGTTCGCGGATGGGTTCGTCGTAATAGCAGAAATCGGGGTTGCTGCTCCATCGCCCCTGACGGTTCTCGTTGGCAAATCGTTCTGTGTGGTTGGTGACGGTGAGCAAATGGGCAAACACCATCTGCGCCACACTGTCGGTGCTATAGGCCGGGATGTTGGTGACGATGATGCCACGCTCTTTGGCAGCTTCGAGGTCAACCACATTATAACCCGTGGCCAGCACCCCTATATATAAAAGATGTGGAAGCCGGGCCATCTCTTCGCGACCGATGATCACCTTGTTGGTGAGCACAATCTCCGCATCAGTGGCTCTTGCCACTGTCTCACTTGGCTGAGTGCGATCATAGATCGTCACATCGCCCAATTTTTCTAACTCGTCCCAAGACAGGTCGCCTGGGTTTGCTGTAAAGCCATCAAGTACTACAATCTTCATCGTCGTTTTAGTTCAGATTATTCCTCTGCAAAGATAAGAAGAATCTCCGAAATAGTGCGGTTTAGATTGTGAATTTATGTTAATCACAGGTGTTTCGTCGGAAGAATTAGTGTATAATGCACTATTATTATATAAAAATGAAAAATAGTGGGCAAAAAATTTGGTTATATCAAAGAAATTTTATTACCTTTGCAGTACCATAAACTATAAATATGTATAAAAAACATGCCACAATTTCCAAGTGAACAAATATTAGACCAGGCCTTTTCAGGTCTGCAAATCGGAGTGGGTTTTTATGACAAAGAGGGTCGTATGGTCTCATGCAACGAAGAATTTCATAAACTCAAGAACGGTTTTTTACTCGACGATGGACAATTACTTAAGGTGATTAAGCAGGGCAGGCCTGACAGGATGCTGTTGGCTGAAACTGCCGAAACGGTGTTGGAGTCGTATATCGCACCTTGTAAGGACGAGAACGGCGAAATCACCCAGTATGTATATCGACTAAGCAATGTGTCTAATCTCTATGCGCCATCGCGCGAGAAAGCCCTTGAGGAGATTTTCCTCGACAATGTCAGTCATGAGATCCGTACCCCTCTGAATGCCATCATCGGTTTCAACGACATCTTGAATGGTGTGGCCGGGCTCCACATGGAGGAGGATGAGAAACTGATGATCAAGGATCTCATTCACAAGAACTCTGACCGATTGCTCATGGTGGTGGGCGACATCCTCGACCTCTCGAAGATGCAGAAGGGATGTCTGCCCCTGCATAAGACGGTGGTGAGTCTGATGGAGATATGCTGTAGGGCGCGTGATTCCGTGAGGAATGAAGTGCAGCAGGGTGTAAAACTAGGACATGAGTACCCAGTGGCGCTGAAAGACACCTTTATCTATACGGACAGCAAGCGACTGGAGCAGTTGCTGCGCAACTTCCTGGTCAATGGCTGTCAGCATACGAGTCAGGGCTTCGTGACCTTGAGAGTGAAGACGTATGCGGACGAGGAGACTGGCAGGGACATGTTGCAGTTGAGGGTCGATGACACGGGCGAAGGTGTGACTTATGATCAGTTTGATCTGCTGTTTAAGCCCTTCCGTAAGGTTGACAACAAGTCGGAAGGCTTGGGTGTGGGTCTGGCGGTCTGCAAGGAGATTGCCCGACTGCTTAACGGCAAGGTCTATCTGGATACATCATACGAGGGTGGCTCGAGTTTTGTGTTCGAAATGCCATTCGAACCAATATGATTAGATATACCAAGAAAGAGGAGATCTGGAATGCTGCGTCGCATGGCGGAGGCATCCTGTTGGGGGTGGTGTTTGGCATCATCTTCCTCGTATGGTGCTTTCAGGCTGACAACAACTGGGCAAGGGTAGGGGTGATCCTCTATCTCTTTGGTATGCTGGGCTCGTATGTGGCCTCTACCCTCTACCACTCGATGAAGCACCACTCGAAGTGGAAGGAGCGTCTGCGCCGATGGGACCATGCTGCTATCTACTGGCATATCGCCGGTTCGTATTCCCCGCTGACGCTCGTGGCGCTTCGCAGTCAGGGGTATTGGGGCTGGAGTCTCTTTGTCTTCGTGTGGGCCTGTGCGATAGCGGGTACCATCACCAGTTTTGTCCACTTAAAGGAGCATTCTAATCTCGAGACGATCTGTTTTGTTGGCATGGGTCTGAGTGTGCTGGTGGCTTTTAAGCCGTTGATGGACAGTGTGTCGGAGGCCGCCATCATCTGGCTGATTGCAGAAGGGGTCAGCTATATCACAGGTGCGGTATTCTATAGTCTGAACAAGAGGAAATACATGCATTCCGTCTTCCATTTCTTTGTGTTGGCCGGTTCTGTGTGTCACATCATCGCCGTTTGGGACGTGTTGATGGAATACTTGTAAAAAAAACAAATTTATTTGGTTATTTGCTTGCTTATTCGTACCTTTGCACGCAAATTTGCAAATTTAATAAGAATTATGGCTTATACACGTATGACTGCCGCAGAGGCTGCGGCACTGATTAAGAATGGCGATCATATCGCCATGAGTGGCTTTACACCTGCTGGTGTGGCCAAGGCAACAACCAAAGAGTTAGCAAAGTTCGCTGTGGCTGAGCATGAGGCTGGTCGCGAGTTTAAGGTGGCTATCTTCACGGGTGCTTCTACAGGACAGAGTACGGATGGTGACCTGGCTAACGCACAGGCTATTCTCTATCGTGCACCTTACACCACGAACCCCGATTTCCGTAAGCATGTGAACATGGGTGAGATACCCTACAACGACCTGCACCTGAGTCATATGGCACAGGAGTTGCGTTATGGTTTCTATGGTCCTCTGGACTGGGCTATCCTCGAGGTGTGCGACATCGAAGAGGTGGGCAACGACTACCATGTCTATCTGACAGCTGCAGGCGGTATTTCTCCGACAGCTGCCCGTTTGGCCAAGCACGTGATTCTGGAGTTGAACTCATTCCATAACCCCAATGCCAAGTTTATCCACGACGTGTATGAGCCGCTGGATCCGCCTTACCGCAAGGCCATTCCCATCGAGCATGTAGGTGATCGTATCGGTCAGCCTTTCGTGAGCATTCCCAAGGAGAAGGTGGTCGGTGTCGTGGAGTGTAACATCCCCGACGAGGCCCGTGCTTTCAAAGACAGTGACCCTGTAACGGATAAGATCGGATTCCTGACCGCTGAGTTCCTTGTAGAGGAGATGCATAAGGGCCGTATTCCCAAGGAGTTCCTGCCCTTGCAGAGTGGTGTGGGTTCAACCGCCAATGCCATCCTCGGCGCACTGGGTGAGGATAAGCACGTGCCCGACTTCAATATCTATACCGAGGTGCTGCAGGACAGTGTGGTTGCTATGATGTTGAATGGGCGTGTGAAGGATGCCTCAGCTTGTTCGCTGACTGTCTCTAACGAGTGTCTGATGCAGGTGTATGACCACATGGACTACTTCAAGGATCATCTGACACTGCGCCAGAGTGAGATCTCTAACTCTCCAGAGATTATCCGTCGATTGGGTGTGATTGCCATCAATACCGCCATCGAGGCCGACCTTTATGGTAACGTGAACTCTACGCATATCAGCGGTACGAAGATGATGAATGGTATCGGTGGTAGCGGTGACTTTATCCGTAATGCCTACCTGAGTATCTTCACCTGTCCTTCTGTGGCCAAGGGTGGTGTGATTTCTTCAATCGTTCCTTTCGTCAGCCATCAGGACAGTTCAGAGCACGATGTGAACATCATCGTGACCGAACAGGGTATTGCCGACCTGCGTGGTAAGGGTCCCATCCAGCGTGCAGAGACCATCATCGAGAACTGTGCACATCCTGACTATAAGCAGTTGCTGTGGGATTACCTGAAGATTGCCAAGATGGGTCAGACCCGTCATAACCTGCCTGCTGCTTTCGCTATGCACGACACGCTGGCTCGCAAGGGCGACATGAAACTGACGGACTTTGCGGAATATGTAAAGTAATCCTCTTATTCGAGATAGGTGCGAGTCTGCCTGAAACCTTGGGCAGACTCGCATTGTTTTTTGTTTATTTCTTAGGTTTGATGGTGACTACCCTGTCGTAGGCAGCAGGCTTCACCCTGTATTCATCGAGGACATAGACGCAGGTGCAACCTACACCGGTGGTGGCATAGTCGAGGTTGAAGGTGTAGCAATCCTTCTGCGGTTGCAACTGATAAGTGAACTGACTCTTCGTCAGGTTGTCGGTGGAGAACTGATAGGCATTGAAGTTGAAGTGTTCGTCCATTGAGATCTGTAAACCCTGACCTTCCTTGTTCAACAGTTGGACGTATCGGTTGTCGGTACGCAGGGCATGATCCTGAGGCAGGAGGTAGGGCTCGTACATATCGGCTACCGTCTTGTTCCAGATACCTACCTGATAGCCTGTCTTACGGTCAGGATAGTTCTCTTCCGGTCCTCGGCCATACCAAGTGATATGGTCGAACTCATTGGCTACTGAGGTGGTGAAGCCGATGCGTGGGAGCATTTCCGGCAGACGGCCCTGTGGACTCAGGTGGTTCTCGATCTTGACCGTTCCATCGTTATAGAAACGATAGGTGTAGTCGAGCGTGAATCCGCACAACTGTACCCCAGAGATATAGAGGTCGAGGGCACCATAGGATGAAGCTCCGACCTGTACCAATTGGCTGACGGTGACTGTCGTTTCATAGTCGTTGCGGTTCAGCCGTACTGCAGCCGGACGGATGCGCAGTTGGTTCACGCCCTTTGAGTACCACAATGTTGATATCATGTTGCCAAAGCCCTCGGCATAACCACCGTTGACACGGAAGGCATCCCACTCATCGAACTCATTGGCAATCGGAGCGCGCCAGAGGTTGAAGGTGAGAGGGGCCTTGAGTACTGCCTTGCCATCGACCTCTATCTGCTCCAGATTGCCAGTCTCCTTGCTGATGACATAGCAGAAACCTTGACCGCTGATAGTGATCTGTTTCTCATTCTCTGAAGTGTTGAGGTCAGAGGTCAGAGGTTGGAGGTCTTGGGGTGCGGGGATATTCCACGAGGTGAGCTCCAACTGGTCCCAAGCCACCTCATGGCCCGTCTTTGCCCACAGTTCATCTTTCTTCAACGAAGAGGTGATCGTGACACGATATTCCTTTCCTGGAATGATGTTGGGCTTGTGATAAGGAATGCGGACGACCTGTGACTGTTGTGGGGCAGTGGTGAACTGGATGTCGCCTTCTTCCAACACGTCGCCATCGGCCATCAGTTTCCAGTGAGAGGCATATTGCGAGAGATCGGTGAAGAACAGTCGGTTGGCCACCTCTGCCTCACCTGTCTCAGCATTGAGCAGACGGATACTGACAGGCTGGGTGGTCCACTTCATCTGTTTCATCTCAGGCTGAACGGTACGGTCGGGCCAGATACTGCCATAGGTGCGCATGTTGCCGCCGATGGTATAGAAGGTACCGGTGTCGCCATTGCCGTCGAAGGTGAGGTAGAGCACGGCCTCTTCAGGACGTCCCTTGCCATCGGCCAGACACTGGTTGTAGATGGCCACATTGTCCATCTCGGCATCAGCCGTGTAGGTGGTCTGAGGATCCTGGGCATGGTTGCCTGCAATACGCCCGATATTGATCGGATAAGGGAAATTACTCAGCACGCCGCGCTCACTGGGTCCTCTATTGCCCCAGCGGAAGTTATTGGCGGGCTCTGGTGCAGCGATCTTCTCCGTACCTTTCAGTTGACCGTCGATGAAGAGTTTCATCTCCTTGCTGTCCCACGAGGCCGTCACATGATGCCAGTTGTCTATCCAGTTGGCCGGCAGATCGACGTCAAGAGTATGTTTGACGCCAGAGTGCAGATAGAACTGCAGCTTCTCGTTTCCTTTCTGAACTACTCCGAACTGCGTGTTACCCTTCGTGATATAAGGTGCTCCCTCGTACGTCCCGCTCAGTTTGCCTGGTTTGACATCGAAACTGATGGTCAGAGCCTTTCCCGACAGTTCCACGTTGTTGCTGCGATACACCTCTACCCACTCGTCGTGGCCATTGAGTCGTAGCACACCCTTCTCTACCTTGGCATTGCCCATCAGGTGGACTGGGGTGTTATAGGGTGAGCTGTCGGTCAAAGGACGGATATGCTCTGTGAGACCAGGGCTGACGAAGTCCCAGAGTGCACCACCCATCAGTCGGGGATGACGACGGATGACAGTCCAGAACTCGTCCATGCCGCCGCCGGCATTACCGGCTACCGACAAGTATTCGTCCATAAACGACGGACGAGGATCTTCCTCTTCGGGCACCATCGCCGTATTCATCTCTAACTCGTAGGGAGTCGGATAGCGTGGACCGATGATGTCTTCGGCTGGATGAGCATAGGCATTGCCGCCATACATGAAGTAACGTGTGGGGTCGAGGCGTTTACCTTCCTTCACTACTTCTGTAATCATCGGACCTTCGCCACTCTCGTTGCCTGCACTCCAGAATAGTACACAGGCGTGGTTGCGGTCGCGCAATACCAGTTTCTGCACACGTTCCACGTACATCTCACGGAATCGCTGGTCGTTGGAGATGTATTCGCTGGCATGTGCCTCATCACCTGTCTCGTCGATGATATACAAGCCATACTCATCAGCCAGTTCCAGATATTTGTTCACAGGGGGATAGTGCGAGGTGCGCACGGCATTAAAGTTATGCTGCTTCAAGATCTCCATATCCTTGCGGATGGTTTCTTCGTTCATGGCATGTCCCAGTTCAGGGTGCTGCATGTGGGTATTGGTGGCATTTACCTTGATGGGCTGTCCGTTCAGGAAGAATGTCTGATGGCGGATCTCAGTCTCCTTGAATCCCATTTTGCTGCAGATCTGTTGCAGCACATCACCCGACTCGTTCAATAGTTCGAGGGTCAGTTGGTAGAGGATGGGTGTCTCACAAGTCCACTTGTCGGGGTTGGGGACCTGTGATGAGAGTGTAAGCGACTTCTTTCCTTTGCCTTTCATCGTGAAACGGTCGGACAGCATCTCCTTCACTTGGTTGCCTTTCACGTCTTTCAAAGTAGCGCGGACCGCAAATGTGCCGCTGGCATCCTCATATTTCTTCACATCGACTGCCACCTTGAGGGTAGCATCCTTATATTGGTCGTCAAGGTCGGTGGTAACAAACCAGTCGAACAATCGTGTCTTTGGTGTGGCATAGAGTGTCACATCGTCGCAGATGCCTGCCAGACGCCAGTAGTCCTGTCCTTCCAGGTAGTAGCCGTCGCAGTATTTCACCACACAGACGGCCAGCACATTTTTGCCTGGTCGCAGGTAGGGTGTCACGTCATATTCAGCAGGCTCCTGACCACCCTCGTTATAGCCCACCTGTTGGCCGTTCAACCATACGAACGAACCGCTCTGTGTCTTCTCCAAGCGCAGAAAGACCTGCTGTCCCTTCCATGCAGAAGGCAGGGTAAAGGTCTTCCGATAAGCTCCCGTAGGATTGTAGTCCCTGGGCACGAAGGGTGGATTGGCCTTGAACGGTGCAGGCACATTACGGAATTGTGGGTCGCCGAAGCCCTGCATCTCCCAGTTGCTCGGCACATGGATGGTGTGCCACTTGCCGTCCTTAAAGTTCGTCTCAAAGAAATTCTGTGGCACCTCCTCCGGTGTGTCGGCGAAGAAGAACCGCCAGTCTCCATTGAGCGACAGATGGTTGGGGGCGAGGTAGTAAGCATGTCCCTCCTCCTGGTTCTCCTCAAAGACAGAGGTGTTCTCAATATAATCATAGAGATGTTCCAGGTACTGGGCGTTCGTCTGTAATGAACAGGTTGCGAACAGGCAGATGGTCAGATTTTTGATGTTCATATTGTTAGTTTTTTAATGATCGTTTATTCTGCATGCAAAGATAACCATTTTTTTTATTACCACAAAATATCGTAAAATATATCGTGAAAAGTTTTGTATTCCGCTCGTAAATTTGTACCTTTGTCGCCCAAATCATTGAGAATATGGAATCAAAGTTAGTTGTTTACAATACGTTGACGCGACAGAAGGAGCGCTTCGAACCGTTGCATGCCCCCAACGTGGGTATGTATGTCTGTGGACCAACCGTCTATGGTGATCCCCATCTGGGCCATGCCCGTCCTGCCATTACTTTCGACCTGGTGTTCCGTTATCTGAAACACTTAGGTTATAAGGTTAGGTATGTGCGTAACATCACGGATGTCGGTCACTTGGAGCACGATGCCGATGAGGGTGAGGACAAGATCGCCAAGAAAGCCCGACTGGAGCAGTTGGAACCGATGGAGATTGCCCAGTACTACACCAACCGCTACCATCAGGCGATGGACGCGCTGAACGTGTTGCGCCCCTCAATCGAACCCCACGCCTCTGGTCATATCATCGAACAGCAACAGCTGGTGCAGCAGATTCTCGACAATGGCTTTGCCTACGAGAGCAATGGTTCCATCTACTTTGATATCGAGGCTTACAACAAGAAGTATAAGTACGGCATCCTCTCTGGTCGTAGTCTTGAGAATATCAAGGATGCCAGTCGCGATAACCTCGACGGTGTCGGTGAGAAGAAGAATCAGGCCGACTTCGCCCTGTGGAAGAAGGCACAGCCCGAGCATATCATGCGCTGGCCATCACCCTGGAGCGACGGATTCCCGGGTTGGCACTGTGAGTGTACAGCCATGGGCCGAAAGTATCTCGGTGAGGAGTTTGATATCCATGGCGGTGGTATGGACCTGGTCTTCCCTCACCATGAGTGTGAGATTGCCCAGGCTGTTGGTTCGATGGGTCATCAGGCCGTGAAATACTGGATGCACAACAATATGCTGACCATCAACGGACAGAAGATGGGTAAGTCGTATAATAACTTCATCACTCTCGAACAGTTCTTTACGGGTAACCATCCCCTGCTTGAGAAGGCCTACTCACCTATGACCATCCGTTTCTTCGTGCTCTCGGCCCACTATCGTGGAACAGTGGACTTCTCGAATGAGGCACTTGCAGCTGCCGAGAAGGGGTTGGAGAAACTGTTGAATGCGATAGCAGACTTGGAGCGTGTACAAGCTTCAGACAAGTGTGATGCAGAGACGGAGAAGGTCGTGAAGGCCCTGCGCCAGAAGTGCTACGACGCCATGAACGACGACTTCGCCACTCCACAGGTGATCAGCTATCTCTTTGAGGCTTGTACCACCATTAATAAACTTGTTGACCACAAGGGTACGATCTGTGCTGATTGTTTGAAGGAACTGAAGGAGGTGATGAGTTTGTTCGCCTTCGATATCCTTGGACTCTCACCGGTCAACTCTCAACTCTCAACTGGTGGTAATGCTGCCCGTGAGGAAGCCTTCGGCAAAGTGGTTGACATGGTGCTCGAGCTGCGTGCCAAGGCCAAGGCCGACAAAGACTGGGCTACCAGCGATAAGATCCGCGATGAACTCGCCGCTGCTGGCTTCGAAGTGAAGGACACCAAGGATGGTGTTACCTGGAAACTGAACAAATAGACGTCACATCAGTAGCCTGGGTTCTGGGAGAGGTTCCCGTTTAGTTTCAAGATGTCACCGGGGATGGGGAAGACGGTGGTATGACCGTCTGACTCATCAATCACCGGGTCGATGTCATCACCGTTGTAGAGACTCTTATACTGTCCGAAACGTATCAGGTCTTGTCGGCGCCATCCTTCCCAGCAGAGTTCCATCAGTCGTTCGTCAAGCAGGTTCTGCAGCGTGATTGGTCTTTCGTCCATGCCAGCACGGGTGCGCACATCACTGTATTCCTTCTGCCCGTCCTCTCCATTTCGCAATTTGGCCTCTGCCTCCATCAGCAATACGTCGGCAAAGCGGAACAGTACGATGTCGTTATCCATTAGTTTGCCATCTTTCGTGGAGTTCTTGTCAATCTCATATTTCTTCATCCTGGCGCCTGCGGTCTCCACATAAGGACTGCCGCTGAGGTCTTTCTTCACTTCTTCAGGATAATAGATCAGAGGTTGCCCCGTGCGGTCCAGAATGGGGCAGCCGTTGAGGTCGGTTGGCTCTCCTGCCCAGTAGAAGTCAAAGAATCGCTTATCTTCTTCGTCCGTGTTGTAGCCGAAGACCTCGAGTACGCGCTTGGTGGCACAAGTACCGTTCTCGCCCGTAAACCCGAAAGCTGCCGCATGTCGGTAATGATAGGAGCGGACCAGGTTCTGCTGTTGGGTTCTGTAAAGGTCCTTGTCCATGGGGATTACCCAGATGTTCTCATCCGACTGTTCGTTGCGCACAAGGAAATTGGTCATGTACGAATCCTCGAGGACGAAGCTGAAGTTCCTGATCAGTTCGCAGTAGTGGATGGTAGCCTCCCAGGCGTTCATCACCTTTTCCTGGATCTGGAATTGCATCTTCGATCCGTCGGGTCGTTCCTTGTCAGTCCAGTTGTCGTCGAGATACACCTCGGCATTGAGCATGAGTTTGGCTAATACGAAGAAGGCAACGGGCATCGTTACCCTTCCATAGTAGTCACCGGGTTTCACACTGTTCTCTGGAACGAGGCGTTCACTGGCTTGGATCAGTTCCGTTGTGACGAACCTGAACACCTGACTGCGTTCTGACTGCAGCACTTGACTCATCGGTGTCTCGCTGCTGGTGATGATAGGCACCCTTCCGAAGAGGTCGAGCAGATACCAGTAATAGATGGCTCTCAGTGCACGCACCTCAGCAGTATATTCCTCGAACTGTTCGGGCGATAACAAGTCCTTGTGGTGGCTCAGCACTTCCATCGAGTGGTTACAGAGGGTAATCACTTTATAGAGATATAGCCACGCATTATTTTCCAGTTCCAGTCCGGCGTCCCACGAGTGCATATACATGTCTTCCCAGATGCCGCCGTCGAACCAGTCGCCGCCTCGTGTGGGAAGCATGGCCTCGTCAGAGCCGAAGGTCTGGAGGTCATAGACACCGCGACCGGTGCCTTGCAGCCCTTGTCCGTCTTCGCTACCACCTATATAATTATATAATGTGGCAACCGTGTTCATGAAGAGGTCCTCGGCATCGCTGTAGGCCTCCTCTTCAGGTATCTGGTCACGTGGATTCTCGTTGAGTGAACACCCTACAAGCAGGAGTGTGATGAGGTAAAGGGGTAGGAAACACTTTCTCATAATGTTCAGAATTTGATGCTGACGCCCATGGTATAGGAGCGATAGACGGGTAAAACATTCTTGTCATCGATGCCCAGTGTGCCGTTGATGACGCTCGAGTTGATCATCGGCGTAAGACCACTGTAGCCTGTAATAGTAGCCAGGTTGTTCACAGAGACGGAGAGTCGCAGTCCCTGCACATATTTCAAGTGCAGAGGCACGTTCCAGCCTATGGTGACATAGTCGAAGTTCAGGTAGTCACCGTCCTCAAGCCAGTAGTCGCTGATGACCTGCGATACGAGGTTCTTTTCCGGTGCCCCCTTCATCAGGTTATAGTTAGGTAGCGAAAGTAAGTTGGAGTAGGTCAGTGCCGTACCGTTATAGATCTTGTGTCCGAAGGCACCGCTCAGGTGTAGGGTCACGTCGCAGTTGCGGTAGCGAAAGGCGATGTTCGAACCCATGGTGGCCTTGGGTATGGCTTGTCCGCAGTTGTAACTCTCCTCGGTGACGTCGTAGTATTGTGTGCCGTCTTCGAGTGTCTTAAGCCCCTTGCAGTGAGGCAGTTGGAAGATGCCTATCTGCTCGCCCACAATCTGTTTTACGATGTCGCTGGGACCGTGGAAACCTGCTCCCCAGAGGGCGGAGATAGCCTGCGACTGAGGTGCAGTGAGGTACTGTCCGTTATACCATCCGTTGAGCGAGAGCAGTTTGGTACGCTGGAACGACCAGTTCATGTTGAAGCTCAGTTCCATCTCCTTGGTGTGCAGCGGGGTGATGCCGAAGCCTATCTCTATACCGCTGTTCTCCATCGAGCCGAGGTTTGCCAAAAGCTTGTTGTAGATAAATGGTGGTACGGGAACGTCGTACACATAGAGCATGTCTTTAGTTTTCGACATATAGTAGTCGAAGGTTAGTGCCAGACGGTTTTCCCACATGGTCAGGTCGAAACCGATGTTGAAGGTCTTCTTCACCTCCCATTTCAGGTCAGGATTTGCATTGCGGATAATGCCGAGAGTGGTGGCGATAGAGCCGTTGTAGGGCACGACGCCATTGGGGTGCACGTTCTGCATCGAGTTGTACGAGTCGATACCTGCCTGACTTCCCGAGAGTCCGTAGCCCACACGCAACTTGGCATTGTTGATGATGCCGAGTTTTTTCATCCAGGGCTCTTGGCTGATGACCCATGCACCACTGATAGAGGGAAAGAAACCCCAGCGGTGGTTCTTACCGAACTTCGAGGATGCATCGCCTCGGGCGTTGGCTGTTATCGTGTAACGGTTGAAGAGCGTGTACTGGACACGCATCAGAAACGACTCCATGTGTGAGTCGATGTAGTAGGAGTCTGTTCCGTCCCATGGACGGTTGGCTCCTGCTGAGAGTTTGTCGTAAGAGAAGGCATCTGTCGAGAATCCTGTGGCGGTGGTAAAGAATCCTGTGGAGCGCAGGAACTCAGCTTCGGCGAGGGCCATGAGGTTCAGTGTGGTGTGCTTTGTATTCAGGATATAGGTCAGCGAGGCATTACCGCGCATGTTCTCGTTCTTCTCATGACTGCGGTAGGCTTCTCCTCTGTTCCATACGCTGGTGGGGTAGTAGTGGCTGTCCTCCACCGAGTTATACGAGTAGGAACCGAAGGCGCGGAAGGTCAGATTCTCCGACAGGATGATCTTCGCCTTCATGTGCACGTTGAGGTGTCCGTTATCCTCATTGTTGTCCATGTCGAGCAGTGCGAGGGGATTGCTGATCCAGATGGCCTCCGTGACCTGGTCGTATTTCCCGTCCTGATTCTTCGTGGTGGGGAAGGTGGGGTTAAAGGTAGCCGCGGAATAGAGCAGCTTCTGCATGTATGGCAGATAATTGATCTTCTGTAGCGACCCCACCATACCAAGATCGACCGTCAGATGATTGTCGAAGGCCACTTGTGTGATATCGAGTTTGGCAATGAGGTTACGGTTTCCCTGTGTCTTGATCACCGTCTCGTGTTCCATCATACCTACCGATGCACGGTAGTTAGCTGTTTCCGTACCACCGCCGAAGGCCACATGGTGGTTCTGCACGAATCCCGTGCGCTCAATCTCCTTGTTGAAGTTCGAGTCGTATCCTTTGTCGATAAAATTCCTGCCGAGGTGCTGGTTTACCTGCCTGAACGCGTTGGCGTTGAGCATCTCCATACGCTTGTACACCGACTCGAAGCCGATGCTGCCGTCGTACGAGATGTGGAAAGGCTGACTCTTACCTCTCTTTGTGGCTACCTCGATTACACCAGCCGCACCACGCGAGCCGTACTGTGCTGTCTCCGAGGCATCCTTCAGGATGGTGAAGCTCTCGATGTCGGCGGGATAGATGGTCGAAAGGATAGAGATGTCGGCGGTCACACCGTCGATGATCACCAACGGGTCGTTCTTTCCCGTCAGTGAGGTGGTGCCTCTCACGCGCACGGCCGATACCATCGCCTCCTGACTACCTGCGGGTGTCACCTGCACACCGGCGGCCTGTCCACTTAACGCATCGAGCGACGAGATGATCAGACCCTTGTTCATGCGGGCTTCCGTCACCTGGTCAATAGCACCGGCTACGGTAGTCTTGTCGCCTTTTGAGTATCCGATTCTTACCGTTGTAGAGTCGTTATTGTTAGTTTGACCATCAGCCGTTGTGGCGATGGTGAGTGCCAGTAGCGCAAGCCAGTATCCTGATTTCATTTATGTTAGTTTCAGGGGTTACTGTTGGTTGGACAAATCACGATGACAAACCCGCCGCGGGGTTGGCATACCACGGATGTAGGCCATACGTCGGTGGTTGTTATCTCCCAGGGTTTGGTGGCGGTGTCGGTAAATAGTTTGATGCTAACTGTCTTTCCTGCGAAGCTCAGGTTCGTCTGTAGTGTCTTTACCTGGTCGGTGCCGTTGATGCCAGCCACATACCATGTGTTGCCACTTCTGCGAGCCAGGACGACGCTCTCTCCCGGATAGCCACTCACGAAGCGCGTCTCGTCCCAAACAGCGGGTAGGGCAGAGAGGAAGTCCTGTACCTCCTGAGGTTGGGCGAAATAGCTCTCTGGCTTGTCGGCCAGATGCTGCAGACCACTCTCATAGAGTACGGTGAGAGCCAGTTCATGACCGTTTGTCGTGATATGCGGGTGTTGTGAGTCGCTGAACGTACAGGGTGTATAGTCCATAGGTCCTACGACATTACGGGTAAAGGGTAGGGTGGCGTTATGTCTTGCAGCCTGATTGGTGAAGGTGGGCACATTGTTGTACCACTCCGCCCCATAGACACCCTCGGTAGAGAGCAGGTTGGGGTAGGTGCGTTGCCATCCTCTGGGAATCGTTGCCCCGTGGAAGTTGACGAGCAGGTGGTGCTTTGCTGCACACTCCAGCAGATCGATGCAGTAGGTCATATTCAGTTCGGTATCACCCGAGAAGAAATCAATCTTCACACCGGCCACACCCAGTTTCTCGCACCAGGCGAACTCCTTCTCCCTGTCTTCGGATTTGTTCAGACGGAACTTCGGTGTGGGTGCTCCGTCGATCCAACCCACGCTGGAGTTGTACCATATCAGCGGGCGTATGCCCTTGCTGTTGGCATAGGCAATGGCGTCCTCGATGGTCTTGCCGTCTTTCATCTCGTCCCACTCGGCATCGATCAGCACGTAAGGCAGTTTCAGGGTGACGGCCATATCCACGTATTTCCTGATGATCTCGTAATCGTTGGAGCCGTGGTTATAGGCCCAGTAGATCCACGACACCACACCGGGTTTGATCCAACTGGTATCCTTTAGTCTGCAAGGTTCGCTGACATCGGTGATCAGTGTCGAGGTGATGAGGTCGGAGGCCTCACCGATGATGGCTACGCGCCAGGGACTCTGCCAATAGTCTGTCAGAGGTACCTCGTTGGTATCAGGGGTTACCTTGAAGCGCTCACAGGCGTCACCCTCGCCGTTAAACAGGCACGAGGCACTATGCTGGCGCTCGATGTTGGCCTCTGATAGCAGTACGAACACCCCGTCTTCAGGCTCCATGAGCAAGGGATAGCCCCATCGCAGGTTATAGCCCTCGGATGAGAGGGTACGGGCTGAGAAGCTGGGTACGGCCTTTACCTTTGCGGTGGTGGTCAGGGGGAAGAATCCCTCGTAGGCGTCGCTCCACTGCATCATCCAGCGCTTGGTTCCTTCGGGAATGACATAGGTGGTCAGTTCCTTAGGTTGTGGTTGTCCCTTCCTGCCTTTCAGTTCATAGCGGAAGGCCATACCATCGTCATAGAGTCGCAACACGAGTTGCAGACCTTCAGCCAGTTCTGCCCTATACTCACGGGCCTCGTTGATACAGTGCAGTTTCTTACCGGCTATCATCTGGTAGTCGGTCTTTACTTCTCCGGCATATTGCAGTTCCAGATGCTGTGAGAGCCCTTCATAACCCAGTTCGGCAATTGTCAGCACTTGCTGTTGGCGGTAACACACTGAGAGTCCTTTGTCAGCTGTTGATACACTGAGTCTGCCATTAGGCGAGGTCGGCTGTTGGGCTCCCATCGTCAGGGCGAAGCACCAGGCGAAAGCCATCATTAAGATCTTTTTCATCATCGTGAGGTATTTTGGTTTATTGTTTTATTCTGATAAGCGGCCTTGTTCATCTCGACGGCTAAGGTGGTGCGCCTGAATTCATCGAACGAGAGGTAGTCGAGACCGCTGTGAGGTCGGTCGCTGCCCCATGAGTTCTTCATAATGAAGTACTTCTGCCCGATGCTGTCGCGGGCGATGCCTACGATGGCCATAGCGTGACTTTTGCTTTCCCAGCACACCCCGTGATGCTGTCGGATGGCGCGCTCGGTCTTGGCGAGCAGAGAGTCCATGGGGATGTTATAGAATCGGTTGTGCAACCAGTTGTCGGGCACGTCGATATCTGTCATCTGGTAGTAGGGCTCGTTGTTGTTGCTCGTCAGGGCCATGTATTCGTGGGGGGCGCACACACTACGGGCAAACTCCTGGGTGGTGTAGGTGGCTCCCAACATGAACACCCACTTGGGGGCTGGTGTGTCGATGTTGCGCATGGCGTCGTAGCCCACAATGCCGTATTTCTGTATCAGTTGCAACAGGGTGGCTCCCATGCCCCGCTTGTTCTCTGGTGCATCAGGCTCTTGTTCCATCATCTTTTCTATGAAATAAGGTGAGAGGTTCACCGAGTCGCCCCAAGCCAGATGCTCGGTCTCGATGGCGGCAAGCATAGCATAGATCCAACAGGTCTCACTCTCGCCCTGATCCTTCACGGGTGTCATGCGGTTCAGCACTTCGTGTGTGAAGTGCTGAGGCTGCTGTTTGGCACAGTTTAACAGTAGCAAAACGGCCATGAAATAGAAAAATCTCTTCATTGCGTGCAAAGTTACGCAGATTTTTCGTAATTTTGCAACCGTAATGAGTAAAAATATCAAGGATTACGAAATTATGGCGCCAGTTGGCTCGCGCGAGTCGCTGGCAGCAGCCATTCAGGCAGGTGCTGACAGCATCTACTTCGGCATCGAGAAGCTGAACATGCGGGCCCACTCAGCCTCGGTGTTCACCATCGACGACCTGAAGGAGATGGCCCTCACCTGCAATGAGCACGGCATTAAGAGCTATCTCACCGTGAATACTATCATCTATGGTGAAGATATCCCCCTGATGCACGAGATCATCGATGCCGCCAAGGAGGCCGGTATTTCTGCCGTCATCGCCTCGGATGTGGCGGTGATGACCTATTGCAACAAGGTGGGTCAGGAGGTGCACCTCTCCACCCAGCTTAATATCTCGAACATCGAGGCCCTGCGCTTCTATGCCCAGTTTGCCGATGTCGTGGTGTTGGCCCGCGAACTGAACATGGACCAGGTGGCTGACATCTATCGTCAGGTCGAGGCCGAGCATATCTGCGGTCCTTCAGGTCAGCAGATCCGCATCGAGATGTTCTGTCACGGTGCCCTCTGCATGGCCATCAGTGGCAAGTGCTACATGAGTCTGCATGCCGCCAATCGCTCAGCCAACCGAGGCGAGTGCATCCAGATATGCCGCCGTAGTTATACGGCTACCGACAACGAGACGGGTTATCAGCTCGCCATCGACAATAAATACATCATGTCGCCCAAGGACCTGAAGACCGTGCGCTTCATCGACCGGATGATGAACGCAGGTGTGCGTGTGTTTAAGATCGAGGGTCGTGCCCGCGGACCCGAGTATGTCTATACTGTGGTAAAGTGCTATAAGGAGGCTATCCAGGCCGTGCTCGACGGTGATTTTACCGAGGAGAGGAAGGATGCTTGGGACGAGCGCCTCGCCACTGTCTTCAACCGAGGGTTCTGGGATGGCTACTATCAAGGTCAGCTGATGGGCGAGTGGAACAAGCACTACGGCTCTAACGCCACCGAGCGTAAGGTTTATATCGGCAAGGGCACGAAGTACTACTCGAAGTTGGGCGTGGCCGAATTCACTGTTGAGGCCGACACGTTTAAGGTGGGCGACAAGATGCTCATCACGGGTCCTACTACGGGTGTCATCTATGTCACCGCCGATGAGATCCACGACGACAACGGTCCTGTGGAAGTGGCTCAGCAAGGCACGCGCGTCTCCATCGCAGTACCCGAGAAGGTGCGCCCCAGCGATAAACTGTTCAAATTAGAAAAATCAGAAGAGAAATGACGATCAACGAGATACAAGACGAGATTATTGAGGAGTTCTCCGGTTTCGACGACTGGATGGACAAGTATCAACTGCTCATCGACCTGGGCAACGAACAGCCGCCCCTCGACGAGCGGTACAAGACCGAGCAGAACCTTATCGACGGATGTCAGAGCCGGGTGTGGTTGCAGGCCGATTATGAAGGCGGAAAGATCAGGTTTACCGCCGAGAGCGACGCCCTCATCGTGAAGGGCATCGTGGCCCTGCTCATCCGTGTACTCTCCGGCCATACCCCCCAGGAGATCCTCGATGCCGACCTCTACTTCATCGATGAGATCGGTCTGAAGGAGCACCTCTCGCCCACGCGCAGCAACGGTCTGGTGGCGATGGTGAAACAGATACGCGCCTACGCCCTGGCTTTCAGTCTAAAGTAAGATGGTCGAGAATTATCATGTTCGGAAGCCTTTCCTCGCCTACTCAGAGCTGACTTCTCACCACCGCCCAGTTGCCCTATGCCCTCCTGTTCTATTTCTGCTCCGTCTATGTCACCCGTGGGCGAGTTGACCTGTCTCTAGGCGTCATCCTCTCCGAGCCTGTCTTCATCCTGCTCTCTCTGTGGATCATGGAGCACTGTTTCCCCAGTCAGTTCTGGTGGTTCTTCACCATTGGCGTCGTCATCGCTCTGGCAGGCTGCCTGTTGACGTCCTGGCTCATCACGCGCCATAACAGTCTGCTCGATCGTTTCACCCTTGTCCCCAAAGGCATCAATGTCCCTTGTGTCGATTTCTCCGTCACCTACGACCAGTCCGACTCCTATGCTGCCTTCCTCCACATCCTCCAGTTCCTCAAGATCTGCGAGATGCCCAAGATGCTGAGTACCCGAGTGGCCATCTGTGTAGAGGATATCATGAACGTCATTGTGGGTGCTAAGGTGAATGACGGCCATCAGGACAAGCATTACTTCGATATCCGAGTGATGGAGATAATGGACGATGATGACAGGCAGTCTCGCGGCATCCAAGTCTTCGTCAAGACGGGCGGCAAGTCGTCCAATCCCGTCAGGGACATCTCCCTCAACCCCACCACTCTGTCGAAGGGCAACGACCTCCCCCTCCTGCTTGTCAACAAACTCTGCGACGATATCGACTACAATTACCGCAACGGTGTCAACTGTGTCGTGATGAAGTTCTACAAAAATTAAGGAATCAATTGCTACATTCAGCGCGCGCAATTTCCAGATTTAAAATTCGCAATTCTCATCCTCAAGCCCCGTCTCTCCGCTTTTTCAATTCGACGCTGCAAAGGTAATACCTTCTGATTGCGGTTCACGAATAATTCGCCAGAAATATCTCATTTTTCTTCGATTCCTGATTCAGTTGACACTGCAACAACCGCAACAGCGAGTGTAGCCAAGCGACAACAACTCGTCGTGCTTCTGCTACCGTAACATCGCTGCCACTAACAATCTCTCGAAGCATGCCCGCGGTCTTGCCATCGATATCAACACCCTCTACAACCCCTACATCAAAACACTTGATGACGGCACGCTCCTCATACAGCCCGCCACAGGCGAGCCATATTGCGACCGCTCGTGGGACTTCCCCTATAAGATTGATCACGAAGACCTCTGTTTCCGTCTCTTTACCGAGGCAGGCTTCGAGTGGGGCGGTGGACTACGCGTAAGGACTACCAGCACTTTGAACTCATTGAATAAGCGAGAGCAGTGACACGTATTGGCTGAACCTCGCTGTGGGGTTTATACAGACACGGTTTTTCAGGCTC
Organism: uncultured Prevotella sp.; assembly: GCA_946415825.1. Classification (GTDB taxonomy): domain Bacteria; phylum Bacteroidota; class Bacteroidia; order Bacteroidales; family Bacteroidaceae; genus Prevotella. Next base: position 36,574 of record CAMKUA010000005.1, on the reverse strand, counting down.
GAGGTGCTTGACAATAATTAACATTAGAAAGTGGCATATAACCGATAGATTTCAATAAAATATTTGTATCTTTGCAAGCGGTTTCGGTCATCGACCGGGATCGCTTTTTTGAGTAACTTAAATTAAAACTTTAATAATATGATCCAAACAGTTGTAAAGCGTGACGGACGCATCGTTGGATTCAACGAGCAGAAGATAATGGCCGCTATCCGTAAGGCTATGCTCCATACCGAACAGGGTGAAGACGAGCGCCTGTTGTACCAGATTACAGACCATATCGCCCAGCGTGGCGAAAGCCAGATGACGGTGGAGCAGATTCAGGATGCCGTAGAGGTGGAACTGATGAACTCGAGCCGCAAGGACGTGGCGCAGAAGTATATTGCCTATCGCCATCAGCGCAGTGTGGCCCGTAAGGCCAAGACGCGCGAGGTGTTTCTCGATATCGTGAACATTAAGAATAATGACGTGACGCGCGAGAATGCCAATATGAACGCCGACACACCGGCTGGTATGATGATGAAGTTTGCCTCGGAGACGACAAAGCCCTTCGTGGACGACTACCTGCTCTCGGAGGAAAGCCGGCTGGCGGTGGAGCATAACTATCTGCATATCCACGATAAGGACTACTACCCGACAAAGTCGCTCACCTGCGTGCAGCACCCGTTGGACAATATCCTGAACTGCGGGTTTATAGCCGGTCACGGTGCCTCGCGCCCTGCCAAGCGCATCGAGACGGCCTCGGTGCTGGCCTGTATCTCGATGGAGTGCGCCCAGAACGAGATGCATGGCGGTCAGGCCATACCTGCCTTCGACTTCTATCTGGCACCCTTCGTGCGCCTGAGCTATATCGAGGAGCTGAAGAATCTGGAGGATCTGAACGGTGAGAACTATCAGGACCTCTACGACGAGCCGCTGATAGACTACATCAAGAAGCCGCTCGACGGTCTGAAGGGTAAGGAGCGGGCCCAGCAGCATGCCGTGAACAGGACGGTGGGGCGCGTGCATCAGGCGATGGAGGCCTTTATCCATAATATGAATACCATTCACTCGCGCGGTGGTAACCAGGTGGTGTTCTCATCCATCAACTACGGTACCGACACGAGTGCCGAGGGGCGTTGCATCATGCGTGAGATACTGCTCTCGACCTACGAGGGTGTGGGCAACGGCGAGACGGCCATCTTCCCCATCCAGATATGGAAGAAGAAACGGGGTGTGAACTATCTGCCCGAGGACCGTAACTTCGACCTCTACCAGCTGGCCTGTAAGGTGACTGCGCGCAGGTTCTTCCCCAACTTCCTGAACCTCGACGCCTCGTACAACCAGGACAGCGAGTGGCGTGCCGACGACCCCAAGCGCTATGTCCACGAGGTGGCTACGATGGGATGCCGCACCCGTGTGTTTGAAAACCGCTTCGGGCCCAGGACCAGCATCGGGCGTGGTAACCTCTCGTTTACCACCATCAACATCGTGAAACTGGCCATCGAGGCTGCCCTCGAGGAGGGAAGTATGAAGATAGAGATGGGAGAAGTGCCCCAGGAGATCAAAGATAAGCGAGTGGCGCTCTTCTTCGCCAAACTCGACCGTATGCTCGAAGTGGCCGCCAAGCAGCTCGACGACCGTTTCCAGTTCCAGAAGACGGCCTTCGCCAAGCAGTTCCCGCTGCTGATGAAGAGTCTGTGGATAGGGGCCGACAAGCTGAAGCCTATGGACACCGTGGAGAGCGTGATCAACCAGGGAACGCTGGGTATCGGCTTCATCGGACTGGCTGAGTGCCTGGTGGCGCTGACGGGTAAGCATCACGGCGAGAGTCAGGAGAGTCAGGAACTGGGACTGAAGATCGTGACGTATATGAGGGACCGCATAAATGAGTTCTGCGACCGCTATCATCATAACTACTCAGTGCTGGCCACGCCAGCAGAGGGTCTGAGTGGTAAGTTCACCAAGAAAGACCGTATGAAGTTCGGTGTGATCCCCGGTGTGACCGATCGCGACTACTATACCAACTCGAACCACGTGCCCGTATATTATAAGTGTTCAGCGCGCCATAAGGCCGAGGTGGAGGCACCATACCATAACCTGACGCGTGGCGGACATATCTTCTACGTGGAGATCGATGGCGACGCCACGCACAACCCCCAGGTGATCATGAGTGTGGTGGACATGATGGACCAGCTCGACATGGGCTACGGTTCGGTGAACCACAACCGCAACCGTTGTATGGACTGCGGCTACGAGAATGCCGACGATCATCTGGAGAAATGCCCGAAGTGCGGCTCGACGAATATCGACAAGCTGCAGCGCATCACGGGTTACCTGGTAGGTACCACCGACCGTTGGAACAGTGGTAAACTGGCTGAACTCAACGACCGCGTGACGCATATCGATCACGGCATGCAAGACCTGTTTGGCAAATGATTCGAGTACTCGACGTCATTGAAGATACGATGGTGGACGGTCCGGGTTTCCGGACCTCCATTTATTGTGCAGGGTGCCGCCATCAGTGCCCCGGGTGTCATAATCCCCAGTCGTGGGATCCCAAGGGCGGTAGGGAGATGAGTACTGAGGAACTGATGAAGATCATCGTGGCCGACCCCTATGCCAACGTGACCTTCACGGGCGGCGACCCTATGTATCAGTGTGACGGCTTTGCCGAATTGGCACGGGCCATCCACCAGCGCACGAATAAGGACATCTGGTGCTATACGGGATTTACCTACGAGACGCTGATCACAAGGGCTCAGCGCGAACTGCTTGAACTGCTCGACGTGCTCGTTGACGGGCCCTTCATCCAGAAGCTCCACGATCCCGACCTGCTTTTCAGGGGTTCGTCAAACCAGCGCCTGATCGACGTGCAGAAAACGCTCTACTCAGGCGAGGTGGTGCTTTGGAAGCCTGATGTTGACATTTAGTCCTTGTAGGCGTCGAGTTTCTGGAGATAGTGCTGACGGAAGTCGTTCCAATGGTAGTAGGGGGCGCAGTCGGTAGGAATGGGGAGTGTGGCCTCCTCCTCGTTAAGAAGTACCTTGAAAAGCACATCCTGATCTTTTGGATTCTTACGGTAGAAGATGAACTGGATGTTGGCACCCATAGGGAAGATGCGGTAGTTCACCCACCCTTTGTCTTCGAGCTGTTCCACATCCTCAACCTGGATATCGTAGCCGTTGAGGCCCAACAGACAGGTGAGGGGCAGCACCATCGTCTCGTGGCCAAAGCGCAAGGTAGCGCCCGGACGAGGCAGGGATATGCAACTATCGGCCTCCTGGATCATCTTGCGAAGCAGGTTGCGCTGTGAGAAGGGTTGGGTGCCGCCGTTCTGAGGTGAAGGCCCGTAGGTGAGATACCAATAGACATTATCCTTGCGCCAGTTCACATAGAGCTCGTCGGTGTTGTAGAGGTCGTAGAAGTCGATGAGGTCGCGCATCTCGGTGTTCTGGGCGATAGTGACCACTTTGAAGATGTAGTAGTTGAGGCGCTCCAGATTGATGCAGTTGTTGGAGTAGGTGGTATCGTTGAAGAGCGACTCAACAGGGCGCTTGGGGTCGATATGACGCTTGCAGAAGGCGTCGTAGATGTCCTGGGAGACTTTTGGCAGGCGCTTGCTGCTCAACTTACGGTCTCTGAGGTTCATGTAATACATGTCGTGCTCACTGGCATCGTGGGTGATGCGCAGTCTGGGGTTCAGTTTTACCAGTTCCTGCAAAGCATTCTCCATCGAGAGGATGCAGCGGATGACAACGGTGCTCTTGGCATCGATGCAGACATCGCCTTTGAAGACTTCGGGGAAACGGGTGTACATCCGACGGGCAATGTCGCGGTGTTGTTGGGCGCCTAAGGGCGTCAGTTCACCAAGACGGTTGCTGGCATCCTCGCGCAACAGCTTCATCCTGCGCAGGATCTCCTGACCTTTTTCATTCAGCTTTCCCAGACTATCGGCCATCAGGAGGGTGAAGTAGGGATAGTCGTAGTCGCGCTGGTTGATGATAAAGCGCGAGCCGTGACGACCGTAATGACTGATATAGAACGGTTTCTTGCCCTTAGGAGCAGGGGTGAGTGGCTTGGTGGGCTCTGGGTAGGCCATGTAGTTACTGGCTGAACGACGGGGATCCTGGTCGATCTCTTTCCAAACGTCCTGGGCTGTGGCTTGAAGCGTGATGCAACCCAGAATGGCGACAATTATTAATTTTCTCATAAACTTTTTTCGATTTTGCGTGCAAATATACGAAAAAATCAGTATTTTTGCAAACAAATACAAAGGAATATGGCCAAAAATATCAAATGGCAGGATGATTACTGGCTTCTGCTGTTGCAGATCTACCTGCAGAAACCCGTGGGAATCAAACCGATGTACAGTCGTCGGATGGTGGATCTGAGCCTGGAGTTGCATGTGCCTCCTTCGGTGCTCTTTAATAAGATGTGTCAGATTGCTAATCTGGAGACACCCCGCATCGAGCGATTCTGGGAGACCTATGGTGAGAACCCCCGTAAGTTGGCGAGGGCCGTGAGCCTGTTTCGTGAGATGAAGGGCTTTAACAATGCCGATGAGTTCTATGAGGGTGTGGAGGTCAGCGAGAGCTTCGAGAAGGACTTCAAGCCGGTGGCTGAGGGAGAGAAATTCACACCCGTGATGCTCATCCTGATTCTGGACCTCTATTTCAGACTCACTCCCATTACGATGGTGGCAGAGACCCCCGAGGTGCAGGAGTTGGCTCGCCTGTTGAAGGTAAAGTCGCACGAGGTGGCCGAGGTGTTGCAGGTGTTCCAGTATTGCGATCCCTACCTGCACCGGAAGGAAGTGACGTTCAGTCCGCTGTTCCTGCCTTGTGAGCAGGTGTGGAGGCGCTTTGGTAATGCCAATCCCGAGGATTTGGCCTCTTATGCCAGTCAGTTGATGGAATATTTTAAATGAGCGAGTATAGTCAGATACAGGAACAGAGAACGGAGCAGAAACTCGGACAGAGCATCTCGCACCAGCAGTTGTTGCAGGCCTCCCTGTTGGAGTTGCCTCTCACACAACTCGTGGACCGTATCAATACTGAGATGAACGATAATCCGGCCTTAGAGACGGAGTCGGGCTACGACTATCCCGATGCTCAGGATTACCCGGATTCGTCGGAAACCTCTGAGGCTGCCGATTATTCTGACGACTACCTGGCACAGAGTGAGCGCGAGGAACGGCAATCGGCCCTCGACGACGCCCTCAGCAATCTGGGGCGCGACGACGAGGATCTGCCCGTCTATCAGGGAGGGTCCTCCTATGCCGAGGAGCGCGAGGAGATGGTCTATGGTGAGACCGTCTCATTCTATGACCAGCTGAAAGAGCAGATGGGTGAACTGGAGATGAGTGAGGAGCAACGCTACATCATGGAATATCTGATAGGTTCGCTCGACGATGACGGGTTGTTGCGTAAGGGTATCGATGCTATCTGTGAGGAACTGGCCATCTATCATAACCTCGATGTGACGGAACGCGAGGTGGAACAGGTGTTGGAACTCTTACAGCATTTCGATCCCGCAGGCATTGGCGCCCGTTCGTTGCAGGAGTGCCTGTTGTTGCAGATCAACCGTCGTGAGCCCTCGCGCCTCAGGGATCTGATGCAGCGTGTGGTGAACAGCCATTTCGATGAGTTTACCAAGAAACACTGGGACAAGATACAGACGGCCCTCTCGCTGAACGACATGCAGGCCGAAGCCCTTTTCAAGGAGTTGAGAAAACTGAACCCACGTCCCGGTGCCTCTCTGGGTGAGACGGTGGGTAGGAACCTGCAACAGATCACACCCGACTTCATCGTGGATACCCAGGACGATGGTACGGTGACCTTCGTACTTAATCATGGTGAGGTGCCTGAACTGAGAGTGTCGCAGTCGTTTGCCGACTCGATGAAGGAATATCAGGACAACAGGGAAAACCTGAGTCGCCAGACCAAGGAGGCTCTGCTCTATATTAAGAAGAAGGTAGATGCTGCCCAGAGTTTCATTGAGGCCATCAAGGTGAGGCGCCATACGCTGACCGTCACCATGCGTGCCATTATCCAGATACAGCATCAGTTCTTTGTGGATGGCGATGAGGCCTCACTGCGTCCGATGATTCTTCGTGACGTAGCAGAGAAAACGGGGCTCGACCCTTCGACCATCTCACGTGTGAGCAATTCGAAATATGCGCAGACACGCTGGGGCACGTTCCCACTGCGCCATTTCTTCAGCGACAGTTATGTGACGGAGAGTGGCGAGGAGTTGTCAACCAGGCAGATCAAGGCTGCCTTGCGTGATATCGTGGACGGAGAGGACAAGAAACGGCCGTTGAGCGATGATGACATTAAGGAAGAGTTGACGAAGAAGGGCTTCCCCATCGCCCGTAGAACGGTGGCAAAATACCGTGAGCAGTTGGGGATTCCTATTTCGAGATTAAGGAAATGATGAACAGGGAAAAGAATATCATTCTGGCTGCGAGGGTGGTGAGCATGCTGTTTACGCCCTTCTATCTGCCTTTGGTTGGACTGATGGCACTCTTCATGTTCTCCTATCTCAGTCTGATGCCCTGGGCTTATAAGCTCCAGGTGCTGACGCTGGTTTACGTGTTCACCATCCTGTTGCCCACGCTACTCATCCATTTCTACCGTCGTTATCAAGGGTGGAACCTGATAGAATTGGGTCATAAAGAGCGTCGCGTGGTGCCTTACGTCATCTCTATCCTCTGCTATTTCTTCTGTATCTACCTGATGGACAAGATGCACATCCCCCATTTCATGGGGTCTATTCTCTCTGCCGCCCTGTTTATACAGATTGTCTGTGCGCTCATCAACGTGTGGTGGAAGATTTCCACCCACACGGCAGCTATCGGAGGCGTAGCCGGGGCCTTGTTTGTCTTTGGCGAGTTTTTCGGGTTCAACCCCGTCTGGTGGCTTTGTCTGGTGTTTATTCTGGCCGGTATCTTAGGTACCAGTCGTATGATTCTCCGTCAGCATACGCTGGCGCAGGTGGTGGCGGGCTTCTTCGTGGGTGTCGTTTGTTGTGTTCTCGGACTGATATACTGAAAATGCAAAAACGTAAAAATGTAATCATGTAAAAATTAAGATATGAAACCGTTAGTAAGTATTATCATGGGCAGCACGAGTGATCTGCCTATTATGGAGAAAGCCTGTAAGCTGTTGGACGAGCTGCAGGTTCCGTTTGAAGTGAATGCCCTCTCGGCCCATCGTACTCCCGATGCAGTGGAGGAGTTTGCCCGTACGGCGAAAGACCGCGGTATCAAGGTCATCATTGCGGGTGCAGGTATGGCTGCGGCTCTGCCTGGTGTCATTGCCGCCTCTACCACATTGCCGGTGATCGGCGTACCCATCAAAGGCATGCTCGATGGTCTCGATGCCCTGCTATCCATCGTTCAGATGCCTCCAGGCATCCCTGTGGCTACTGTCGGTGTGAACGGTGCTCAGAATGCAGCCATCCTTGCTGTGGAGATGATGGCGCTCGGTGATCAGGAACTGGCACAGCGTCTGGCCGTGTATAAGGGTAATCTCCGTGTGAAGATCGAGAAGGCTAACGAGGAACTGGCCGGTATTAAGTATCAGTTTAAGACCAACTAATTCAGAACTTCAATTCTTCAATTTTTCAATTTCCCAATGTATCAGAGAAGACAATCATCAGAGACGCACGTCGGTCCTATCGGCATAGGCGGTGCTAATCCTATCCGTATTCAGTCGATGGGTACGGTGGATACAAACAATACGGAGGGTTGTGTAGCCCAGGCCAAGCGCATCATCGATGCCGGGGGTGAACTCGTACGTTTCACCACCCAGGGCATTCGTGAGGCAGAGAACATGAAGAACATCTCAGCCCGACTGAAGGCTGACGGGTATAACACCCCACTCGTGGCCGATGTCCACTTTACGGCCCATACCGCAGATGTGGCTGCTCTCTATTGCGAGAAGGTGCGCATCAATCCGGGTAACTATGTGGATCCTGGTCGTACGTTCAAGCATTTGGAATATACCGACGAGGAGTATGCTGCCGAGTTGAAGAAGATCGAGGCTAAACTCGTGCCCTTCCTGAATATCTGCAAGGAGCACCATACTGCAGTGCGTATTGGTGTGAACCACGGTTCGCTTTCTGATCGCATCATGAGTCGTTATGGCGATACGCCAGAGGGCATCGTGGAGAGTTGTATGGAGTTCCTGCGCATCTTCAAGCGTGAGCAGTTCAACGATGTGGTCATTTCCATCAAGGCCTCCAATACGGTGGTGATGGTGACTACTATGCGCCTCTTGGTGAAGACGATGGACAAGGAAGATATGCATTATCCTCTGCATCTTGGCGTCACTGAGGCTGGTGAGGGCGAGGACGGCCGTATCAAGAGTGCGGTGGGTATCGGTGCCCTGCTTACAGAAGGTGTTGGTGACACCATCCGCGTGTCGCTTTCCGAGGAGCCGGAGTGCGAGATTCCTGTGGCCCGCAAACTTGTTGATATGATTCCGGAATGCTCGAAGTTGCGTGAGGAGGCCGAGGCTGGAATCAAGGACGATACTATCACACTCGATGTCGCTGCGCCTGATTGGGAGACACTCCAGTTGAAGGCGGCAATGGCTGTCGGTGCCCTCTTGATTGACAAGAAAGCCCACCAGTTGGTGATCCGCAATGAGCAGTTCTCTCAGGAGAAACTCACCGAACTCGCTGATGCCATTCTCCAGGCAGCGCGCATCAAGTTTACGAAGACCGAGTATATCTCTTGTCCCGGTTGCGGACGTACGCTCTACAACATCCAGGAAACCATCGCCAAGATCAAAGCCGCTACGAAGGACCTGGTTGGTCTGAAGATCGGTATCATGGGATGTATCGTGAATGGCCCAGGTGAGATGGCCGATGCCGATTATGGTTACGTTGGCGCAGGCAGAGGAAAGATATCCCTCTACAAGGCCAAAGAGTGTGTAGAGAAGAATATTCCCGAGGAAGAAGCGGTAGAGAAACTCTTAGAACTCATCCGCAAAGATCGTCCGTGACATCTCCTTTAAAGTAAAACAACTTGTTTTACCTTCGTTCCGATAGTCTTTTACAATCAAAGAAGCTATCTCTTACAAGGTAAAACAAGTTGTTTTACTTTTTAATAAATAATCTCTTTCTTGTAATTCCTTATTTCATAAGGATTTCTGAGAGTTCCTTCATGCCTTCGGAGGCGCCTTTCTGAATCTGCTGGACGCGACCGCCTACGTTGATGGGGTTGGGGTCGATGAGGTAGATGGGGGCGTCAGGACGGGCGTAGTGCATCAGTCCAGCTGCGGGATAAACCACCAGTGAGGTGCCGATGATAATTAAGATATCAGCTTCCGACACAGCATCAGCAGCAACGCCAATCATGGGTACAGCCTCACCGAAGAATACGATGAACGGACGGAGCAGGGACCCATCGCCTGCCTTTGTACCTGGCTCTACCTCACAGTTCTCGGGTGTGAGCGTAATCTGGTAGCGTGGGTCATCGACATCGCGACTGGAACAGACCTTCATCAGTTCACCATGCAGGTGGATAACCTTCGAGGAACCGGCCATCTCGTGGAGATTGTCAACATTCTGAGTGACTACCGTTACCTCGTATTTCTCCTCAAGTTTGGCAACGAGTTTATGGCCCTCGTTGGGCTGTACACCCCAGCATTTCTTGCGGAGCATATTGTAGAAGTTAGTCACAAGCGTAGGGTCGGCCTCCCAACCTTCGTGGGTGGCCACTTTCGATACGGGATAGTTCTCCCAGAGGCCATCGGCATCGCGGAATGTCTTCAGTCCGCTTTCCACCGACATGCCTGCACCTGTCAATACAGCAATCTTCTTCATAAGCGTAAAATCGGTTTTATGATGCAAATATACAACTTTTCTGCTAAAAAAAGTAATTTTTGCCGAAGATATTGCAATTGAATGAGAAAATATGTGTAACTTTGCGCCGTTTTTGAAGTTATACATTATTTATATAAAGAAAGAATGGACAAATTAAGCTATGCTTTGGGCCTGGGTATCGGACAGCAATTGTCGCAGATGGGTGCCGAGAATATCAGTGCCGAGGATTTTGCACAGGCCATTAAGGATGTGCTCGAGGGTAAGGAGTTGAAGGTGTCGCACCGTGAGGCTCAGGTGATTGTACAGGAGTACTTCCAGAAGCAGGAACAGAAGATGCAGGCCCAGCGCGCCGAGCAGGGCAAGGTGCACAAGGAGGCTGGAGAGAAATATCTTGCAGAGAACGCCAAGAAGGATGGTATCATCACACTTCCCAGTGGACTGCAGTACCAGGTGCTGAAAGAGGGTAATGGAAAGAAACCTACCGCTAAGGATACGGTCATGTGCCACTATGAGGGTACGCTTATCGATGGAACTGTGTTTGATAGCAGTTATCAGCGTGGCGAACCTGCCACATTCCCCCTGCAGCAAGTTATCGCAGGATGGACGGAAGGTCTGCAGCTGATGCAGGAGGGTGCCAAGTATCGTTTCTTCATCCCTTATCGTCTTGGTTATGGTGCAGGTGGTGCAGGTGCTTCGATTCCTCCCTATGCTGCACTGGTTTTCGATGTGGAATTAATACAAGTAGTTTAAAAAATAAAACAATGAAGAAGTTAATGTTTGTAGCCGCTATGGCTATTTTGGTTGCAGGTTTTACGGCCTGTGGTAACTCAACTCCCAGAGCTAATCTGAAGAACGATGTGGATACGATGAGCTATGCCATCGGTCTGGCTCAGACTCAGGGTCTGAAAGAGTATCTTGTAGGAAGCATGGGTGTTGACACAGCTTACATGTCAGAGTTCATCAAGGGTTTGAACGAGGGTGTTAATGCTGGTGAGAACAAGAAGAAGGCTGCCTATTTCGCCGGTATCCAGATCGGTCAGCAGATCTCTAACCGCATGATGAAGGGTATCAACAACGAGTTGTTTGGTGAAGACTCTACAAAGACCATCTCTCTGAAGAACTTCATGGCTGGCTTTATCGGTGGTGTAACTGGTAAGAAGGGTCTGATGACGATGGAAGAGGCTCAGGAGACCGCTCAGCGCAAGATGCAGGAGGTGAAGGCCCGTGAGATGGAGAAGAAGTTTGGTGCCAACAAGGAGGCTGGTGAGAAGTTCCTTGCTGCCAATGCCAAGAAGGAAGGTGTGAAGACACTGCCCAGTGGTCTGCAGTACAAGGTGCTGAAGGAAGGTACAGGTGCCATTCCTACTGATACGTCTCTGGTGAAGGTGCACTATGAGGGTCGTCTGGTTAACGATACCATCTTCGATAGCTCTTACAAGCGTGGTGAGCCTACCACATTCCGTTGCAATCAGGTAATCAAGGGTTGGACAGAGGCTCTCTGCCACATGCCTGCAGGTTCTGTCTGGGAGGTTTACATTCCTCAGGAACTGGGTTATGGCGAGCGTCAGCAGAACAAGATTGATCCGTTCTCAGCTTTGATTTTCAAAATTGAGTTGCTGGAGGTTAATCCTAAGAGAAAGTAATGAAGAAAGTGATATTCGTAGCACTCGCCCTGGTGGCGAGTGCTTCTTTTTCTACCGTTGAGGCGATCAAGAAAAAAAATAAGGTTGTGGTGTTCCCTGATCCCGTAGAGGAGAAGGTGCAGCTGAACAATAGTTCCGACTCCGTGAGCTATGCTGCCGGTATGCGTCTGACGGAGGGACTGATTCCTTTCCTGCTTCAGCAGAAGGTGGATACTGCTCTGATGGACGACTTCCTGAAAGGTTTCCGTGAAGCTATCAAGGCTACCGATGATCCAAGCAGGAAAGCTTATCTGATGGGTATGGATATCGCCCGTCAGCTGAACGAACGTATGGTGCCCGGTATGACCAAGGAGTTCCAGGATTCTCCTGACTCTATCATCTCTGATAAGTTGTATAAGGGATTCGAGGCAGCCTTGAAAGGCGACTCTTCCATATTTACTACCGAAGCAGCCACTAAGTATTTCACCGAAAAACAGGTGGCCGACAAGGCTGCTAAGGAAGAGAAACTCTATGGTCCGATTCGCGATGCCGGTAAACAGTTCCTGGCTGAGAATGCCAAGCAGGAGGGGGTGATTACCCTGCCGAGCGGACTTCAGTACAAGGTGCTCACCAAGGGTGAAGGTGAGGTGCCAACGGCTAACGACAAGGTGCAGGTGAACTACGAAGGTCGTTTGATAGACGGTACCGTGTTTGATGCCTCTGCCAAGCATGGCGATCAACCGGCAGAGTTTACCCCCAGCCAGGTGATCAGGGGTTGGACGGAGGCTCTGACCATGATGCCCGTTGGTTCAAAGTGGCAGCTCTACATACCTTACGAGCTGGCCTATGGCGAGCGTGGTGCAGGAGATGATATCAAACCCTACAGTACACTGATATTCGATGTGGAACTTGTAGGAATCGTAAGAAAATAAGTGAGTGTGTCACAAAAGTGACACACTTTTTTAAATTTTTTCCATAAAAAGTTGCATTTATCAATAATATTGCTTATTTTTGCTGACAGAATGTAACTTAATCAACGAGCAATGGAGAAAATTGATCTTTTGGACAAGAAGATTCTGAGCATCCTGTCAAAGAATGCCCGTATCCCATTTAAGGATGTCGCCGCCGAGTGTAATGTCTCGCGTGCTGCCATCCACCAGCGTGTGCAACATCTGATTGATGCTGACGTTATCACGGGTAGCGGTTTCGATGTAAATCCGAAAAGTCTGGGTTATTCCACCTGTACCTATGTAGGCATCACACTCGAGAAAGGGTCTATGTATAAAGATGTAGTCGAGATGCTGAAGCATATTCCCGAGGTGGTGGAGTGCCATTTTACGACTGGTCCTTATACGATGCTGGTGAAACTCTATGCCAGAGACAACGAGCAGCTGATGGAGTTGCTGAATGGTAAGTTGCAGGGCATCCCTGGTGTGATGGCAACTGAGACGTTGATCTCTCTGGAGCAGAGTCTGAAACGCGAGATACCCATTACTGTTGAAGATTAGGTTTGAGTATGACGAATGCTTTTGACTTGGAGTCGTATGTTGACGATGCCTATGCCCAGTATCCTTGTGCTGCATACAGACCTGTAATCGGTATTACGGGTAACTATGAAAACCTGACCTGCAAATTAGGTGATGGATACTATAAATCCGTGGTGGCTGCCGGGGGTGTTCCCCTGATTATCCCCCCAGTTTCTGATAAGTCCTCTATTGTAAACATACTGGATCATCTTGATGGTATGATCCTGAGTGGAGGTGGTGACTTTAATCCCCTTTGGGCAGGTGAGGAACCATCGCCAGCCTTGGGTGACATCAATAAGGAGCGCGATCTGCCAGAATTGCTCATCACCCGCCTGGCCTATCATCGTCAGATTCCGATACTGGGTATCTGCCGGGGCATTCAAACGCTAGCTTTGGCCTTAGGCGGAAAGGTCATGCAGGATATAAGGAGTCAGGCTACAGTGAAGCACTCACAGAATGCGGATCGAAGCGAACCTACCCATAGCGTCAAGTTGAGGAAAGATTCTACTTTGGAGAGTATCTATCATACAGATATACTGATGGTCAATTCCTTCCACCATCAAGTGGTCAGCGAACCAGGTGATAAATTCTGCGTAACGGCAGAATCAGCGGATGGGTTTGTTGAGGCTATTGAGAGTACGGAGTTTAAGTCCATACTTGGTGTCCAATGGCATCCAGAGTGCATGAAAGAAGGCGAGCCGTTGTTCAGGTGGTTGGTGGCTGAGGCTTCTGACTATCGTAAGGCTTGTCGTACCCATGACCGTGTACTGACGCTCGATACGCATTGCGACACCCCCATGTTCTTCCCTCAGGGTATTCATTTCGACCAACGTGACCCAAAGATTCTCGTCGATCTGCATAAGATGTCGGAAGGGCATCAGGACGCAACGATTATGGTGGCCTATCTGCCGCAGCCTACTGAGAATCCTACGGCTTTCGCTGATAACATCTTCGACAAAATCGAAGAGATTGTCCACCAGAATAAGGACTATATCAGTATTGCTCGCACACCCAGTGACCTCTGGATGAACAAGCACCAGGGACGCAAGAGCATCATGCTTGGTATTGAGAATGGAATTGCCTTGGATGGCAAGTTGGAGAACCTGAAGCATTTTGCTGATCGCGGCATCGTTTATATGACGCTCTGTCACAATGGTGACAACGATATCTGCGACTCTGCCCGTGGTAATAACACGTGGAACGGTGTGAGTGCCTTTGGCGAGCAGGTTATCCAAGAGATGAACCGCCTGGGTGTCATGGTTGACTTGAGTCATGCGGGTGAGAAGAGTTTCTACGATGCCCTTGATATCAGTTCGAAGCCCATTGTGTGTAGTCATTCTTCTGCTCGTGCCCTTTGTGATCATCCACGTAACCTTACTGATGAGCAGATGCGGGCGTTGGCTGCAAAGGGTGGTGTGGCTCAGACCACCATCTATCATGGTTTCCTGCGCAGTGAAGGTGAGGCCACAATCCTCGATGTGATGGCCCATCTTGATCATGCTATCGATGTAATGGGTATCGACCATGTAGGTCTTGGTACCGATTTCGATGGTGATGGAGGCGTACGCGGTCTGGCCAGTTCGTCAGAGCTCCTGAACTTTACCCGTCAGTTGCTTGCCCGTCGCTATAGTGAAGAGGATATCCAGAAGATCTGGGGAGGAAACTTCCTTCGTGTGATGCAGGATGTACAAGATGTAAGAACGAAAGAATGAAAAATGTAAGAATGAAGAAAATACCTTTATACCTTTTTACTTTTTTACTTTTAAATGCATGCGGACTTCGTAAGCAAGCAACGAGTGATACTCTCATGGTGCAACCTGTAGGTCCTGCTTTTATTGCAGACAGTGCATACCAGTTTTGCCAGAAGCAGTGCGACTTCGGTCCTCGTACGATGAACAGTGAGGCTCACGAGCAGTGTGCCAAGTGGATTGCCTCAACATTCGGCAGCTTTGGAATGATAGTTTCCGAGCAGCACGCTTTGCTGACAGGCTACGATGGTACCACGCTCAATAGTACCAATATCATTGCCAGTTACCTGCCTGAGCAGAAAGACAGAGTCTTGCTCTGTGCCCACTGGGATAGTCGTCCTTGGGCAGATAACGATCCTGATGAGGCCAATTGGAAGACACCGGTTATGGCTGCTAATGATGGTGCCAGTGGGGTGGCTGTGATGCTCGAGATAGCAAGATTGTTGGCCACGGATAGTCTGAGGATTGGTGTTGATTTCGTGTGTTTCGATGCTGAAGACTGGGGTATCCCTCAATGGAGCGATGTGGAGGATCGCGGTAATACATGGGCACTCGGTTCCCAGCATTGGGCGGCAAATTGTCCTAAACAACAGGCCAAGACTTATCGCTTTGGTATTCTGCTCGATATGGTAGGAGGTCAAGGGGCACAGTACTATCAGGAACAGTTGTCGCTTGATTATGCCCGTCATGTCGTTGAAAAGGTGTGGCGTGCTGCTCAGATCGTGGGTTTCGGATCCTTCTTCCCCATGAAAGAGGGAGGTGGTATCACCGACGACCATGTGCCAGTGAACATGGTGGCAAAGATTCCCTGTATCGATATCATCCCCTATTATCCGGATTGCGTGCAGAGTAGTTTTGGACCTACATGGCATACTGTCAACGATGATATGGCTCATATTGACAAAAACACGCTACAAGCCGTCGGACAAACAATCATCCAGGTACTATTTTCGGAATAATTAATCCCCGCAATTGCGGGGATTAATACTATATTTGTCCGGCCTCTACCATGAGCACTACACGTTCCGTAAGTCGGTCAACTCCATGCGGATCGTATTCCTTTTTCAGCGAGGCGCCGAAGCCCCAGGCAAACACCTGCCAGAATCCTGCACGGATGGGACCCATGAAGGCCTTGATCATATCGTAGGAAGAGGAATGGCACTCGCGGTCGATAAGCTTGATAAGTAACTTTCCCTGTGAGTAAGTCAGTTTCTTCATCTTTGGTTTATAAGTACGGAAGATGTCATCTTCCACACGCTTGATATGCTCTTCCTTGGATTTCTCATCAGGCAGCATGTCGAGGAACTCGGTAGTCTCTATCAGCATCTGTCGGGCTTCCTTGGCAATGGGCAACACCTTCTTCACGTTAGTCACCAGACGCATATACGATTTGGCTTGTTTCTTGTCCTTGAAGGTCAGCATGGGATACACGTAGATGTTGTTCATCTCCATATACTGGATACTGTCACCCTCATGCATCACCTTACCCACCTTGACCGTAGGCACGAAGGTAGGTGAGTCCATCTCCTTCGCCAATTCCTCAGTGGTGAAGGTTCTTCTGTCATCTTGTGCCGTAGCGTTCAGGCATAGCAGCGATAGCAATATGATAATCCATTTTTTCTGCATTTCGTGTGCAAAAATAAGGCATAATCTTCAAAATTTTGCAATAACTATCAAGAAAAGTCTCTTTTTTAGCATTAATTCCATTATTTATTACTATCTTTGCATCGTTGATCAGTAAATTCGAGATTATGAAAGCACAGATCATAGTTTTCCTGTTAGGGGTTTCCCTGGGCACGAATGCTCAGGTTCTAAGGTATATGAACGAGGTAATGACTCAGGAGGATGCAGCTTCAGAGGTATGGGAAGAGGCCTACGAGCAGTTGTGCGAGATGGAACAGCATCCGCTCGATATCAATTCTGCCACCCGAGAGCAACTCGAGGCGTTGCCTTTTCTGTCTTCTCAGCAAGTGGAAGAACTCATGGAGTATCGTGATCGTTATGGGGCGATGAAGTCTTTGGGCGAGTTATTGATGATCCGTTCGCTCGACTACACGCAGCGTCGCATGCTCTCTCATTTCGTCTATGTAGGTGAGGAGCCAGAGCGCGGCTTCCCCTCGTTGCCTGATATGGCTAAATATGGTCATCATGAGTTGATGGCCACGGCTCGAATACCCTTTTATATGCGAAAGGGCGATCACGATGGCTATTTAGGTTACCCTTATCGTCATTGGTTGCGCTATCAGTTTACTTATGGTGAAGATGTGAAACTCGGTCTTGTCGGTGCGCAGGATGCTGGCGAGCCCTTCTTCGCCAATCGTAACAAGTGGGGTTATGATTATTACTCTTTCTACCTTCAATTGCGCAATTTAGGTCGCTTGGAGTCTCTGTGTCTGGGCAATTACCGTGTCTCGATGGGTATGGGCTTGGTAATGAATAGTGACTTCACATTGGGAAAGTTGGCTATGTTACAGAACATGGGCCGTGCTGCTTCTGGCATCCGGGCCCATTCCTCGCGTTCCAATACCAGTTTACTTGGTGTAGCCAGTACAATGAATCTTGGTCGGGGATTTCATCTTACCACTTTTGCCTCCTACCGTCCGATGGATGCTACGCTCAACAAAGACTCCACCGTATCCACCATCCTCACTACCGACTACCACCGCACAGAGAGTGAGATGTCAAAGAAACATAATCTCAACGTGATGAAGACGGGTGGTAGCCTGCGCTATGTCAAACATGGTATCCATCTGGGAGTCAATGCACTCTATGTCCATCTGGATAAGCCGATAAAATCCAATACCTCCATACTCTATCGCAGACATGATCCCCAAGGGTATGATTTTTTCAATGCAAGTCTCGACTATGGTTATGCGCATCATCGTTTCTCGTTCCAAGGTGAAACGGCACTCGATAAGCATGGCCATCTGGCTACGATTAACAGCACTCATCTTCGTCTTGGCAATGGCTTGAATATCATGGCCTTGCAACGCTTCTACTCCTATCGTTACACCTCGATCGATGCTCAAAGTTATAGCGATGGTGGAAAAGTGAAGAACGAGAGTGGTCTCTATTTGGGACTCTCATGGCAACCATTGCCTACGTTCCGATTGGTTGCCTATACCGATTATGCTTATTTCGCCTGGGCCAGGTATCAGGTGTTGCAGTCGTCGTATTCTTGGGATCATCTGTTACAAGCCACCTGGCAACCCAAACAATGGAATTTTACTGCGCGTTACAGACTACGCAGGCATCAAAAAGACAATGAAGACAAAACCAGTCTGAAAGAGTTTCCTGACCACCGTGCTCGCCTCAGTGCAGAATATGTCGGCAATGGGAACTTCGGGGCGCGCATCCAGTTTGATGGGGGGTATGCTGGTGGCGAGTGGGGTGCTATGCTCAGTCAGAGCCTATCTTATACATGCCGTTGGCTGAGACTGAATGCCGGAGGGGGCTATTTTCACACCGATAGCTACAATAGCCGCATCTATCTCTATGAACGGGGTCCGCTATATACCTATTCTATGGCTTCCTTTTATGGCGAAGGCATTCGTTATTGGTTGATGGCAAGGACGCAGATAGGTCAGAACCTGATGCTGACGGCTAAGATGGGTGTCACAGATTACTTTGATCGTAGCACTATTAGTAGCAGCTATCAACAGATAGCCGCCTCTTCAATGACAGATCTCGATCTGCAAGTAAGGTGGAAGTTCTAAAGCAGACGTTGATAGAGTTCAGCCACCTGACGAGCCACATCGTTGCCCTCAAATTTTCTGATATACGCTTGACTGCGGAGGATACGTTCTTCGCGCCCCTTCGCGCCCTTCAATACTTGGGAGATGGCGTGGGCCATGGCCTGTTCGTCGTCAGGATCCACGTAGAGTGAATCGGGACCTCCTGCCTCTTCCAGACACGATCCCGTGCAGGCTACTACTGGCAATCCACTACTGATGGCCTCGATGATGGGGATACCAAAACCCTCATAGCGCGAAGGATAGACAAAGGCTTCGGCCCCAGCATAGAGTACAGGTAGTGCTTCGTCACCCACTCCATGCATCACTTTTACCCTGTCCTCTAAGTGGTGTTGCCTTACAAAGTCGAGCACATGGCCTGTATAGGTAGTGTGGCGCCCTACAACCACCAGTTTTAGGTCTTCAGGCAGATAGGCAAGTGCCTTCACAGCTAAAAGAATATTTTTGCGAGCCTCGATGCTGCCTACACTTAGGATGTAGCGGTCGTTGATGGTTGAGGGCGGTGTGTTGAGGGAGCAGAAATGGGGGGCACGACTCTGATAGATGACCGTGATTTTGTTTTCGTCAACGTGGCCAAAAGTCATGATATCACGCTTGGTACACTCGCTGATGGCAATGATATGGTCGGCCTCCTTGATGGTTTGACGAAACTTCCATGCATAGATCTTCGTGTCAATCCAGTGATAATACTCAGGATGTCTGAGGAAAATCAGATCGTGGATGGTGACCACACTCTTGATGCCACTCTGACCGATACCGATGGGCAGTTCGCCAGAGAGGCCATGAAAGAGTTGTACCCCGTCGCGCTTCAGGTCGCTTACGATTCCCTTACTGCGCCAGAAGGCTTTACCCAAGGGCGTACTTAATGGGTAGCAGAACTTAACGTTCTCTTTGTCTGCTATCTGCATCCTCAGGTCATCCCGTCCCTGGTCGGGGGCATAGAGCCTCAGTTGCAAGGGTAGAGTGGAAAGGTCGTTCACGAGTGTCCGTCCATAACTGCCCAGACCTGTGCCGTTCTTCACGATGCGCTTGGCATCGAAGCCGATAATCGGTTCATTTGTCATTTGCGCTTAAAGTGTTTGAAAACAAATCTCACAAGCACGAAATTCGTGGGTACGGCGATGGCGAGCACGGCAATAGGTGCGAGCTCACGACTGAGTCCGAGCCAGAGGAAGAAGTTGAAGAGCACAATGTGCAGCAGATAATTCACCAGATGGGCACCTCCGAATCCAATGCCGTTTTTGGCCGATGTCTTCTCGTGGAAGGTAAAATGGGCCGTCAGGTAGTAATTTACCAAGAAACTAAGCACGTAGCCGATGGTGTAGGCTATGTTTACATTAATCCAATGTTGCAGTACCCAATAGATGGCATAGTGCATTGCTGCAGCTGCAGTACCCACAATGCCGAATCTGATAAGTTCTCCAAATGTCTCTTTCTTCTGCATAATTCACAATTTCGTTGGCAAAGTTACGGAAAAAAGCGAAAAATAAAGAATAACTTGTGTAAAAATTTTGTATTCTCCCATATTTGCTGTAATTTTGCAAGCACAAATTGATAAGCAAATGATACTATTAAGTTTTGACACTGAGGAATTTGATGTACCCCGTGAGCACGGAGTCGATTTTTCCTTGGAAGATGGGATGAAGGTTTCTGTCGAGGGAACCAACCGCATCCTTGATATGTTGCACAAAAACGAGGTGAAGGCTACTTTCTTTTGCACAGGTAATTTTGCCCAGCATGCACCTGAGGTGATGAAGCGTATCCTCGACGAAGGTCATGAGGTAGCTTGTCATGGGGTAGACCACTGGGAACCTAAGGATACAGATTTTGCCCATTCTAAGGAAATCATCGAGAGCCTCACTGGGCGCAAAGTCTATGGTTATCGCCAGCCTCGTATGTTCCCCGTCGTTGAGTCTGAGATCAAGCGTGTGGGCTATCTCTATAACTCGTCGCTTAATCCGGCCTTCATTCCTGGTCGTTATATGCACCTTACGGAGTCTCGTACTTGGTTCATGAAAGACGGTGTTCTCCAGATTCCTGCTTCCGTCACGCCTTGGTTCCGTTTCCCGCTCTTCTGGTTGTCACTCCACAACCTGCCTTGGACGTGGTATAAGGTATTGGCCAACTGGACGCTTCGCCATGATGGCTACTTCGTCACCTACTTCCATCCTTGGGAGTTCTATGAGCTCAATGAGCATCCTGAGTTTAAGATGCCCTATATCATCCGTAAGAACAGTGGTCAGGCCATGGTCGATCGTCTGGATCGTCTCATCAAGCAGTTCAAGAAGCACCATTATGAGTTTATCACTTACAAGACCTTTACCGATCGCGTTAAAAAGAAAATAGCTGAAAAAGGAGAAAAGTTATGATCAAATTAGCTACCGTATCCCCATGTTATAACGAAGAAGCCGTGCTTTACCACACCGTAGAGCGCCTTACGGAGCTTTTTGAGCACATGATAGCCGATGGCCTTATCAGCAACGATTCCATGATGGTGTTTGTCAATGATGGAAGTCGTGACCGCACCTGGCAGGTTATCAGCGAGCTGCATGGTTCAAACAAATACGTTCGAGGTATCAATTTGGCTCATAACGTGGGTCATCAGAATGCTATCATGGCTGGTATGATGACTGCTCGCAAATGGGCCGATGCTGTCATCACTATCGATGCCGACCTTCAGGACGATATTGAGTGCATCCCCCAGATGGTGCGCCATTTCCAACAGGGCAACGACATCGTCTATGGTGTCAAGGTGTCGCGCCAGGCCGATCCCTTTATGAAGCGACTATCGGCCCAGGCCTTTTATAAGATTCAGAAGTCCATGGGTGTAGAGAGTGTCTATAACCATGCTGATTTCCGCCTTATGAGTAAGCGTGCCCTCGATATGCTCGCTGGCTATGGAGAGCGCAACATCTATCTGCGTGGTCTGATTCCCATGATAGGTCTTCCCTCCACCACCGTCGATGATGTTATTGGTGAGCGTGAGGCTGGTACATCCAAATACACCCTTAAGAAGATGCTCCATCTCGCCGCAGATGGTATCACTTCGTTTAGCACGCGTCCCATGCACCTTATTTTTGCATTGGGTTGGTTGTTCCTTACCATAGCTTTCTTCATTGGTATCTATGTAGTTCATGCCCTCGTTACGGGCTCTGCTGTACCTGGTTGGTCATCGCTCATTCTCTCCATCTGGATTGTCGGTGGTTTCATCCTCATCTCCATAGGTATCACTGGTATGTATATCGGTAGGATCTATACCGAGGTCAAGCATCGTCCGCTATACAATATCCAGGAGATCTTAGAGTAACGAAGTTTACCCAGGACTTACTTCTCTTGAACCCGAAAGAAAAACTTTTCAGACGTAAAAAGATATATATTATATGAAGATACCATTTTCACCACCGTATATTGATGACAATGTCTTGACCGAGGTGACAGACTCGTTGCGTTCAGGTTGGATAACCACAGGTCCGAAGGTAAAAGCTTTGGAGGAGGAGATAATCAAATTGACAGGTACATACCAAGTGTTATGTGTCAACTCCTGGACCACAGGTGCCATTATGATGCTTCGTTGGTTGGGTGTAAAACCCGGTGACGAGGTGATTATCCCTGCCTATACCTATTGTGCGACGGCCTTTGCCGTGCTGTGGGCAGGTGCGAAGCCTGTGATGGTGGACTCTGGCGATGATCTGAATATCTCCATTGAGGCCATTCGTAAGGCTATCACTCCGAAGACAAAAGCCATTATTCCTGTGGATATTGCAGGCTTTCCATGTGACTACAGCGCGATTATGGCATTGGTTCAGGAACCGGAGATCAAGGCGATGTTCCAAGCCACCTCGCCTGTGATGGAGCAGCTGGGACGTATCTGCGTGATCAATGACTCGGCCCACTCCATCGGCTCGCATTATCAAGGTAAATTCTCTGGTACAGAGACCGATATCGCTATTTTCTCGCTGCATGCCGTGAAGAACATCACCACGGCAGAGGGCGGAGCCATTTGCCTGAACCTTCCTGCATCTTTCGACAATGCCCAGCTCTATCAGCAGCTGAGGATGATGGCGCTGAACTGTCAGACGAAGGATGCCTTTACGAAGAGCAAGGCTGGTGGTTGGCGGTACGACATCGTTGGCATGGGCATGAAGGCCAATATGGCTGATGTGAATGCAGCTATCGGATTGGCTGAGATACGGCAATACGACCAGTTGCTGGCAGAGCGCAAACGGATCTTCACGACCTACAGCGAGGCCCTCAGTCAGCAGCCCTGGGCCATTATCCCTCCCATCAAACAAGATGGTCGTGAGACATCGTACCATTTCTTCGCCCTGCGTATCAAGGATATCACAGAGGAACAGCGTGACGAGATTATCGCTGAGATTTCCAGGCATGAGGTGGCAGTGAATGTGCATTTCATCCCGCTGCCGATGCTGACCTTGTTCCGTGACTTGGGCTATGACATCAAGGATTATCCACAGGCCTACCGGAACTATGCCCATGAGATATCGCTGCCCTGCTATCCGCAACTGAACGATGAGATGACGCATTTTGTGGTTCAGACGGTTATTAACGCTTATCATACAGTTGTTGATAAGGCATGATCGAGGCCAGGATTTCTGTTGTCATCAATACCTATAATGCCCGCCAGCATTTAGCCAAGGTATTGGAGTCGGTGAAGGACTTCGACGAGGTGGTGGTGTGCGATATGGAGAGTACCGACGATACTTTGGCAATAGCTGAGCAGTATGGCTGCCGGGTGGTGACGTTTCCCAAGGGAAACCATACCTGTTGTGAGCCTGCTCGAACATTTGCCATCCAGTCGGCATCCAATCCGTGGGTGTTTGTCGTCGATGCAGATGAGATTGTGACACCAGAACTGCGAGAGTCGCTCTATCAGACCATAAATGGGAATGACTGCGCCGCGGGCTATTATATCCCCCGTCAGAATATGTTTATGAGCATGTTTGTGTGCGATTTCCATTATGATTATCAGCTGCGGTTCCTGGTGCGTGAGGGTACGGAGTGGCCTCCGACTATCCATTCACTGCCGAAGGTGCCCGGGAGGGTGGAGAAGCTGAAAGCCCCGAAGGAAGCGCGGCTACTGCATCTGATGGACGAGACCATGCATGAGTACGTGGCGAAGATGAATGTGTATACCGACAACGAGACTGAAAAAAAACAATATGGCGTAGCCGCCCTGTTCTGGCGACCCTTGTGGCGTTTCTTCAAGAGTTATGTGATGGACGGCAGCTTCCGCATGGGCATCCGAGGACTGATACGCTCAGGGATGCACGCTGTGTATCAGTTTATCCTAGTGGCAAAAATCATTGAGAAGCGCTATCGCGGTTGACGAAAGCGCGGTTATCTTGATATTTCCGGTAAGGCAGATTATAGTCGAGATAATAGAAATTATGCTGGCGCTGGTTGTCGTGCGGCGGTATGACCATATAATCACCATACTTGTTTCGGAGATAGGCATCGGCTTGTTCCACGCCCATCACGATGTGGCCTTCGAAGGTGACGGGTTGGGGTGTACCTAACATAGTCTTGGGAATCACCCCCTGCACACCATCGTCGTAGTCGAGTACATACTCGCTGGATTCGTAGTCGTAGGCCAGATAGGCCGCCCGCAACTGACGGCGAGCCCACTCATGCGAGAAGCAACGCTGAATCAGCAGGATGGGCCACGAACTGGGTCCATGTCCATGCTTATAGGGGTCGCGATGGAGGAAATAGAGTAATTTGTCGAGAGCCTTGTATCGCGCCACTGCCACCCGCTGGGCCATCTTGTTTTTGGAGATGCCGTCGATGGGGAACACGTCGATATAGATGCCGGCGAGGTAGTCGCTGTGGGCACGTTCGATCAGGGTGGTGCTACTGTCTACAATCTTTCCGAAACCGCCAGGATAGGTGGGTGAGGTCTCGATGCAAAGGGCTTCGAGGGGGGCAGGCAACCACTCATGGGCATGCATCATGAAACGGTCGTAGTCGGGACGGGGCATGCAGATGTCCATATCGTCGTCCCAAGGGATAAAGCCCTGGTGACGAACGGCTCCCAGCATGGTGCCTGCCCAACAGTAGTATTTGATGTTGTGCTCACGACAAACACGGTCCACAGACAACAGAATCTGTAGAATGTGCTGATGGAGGGTTTCTATATCGTATGATGCCATAATTTCGCTGCAAAGATAATCATTTTTGGAAAGAAATGTGAATAATATGATTAATTTTGTCCATAAATGAATTAAAAATAGTACCTTTGCGGCATGAAAATATTCCATATCGTATCGAATAAGGAGTGGGGTGGAGGTGAACAGTATGTCTATGACTTGAGTCAGCATCAAAAGGCAGATGGTATTGATGTCGCCATTTTCTGCAAACCCGTTGAGGCTATCGTACAGAAATATACGGAGGCAGAGATGAAGGTATCGCTATTGGCCTTGGGAGGTGCTCTTGACGTGAAGAGTGCCTGGCAGATGGCCAAGGTTATCAATCACGCTGGCCCTTGCACCATTCATGCCCACAACTTCAAGGATGCCTTTACGGCTTGTTATGCCCGTTGTCTGTCGAGTAATAAACAGGTACATGTGGTGATGTGCCGTCATCTTACCCGCAAAGGCAAGAATACCTTGCTCTATCGCTGGCTCTATCGTCATCTGGATCGTCTGATTTTCGATTCTGAACTGTCCAAGTCGGAATTCCTGAGTACAAGTCCAGCCATCGATATTGCCAAACTGGGAATTGTTCATACGAGTATTGTAGTGCCTGAGGTAGTGACAGAAGCCGATATTAGAAGCGAATTCCATATTCCAGATGATTGCGCTATTGGCATGTTCCATGGACGTCTCGATCCGGAGAAGGGTCTCGATATTTTGTTGGACGCTGTTGCACAACTTAAAGAAAAGAACTTCAGACTAGTGCTGGTGGGGCGTGGTCGTGACGAATATACCGCTCACCTGAAACAGGTTGCAGAAGAGAAGGGTATTGCTGGAATGGTGTTCTTCGCAGGTTTCCGACATCCCGTTTTGCCTTATGTTGCTGCAGCAGATTTTGGTATCTTAGCATCTACAGTACAAGAAGGTTGCCCTCTCTCTCCTCTGGAGTATATGTCGCAAGGTCATCCCGTCATTGTTACTGACAACGGTGGACAGCGCGAGTATGTGGTACAGGAAAAAAACGGTTTGTTGGTATCTCCTGGTAATGCCCAGGCCCTGGCTGCGGCTATCTCTCGTCTTGTGGATGATTCGTCGCTGCTTCAGCGTTTGGGTAAGCAGGCGAAGGCTGATTTCGACGACCATCTGAACTATGCCTATTACTATGCCCAAATCAAAACCATCTACGTATGAACAAAGTAGTTTACTATCTGGTCTATGTTATCTGGTATCTTCTGTCGCTGTTGCCTTTTTGGGTTCATTATCTCTTCAGCGATTTTGTTTACCTCATTGTGTATCGTCTGATAGGATACCGGGTAAAGGTGGTGCGGAATAATCTCACGACCTCGTTCCCTGAAAAGTCTGAGGCAGAGATTCTTCAGATTGAGCGAAAGTTCTACCACAGTCTTTGCGACTACTTTGTCGAAGCAGTGAAGATGATGACGATGAGTGAACGTCAGATGCGGAGACGTATGGTCTTTAAAAATACTGAAGCCCTCAATTTGTGTATTGCAGAAAAGCAGTCGATTGCCCTTTATCTGGGACATACATTCAATTGGGAGTGGATTACCTCGCTTCCGTTATGGTTGACGAAGAAGGCACATTGTGGACAACTATATCATGCGTTGGAGAATGAGGCCTTCGACACGCTCTTTCTTCATATACGCGAGCGTTGGGGATCAGAGTGTATTCCATTGGTGGATGTGTTACGCAAGACCATCGAATACAAACAGAAACAACAGACTACCATAATCGGCTACTTGGCCGATCAGGTGCCCCACTGGAACAATATCCATCATTGGTGCTGGTTCCTGAATCATGATACTCCCGTAATGACGGGTACAGAACGTATCGCCATCAAGAATCGCCAGGCGATCTTCTTCCTTGAGATGTCACGACCAAAACGAGGCTATTATGTGGCAGAGTTTAAGCTGGTTACCCGTACGCCAGAACATCTGAAGGAATTTGAGGCTACTGACATTTATCATCAGATGTTGGAGAGGAGTATCCGTCGTCAGCCGGAATTGTGGCTTTGGAGTCATAACCGTTGGAAACGTACCCGTGAGGAGTTCAATGAAAGGTTTCAGGTAATTGGTGGCAAGGTGGTTCCCAGGGAGGGGGTGCCGCAATGATTTTTGTACATGATAGGGGGCGTATGGCCAATAACATGCTTCAATATGGGCATGTGTATGCCTGGGGAAGGGAGCATGGGCGGGAAACCATGTCTATGCGTTTTGCCTATAAGTACCCATATTTCCATATCTGCGATACAGCTCATCATAATTTTGCCACTTATGTCTTTGCAAAATATGCAGCCAAATGGGGACTTATTCCTACTGTTCATTTCGATGAGAAAGACAAAGACTATCATCAAGAAGAAGCATTGATGATGCATCATCGTCAGGTGATGGTTACAGGGTGGGAGGCACGTTGGTATGATCTCTTCCTGAAATACAAATCAGAGATTTTGTCGTTATTTGCTTTTCATGAAGATATTGAGCAGAAAATTGCCCTGCAGATAAGTAAGGGTGCAGGTCTGAATTTGGGTGTGCATATCCGTCGTGGCGACTATGCGACTTTCTACGATGGACGGTTCTTCTTTTCCGATGAACAGTATATCAGTATTATCCGTCGTTTTCTCGCTCTTCATCCTGACCAGCAAGTGAGTGTCTTTATCTGCAGCAATGATCCCAAAATACAGCGTGTCTATTATCAGCAGCAGTTGCCAGATTGTCGTATAGTTTTCCCTGATGGCAATCCAGGTGAGGATCTCTGTCTGCTCTCTCATTGTGATTATATCATCGGCGCCCCTAGCACATTCTCACTGGCGGCAGCAATGTATCATGACACACCACTCTATTGGATGATGGATGCAGATGCCCCTCTTTGCGAAAGTTCATTCGGCTACTTTGACAAAATCTTCAAGCACATCCTTTAGGGTATTAGGCGGTTTTCGATCATGCGTACCATATATTGCTGGATGATGGCCTTCATCTCGCGCTCCATTGTAGCCTGTTCAGCCACTTGTCCTTTCAGGTTATGGCTCATCAGATAATCTTTAAGGGCATAGACACCGATAGTCTGCTGACCATCGAACTGCAACACATAATCCCCCTTGCAATACTGATAGATGCCATCGAGATAATTGATGGCCCACGTGTCTTTAGCTGGTGTGTTCAGCAAGTCGCATCCAAAGGCCATGTAAGGCTTGTCGTAGCCTACAAGGTTGAGAATCGTAGGTAGGATGTCGGTTTGTTGGGCGATGCCGTCACGAATGCCTGGTGCGATGTCGCCACTGGCATCATAAATAATAATAGAGGTACTGAACTGATTGATGCTGCTCTTATACTCCGGGTGGTTGCTCATGTTAGTATGGTCGCCTGTCATCACAAACACGGTATTCTTGAACCAAGGCTCCTTACTGGATTCCTCGAAGAAACGCTGGAGAGCATGGTCGCTATAGCGAATGCATTTATGAATAGGCATCTCTTCTTCGGGGAATTTCGTTTTGTATTGCTCTGGCACGTGGAAGGGGTGATGGCTGGAGAGTGTGAAAAGGGCCGTCATGAAAGGCTCTTTCATATCACTCATCTTGATGCGGAAATATTGTAGGAAGGGTTCGTCCCATATGCCCCACCAGTTATCGGAGTCGGCTGCACCATTGGTACGCTTGTCGGCCTCGAAATCTTCCTGACTGAAGCACTGTTGGAAACCCGTAGATTTTGTAAAGCCCTGAAATCCCAAACTAGAGGCGGGTGCCCCATGGAAGAAGGCTGTCTCGTAGCCCAGACTATCCAGACATGCCGCCATACCTCCAAGGTGATTGGTGGCGTGGGAAGCGGCAACAAACGACTCGACAAACATAGGCAATCCAGAAAGAGCCGATGGCATAGCATCGATACTGGCACGCCCGTTGGCATAAGTGTATCTGAAACTCACCGCCTTTTGCATCAGGGAATCAAGAAATGGGGTATAACCCTTATAACCAGGAAGTATCTCCTGATTCAGACTTCCGACATACTCGCGTCCGAAACTCTCGAGGAAGATGACGACGACATTCTTCTTCTGTCGGGGGATGGAGTCAGGGGCTAAAGGCTCGTGGATGGGTGTGAAGATCTGCTCCAAGGTAGTCTCGTCCTGGTAATAATCAGGATTGTGATAGTTGTTCTTGCCAATGGTTCGGAACAAAGAGAAAGGTGTGTTCAGAATCAGCGATGCATCGTTGGGACGGTCGATAAACTGATTGGCGGTACTGATCTTGATAGGACGGTTATCCCAGAAGCCTCCTCGCATGCCTGCCCAACATAGGAAACCCACTACAATTAATGAGAAAGACTGCGTGATATAGTAGCGCTTGCGAGGCTGGGTGTGGAACTTGGGAACCAGATAACAACACCATAGCATGACCATCAGGGCGATAAAGAGCAATACCAGATACCAATGACGCACAAACTCCAGTCCCACGATACTGCCTAACTTATCGTCGGCACCAAATTCACTGAAAAAGGCACTGGTGGTGCGACGGGCTGTGTATTGGAAATACACGGCATCGCCAAGATTAGTGGCGAGTCCCAAACCATTCACTATGATATAAAACCATTTACTGATACGTTTCCATAGTACATTCTCTTTGAGATGGCATGGTAATAGCACCAGAAGAATATAGAGGGCGTTGGTATAGGCCAGAGCCGAGGTGTCGAAATAAACGCCTCCCCAGAAAATGTCCCAAAACTTAGGCGAACTGAGCACATGCTCGTACGTGCTGTAATTTTCCAGAAGGAAGGCGATGCGCGTTGCCATATAAGCTACGTACAACAATAAGAGATTGCTGATTAAGGCGATGATGCCAGGGACCTTCAGTGTATTGACCTTCTTCATCTTATTGTGCGTTGAGTCTGTCTTGTGTCATGCGAGACATATATTGTTGGATGATGGCCTTCAACTCGCGCTCCATCTGGGGTTGTTTAGGCGTTTTCCCCACGAGATTATGCTGCATGAGTGAGTCGTTGAGTGAATAAACGGCCTTGCTCTGTACACCATCGAACTGAAGTACATAACCTTGTTTGACATATTGATAGATGCCATTCAGATAGTTGACGGCCCATGTGTCTTCCTTTGGTGTGTTCAAGACGTCGATGCCAAAACTGAAGAATGGCTTCTGGTAATGTAGCATACCCAGAACGGTGGGCAGGATGTCGATCTGTTGGGCAATTTTGTCTTGTACCTCTCCCTGGCGCTTAGGGTTGCCAGGCTCATATATAATAATAGGTGAACAGAAACCTCCGATGTCAGTCTGGTAAAATGCATGATCAGAGAGATTCGTGTGGTCGCTGGTGAGTACGAAGATCGTATTGTTGAACCAAGGTTCACGACTGACCTTCTCAAAGAATTTACCAATAGCCATGTCGGTATAGCGAATGCATTTATGGATAATGATGCCTTCTTCAGGATATTGCGACTTATATTGTTCTGGGATGGCATAGGGATGGTGGCTACTGGCTGTGAAGACAGCTGTCATAAAGGGCTCTTTCATTTCCGACATCTTTGTGGCGTAGTATTGCAGGAACGGTTCGTCCCAGATGGCCCACATACCATCGAAATCCCGATCACCACCGAAACGGGTATCGTCATCATAGTCCTCCCGTCCGTAGTAATTCTGGAAGCCTGTGGCCCTTGAGAAAGCTTGGAATCCCATGGAACCACGTTGTGCACCATGGAAGAAAGCCGTTTGGTAACCTTCAGCGGCAAGGATTGAGGCAAGGCCATCGATATGGTTCATGGAGGCTGGCGTCAAGAAGAAGGGCTCTACGAACATCGGTATGCTGGAAAGAATAGAAGGCATGCCATCGATCGACTTGCGGCCATTGCAGTAAGAGTGGGTAAAAGTGACGCTCTTTCCGATCAGTGCGTCAACATAAGGTGTATAGCCCTTATAGCGTCCTCCCTCAAGTGTCTTGTTAAGGGCTCCAATATATTCTCGTCCGAAACTCTCCACAATCAGTACCACCACGTTCTTTTTCGTCATAGGTATGGTGTCTGAGGGAACATGTACAGGCGTATAGATGCCTTCCATCTCCTGTTCGCTACTATAATAGTCTGGTACCACAAACACATCCTTGCCAATTGTGCGATAAAGCGAGAATGGGGTGTTCAGGACCAGGGCCGCTTCAACAGGGCGGTTCACGTACTGGTTAGCGTTAGAGATAGCAATAGGACGGACCGCTGTGGTAAATCCTCCCCGGATACCAGCCACCACGAAAGGCGCGAATGCTGCCAGGGAGAGAAACACGGTGAGTGCATATGGCCAAGGGCGCAAGCGCTTACACTCCAGTCCTGTTTTGACATATAGTCGCCAAGCACACCAGATGAAGAAAGCAAATAAGACTACCAGATACAGATGATGCAAGGTCTCTGTCAAGAAGATGGAGCCAAGATTGCCCTCGTTGGAGAACTCCCTAAATACGGTGGTGGTAGTCCGTCGCATGGTATATTGGAAATAGACGGAGTCGCAGAGGTTGATGGTAAGGGCTATGCCATTGATGACGATGAATACCCACTTGCATATCAACTGGTAGGTGTTGTTCTCCTTCGCATGCCAGGGGAAGAGCATCATCACGATATATGGAATATTGGTAACGAGAATGGCAGAAGTGTCGAACACCAGTCCGCCTCCCAACATTTCAATGAGATGTGAGAAGGAAAGTCCCTGCTCGAAATAACTGTAGTTTACCAATAAGTAGATAATCCTCGCCATGAAATACAGCACATAAGCAATGCCCAGATTGCATAACATTGCAGTCAGAGGTGAGAGATATCCTAATCGACGTGTGTTCATTCCTTATACTCCTCCATATTTCTTAATCTGTCCGTAGCTGTTTGCAGGATGGCCTTTCCCTTCTTGATCAACAGTTCGCTGTCGCTACTCTTATCGACAATGATGCGGTTGGCATTCAAATCGAAGACGGCAAATCCTGTACTGTCCCTCATGGTGATACCATTGTTATAGGTATGTACGGCAAAGGGATATTGATAACTCTTGCTCATGATGTCACGACTGAAAAAGTATTCATGATGAGCAATGCCTAATTGTCCCAGCAAGGTGGCAGGAAGGTCGGTTTGATTGCATATCTGCTCAATGCGTCGTGGTGACTTGATGGCACCTCCTAACCAGAGCATGGGCACATGGTCATGCAGTTCGTGCTCTTCGCCAACACCTAAGTAAGAAAAACCATGATCGGGCAATAGAATCACCAACAGATTATCCCACTGTGGCGTCTTCTTCATGTCGTTGATGAAGTTGCCTATGCACTCGTCAAGATAGTTGAAGGCGTTGAGGATCTCGTCGTCCAGACGATGTGTGGGCACATCCCAAGGTTCGTGGCTGCTTAGTGTTGAGTAGCCAATAAGGAAAGGCTCTTGCCCTTGTCTGACCATATCGCCCAGTGTGGCAAAGGTGATATCGTCGCGTACACCCCATTCTGAGGTTTTCTGTTCTTCAAGGGAGTAATCCTTCATCCAGTGCAATTGCTCGAAGCCCGTTGTAATCAGGTAACTTCGCATATTGGTGAAATTAATGTCGCCCCCATAAAGGTAATAGGTGTGATAGCCATTCTTCCGGAGTGATTGTGCAATACCAGGCATTAAGCGTGTCTTCTCTGGCATTTTCATCACAGAGGAACGTGGGAAGGATGGGTATCCGCTCCATGTGCAGAGTGTACCACGATCCGTGCGATAGGAGTTGGCGTAGAAGTTGGCGAAAAAAACACCCTCTTCCGTGAGTTGATTCAGGTGGGGCATGATGTCACTCCGTTTGCCGATGTCCTCCGTGAAGATGCCCCCACAACTTTCCATCAGGATGACGACAATGTTGGGGTGCTGAGTTCTCAGAAGGGTATCCGGTTCCGTACTGTCTGTGAAATAGAATCCCTCCATGAGTCGGGCGCATTCAGAATCCTCCATAAACATATAGTCGGGCACGAAGTTCGCGGTCCTTTCCAGGGAGGCCATAAAACTGAAGACGGGATTTACGGCAGAGTGGTTCAGGAACTGGTTCTGTGAGTAATACACCTGTCCGATGTTCGTGGTGGATTCATGGAGTCCGCCTCGGATGCCAACAAAGATGAGAGGCATTGCCACCAGACCGGCGATGGTGGCTATGATGCGATGGTGCATTTCCGGGAGTCTGAGGGGGATGCGCCAATAAGCCAAGGTGAAGAGCCAAACCAGGAGTATGATGACCAAGAGGCGCAACAGGATATAACCTGTAGAGACACTGGCCATAGCCTCGGTAGGGGTTTCGAGATATTGCAGGCATGAGGCGTCGAGCTTGAAATTCCAGAACTCATAGAGACTGGTATCTGCTACGAAGGCCAACGCAAAGGCAATGGCGATGATCAGACTAAAAGGTCGGAGGATCCATCGGAAACATTTTTCACGAGGATACCAGATGCTCGCCATCATGCAGATAAAAGGGATGGCAAAGACATAGAGCGCCGTGCTGAGGTCAAGACTCAAACCATGCCAGACGACATCAGTCATGTCGCCTGTGGCAAAGGGATGATCGCCTCCATTCATCAGCATAAACCCTACCTTCGCAGCGATGAAGATCACCACCGTGAGGAGATAATACTTGATGAGATAAAGCAGCCTTTCCTTCACTTCTATTGTTGCATTTCGTGTAGTTTCTTGTAATAGCCGTCAGAGGCAAGCAATTCCTCATGAGAACCTCGCTCAACAATCTTGCCCTCATGGAGCACACAGATTTCATCGGCATTCTTGATGGTAGAAAGACGATGGGCGATGGCGACGGTGGTGCGCGTCTTCATCAAGCGCTCAAGGGCATCCTGTACCAGGCGTTCGCTCTCTGTGTCGAGGGCCGAGGTGGCCTCGTCGAGGATGAGGATGGGAGGATTCTTCAAGATGGCCCGGGCGATGGAGACACGTTGGCGCTGACCACCCGAGAGACGACCGCCACGATCGCCAATGTTCGTATCGAAACCCTGTTCGCTTTGCATGATGAAATCATAGGCGTTGGCAATCTTTGCTGCCTCCTCAATCTGTTCCTGAGTGGCGTGATCGACACCAAAACTGATATTATTGCGGAAGGAGTCGTTGAAGAGGATGGCCTCCTGGTTGACATTGCCAATGAGTTGGCGCAAGTCGTGGATGCCTAAGTCCTTCACGTTGATACCGTCGATAAGCACCTCGCCCTCCTGCACATCGTAATAACGGGGGATGAGATCGACGAGGGTGGATTTGCCAGAGCCCGATTGTCCCACGATGGCGATGGTCTTGCCCTTGGGGATGACGAGGTTGATATCGCGAAGAACCCATTGCTCTGCATACTTAAAGCTAACATGACGGAACTCGATCTCGTGGTCGAAACTGGCGATATGCTTAGGATTCGCAGGTTCCTGAATGGTGTTGTCTGCCATCAGGATCTTGTCCACACGCTCCATAGAGGCCAGACCCTTGGGGATGTTGTAACCTGCCTTCGAGAAATCTTTCAAGGGGTTGATGATGGAGTAGAGCATCACCATATAGTAGATGAAGATGGGGCCTGAGAGGGTGTGGTTGTTGATGACGAGGATACCACCGAACCACAATACGATAACAATCATGATGGTGCCCAGGAACTCCGACATCGGGTGGGCTGAGGATTGACGGATATTGACTCGCATGATGTCGTTGCGATAGGCAGAGTTGATCTGGTCGAAACGACGGTTCATCTTCTCTTCAGCGATAAAGGCCTTGATGATGCGCAGACCTCCCAGTGTCTCCTCCACCTGACTCATCGTGTCGCTCCACAGGGCCTGGGCCTTGATAGAATCCTGCTTCAGCTTACGACCTACCCAACCCATGAACCACCCCATGATGGGAACGATGATGAGGGTGAAGAGTGTCAACTCCCACGAGATAAAGAGCAGGGCAGCAAAATAGCTGACGATGAGAATCGGGTTCTTGAACAGCATCTCGAGCGAGGCCATGATGGAGTTCTCTATCTCCTGCACATCACCACTCATGCGGGCAATGATGTCACCCTTGCGCTCCTCGGAGAAGAAGCCTAAAGGCAACGAGGTGATTTTCTGATAGAGTTGGTTGCGAATATCTCGTACCACACCTGTCCTGATAGGTATGATGGTAGCAGCAGAGAGGAAATAGGCTCCCGTCTTCAGGAATGTGGTAACGGCCAGGAAGATACCTATCAGCAGTAATGTCGTGGTCTGGCCCCATTCGGCAATCAGACCATTGACATAATAGTTCATATTGTTCATCAGCACGGTCTGGAGATTGCCCCAGTCCCAGGCCATCAGTGAGGTGGCCGACTCTGCATCGCTCGTCTGGAAGAGAATCTGCAGAATGGGGATGAGCGCAGCAAACGAGAAGATGTTGAGTACGGCTGAGAGGATATTGAATACCACCGACAGTACGAGGTATTTCTTGTAGGGAGGCACGAACCGCCTCAGGACATTCAGGAATTCTTTCATACTAATTCTCCTAATAAGGTTGCACTTGTAGAACCCGTAATGCGGACTCTGACCGTTTCGCCAATATGATGATCGCCTTTGTCGAAGACCACCATCTTGTTTTGTTCTGTACGACCACAAAGTTGACTCCGTGAGCGCTTCGAGAATCCCTCAACCAAGACGTCGAACTCATGCCCGACATCTTTTTGGTTCTGTTGGGCTGATATCTCCGTCTGAAGGGCGATAAGCTCGTTCAGACGGCGGATTTTCTCCTCCTCAGGCACATCGTCGGGCAGATGCTTCGAGGCATAGGTACCTGGGCGCTCTGAGTATTTGAACATAAAGGCGGAGTCGTAGCCCACCTCACGCATCAGTGAGAGCGAGAGCTGGTGGTCTTCCTCCGTCTCCGAGCAATAGCCCACGAAGATATCCGTAGAGAGTCCGCAATCGGGGATGATACGACGGATAGCGGCGACACGGTCCAGATACCACTCACGGGTGTATTTGCGGTTCATCAGTTTCAGGATACGGTCGCTTCCACTCTGTACGGGGAGGTGGATGTGTTTGCAGACGTTGGGCATATCGGCAATCACCTGTAGCGTTTCGTCGCTCATGTCTTTCGGATGCGAGGTGGTAAAGCGGACGCGCATCTCCGGCACTTCCTCAGCCACTCGACGGAGCAACAAGGGGAAACTTGTTTCGCCACAAGAGAAAGAGTTCACGTTCTGGCCCAGGAGTGTCACCTCTTTATAACCTTTGTCTCGCAGGTCGCGTACCTCCCTGAGGATGCTTTCCACATCGCGACTCCGCTCACGACCACGGGTATAGGGCACGATGCAGTAGTGGCAGAAGTTGTTGCAACCTCGCATGATACTCACAAAACCGCCTATCTTATGTCCCAGACCGATGCGTTGGGGCACCACGTCCTTATAAGTCTCTGTCGTGGAGAGTTCGATATTCATGGCCTTATGCCCCGTTTCTGCCTGGGCAATCAGGTCAGGCAATGACAGGTAGGCATCAGGACCAGCCACCAGGTCGCAATAATGGTTGTCGAGCAGGTCTTGCTGGGCACGTTCCGCCATGCATCCAAGCACACCAATGATTAAGGGATGCTTGCGGCGCTCAGCATTCAGGGCCTCTAGACGATGATAGATCTTCTGTTCCGCGTTATCGCGAACCGAACAGGTGTTCAGGAACACGGCATCGGCCTCCTCCAACTGCTCTGTGGTCTCGTAGCCAGCCATTTGCATCACTGAGGCAACCACCTCAGAGTCTGCCACGTTCATCTGGCATCCGTATGTTTCTATATACAATTTCTTCATTTCGGGTGCAAAGGTACTACAAATTATCGGATTATTCCAAATAAATTTGGAAAAACACTCATTTTGCATCTAAATAAGTGCGTTAGTTGCGCATATTCTTCGCTTGGGAATTTTTCGTTTCAAAGTTTGAAACGTACATACCAAAGTTTGAAACGTACGTACCAAAGTTTGAAACG
>CAMKUA010000004.1:0-81432 GCA_946415825.1 uncultured Prevotella sp. | reverse complement strand
TTGCCTTTATTTTAGGCCGAATTGCGTTAATCTTCCAAAATCGCTTCGCTTTTACAAGCTTTTTTCGTAACTTTGCCGATAAAACCTCGGCGAGGTTACTCTGTCTCGGCAAAAAAAAGAAATAAGTTTCTTTGTTTTGCGCTCGACTTTTCGTAACTTTGCACCCAAATTACGAATATAATGCGAACAAACAGACTTAAAGCCTTATTATTAGTGGGACTCATGGCCTGCTATTCACTTACGTCGAGTGGCCAGGAGGAAGGATCAATTATCGAGCATGAGGGCAATAAATACACTATCCATGTAGAGCAACTGAATCCCGATTCTGAGATGACGCTGCTCGACATACTTCACATCTGTCCGGAACTGATGTCGAGTGATGGCAAGACACTCACGGCCAACTATCTGCTGAGCGTGGACGACATTATGCTGAGCGTGGACTTCACCCCACTGCTTGAAAGTATCAAGGCCTGCGACCTTAAAGAAGTGATCGTGTGCACTTATGGAGCCGTAAACAATGCCATGGATGGCACCCAGGGCAGCATCGACCTTCAGTTCAAGGAAGGTGAAGGGCTAACGAGCAAACTCGGTCTGAACGGCAGCACCTACGGCAACGGACGGTTGTATGCCGATATGGCCAGCAGGGGCAAGAACGTGACGGTACGCTCCTTTGTTCAGACGAATCTGCAGTATGGCAAGGTTGATGCGAAGTCAGGAAACAACATCACCTCCCGTAACGGTGTGGAGAACGCAATGCTCTTTATAGACTGGCAGGCAACAGAGAATGATCTACTGAAACTGAAGCTCTCACAAGGCTATGGAGAGCATAATGACCGTACGCATGGTCATGACATGGATGTGGAACTATTCAAAAGACTACGATGGGGCGAGCTTGTTGCCACCTA
The DNA here is from genome assembly GCA_946415825.1 of uncultured Prevotella sp. Lineage (GTDB taxonomy): Bacteria > Bacteroidota > Bacteroidia > Bacteroidales > Bacteroidaceae > Prevotella. Next base: position 80,527 of record CAMKUA010000004.1, on the reverse strand, counting down.
CGAGCGCACCCTTAATGAGCAGGAAGCCGGCCTCTATATCGAGACAGGCATGAACTATGAGAATGACTATAGTGAGGGTACAGGAATCAAGACTGCCATACCCTGGTGGATTGTAGAGTTCGGCATCCCCTTCCTGAACCATGCACTCCAGTTGACCGCTGGCTATGAGGGCGACTACACAAACCAATGGTTCCAAGGTATCAGACGCGAGCAGAACCTCTTTAACGACCTGTATGTGCAGCTGGACTATAAGAAGGGACCATGGGTCATCAGCCTTGGCGACCGTCTCAGGCACAATAGTTTCTGGGAGAAACGCTACGATATGGGCGACGGGAGCCTATGGTCTTACAACCGCATCGACCATGCCTACCATGCCAGCGTGGGATACCGTCAGGGGCGCCACTTCCTGCAGGGCATCTTCAGTCGCACGTTCTTTAACCCCGTAGCCAGCGACTTCCTGGAATATGCTGAAGAGGGTCTTATCCGTTACAATACGAGCTATAAGACCAACCTCGCCTGGCGGTCAGAGGCCCGTTATACCTATCAGACAGAGTGCCTCGTCGCAACGGGCAGCTTGACACACACTCGACTCACAGACAGGCTGACTCCCAACGAGTCGCTGACGGGACTGGGAACCTCCGTCACCTGGCATCAGGGTACATTAAGACTGACGGCTGGGGCGAACGTGTACCACAGTCATGTCAGCTATGACAATCCCATCGACAACACGTTCTTCACCCTGAAACTCGCCCCCACTCTGCTCTTGGGCAACGGTTTCAGACTCTCGTCGGTATTACTCTACAACAGTAAGAGAGGAGACTACGAGCAAGACGGTCATCTCTACGCTTCAATCAAGATGAACAAGGATTTAGGGAAACACTGTAACGTATATGCCGATTTCCACGACATCGCCGGACAACCGAAAGGAGAAACGTATAACCTGATGCAGTCGTTTAATAACCGCGCCCTGACCATAGGCGTGACATTCTATCCGTTCAGGTAAGGCGATATCGCTGTTTATTTTTCTATCAGACAGACAGCATAGGCAGAGATGCCCTCCTCACGGCCTGTGAAACCCAGTTTCTCGGTAGTGGTGGCCTTGATGGAGATGTCGTCCTCATCGCAACCGCAGATCTGTGCCATACAGGCCTTCATCTCAGGGATGTGAGGGTTCATCTTCGGGCGCTCAGCGCAGATAGTGGCATCGATATTCACCAGATGGTAACCCTTCGTAGCTATCAGCTCGATGGTCTTCTTCAGAATCACCTTACTGTCCATGCCATCGGTAAACTCTGCCGTATCAGGGAAATGATAGCCGATATCACGCATATTGGCAGCGCCAAGCAGGGCATCGCAGATGGCGTGCAACAGCACGTCGGCATCGCTATGGCCCAGCAATCCTTTACTATGATCGATCTTGATGCCGCCCATCCAGAGGTCGCGGCCTTCCACTAACTGATGGACATCGTAGCCCATTCCCACACGTATCTTCATATTAACTTCAATCCTTCAATTTTTCAATCCTTCAATCCTACCTCCTAAAGAGATCCTTGATGCCGTCCATATCGAAGGCAAGGGTAAAGCGCAACGTCTGGTCGAGAGGGTTCGAACGAGCCGTTGAAATCACATAGCCCACATCGAGCGAGAAGACACTCATGCGGAAGCCACCACCCACAGTGAAGTACTTCATGTTACCCTTCGACTCAGCCTGATGGTGGTAACCGGCACGGATTGAGAACTGGTCGTGATAGACATACTCAGCACCCACGCTCCACTGAATCTCCTCCAACTCCTCCTTAAAGCCTCCAGGAGCATCGCCAAAACTCTTGAAGATACCACTGATGGCACTCACATCAGCATACTCACGACGCACACGGTCCTGATAGTCGCTGTTCGACTCTCCTTCCTCCTGACGGGGCACCGTTGGCACCAACAGTTTATTCAGGTCGGCAGAGATCGAGAAACGGTTATACTCATCAACAGGCACCATCAGTGAGGTTCCAAGTCGCAGGTTGGCAGGCAGGAACTGACTCTCGTCGTCGCCATAGAAGGAAATCTTAGAACCGATATTCGACATGTTCATTCCGATGCCAAGCTGGCACTCCCTACTGCCCAGCATCACATAATTATTATAATACATCGCCAGGTCGGCAGCAAAGGCCGAGGCTGGTTTGGAGTCCTCACTGTAGTCATAACGCAGGTCGCTGTAGAGCCATCGGATAGCTGCTGCCAGAGAGAACTTCTCACTGAGCATCAGCGAGTAGGCCAAGTCGATCGACATCTCGTAAGGCTTCACCGACATACCGTCGTCGGCAAAAACCTCACCTAAAGAGAAATAGCGCAACGAGCCAGAGATGGCCGAATAATCACCAATGCGGTAATAGCCGGCTACATAGGCCAGGTCGATATCGTTGACGAGTTGGCGCAGCCAGGGGGTGTAGTTCAGGGCTATACCCGAGCGACTGATACAGAACGGGTATTTAGCCGGGTTCCAGTATTGTGAGTTCACATCGGGATCGGTGGCCACACCCACATCACCCATACCAGCACCACGCGCATCGGGGGCTATCGTCTGCGAGATGACAGCATGCTCCACGGGATTGAACATGGTGGTCTTGTCATCATCCTGGGCCATCAAAGACAAAGGTAAAAAGGTAAAAAGGTAAAAAGGTAAAAGCCTTCTTACCCCACTTCCTACCCAATATGCTATTTTCATTATTTCCATTATATATTACTTTCTTACTTTTTTACCTTTATATTAACGTATTCACTCTTTAATTATTGCCTAATATAATCAATTTGTTGGCATACGAGGCACTGCCACCATTGCCGTTCATCTGGATGCGATAGATATAGACACCAGTGCGCAACCTGCTACCACCACTCACGGAGAGGTCCCAGTCGATGACCATCGTTCCGTCTGTGGCAACACCTTTCTCCAAGCGTTTGTAGATGGCCCGTCCCGATGTATCGAAGATCTCCAGCACCACGTCGGCCTCAGTACTGCTGCGGTCGTGGCTAATGATAAACGAGGTAGCAGAAGAGGCAGGATTCTTGGTGCAGATCACGTTGATGTCGCCTGCTCCGCCACCCTTCACCACGTTAAAGGCCAGTTCGGTGGTCGATGAGTTGTTCATCACATCCCAAGCCCTGAAAAGCAGTTTGTGGGGCCCCTCACTGAGTTCAGGAATGGTGAAGCCCACACTGCCACTACGGTATTCGCCAAAGTCGAAGGTGAAGTAGTCGTTGAGGTTGTAGGTCCTTGAGAGTTCCCCATCGATAATCAGTTCCAGGTCATGACCTACACTACTGCCTGCTGCGTTGATACCACTATCGTCGTAGAGTTCTGCAGCAAAGAAGGGCGTGGGATTGACGCTACCCCCATTGACGAACGACTTCGAGTTTAGATAACAGAATATCGAAGGACCGATCGAGTCATTCTGGCTGATGGCCCCGGCATCGAGCACGAAACTGCTGTTCTCGCCATGCAAGGTCATCGTACGGTCGTTGTTCACCGCATAGAGCGTCATCAGTCCGTTGCCGTCGGCATAGCTCACATCCTTGGGCACAGCGAAGGTGAAGCGGAAGCTGCCGTTCCTGACGCTGTCCGACCCCTGATAAAGCATCTTCGTACGGTCCTTATAGGTAAAGGCCACCTCTGAGCCTTCAGCCGAGTCGTCGTTCTGTTGGCAGACGATGGTCTCCTCTGCATCCCTGACCATCGCTGTAACAACCCCGTTGAAGGTGTTGGCACGAGCCTGATTCTGTTCCACATGACCTTGCAAGGTCACCACCGAACCAGCCGAGAGGCTGACCGCCGATGAGGCAGGCTTACCGTTGATACTGTCGATGACCACCGAGGGCGAAGGACAGGCCAAGTGCAGGGCCGGATCGCCCAACAGTGTGTATTGCAGTTTGTTAGGCGACGTGTCGCGCCCATCATTGACCAGATCGACCTTTGCCTGGCGCACAGCCTCACCGATGGTGAAGTCGGGGTCAAGCACATATTTGGTAAACAAGAGGTTCATTTGCTCGTTATAGGTGGCATAAACCGTTCGTGTGGTGCCAAAGAAGGCCACGCCTCCACCCCGTTTGCTTAGCATCACCGTTTCGCCAATGTTCTCCTCTTGTCCGTCGAAGGGCATGATGTCGCACGATGCGGTAATCCACAATGGCAGATAGTTTGTCGTAGAGGCCTCAAAGTCGGGCAGTTTCATCACCAGCTCATGCGACAATGCATAGGCAGCTCCATGACCTGAGTAGTTCATCATCAGTGCCCCACTAGTCAGCTGTTGTTTAATGAGTTGCGTCACGTCAGGATAACTGTATCCCGTCGATGACGAAGTGCGCTGGTAGGCGTCCCAGTATATCTTCTTGATGTCATAGCCCGGATAGGTGTTTTCCACGAGGGTGGCCACCTTGTCTGCTGTGGCCATGTGGACATTGGCATTACCGTCGTCGCCCATCACGCAGATCACGTTCTGCCACGATCCTGCATATTTGTTCACTGCATAGTCAAGCGTCTTGTTCACCAGTACCTCGGCCTCCTCAGCTGTCCTGGCCGGATAGCGCCCCACAGCCACGTCGGGCTTACCTAAGTAAGTATAGGTATTACCTGATTTCTTCTGGATCTCCTCTTCATCGTCGAGCAGACAGAAGAAGTCGTCGCTCACAAAGCAGTTCACATGACTGAAGGAGTTCTCGCTCTCAAAGCACAGCAGGAAGTCGTCAGGGTCACATCCCGTCCAGTCGGCCCCATTCATGCGGTTGTCCCAGGCTCCGTCGCCAAAGAGCAACAGATAGCGGGGTATATCCTGATCAGTCTGGGCCCTATCGTAGAACATCTTCAGATAGCGACGATAGGCCGTAGCGTCAGGGGTGCCACTCGAGAACTCGTTATACAGTTCATCGGCAGACACTATCCTCGTGCGCAGTCCGTCGTTCTCCTCATGCCAGGTCTTGATGCGCTCAGCCTGGGCCAGCACCTGCTGATTGGTGGGGATAATAATGATCATATCCACAGGCTCGTCGGCATGATGGTCCTGGTTCATGATGTTATACACGTATTCCGGTATAGGAAGGGCACCTTGCAGATCAGGCATTGCCATAGGCGTATTAAACCGTAGCGACAGATAGTCGAGACGCAGGTTCCCACCCGATTTCTGGGTAATCTTCACCGTATTCTCTGCTTTGAGCATGCCCTGCAGCTCATAGTCCCATACACTCTCTTCGGCCTCGGTATAGCTGTCGAGTCTTACGGTTCTGGTGATGGTGCCCACCAGCGAGTCGTTCACCTCGACGGTAGCCTCAAAACTGGCGTCACAGGTAAGGGCCACCGATAGTGTCCCCGATGTGCCTGAACCCTTCAGCTTGTAGGTCAGGGGCGTACCAATGGTGTAGAGCGTCTTGTCAAAGAGGTTCCTTCCTCCATGAAACCACGAGAAGTCGTCCACCTCGTAGAGCGTGTGATAGTCATTGGGCATCGGGTAATAGGCCGTTGCCATCTCCTCGCTGCTGATGGTCAGGGGCTCCTCGTCGTTCGACGTCAGGAAATAATAGCCGTCATCAGAATAAGGATTACGGGTGCGCAAGGTAGCCTCAGCTGATTCCCACGTCACTGGTCCTACCGCATAGAACACACGATGACCATTCACCATGCAGGTGGGCACCTCCTTCAGATCGTCTGTCGATGCCAGATAGTCGCCCGTCAGCTTCTCTGGCTGCAAGGCACCACCATAGCCATACACCTTCACCTTATTCATATCCGAGAAACCGGCCTTCTTGATGAGGGCGTCCGACAACTGGTAGAAGCCGCTCTCCGGCACCCTGATCTTGGCCCAGGTGCCTTCACGCAGCACGGAGTGCCCGGCATAGCGCTCCACTTCACCGTCAGTCCTTGTACGAGCCTTGGCTTTCGGAGATGAATTCACCTTCAGCCTGAAACTGACCAGTTTACGGTATTTCCCGTCCCTGAACACCAGCGGCACCAGCGACACATCGAGTACACCTTGTTTCCTGGCCACACCGATCGTCTGTGTCACCATAGGCAACTCTGGCAGGGGCTCTCCGCTAATCGCCTGATAACGAGCCACATCGGCCTTGCTCATCTCAATGAACTCGGGATACTCGATGCTGACGGTATAGACGGAGTCGGCATAGCGAGGCCCCAGTTGCTTCTGCCAGGTATAGACGGGCAGTAACGAGTCAATCCTGACTTGACCAGCAGTCAGGTTCACCCACTCCTGCGCCTCAGCATGGACACTGGAAAACAGAAGGGCACAAGCCACTATGAATCGAATTGCAGCTTTCACTCACCTTATAAACGTGAAAGCCCCTTGTTTATTGCATTACTTGCAGTTAAACTCCAATACCTTGCGCTCTTCGAGCCAGCCTTCCAGGTGGTCGTCGATGTTAACGGGCCCCACTCCGGCTGGTGTGCCGGTATAAAGGATGTCGCCCGTCTTCAGCGTAAAGAACTGCGAGATATAGGCAATGATTTCGTCAACGGTATAGAGCATATCCGAGGTACGCCCCTCCTGAACGGTCTTCCCATTGATGTCGAGATGGAAATGCAGCCGCTGCAGCCCCGATTCGCCACAAGGAGCCTCGGGACTTGTGAGCAACTTCTCCTTGGCCACCCATTCACCGATAGCCGCAGAGCCATCAAAACCCTTGCAGATAGTCCAGGGCTGTCCTGCCTCCGAAGCCTTCCTCTGCAGGTCGCGGGCCGTAAAGTCGATGCCCAGTGTCAGGGCGTCGTAATAGCGGTGGGCAAAGCGCTGGGGGATGTTCTTGCCCAGGCGACAGATCCTCACCACCACCTCCGTCTCGTAGTCGATGCGCCCCAGATGGTCGGGGATAAAGAAAGGCTTTCCCTGATTCAGAATCGCAGAATCAGCCTTCGTAAAAATCACAGGCGCGTCTGGTCTCTTCAGCGTCCCAATTCCCGAACTTTGTTCGCCTACCCGTAGCCTTTGAAGCTCCTGATTATGTGCGGCATAGTTCATGCCAATCGCAAATATCTTCATACGCCTGCAAAGGTACGACGAAGTGAGCAAAAAACCAAAATATTACGCCACAAAAACCAAAAAAAGTGTCGCCAACCACAGGCGACACTCCCAAATAAAATGTAATTCAGTGTGTTAATCATGGGGGCAATTACTAACAATGTCTTTATGTTATCCTGATTGTTTATCTGTACTACTTATATAACCCGCAAACATCAAAAACACTGCATGGAAACTCGATTATTTATGATTCTTTAACTCAGAACGCCCCTTCTGTAATCAACAGTTAAGAAAAACTAAAAACGTGCATTCCTGATGCAAGGTTTTGGAGATTTGCAGTTTAATTAGTAGAAAATCATTTAAAAGCAAAGATTATGAGAAGAACAATTGATTTTAAATTCATCTGCTTGTCACTGCTGATGGCGGGGGCAGGTATGATTGTTACTGCTTGCAGTAATGAGGACGAAGACTCTGTAAAACAGGAGACTCGTGATGGTAGTGAAGCTTCGAACGCAGGAATAGTAACAGATGCTGTCGTGTTGGATGCGGACACACTTAAGGTGTTTGAGGATTATGAGGTTAAGTTCCAACTGCTGAATGCTGACAATCTGCCCGTGACAACATTCAAAGATGGAGAAAACTTCACCTTCCAGTTGACTTTTATAAATCCTGGTGATAAAGACGTGAGCCTTCCTATAGGTATCATGGATATGTTTTTCTTCGATATATATACCTGTGACGGCACCTATATTGGAAGACCCTATGACGCCATTTCATATAGTGGAAGTGGAACTACTCCGATTGCGCCACATAGTTCCGTTGCTTTTACATGTAAAGCATTTGGCAAGAAGGAATTCGATTTTGATCCTAACTTCACTCCTGATGATGATTTCTTTCCCGGTATCTATCTGTTGAAGACGGAAGATAAGGAACCCCTGCCAAAAGGTAAGTATTATACGAAGTTTACGCTTAGATACGAAACTGTGGAGAAATACGAAAAAGACACCGATACTTACAGTATTGTTGAAAGGGATAGTGTTGTTTTCAAAAAAGAGTTTAGCATAGAATAGGAAGACATTGTTAGTAATTGCCCCGTGAAGAATACACGGTATTAGATTTGTTTGGAAGATAGCCACCCTGCGACGGGGTGGCAATCTTGTTTTTTTTCCGTGAAAAGTTGGAGTATTTCCATCAAGCTCTACTAAATAAGACGTTTCTTGCAGATTATCAAATGATTAGATGGAAATCAAGTTCTACTAAAGTTCTACTTATCCTCTACTAAAGTTCTACCTAAGTTCTACTAAATAGACGAAAATGAGGGGAAATGTGGCTGAATCGTGCATATTTAGGGGCTAAACAATGCAGAGTAGGGACCTGGCAGAAACAAAGCTTAAGGCTTGCAAGTTTTATAGCGAGTACTTGTTCCTGAATTCTCTAGAGAATTGAAGCGTTTCATAGGGAGAGAACAAATGCTAGTACTAGTACTAAGCCCTGAATTCTCTAGAGAATTCAACAACAAGGCTTAGGAAGAAAAGTTGAAATCCTTAGGAAAAGAAATTGCGAGGTAGGGATAGAGATGTCATCAGGCCTCGAATTGGTAGAGGTTTGGTAGAGGATTAGTAGAACTTTAGTAGAGGGTTAGTAGAACTTAAAATAAGCATAAAGTCCTAAATTACAATAACATAAGCCTGTTTTAGTAGAGGTTGATGGCAAAACACCAACTTTTCACAGAAAAAAAACAAGATTGCCACCCCGTCGCAGGGTGGCTATCTTCCAAACTAATCTAATACCGTGTATTCTTCACGGGGCAATTACTAACAATGTCTTTATGTTATCCTGATTGTTTATCTGTACTACTTATATAACCCGCAAACATCAAAAACACTGCATGAAAACTCGAAAATTTATGATTCTTTAACTCAAAACGCCCCTCTTTATACCTTGTGAACACAATTCACATGGTTTTTCAGCCAAAAACTTGGCCGAAATCAGATTTATGACTATCTTTGCAAGACATGACGAAGAAAAGGTATTCTTATACGCTTTTATGCTTTTGCGCCCTGGGGCTGATGCTGGGGTGCTCAGGCAATGGCGCACAGATGCGCCAACAGCTCGAAGCACTTGAACAGCAGAATGTTAGTGGCGACCCCATGCTCAACGACTCATTAGCCGAGTCCTTAGTAGAGTACTTCGACAAACATGGCGACGCCAACGAGCGGATGCGCGCCAAATACATTCTCGGACGAACTTACTATTGCTTAGGCGAACTCCCTCGCGCCCTCGAAACCTATTACGAAGCAGCTGATTGTGCCGATACCACAGCCTCCGATTGCAACTTCGCCAAACTAAGCCGCATCCATGCTCAAAGTGCAGACGTGTTTCACAAACAAGTCCAACCACGAAGCGAACTGAAGGAGTTAAGGCTTGCCGAGTATTATGCCAAGAAAGGAAAAGATACTTTGATGGCGATAGAATGTTTTGCATTGCAAGCTGGAGCATATAAGTATTTGGGTATTCATGATTCCGTTATTGTTGTTACAGAGAAAGCGTCCTCATTATTCAGATCAATAGGTAATGTTGAGCGTTCTGCTCAGGTTTTAAGTAACGAAATGTCTCCATTAATCAAGAAAGGAGAGATAGAAAAGGCAAAAGAGCTAATTGATCAATATGAATTGCATTCTGGCTTTATTGATAAATTGGGTAATGTTGCAAAAGGTCGTGAGATTTATTACTACATTAAAGGCGAATACTATTTGGCTGTTAACAAGTTGGACTCTGCAGAATATCTTTTTAGAACTCTAATAGCCAGAAGTAGGACTGATAACCATCGGATAGCAGCAAACAAGGGACTAATGGATGTCTATGAGAAAAGAGGAATATCAGATTCAATTGCCAAGTATGCCAGATGTAGTTACATATTAAACGATTCAGCCTATTCCCTCTCAGAAATGCAAAACATGCAACAATTACAGGCATCCTACAACTACAACCATCACAAATACCTGTCAGAGAAAAGAAAACTTAAAGCACAAGTCGCATGGTTATTATTTGCCTTGGCCTTACTTGCACTTCTGTTAATAGGAATCATATTCGGCAAGAAATATCATGTTCTCAAGAAAGCAGCCTTCGACTATCGCTTAAAGAATGCCAATATCACCAAACGTCTAAGGACTTTGGCTAATAGTAACCCTCCTCAATACCCTGACTTTAACGACTGGAAGAAACTTAGATTGCTTGTTGAGAAAGAGATTCCTGCTTTCCATGATATCATGAACAAAAACGCCACTCTCACAGAGATGGAGTATGATGTTTGTCTGATGACGCGGGTACAAATATTGCCCAACGAGATGGCCAGATTAAAGAACTGCGTTCCTTCGTACGTCTCAAATATTAGGAAAAACCTCCTGAAAAAGGTGTTCGGAAGAGAGGGAAGTGCCGACGAATTTGGCGATGAAATCGGCAATATTAGCAACTTCTGACCCTCGTAAAATGCTTTGACAACAGGTTGTGAACACAATTCACAAAGCATTTTAACCTCCCTTTTTCTTTTCTTCATATATTTGCGGTGAAATTTAATGTTTAACAATTAAAACCACTATTAAAAATGAAGAAAATTCTTTTGTTTATGTTGCTTTTGATTGGAGGTTGCACTTTTGCCTTCGCTCAGCACCAAATCCCCATGCACATTATTGATGAAAATGAAGCAGGAAGTGGAAACACGCTTGCGCCTCCTCGCCCATGGTACATTACGCAGAATGAAAACGTCCTTACTCTACCAGCTTTCGATGAAGGTTTTACCCTTCAGTTACTTGATGAGGAAGAGACGGTGGTTTATTCTACTTATTTCCCAGCAGGTACAACGCAGGTTGTTCTACCCTCTACCCTCTCAGGCGACTATGAAATCCGCCTCATACCATTCAATGCAACCTATTATTTTAGAGGATATATCCTTTTATGATCATAAGCTGTTTCAGAATGGGTTCAGATGCTAAAGGTTAAAAATACATAAAACATGTACACCCTGATGCAAGTTTCTAGAATAGTTGGGGTTCTAATAGTAGAATAACTTCAAAAAAGATGATTACAAAACTTTTTAACAGATGGATTTGCATATCTTTGTTAATGACAGGGGTATGTACGATAGTTACAAGCTGTAGTAGTGATGATGTGAAAGATAAAGAACCTGTGTCAGAAGCTACCTGCTTTTCCGGGATGATCCTTGGTTTCGACGATGTACAGGGTTTCGCCCTTATACAGATTGAATCTGTTCCATCAACTACAGACTATAATAATATCAATGTTGGGATGGGCATTGTTGCCGTTTTCCCAGCAAGTTCAACAGTAATATATAAGTATGGTGATATTATAGATTTCCAAATACTCACTTGTGAGAATTATACAAGTGGGGTAACAGACGACCGACTGCCTCCCTCATATATATGCAATATCAAATTATGTGAATAGATGAAGAAGATTCTTATATGCATGTTGCTTTTATTAAGCATATGTGCACATGCCCAATTAGGGTATTGGTGTAAGTCAGAATTTATCAGTCTCGTTCCTGATTGTTCTGTACGTTATCGATTTATACTAGTAAACAAAGAAAACGATCAGAAAAAGATGAATGATTTGGCCAAGTGCTCATTATCTACTAATAACTCATTTGTTCAGAAAATGAGAAATGATCGTTTTCTTGTAGATTTCAGTATTAACTTGGACAATATTGACTATGAATCAGAAATCTACTTGTCTCCGAATGGAAGTCCTGTTATTGTACTGCCAAGAATTGTTGTTTCACTTCAGGACGGTTTTGATATCTCTCAAATTTTGGAAGTGTTAGGAGGGAAAGCTGTTGTAGAAAACTCCGACAAAAACAGATATATTCTTAGTTGCGGTGTAAAAAACTCCACTGAAGTGTTACAAATGATACAGAAGATAGCACCATTAGATGGTATTAACTACTTTGAGCCAGAAATGTATCAAGATTGTCATTTGGATAACACATATTACTCTGAGCAATACTACTTAAATAATAACTCCTCAAGTGGTTTTGATATAAATGTTGTACCAGCATGGAATATAACTACAGGAAGTTCTAATATTGTGGTCGCTGTTATTGATGATGGAGTTGAGATTATTCATGAGGATTTAGTAGGGCAAGTGCTGAACGGTTATACTTGCGGTTATCCCAATGAAATAGGAATTCCAATAAATGCATTTACTCCCTCCGTTAACTCAAAGGCACATGGAACAGCATGCGCTGGTATCATAGCAGCCTTAAACAATCAAATTGGTATCCGAGGGATTGCAAGTGGCTCCAAAATACTTCCTGTTAACATTTTCCCATTATTCCCTTCTTCTGGCAATCTAAGTGGATCTGCAACGAATATAGAAGTAGCGGACGCTATTAGATGGGCTTATCCTCAAGCAGATATATTAAGTTGTTCTTGGTCTTCTGTAAATGGTTATAATCCAGATATAGCATCTGCCATTTATGATGCTACAACTTTAGGTAGAGGTGGTAAAGGGTGTGTGGTTGTTTGTAGTGCAGGAAATAGTGGTAATGGTATCAACGTTGCATTTCCTGCATGTTTAAATGATGTAATTGCTGTAGGGGCAGTCCATCAAAACGGAACAATATGGAATTATTGTCAGACGGGAAATCAATTGGATTTAGTTGCTCCAAGTGGTCAAACTGGTTATAATGGTGATGTGACAACGTTGGATCTTTCAGGAACATCAGGCCAAAATACAACGAATTATATGCACAATTTTGGAGGTACGTCTGCAGCATGTCCTCAAGTTGCAGGTGTTGCTGCACTGATGCTCTCTGTTAATCCATCATTAACGGCCGCACAAGTAAAGACGAAACTACAGCAAACAGCAGTTGATTTGGGCACAAGTGGATTTGACACGACATATGGCTATGGATTGGTTGATGCATATGCTGCGGTCTATTCCTCTATTACTACAAGTGAAATTATAGGCCCACACTTAATAAGCACCTCTGGTTCTTATTCTTTGGACAATATACCAAATGGTTGTACCGTTTCGTGGAGTCTTTTAAATAATCATTATAATACAGGTTATAATCTTCTCATATCAAACTATCCATCAACAGGACATTGCATTATCGTTCGCGACCAAAACCAGGACTTGATGAGCGATACACTTACAGCAAAAATAAAGTATGGTGGTGTAACAGTGAAAACTGTAAAAAAAGGTGAAATATATGCTTATGCGGGATTCAAAGGTAGTTATACTTCAGGTAATCTTTCTGGCAATATTAACAGCCCTTACTTATTTAATGTGAAGGCAAACGCAACAACCCATATTAAATCTGCGAACTTCTATGGAGCGACAGTGACGTATGGCAGTGGTGGCGCAATACCCTCTTATTGGAACTTTAGTTCTACTTCTGGAGATTTATATTTTGTGACAACAAACACCTCAATTCCTGTGGTTTTTAATGTTCATGATGGTTGCGGGAATGATTATACGCTCTATGCATTTGCATCAAGCCAGTATAGCATAAACGTTTCCAGTGGAGAGGACGGTATTACCGTTATACTGGTTGAGGACGGTGACGCTTCAAAGGATTTCACCCCTGAGGAGTCTTGGACGCTTGAGATTATCAATGCCGCAACAGGACAGGTAATGGCTACGCAATCGTCAAAGAACCGTTCAGAGACAATCTCCACCGCAGGATGGCCTAAGGGTATCTATATCGTTAAAGTCACCATCGGCAAGGAAGAGCTGACGGAAAAGATTATGGTAAAATAGAATAAAAAGACATTGTTAGTAATTGCCCCGTGAAGAAAACACGGTATTAGGATTGCCACCCTGCGACGGGGTGGCAATCTTGTTTCAGTTCTTGTCCATATCCCAATTCAAGGCTCCACTCATAGACGGGTTGGATCGTGATCTGATGGCCTGATTCGGTTGTAATCCCACTTTCGTGATCCGTTAGGAGTAAGAGGTTTTCGCATTTGGTTTCTTTGGCAGCAAGAAGAAGTCCATTAATTTCGCGCTTACGGGTTTTGTCATTAGAGATGTCATAGGACACTTGTATGGCCTGAATAACTTGGTTTCACGTTGCGATCGAATTCCAGTTCGGGCTTGAAGCCTTTCGCGTAAGTGGCGAGCTCGGAAGTCCTGATCTTCCTTTTTTCCATACTTTTCTCTATTTTTTATAAACATATACCTCTAATTCTCTGAAACCCCTATGTACAAAGGGGTTTCAGAGAATTAGAGGTATATGTTAGGCAAAAACTGAGATGAAACTATTTTATAATAACCTTTTTGCCGTTCTTGATGACGAGGCCCTTGTAAGAGGCGTTAACCCTCTGACCATTGAGGTTGTAAATGGCGTCGTCGGCCTTTGTGGCCTTCACAGCATTGATGGCTGTTTCATCGCCACCCTTCAGCTTATCTATCAGACTTTCTCCTTCTCCGTACATAGTGAATGAAAGATTATACATTTCCGGCTCGAAATACCTGATACCCCCGCTTTCAATGAAGCCGGAAATGATCCGAACAGCCTCAAGCACTTCTTCAGATGAATTCATCTGACAAGCCAGATAATACCTGATACCTCCCTCATAAGCAGTTTCGCTGCGCTCAACGGTCACCTTACTGCCAAGTTGCTCCAATAGGCCGTCTATCTCGTAACCTTCTTTCAATGAGACAACGATTCTCGGACAAATAATGATTGGTACTCCTTCTTCCGAAGAAATATAAATTGGCGACTCGAAATATTTGCCTTCAGGCAGGCGAATGTCATTCTTAACAAAATACCTGTTCTCAATGAATTTGAGTATCGCCTCGTCTGCTGCATCTGCCATCAGGTCATCGAGGGTATTCTCACTCTCCTCGTCTAAGGTCTGGACATACCTGTAATTATAAGCATCTTCAGGAGTCAGTTCGATAAAGAGAAACTTCTCCCCTGCCCAATATCCTAATTTGGCTGTTTCATCGTCTCTTCCTCTTGCACTGGCTATTTTGAAAACCTGCACTTTCTTAATAATATGCTGACCTGGCATGTGACCACACTGGTAGAAGATCAAAGCGTCGTTACAATCTGTAGGATAGTGTAAGAAGTCAACCTGATATTCTTTCTCGCCTGCCTTGACATTGATGATTTGAGCCATCGTGGCACCACTTCCGTCCCAACTGCAGAGGTCCAGACGGATTTCACCGTCAGTAGGCGCGTCGATCGTGAAAATCACCAGATAATGCCCACCTTTCTCGAGTTCAGGAATGTTTGCGATCATCGGCACTTGAGGCTCCCAATATTGAGCACCCTCTACAGGATCGGATTTGATAATTAGCCCGACTCCTTTCTCAATATATATAGAATTATTTTCAATATAGCCATAATAATATCCATCCTGTGTGGTCCAGTCTATTTCAGCAATTAATACAGATTCGCCACCTTCTTGCTCTTCAATTATGTTCCAATAAGACCTGTCAATCATAAAATGTGTTGGTGCAAAATAGTGCAAGCCTTCGAATCCATGGTTATAGACATCCAGACAAAGCTTCAGCCACTCCTCTGACGTCTTCAAGTTGCTTATAAACTCGAAATCGGTACATTCAGTAACCTCATCTTTCTTGATAAAGTCAACCGTCACCCGATCGCCAAGATAATCCAAAAGGTCCTCAATACGTCCATTATTATTGATAAAGGATCTGACTTTAGGAAGGAAAACGTACAATTCATTGGCATGCGCTTCTGAATTACTATTATAAAAGTCTGATTCGAAATAGTTGCCCTCAGGCAGAGGATAGTCCTTTTTCACATACCATCCGCCCAAACCGGTCTCGTTACACTTGATGAGAGACTTGTCTCCCACCGCTTTCAAACTGGCATACAAGCTATTGACAGCCTCCTGGCTTTCATCGTCCATCGCCAAAACATATTTATAGGTAATCGACTCGTCGGGAGTCAGCTCGACAAACCCCATGGAAGTCCAATAACCCAATTGTGCATGAACACCCAAACAGATGAATGAGAACAGCAAAGTAAACAAACTCTTTTTCATAATCTTTTGTTTTTAGTGAATGAATGAATTTTGCTGCAAAGATGGAGAAAATTTGTATTGCTTGGTTCAAAAATGCATGATAAATATATTCACAACGTGGAGTGAAACTACTTCACGACCTTTCGCCCGTTCTGGATAACTATACCCCTATAGGGTGGGCCTACCTTCTGGCCTGAAAGGTTGTAGATTGCATTGTCTAAGTCTCGTTCTGTCTTAACGCTCCAGATGGTCGCTGCACTGGTTCTCTCAAGAAGTTCAACTTCTTGGATGATGGTAGTACCTTCAACCCATCCAAAACCGATGACGACATGACAACCTTCTACCACATTATTACTGTATTCGGGGTATTCGACATCAATTATCTGGAAACCATTTCCATGTGAAGCAGGGAATTGACACGTGACACTCACTTCTTCATCCCAACTACCCAAATTCACCCAGTAAGTACCATCAGAAGGTACCTTCATCGTTAGACGAACAACATAATCGTGACCTTCTTCGAGTGTAAATTCAGTTAGAACAACTGTCTGGGGATTCCAAATATACTCCTGCAAACCAAGATTGGTAATGGCCAAACCCTCATCTATCAACTCGATTGTAGCACCAGAATCTCCACTGAGCCAATAGCCAAATGATTCTGCACTCGTCCAATCCATCTTAGCTATCGAAACCAGTGTCTCGTCACCCTCTTGTGCATGGACATTCAGACAACTCAGAATGAGGATCACAAATAACAGATTCTTTCTCATAACTTAATGATCTTGTTACCAATTTTACTGATTTCTTCATCGAACTGATCTGCATTTCCCTCTTTTCCGAAGATTTTCTTCAAGAGGTTCTTACGGATATTGGAGACGTAGGAAGGAACACACTGCTTCAACTTGGCTATCTCTGTGGGCAAGATGTGAACTCGTGTCAACAGACAGATGTCGTATTCCATCTCCGTCAAAGGCGTTGCGTCGGGATTTACGATGTCATGGAAAGCAGGAATCTCATGCTCCACCAAAAAGCGTAATTGCTTCCAGTCATTATTGGTGGGGTATTGCGTTGGAGTGCTTTTGGCCATCGTCCTCAGTTGCTTGGTTATCCTGGCGTTCTTCAGGCGATAATCCAAGGCGGCATTCTTGAAAAGACGATAGCGCCCAAAGAAGCGCCACAGTAAAATACCTGCTATGAGAATCACGATGATCGCAGTAAGCCAGGCAATCTTGGCCTCCGACTCTTTCTGCTTGGCAAGGAATTTATGATAGTTAAAATTGTAAGAAGCCTGGTATTTCTGGATGTTGTCCATCTCGGAAAGTGAATAGGCTGAATCGTTCAACTCGTAGGCAAGTGTGGCATACTTGGCGATGGAATCGGAGTTTTTCTTCTTCTCGAATACCTCCTGCAGACCTTTGCTGCCTGCTATCTGATTACGGATATCCTTGCCGTCGCGTAGTTCCTTACGGAACCAATACTCGGCAGAATCAAGCTGGTGGGTGGCCAGATAGCACTCTCCTTTTATATAATAATAGATCTCAAAGCCTTTGGCGATATTCTTGAGGCTATCAAACAAGCCCGACTCCTGTTCATAGAGGCGACTGTATTCGAGGGCTTTCGAGATATCGCCTTTCTTCAATAAAGATGTGATGGTACTGCCTCCCAATGTTCGGGCAGCTCTGTCGGGCTTGCCAATCTCGCGGAACAGTTGTGCAGCCCGTTCCTTGACAAACAAGACGGAATCGGGCATCTTCAGGAAATCGTAGGCTCCACTCTGTTGGGAATAGCGCTTGATGGCCTGAAGGGTGTCGTTGTCTCTCCAAGCATAATACTCAGAGAGCCTCAGTTCCTGCAACTCGCTACGAGGCTGTACTTGGGTATGATAAATCATGGCACACTGTCCATGGATGAGACTCAGAACCTTATAATTACAGTCGCCCAGCATGGTATCAGCACAGCCTGCTGCCTCATAGAAGGTGATGAGTGCACGGGGCAGTTCGTTGAGGGCAGAATAGGTGCATCCGAGGATGTACTTGGCGCGCATCTGTTCGTTGGCATCACCGTGGCGGTCGAAATAATCTACTAAGGATTCTGCGAGCGAGTCGTCAAGCAACTTCTCTCCGTTAACATTCTGCTGTTCAAGGGCTTCGAGCTGTTGCCGCATCTGTGTGCCGTTGCCTGAGCACCCCAGCATCAGCCCCAGGGCGCATAAGCAAAAAAGCGTATAGGAAAACCGTTTCTTCGTCATATCTTGCAAAGTTAGTTATTATTCTGATTCCTTCCAACTTTTTAGACGAAAAAAACTTGTGAACTGATTTCACAAACCGTTTTTTGCCTCTATGGGACAAAAAAATCGGCCCTGCGGGGATGCAGGGCCGATTCTGATATAGGAAATGGGGATTACTCTGCAACGAGCGTGAAGCGCTTGAAGGCAGCGATCTTCAGGTCCTTGTTCTGAGCGGCGAGCCACTGGGTAACAGTCTGCTTGTCGCCATCACCGAACTGGAACTCCTGGTCAACGAGGCAGTTCTCCTTCAAGAACTTGCTGACGCGACCCTTGGCGATGTTCTCGATCATCTGCATCTTCAGCTGAGCCTCGCCCTCTACCTTGGCGTCGGCGATAACCTTGCGAGCCTCATCGGCCTGAGCCTGAGTGAGCCAGCCCTTAGCCATGTTGCTCTCGATATGATCCTCGGAGTCAACGAGGTTGGGGTTGATACCAGCCTTCTTCAGCTTCATCTCTACGAACTTCTCTACCTGCTCGAGCTTGGTCTTCTCAACAGCAGTCTTGTACTCCTCGTCGAGGATTGACTGAGGCATGCTGGCTGAGTCGAGAGCCACGGGCTTCATGGCAGCTACCTGCATAGCGAGCTTGTGGCCCACCTCAGGAGCTTTCAGGTTAGTCTGAACCATCGTGCAGAGCATGTGCTTGCCCATGTGGTCGTAAACCTCTACGTTGTCACCCTCGAGCACGAGGTAACCGTCGAGCTCCATCTTCTCACCAGTGATACCAGAGCGCTGGGTCACAGCGTCCTGAGCACTCTGACCATTGATGTCGAGAGCCTTTACAGCCTCGAGGTCCTTGGCCTTGGCAGCGATGGCGGCGTCGAGGATGCTCTGAGTCAGAGCGATGAAGTCGGCACCATTAGCCACGAAGTCGGTCTCGCACTTCAGGGCGATCATAGCAGCGAAGCCATCAACGCTCTTTACGAGTACACAACCATTAGATGTCTCACGGTCGCTACGCTTGGCAGCGATAGCGAGGCCACGCTCACGGAGGAGCTCCTTGGCCTTGTCGAAGTCGCCCTCGGCCTCGGTCAGAGCCTTCTTCACGTCAGCCAGACCAGCACCGGTCATTGCGCGGAGCTTCTTAATATCGTCAATTGAAATTGCCATAACTATAATTTTTCAAATTCTTCAATCCTTCAATTTTATTCAGCGGCGGGAGCCTCTTCCTCAGCGGGAGCGGCAGCCTCTTCTGCTACGGGAGCCTCTTCAGCGGGAGCAGCCTCCTTGCGGGGCTTGCGGGCAGCGCGCTTGGGCTTTACTTCCTCACCGTCAGCCTCGGCCTGAGCCTCAGCAGCCTTATCGTCGGCCTTCTCTGCCTTGCGCTCCTCGATACCCTCAGAGATAGCAGCGCAGCAAGCGTTGAGGATAACCTCTACGCTGTCCTTAGCGTCGTCGTTAGCGGGAATCACGAAGTCCACATTGTTAGGATCAGAGTTGGTATCAACGATACCGAATACGGGGATACCCAGACGGTTAGCCTCGCGAACGGCAATCTGCTCCTTCAGCACGTCAACCACGAAGAGGGCACTGGGCAGACGGGTCAGGTCGGCGATAGAACCGAGGTTCTTCTCCAACTTGGCACGCTGACGGGTCACCTGCAGCAGCTCGCGCTTTGAGAGGTTTGAATAGGTACCGTCCTGCATCAGCTTATCGATGTTCGCCATTTTCTTTACGGCCTTACGGATAGTCGGGAAGTTGGTGAGCATACCACCGGGCCAGCGCTCAATAACATAAGGCATGTTGATGCTGGTAGCCTTCTCGGCGATCACGTCCTTTGTCTGTTTCTTAGTAGCGACGAACAGGATCTTCTTGCCACTCTTGGCAATCTGCTTCAAAGCGTCGGCAGCCTCGTCGATCTTGGCTGCGGTCTTGTGCAGGTCGATAATATGGATACCGTTACGCTCGGTATAGATGTAGGGAGCCATTGCGGGGTTCCACTTACGCTTCAGGTGGCCGAAGTGACAGCCTGCCTGCAGCAACTGGTCAAAATTTGTTCTTGCCATTTTGTTGTTTTGCTTTTAATTTGTTTACTTTCTTTTTAATTCTGTTTTTAGAATCAGCCGGTAGGTAGTTGATAGTGGATAGTGAATAGTGGATAGTTATGATTACCTTTATCCGCTGATGGTCACTATGACTACAAATCCTAAGGGTTTAGATACTAAACTATATTCAGTTATATTTCAGCTGCTGACAGATGGAACAGTGAAGGTAATCATCGCTCGGCTTTGCCGCTTGGCTCGTCCAAGAACTATCAACTATCCACTATCAACTATCAGCTGAATATTAACGCTTACTGAACTGGAAGCGACGACGAGCCTTGGGCTGTCCTGGCTTCTTACGCTCAACCTCACGGCTATCGCGTGTCAGGAATCCCTGGTCCTTCAGCTTCTTCTTATCCTCTTCGTTGATCTTCACCAGTGCACGAGCGATAGCAAGGCGGAGAGCCTGGCTCTGACCTGTGAAGCCACCACCGTCGAGGTTGGCCTTGATGTCATACTTCTCAGCGACCTCCAGCAGGTTCAGCGGCTGCTTCACCACATACTGCAGGATGGCTGACGGGAAATAAACTTCTAAATCCTTCTTGTTGATCGTGATCTTGCCTGTACCCTCAGAAACATATACGCGGGCTACAGAACTCTTGCGACGACCTATTGCGTTAATTACTTCCATCTTTCCTTATTATTTATACTGGTTAATATCAATTGCCTTTGGCTTCTGGGCCTCATGCGGATGTTCTGTACCCTCATAGATGTAGAGGTTGTTCAGCAGGCTGCGTCCGAGAGGACCCTTTGGCAGCATACCCTTCACAGCGTGACGGAGGAACTTCTCCACACCACCATTGCGCTTGCGCAGCTCGGCAGGTGTCTGGAAACGCTGACCACCAGGATAACCGGTGTAGCGGGTATAGACCTTGTCGGTCTCTTTCTTACCAGTGAATACCACCTTATCGGCATTGATAAGGATAACATTGTCACCGCAATCAACGTGCGGAGTGAAAGTTGGCTTGTACTTTCCGCGAATCAGCTTTGCTACCTTTGAAGCGAGACGACCAACAACCTGGTCGGTGGCATCGATCACCACCCACTCCTTCTTTGCTGTTTCCTTGTTCACGGAAAGAGTCTTGTAACTTAAAGTGTTCATTTTCTCTTTTAATTTTACTACTAAAAAACAGTTTACTTAATTGCGCACACAAACTCACATCCGAGGTCTCGCTCGGCCCTAAGGCCGCTTGCTTCTTGCAAGAACTCCCGGCTGCAAGTCTAACGAACGCGCAGGAACCTTACGATTCCATTGCTGGACTGACGATTCACGAACCACTGCGCCCGGCCAAAGACGCCGCTATTCACACCTCAATCCACGGGGATTCTAAGTCTCTCCCCAATAATCGGACTGCAAAGGTACGACTCTTTCCCATTTTACAAACACGCGAGAGCAGAAAAAAGCTCATATTTATTGTTTTTTAACTCTTTTAAGAAAGTTTTTAGGCAAAAGTTAGGGAAAAGATTGGCCGTTACATAAAAATGTTGTACTTTTGCAGCCTAAAATAAAAAGGTACGCAACACGTATGCAGAAAAGTGTCATTGAATATTTGGTTCACACTGCTGCCAAGCATCCTCAGAAGACAGCAGTTCAGGATACAACAGGCAGCATCACTTTTACGGAACTTCTCCAGTCGGCTTTTGTGATAGCCGATGCCATCAGGACCAAGGGTCTGTGGCGTTCGCCCATCGGGGTGTATATCCCCAAGGGATGCACCATGGTACAGGCGTTTGCCGGCATCAACATGAGCGGTAACTTCTATGTGCCCCTCGACACAAAGTCGCCCGATACGAGAATCAGTTCCATTCTGAACGTACTGGAGTCGGAAGCCGTCATCACAGACAAGGCCCACGAACAGCAGGTGAAAGGGATGTTTGGCAAAGCGGTCTTTGTGATGGAGGACGTGCTGGAGCATCAGCCCCGGACAGGTGCCAATGCCGAGGACTACCTGGCCGACCAGATCGACACCGACCCCGTTTACTCCATCTTCACCTCGGGTTCTACGGGTACCCCGAAAGGTGTGGTCATTGCCCATAGAGGCGTGATCGATTATATCGACTGGGCCGTCAGCACGTTCGGGGTAACCAGCGAGGCTGTCATCGGAAACCAGGCGCCTTTCTACTTCGACAACTCCACGCTCGACATCTACCTGATGTATGCCACCGGCGCCACCCTCGACATTATCCCCGATATGCATTTCTCGTTCCCGGCCAAACTGGTCGATTACATGAACGAGCGACAGATCACGTTTGTGTTCTGGGTACCCTTTGCACTCATCAACGTGGCCAATTTCGACATCCTGAAAGACAAGAAACCACAGTATCTGAAAGATGTGCTTTTTGCAGGAGAGGTGATGCCCAACAAGCATCTGAACTACTGGCGCAAGCACCTGCCCCACTGCCGTTATGCCAATCTCTACGGACCGACGGAGATTACCGTCGATTGCACCTTCTATGAGGTTGACAGGGAGTTTGCCGACGACGAGCCGCTGCCCATCGGCATTGAATGCCGCAACAGCGACGTACTGATTCTGGTCGATCAGCAGCGCGAGGCCGCCGTTGGGGAGGAGGGTGAGTTGTGCGTCAGAGGCTCTTCACTGGCCTTAGGCTATTACAATGACCCGGAAAAGACACAGAAGGCCTTTATCCAGAATCCGCTCAACAAGCACTACCCAGAGACCATCTACTGCACAGGCGACATCGTCTATAAGAACGAACGTGGCGAGATCATGTACGTGGGCCGAAAGGACTCGCAGATCAAACACAACGGCTACCGCATCGAACTCGGCGAGATCGAGAATGCCGTGCTGGCCAGTAAGATGGTGGACAACTGCTGTGCCGTCTATGACTTCAACAACAAGAAGATCGTGCTCTACTACCAGGCACCAGAGGAGCTGAACCTCAGCGCCTTCCGCAAGGCCGTATCCGATAAGATCCCCCGCTATATGATCCCCTCTGCCTACTATCGCGAAGAGACACTCCGACAGAACAGCAGCGGCAAGATTGACAGGTCGTATTACAAAAAACTGATTAATGGATAAGGTCATCACGTCATTCGAGCAGTTGAACGGCTTGTTCGCCAAGGTCAGGGAGACGGGGGAGAGACCTCTCACCAACTTCTTCTGGGACGAGAACAAGCACCCCTTCTGGCTGGAAGCCGGCACACTGCGCTATCAGACGACGCCTGGCTGTGTGCTGCTCACCAACGACAATGGCGAATTCCTGAACCTCTTCTATTTCGCATCAGGTGCCGACACCCTGAAAGAGGCGTTAAGTGCGACGGCTTTACAGAAGCAGACCTCGTTGGATATCGTCAGCAAGGCAGAGGCGCCCGTAGAGATGGCAGTGTTTCAGGAGCAAGGCTTCGAAAGCTATAAGCGGCTGTATCGGATGAGTCATATCGGACAGCTGCCCTTCGACCCCAGTCTGGCCAATGAGACGCCGAAGGCCGACAACAGGGGACTCGAGATCGTGAGGAACATGCTCTACACGAACTTCGACCCCCTGAGTGAACAGATACCAACCCTCTACGAGCTCAACGAGATCAACCAGAAGGGCGGGGTGATTGTCTATAAGGAAGATCAGGAGGTGTGCGGATTCAGCATCTTCGAGGACAAGGGTCTGACCTGGTACTGGAGATACTGGTTCGTCTCAGAGCAGCACAGGAACAAGGGCATCGGCTCCAAACTCTACAACGGTTCCGTGAAGACCTCCCTTCAGTCGAAACGACAGATCCTGTGGGTGATCGACGATAATGAAAATGCTATCAAAAGACATACTCACTTCGGATTCCGGCAAGAGAATCTGTTTGACTATGTGCTTCTAAAAAACAAATTGTGATATGAAAGAAAAAATCATTGCCATCCTGAACGACCTCCGACCCGAGTTCGACTTCACTGAGGACGTGGACTTCATTGAGGCCGGTATGCTCGACTCCTTCGACATCGTCTCACTGGTCGATGAGCTGGAGGCCAGTTTCGGTATTAAGATCCAAGGTATCGATGTCATCCCTACCAATTTCTCAACGGTTGACAATATCATCGCCTTACTGAAGAAAAGCGGAGCAGCATGAATCTGAAGTTCAAAAATAAACGGATCACAGGTATCCTGACCATCCTCCCCCAGCGTGTCGTCACCTTCGAGGAGGAGATGGGAAACTATAATTTCGACGAGAAGAAGTCGTTGCGCCTGAAAAAGATCATGGGCTACAACACCCACCGTATCGCAGCCGAGGGCCAGTGCTCGTCGGACTTCTGTATCCACGGCCTGCAATACCTGTTCGACAACGGTCTGCTCCAGAAGGACGAGATCGACGCCCTGCTCTTCGTGTCGCAGTCGCCCGACTACTTCATGCCCCCTACGAGCAACCTGATACAAGGCCATTTCAACCTGAAGCACAACATGATCTGCATGGACATCAACCAGGGTTGTGCCGGCTTCGAGATCGGACTGATGCAGGCGTTCATGCTGCTCGAACAGGAAAGTGTCAACAAGGTGGTACTGATGAATGCCGACGTGCTCAGTCCGAAGGTGTCGATCCACGACCGTAACAGCAAGCCCCTCATCGGCGATGCCGCTGCCATCACCATCGTGGAGAAGACCGACGACCAGGAGGAAATCCACATGGCCGTGAAGATGGACGGCACCGGTGCCAAGGCCCTGATCATCCCCGCAGGCGGTTTCCGCATGCCCTGCAGTGAGGAAACGGCCATCGATCACGAAGACGAGGCCGGCAACTTCCGTTCGCTCAACAATCTGGTCATGCAGGGCGACGACGTGTTCAACTTCGTTCAGCGCGAGGTGCCACCTATGATCCACGAGCTGTTGGAACGCGCCGGTATGACGGCTGACGATATCGACTGGTATATGTTCCACCAGCCCAACAAGTTCATGCTCAACAAACTGGCCGATGCCATCGGAGTGCCCTACGAGAAGATGCCCAGCAACATCGTCGAGAACTTCGGCAACGCCAGTGGCGTCACCGTACCCACCTGTATCTCGTACAACCTGGGAGAGAAACTCGAACAGGAGTCCTATCAGATGTGTCTGGCAGGCTTCGGTGTCGGACTCACCTGGGCCTCGATCATCATGAAGGTGGGCAACCTGACGTTCAATAGAATTATTGAATATTGAAGAATTGAAAAATTGAAGAATTGAAGATTGAAAGAGAAAACTCAATGTGAAACATCAATATTATAAATATGGAAGAATTAAAAAGCAAACTGGCTGAGGTCCTGGAGGAAGAGACCGTCAACGATACCGACGTGCTCGAGGATTTCGAGTACTGGGACTCCCTGGCCATCCTCGGCATCATCTCGATGGTGTCGGAGAACTACAAGAAGACCTTCAAGGCCGCTGATATCAGGGCTTGCAAAACCGTTGGTGATCTCTGCAAACTGATTCTGGGCTGATGGATACCTATACACTTATCACAGGCGCCACCTCTGGCATCGGACTCGATCTGGCCGTCCGCCTTTCAGGCGAGCGCAACCTGATCCTCGTCGGACGGAATGAAAGCCGAATCGATGAACTCATCAATCAGACGGGCGGGTCAAACAAGGTCTTGAAACTCGTCATCGACCTCGATGCCGACAGACGTCAGGCGGCCTCTCGTCTTAAAGAGCTCATCCAGAGCGAGGGCCTACAGATAGAAGCCCTGGTGCACTGTGCCGGAACCAGTAAGGTGATGCCCCTCCGTCAGGCCGATACCGACAGCATCGACACCATCTTCAACGTCAACATCCTCTCCGCCATGGAGCTGATACGCCCCCTGCTGAAAAAAGAGAACAAGGGATCGCTGAAGAACATCGTGCTCATCTCCTCACTGGCCTCCATCCGGGGCGAGAAGGGCAATGCCGTCTATGCTGCGTCGAAAGGGGCCCTGAACGCCCTCACCATCTCGCTGGCCAAGGAACTGGCACCAAAGGTGCGCGTCAACAGCATCTCACCCGGTACGGTGGAGACACCCATGACACAGGACTTCCTGAAGACAGAGTCGGGAGCGGCCCACCTGCAGACCTATCCCCTGGGTGTTGGCCACCCCGAGGATATTACGAACCTGGCGTGTTTCCTGCTGTCCGACGAAGCCCGTTGGATTACCGGCCAGAACATCGTCATCGACGGTGGACGCTCAACCTATTAATCGCTCAAGCATGTCAGAATACGTCAGCTATCAGATGATTCCCTCGGTGATAGGGATTGAGAAAGGCGATGTCGTCCTCCTCACATCCGACATTACCGACCTGTTCCTGCAATGCCAGGAACACGGTGAGCACTTCGACCCGAACGTGCTGCTGGACAAGTTCCAGGAGGCTGTCGGGACAGAGGGCACGCTCCTGATCCCGACCTACAACTGGGGATTCTGTCAGGGTAAGACCTTCGACTACAGGAAGACCCCCAGCAAGACGGGAGCCATCGGCAATGCCGCCCTTCGGAGGAATGACTTCGTGCGCACCAAGCACCCCATCTACTCCTTCGCTGTATGGGGGAAGGATACCGACTATCTCTGTGCCCTGGAGAATGTGGAGTCGTTTGGTGCCGACTCGCCCTTCGCTTATCTGGAGAAGGTCAACGCCAAAAACGTCTTCATCGGGAGTGCATCCTTGCGCAACAGCTTTACTTATATCCACTATATCGAACAGAAAACAGGGGCCTCATACCGATTCTCCAAGACATTCACGAGTCACTATATTGATCAGGACGGTCAGGAGTCGGAGCGCGATTATGCCATGTATGTCAGAGACCTTGATCTCGACGTGGTCTGCACACCCGATCCGTTTGTCGATGAGCTGTATGCCAACCATGTGGTCAAGAACGGATTGATCGGCAACGTGCCTTACGAAATGATCCGCTTCAACGATGTTACCCCTTACATCTTAAACGATATCCTTCACAACAGAAGTCGGAAACTGTGCAGATATAACGGACAATAAAGACAAACAATGAGTAAAAGACTATACTATAGTTCCAGTGCCCTTGCCGCCCCACATATCGGCGTGATTATCGACGATATTCTTGACGGCAAGCAAAAAGGCGACGATATCTACTGGGCATACTGCCATTGCGGGCTCTCATCCTGTTTTATGAATCTCGACGGCTATCCCTGCATCTGTCAGTTCTGCCATCGCATGTACAAGCAGTATCAGCAGGCCTACGGGGCTGGTGTCCACATGATTCCCATTAAGGCTGAGGATATAAAACACCGTGAGCAGAAGTTCGACTTCCACGAGGCCAACGAACTCGAAGAATTTACCTATCGCGATGTCATGGTGGGCAGGTCTGTCCTCTCCCTTTACTATACGACGACGCGCGACCTCGACCTGGCCCGCTTCCACGAGTTTCATGAGTATGCCTTGCCACTGGTCAGTGAACTCTGCAACCTGGTGGATAAAGCCTACGAATTGATAGACCAGATAAAGCCTGACGTCATCATCGTTTATAACGGGCGCCTTTATGAGAACCGGTTTTTCTTCGATATCGCCAAAAAACTGGGCATCAAGTTCAAGGCTGTTGAGACTGTGGGCGGTCATGGCGAGCCATACGCCAAGATGAGCTACCCCGACGCCCTGCCACATAATATCGAGAAGTGGAACCAGCTGGCCATCAACACCTGGGAGAAGAGCCCGGACCCCGAGGAAGAGAAGATCCGCATCGGCTCATCGTTCTTCGAACGCCGTCGCAAAGGCGAGGTAGTGGTCGATGTCAAGGCCTACGTCACCGAACAGAAGAAAGGTCTGTTGCCCGAAGGTTTCGACCCCAGTCAGCGCAATATCGTGCTGTTCACCTCGTCACAAGACGAGCTGGTGGCTCTCGGCGACGACTGGAGCGTCAACCGCGTGTTCCCCAGCCAGTGCGAGGCCATCGGCTATATCCTCAACCACTCCGCGGGCGACGTACATTATTATATAAGGATACACCCCAACCTGAAGGGCATCAACCACCGCGACCATCTGGGTCTCTATCAGTATGACGCACTTCCCAACGTCACCGTCATCCCGCCCGAGAGCAAGGTGAGCAGCTACGACCTGATGGATGCCTGTGAGAAGGTGGTCACGTTCGGTTCCACCACGGGCCTCGAAGCCTGCTACTGGGGCAAGCCCTCACTCCTAATAGGCCATTGTGGGTTTGAGCGCTGCGGTGCACTTTATCATATCCAGAAGTTAGAGGATGTCATGCCCTCCATCGAGGGCAACCTTCCCCCCAAGCCCCGCATGGCCGCCATCAGGTTTGCCTATTTCCTGCTTGACCGGAAATACAAGGTCGATCAGACGCATATCGACATCGACGTGCAGATCAAGCGCCACCTCAAGTGGGACTTCACCTACGCCTCCTACTTCAAACTGCATGGCTCCACGCTCCTCTATCAGCTGGCCTTCTTCTGGCACTGCATCTTCCGCCGCCACTTCGCCACCCCCAAGTTCCAGTTCCCCTGGAAGCTATAAACAAGCAACATCCTCGTGCCGAACTACGACTGTGCCGGGCTCTTCATCTTCCAGCACTTTGACGAACTGACACAGACCGACATTCATGCCATCTTCTACCTCGACAAGATGCTGGAGCTGATACACGAAGAGCTGATACAACAGCAAACCGTACAGACCGACGACGAGACTGCAGAACTGAATGGCCTGCCTTCACCACTTGCCACCCCCGAGGCCATGATCCTATGGCAGAAGGCGATCGATGTCGGATGGGTTGACGAGCATTACCAGCCGCTCTTATCCCGCACACAGGCCGCCCTACTGGCCGATGCCATCGCTGAACGACTCGGCATCAGGGATAAGTGGAAAGTGTTTGAGGCGTTCTGGAACAGAAAGAATATGTATAATGACTATTACAAGGCTATGGAACAGCACCAGTCTCTCATTTTTCGGGACGAACTCAAACGGCTCTATCCTTAAAATACACCTGGTATATACACCTGGTATATGGTAGATAAATCATTTTCCTTTTTCGTATCTTTGCCGCGCAAACCAAAACATGCAGTATGGCAAAGAGCAAGAAAGAGAAAGAAGCGGCTCCCGAGAAGGAGCACAAGAAGAACTGGCGGGAGGTGTATGCCTCGGTGGAGGATATCGAACGGTATCTCAGCGACCATATCCAACTGCGCCACAACGTGATCACGCGACGCGTGGAATGCCACCTGCCTGACCGCAGTCCGTGGGACTCGTACGACGGCAGCGAGGAGAGCGCCATGGAGCTGCTGATGGCCATGGCCGCACAGCAGTCGGACTCAGGTGGCGGGAAGGAGACGCCGAGGCTCTGGCGGCCCGTCACCGACCGCATCGTCAACTCCCTGTGGAAGGACCTCTCGAAAGAGAAGCCCGTGCGCATACAGGACATCTACCACGTAATGGAGTCGGACTTCGTGCCCGAGTTCCACCCCTTCCGCTACTACCTCGACCACCTGCCGCCCTGGGACGGACAGAGCAACCACATCCTGGCCATGTCAACCTCCGTCCGGGTGAAGGGCGGCGTGGACGAGCAGATGCGCTTCTACGAGTACCTCCAGAAGTGGCTCGTGGCAATGGTGGCGGGCTGGGTGGACGACACGGTGGTCAATAACGTGATCCTCGTGCTCATCGGCGAACAGGGGTCGTACAAGACCACCTGGTTCAACTACCTGCTGCCCCCGGAACTGAAGCAGTACTTCTATACGAAGACCAATTCGGGCCGCATGGGGCGCGATGACCTGCTGACGCTGGCGCAGTACGGGCTGGTGTGCTGCGAGGAGCTCGACACGATGCGGCCCTCGGAGCTCAACCAGCTGAAGGCCGCCGTCACCATGCCCTCGATCGACGAGCGCGCGGCCTACGCCCACTTCCACGAGCACCGGCCCCACATCGCCTCGTTCTGCGGCACGGGCAACAACGTGCAGTTCCTCAGCGACGCCACGGGCAACCGCCGCTGGCTGCCCTTCGAGGTGGAGAGCATCGACTCGCCCCGCGAACATCCCTTCGACTACCCCGCCATCTACGCCCAGGCCTACGCCCTCTACCATCAGGGTTTCCGCTACTGGTTCTCCCAGGCCGAGATACAGCAACTGGCCGGGCACAACGAGGCCTTTATGGCGCCCGTCCAGGAGTTTGAGCTGGTGAGGATGTTCTTCCGCAAGCCTGAGCACAAGGGAGAGGGCGACTTTACCCCCGTGGCAGCAGCCCTCCAGATGATCAGTTGCCGACTCACCGGCGGCATCGTCGGGCGACTGTCACCTGCCATGATCGGACGGGCCTTCACCCAGCTGGGCTTCGACTCCAGGATACGCCACGGTCTGAAGGGCTATATCGCCGTGAAACGTGATGACGGGCAGATCAAGGAATACCTGAACAGCCTGATCGGGACAGGCGGAGCCGATGACGAGCCGTTCTGAGGGTGGAGGGTGCAGGTGGGTGGAGGATAATCCCGAACTCCTCACGGGTACCGCGCATACACGGTACGCATGAAGATTCCTGTAACCTACCTACACCCACCCCCACCCAAACCAGAAAACAAATAACTTACTATAAAAAAACGAAACTATATGAAAGCAATGAGTAAACAGCAATTAGCCGAATGTGCCGGCGTTACCACAAAAACGCTGATGAACTGGTGCAAACAATACATGAGCGAATTGGAGGCTATGGGTATGCAGCCTCACAAGAGAGTGCTCCCGCCCCATATCGTCAACTTTATAATAGAAAAGTTCTGTATTGATGTGGAGGATTAAATGATTGTACTCGGTAAAGGGATCGGGGCATAGGGATGCCTTCCACGGGTGACGGAGATAGCTTCCACGACCGACGCAGATGCCTCCTATAGGGGGAAAGGAGACGTCGGCACGGGCGAAAGGAGATACTCGCATCAGCCAAAGGAGATACCCGAACGACCCGAAGATCCCCCCTGAAGGCGTGCCCATCGATCGAGAACGTCGCCCGCGAGTATGCCGACCTGCAGCCGAAATAGAATTCATCCCGTATCACTGATGTGGTACGGGATGAATTTATTTTCTGATGACCTTGCGATGGTCTTCAATAATCACGCCACGCGTGGAGTCGGTAGCCTGGGCTCCGCTGAGCGTATAGGAACGCCCTTGACTGATGGGGATGATGCGAGCGGAAGGTACAGCGGTCTCGACGTCTTCGATGGCATCATATTCACCCATGGTCTCTGCCATGCGGTTATCGAGGTCGGCCAATCGGTAGAGTCCGTCGCTGTTTGCCGACAGGCCCTCGACGGTAACGGGCAGCACCATCGGCGGCATGTCGGGTGAGAGCATCGTGCAACCCTGCAACTGACTAAGATTTGCAAAGACCAGGTTGATGGCCACATAATCCTCAGCACCATCGCTCCATTTCTCAAACACCAACTTCGAGCCGATAGGCGTGTGCAGCTCCAGGGCATTCTCCGTCTCGGGGAAGTTAAGTCTTAAGGCTGCACCGATGCTGGCCAGGTTAGAGTCGTGACCGCAAAGGAACATGAACTTACGATCCTCACGATTCAACTCCTCGCGGATACGGCTTACCAGCGGATAGGCCAGGTTGACGGCAGCGGCATGGGTGGTAAACAACAGACCGTCGTAAACCTCCTTCACGGCACAGATCTGGCGCCACTGCTCCATCGTCAGCTCATGGCCGAAGGCTGCCATGTTCTCCGTCTCGTAGCACTGCAGCACCATCGCGTCGGCCACGCTGTTGGCCAGCGTATAGCCACCCGTCATCTTCGGCTCACTGCCTTTCTCTATCTTGAACTGTGTATCGTCGAACCAGAAGTGCAGCGTGTCGCCCTCAAGTGCAGCGGGCGAATGGGCTATGTCGAGCACCTCTTCCATCAGTGTCAGCGTGGGCTTCACACTCTCCATCCATGCCTGAGGACCTCCATGCAACGACTCTATCTCGCTGAGCACCTGTTGGCGGTAGGTATCGTTCATCTTGGTAAACTGAGGTGTAAACACAGGATCCATCTTATCCTCGGCCAACTTGTGGGTAATCTCCACGTTGGCAAAGGGCAGGAACCCTGCCGAGAAATACTTCGCCGTGGCAAACGTGCGCTGACGCGAGTTTGCGTAGAAGAGCACCTCCTCACCCTCTGGACGGTAGTTGTCGGGCAACAGGCCTTCGCCTACAATCCACTGACGAAAGAACTGTCCCATCTCCGTCTCCAGCACACCACCACGCAGCGACAGCTGGCTCGAGGGTGATGTCCACTTGAACCACTCGTGGGGCGTCACTCGCATATAAGCTGCCCCACCGGATATCAGCGGCGAGCGGATGTTGTGGCGACTCATCACCACCACCTCCTTCAGTTCATACCTGGCCCGGAAGTCATCCGAACGCTTTGTCTGTGCCTGTGAGCCTATGCCTGCTATGAGCAGCATGGCAATCATCCATAGTTTCAAGCTTTTCATTGTCATCTATATTATGTTCAGAAAACCCCCTCGCACTGGCTGCAAGGGGGTTCATTATTTAGAAGTCCATGTTATCGAGCGAATCGCTGAAATCCTTAGGCGCTTTTTCTTCCTTCGGAGCCTCCCCCTGATGCTCAGGACGAGGGCGATGGTCGCCATGCTTCTCGCGACGCATTCCCGATTCTGACGAATCGCCTACCCGTTGCCTTTCGCCTCTGTCGGGACGACGGTCTCTGCGCTCGCCACGCTCAGGGCGCTCACGGCGCTCACCACGCTCACGGGCCGGACGCTCCACATAACCCTCGGGCTTATCGATCAGCACACGATGAGAGAGCTTGTACTTACCTGTCTTCGGGTCGATCTCAAGCAACTTCACCTTGATCTTGTCGCCCTCCTTGATGCCTGCCTCCTCGACGGTCTCAAGGCGCTTCCAGTCGATCTCGGAGATATGGAGCAGACCATCCTTGCCAGGCATGATCTCAACGAAACAACCATAAGGCATGATAGAGCGGACGGTTCCCTCGTAGATCTCTCCGACCTCGGGGATAGCCACGATGGCACGGATCTTGGCGATAGCTGCGTCGATGCTCTCCTTGTTAGGAGCGCTGACCTGAACCTTACCCACACCGTCGGTCTCGTCGATGGTGATGGTGGCACCGGTATCCTCCTGCATCTGCTGGATAATCTTTCCGCCCGGGCCAATAACAGCACCGATAAACTCCTTGGGAATATCGAAGGCCTCGATACGGGGTACCTGAGGCTTCATCTCAGCACGCGGCTCGGCAATCGTCTCAGTGAGTTTGCCAAGGATATACTCACGACCGGCCTTGGCCTGCATAAGGGCCTTCTCGAGGATCTCAAACGACAGACCGTCGCACTTGATATCCATCTGGGTAGCCGTCAGACCATCCTTTGTACCGGTGGTCTTGAAGTCCATATCGCCCAGGTGGTCCTCATCGCCGAGGATATCGCTGAGCACGGCATACTTCTCTTCACCAGGATTCTTGATCAGACCCATGGCGATACCGGAAACGGGCTTCTTCATGGGCACACCAGCATCCATCAGGGCAAGTGTACCGGCACAAACGGTGGCCATTGATGAAGAACCGTTAGACTCGAGGATCTGCGATACGAGACGTACGGTATAAGGGAAGTCCTCAGGAATCTGACCCTTCAGACCGCGCCATGCCAGATGGCCATGACCAATCTCACGACGGCCTACGCCGCGCTGTGCCTTGGCCTCACCGGTACAGAAGGGAGGGAAGTTATAGTGGAGCAGGAAACGCTGATAACCGTGCTCCAGCACGTCGTCAACCAGTTTCTCGTCGAGCTTCGTACCAAGGGTACAGGTAGAAAGCGACTGTGTCTCACCACGGGTGAAGATAGAACTTCCGTGAGGCATGGGCAGCGGAGAAACCTCGCACCAGATGGGGCGAATCTCGTCGGTCTTACGACCATCGAGACGGATACCCTCGTCGAGGATGCAACGGCGCATGGCATCGCGCATCACGTCGTGGTAGTAGCGGTCCATCATGGCAGCCTTCTCCTCGAGCTCGTCCTCAGAGAGGTCGCTGTGAGCCTCGTTGTACTGCTCCTTGAAGTCGGCAAGGATCTTGTCGAAGGCATCCTGGCGGGCCTGCTTCTCAAGGGCCTGCTTGGTAACGTCGTAGGCAGGCTGATAGAGTTCCTTGTTCATCTGCTCGCGCAGCTCCTCGTCGTTCACCTCGTGGTCGTACTCGCGCTTCACGTCCTTGCCCAGCTCCTTAGAGAGCTCAGCCTGGAGTTCGCACATGGGCTTGATAGCAGCCATAGCAGCCTTGAGGGCGCCGATCATATCCTGCTCCGACACCTCTTTCATCTCACCTTCCACCATCATGATGTTCTCGGCAGAGGCACCAACCATAATGTCCATGTCGGCCTCCTTCATCTGCTCGAAGGTAGGATCGATGACATACTCACCGTTGATGCGGGCCACGCGGACCTCACTGATGGGGCACTCAAAAGGAATATCCGAGCAAGCCAGGGCGGCAGAGGCAGCAAAACCTGCCAGAGCGTCGGGCTGGTCCACACCATCAGCTGAGAGCAGCATGACATTCACAAACACCTCTGCATGATAGTTAGAGGGGAAGAGCGGGCGGAGCACACGGTCC
The DNA here is from genome assembly GCA_946415825.1 of uncultured Prevotella sp. Lineage (GTDB taxonomy): Bacteria > Bacteroidota > Bacteroidia > Bacteroidales > Bacteroidaceae > Prevotella. The sequence goes on along the minus strand of CAMKUA010000004.1, from coordinate 45,637 downwards.
ACCAGACGGGATGTCAGAATCTCATTGTCGCTGGCTTTGCCTTCGCGCTTGGTAAATCCGCCGGGAAAACGGCCGGCTGCACTGTACTGTTCACGATAATCTACCTGCAAAGGCATGAAATCTGTTCCGGGAACTGCATCTTTTGCGGCACAAACAGTGGCCAGGAGTACGGTGTTGTTCATCGTCAGCATGACGGCACCATCGGTCTGTTTTGCCACTTTCCCGGTTTCAATGGTGATGGTACGTCCATCAGCCAATTGAAGGGTCTTTGTAATTACGTTCATCTTGTTTAAAACATCTAAAAATAAATAATAGGCATGTCAAATGCGGTCGCAAAGTTACACATTATAATATAAATAAACGAAGAAAAGGGGATTATTTTTCTTTTTTTTTGGTTTTTTGCTTGCTTATTCGTACCTTTGCACCCGCAAAAAAGAAAAAAATACAATATCAGATATGAAACAACTTTGGAAAGCTACCCTGCTGTTTATGGCAGCCTTGACGATTGCCTCGTGCAACGACAAGAAGTTTAAGGTGGAAGGACAGATCGCAAACGCCAACGACTCTGTGCTCTACTTTGAGAATGTTGGTTTGGAGGGTGTTAACGTGCTCGACTCTGTGAAATTGGACGACAAGGGCAACTTTGCCTTCAGTCAGGAGTCCACGATTGCTCCCGAATTCTACCGACTCAGAATCGCCGACCAGATTATCAACGTCAGCATCGACTCGACAGAGACGGTGCAGATCAAGGGAGAGTATCCTAACATGGCCTCAAACTACACCATCTCAGGCTCTGAGAACTGTGAGAAGATCAAGGAACTCACTCTGAAACAGATGGCACTGCAGAGTCAGGCCATCGCCCTGCAGCAGAATATGGACCTGGGTATTACCGCCGCCAACGACAGCATACAGAAACTCATCAATGCCTATAAGGAAGACGTGAAGTTGAACTATATCTACAAGGAGCCCATGAAGGCCTACTCCTACTTCGCCCTGTTCCAGACCATCGGTCAGTGGCTGATCTTCGATCCCCGCTCTAACAAGGACGACATCAAGGCCTTTGCTGCCGTGGCTACCAGCTGGGATACCTATTATCCCCATGCCGAGCGCGGACAGAACCTGCATAATATCGCTATTGAGGGTATGAAGAACCAGCGCATCGTCGATGCCAAGAACCAGGATCTGCGCGTGGAAGCCAGTAAGGTAAAAGAAGCCGGCGTGCTCGACATCGACCTCACAGACAACAAGGGACAGGTGCGCCATCTGACCGACCTCAAGGGAAAAGTGGTGTTGCTCGATTTCCACGTCTTCGCACTGGAAGACTCGCCTGCCCGCATCCTGATGCTCCGCGAACTCTACAATAAATACCGCCAGCAAGGCTTCGAGATCTATCAGGTATCACTCGACCCCGACGAGCACTTCTGGAAGCAGCAGACAGCCTCTCTGCCCTGGATCAATGTGCGCGATGCCGACGGTATCCAGTCGCAGCGCCTCATGCTTTACAATGTACAGACCGTGCCCGACTATTTCCTTATCGACCGCGACAACAACCTGGTGAAGCGTGCCGCTCAGGTTAAGGATATTGAGGCGGAAATCAAAAAGCTGCTGTGACATTTCCCTGATATCTGCAAGAATTTCACGTAAAATCTTGCAGATATCAGATTTTCTTATTATCTTTGCAGCCGAAAAACGCAATGTCGGCATAGCTCAGCTGGTTAGAGTATCACCTTGACATGGTGGGGGTCCTTGGTCCGAATCCAAGTGTCGACACTCAATCTCAATCTTTCTTGATATAGTCGGTTGGGCGAATGCCAAACTGTTTCTGGAAGCACTTCGAGAAGTAAGAAGGGTTGGAGAATCCTACCATATAACCTACTTCGCTTACCAGGTGTCCCCCTTCATGCAGGAGTTGCGCAGCGCGTTTCAGACGAACAATCTGAATCATCTCGTTGGGCGTTACATCTGCCAAGGTCTTAATCTTGGCAAAGAGTCCACTGCGACTGATGTTCAGTCTGTCGGCCAGGAAATCGACGTTCAGATCGGAATTCGAGAAATTTTCCTCGATGATTTGATTCATCTTGATGAGGAACTCATTATCTGTGGGATTCTGTGCAATCTTGGTCACAGGCTCAAGAGGCTGAGTGGAGAATTTCTCCATCAGTCGGCGACGCATCAGAAGCATGTTACGGATACAGGCCTCAAGATATTGCAATGAGAAGGGTTTCTCTATATAGGTGTCGGCACCTACGTCCATGCCCTCTACCTTCGAATCATCGTCGGTCTTGGCTGTCAGCATCACAAAAGGAATATGACTGGTAAGCTGGTTCTGACGCACCCGACGGCACAACTCAGCACCATCCATACGCGGCATCATCCAGTCGGAAATAATGATGTTCACCTCATGTTTTGAAAGAATGTCGAGTGCCTCAATACCATCGCTGGCAGTCATCACCTCGTACTTCTCCTTGAAGTTCTCGGATAGGAAACCTACCATATCCTCAGAATCATCGACGATAAGCATGGTTTCACCTTGATGGTCAGAAGAAGGAGAAAGGTGAAGGGAGCCTGACGATGTACGGCTGTCGGCCTCAGTGTATGGCTCTTTTTCTTCGGTCAGCTTCCCGACATCCTCCTCTATCACCTGCTGGCTCACTGGCAGCACTACGGTGAACGTAGATCCCTTTCCCACAGCAGAGGCAACAGAAATGGTGCCATGATGCAGATCGACAATGTTTTTTACGATGTTGAGTCCGATGCCTGTGCCTGGCTTGTTTCCCTCGGCCTGGAAGAAAGGCTCGAAGATGCGTTGCTGATCCTCTTCCTTAATACCGATTCCGTTATCGGCAACAACTATCTGGAAATGGTCTTCGTCGGGACCTGCATGGCAGGACAGACGCACCTCGTCGGTGGTGTATTTATTGGCATTTGTCAGAAGGTTACTAACCACCTTCGTCACCGCCTCGCGATCGATGATGGCCGTAAACTGTTCGTCGGGGAACTCTACTGAGAAGTGCTTCCCGCCCTGCTCGAAGGTGGGGGCAAAGCGCTCACTGATCGACTTGATCAGTTCATGAATGTTCTGTGGGGCAAAGTGTATCACCAGACTCTGCTGTTCTACCTTACGGAAGTCGAGTAGCTGATTGACCAGTTCCAACAGCCGATGGGCATTGCGGTTAATCACCCGCAGATCGTCGGTGGGAGAACCTACCTTCATCAGTTTCTCCAAAGGACCTATGATAAGCGACACAGGGGTGCGTATCTCGTGGGCAATCATCGTAAAGAAATTCAGTCGGGCCTCTCTCACCTCCTTCTCCTTCTCCTCGTTCAGCCGCTGCATCTCCAATTGGTGACGATGCTCGGCCCGTTTCAGTCGGGTATGTACATAATACCAGATGATCAGACCGATGAGCAGCAGGTAGAACAGCTTGGCATACCAACTCCACCAGAAGGGAGGATGCACCACAATCTTCAGCGTAGCCTCGTTGGTTGACCAGAGGCCATCGTTGTTGGTGGCCTTCACACGGAAGAGGTAGGTGCCGGCAGGCAGGTTGGTATAGGTAGCCCGGTTCTGGTTGCCCACATAGTTCCAGTCGCGGTCGAAACCTTCGAGCATATAGGCATATTGGTTCTTCTCGGGCGAGCAGTAGCTCAACGAGGCAAACGAGAAAGCAACCATCCGGGCATCACCATAGCCAAGAATCAGTTCCTTGGTCTGTGAAAGGTCGAGTGGTAATCCCTCGGCTGTATGCTCCTCGCGATTCATGATACTCAAGGACGTGATATAGACAGGTGGCATCACACTGTTTACCTTAATCTGATAAGGATAGAAAGTGTTGAAGCCATTGGTGCTGCCAAAGTAGATACGCCCATCGCTGGCCTTCAGTCCGGCACCTGGCTGGAACTGTTCGCTGACAAGACCGTCATGACGTGTGAATCGCTGTGTCTGAGGTCTTTGCATATTATCAGTGCCAGTATCGGCTCCCGGTTCATATCTGACGATACCCCGTTCGGTAGAGAGCCACAGGGCTCCATTGTCCTCAATGATTCCCATGACATTACGACTGGGCACCTCAAGACTTATATGCTCAAAGCGATCGTGCTCTGTATCATAGCGACACAAACCATTCTGGGTACCTATCCATAGCCTTCCACTTTCATCGACCATTACATTGTTGACCTGATCGTCGGGCAAAGAATAGTCGTCACCGTCTTTGTGGCGGTATTGGCGGAACTTCTTGGCAGTGGGGTTATACTGCCACAGGCCGCCCCCCTCGGTCGAGACCCACAGACGACCCTCCCAGTCCTCATCGATGTCGATGACCATAGCATCGGTCTTGCCGATACGTTCGAAATGGTTGGCTAAACGGTTGTAGAAGTTCAGACCTTCCATCGTTCCTACCCAGACGCCACCGCTTATGTCGGTATAGAGGGCATAGCAGCTGGGGTTGTCGAGCGAATGGAGATCCTGAGTCTGCATATACTGGCGCAGGCTGCCCGTCTCGATGTTCAGTACCAACACACCGTTGGTATAGGTACCCACCCACAACTCATCGCCACTGAAACAGAGGGCATGAGCATTCTGGCGGGCCAACACATCCTGATGAGGGTAATCCACAAACCGATGCTCTTTCGGATCATAGCACATCAGTCCACCGTCATCGCTGGCAATCCAGATGCGCCCGTGCTTATCCTCACAGAACCGGGAGATGACATTTCCCCGCAGACCCGTCTCAATGGTATGAGCTTCGAAACGCTTTCCTACGGGTGAGATATAGTGAACGCCTCCATAGAAGGTACCCACCCAGAGACCACCCTCCTTATCGCTGGTGATGGCATAGACGAAACGGTCGCTCTGCCGGTTTTGCGGTATCTGCAGATCCTCAAAGAACCGCTTCCATTCACGGGTCTTCGGATTAAAACAGATGACACCGTCGTCGCAACCGATACTGATACAATCATCGGCCCGTTCATAAAGTGTATGGATATGCTGGCCCACCCGTGCCAAGGCAGGGTTGAGCACCTGCTCAAGTCGGCCGTCGCCGTGCATCAGCAGCAGTCCATCTTCCCAAGAACCTATCCAGATGCGCCCGTCGCGAGTCTGGAGCATCCGCAAGCCACCACTGTTGCCGTCATAGCTAATGCCGACCGGTTCAAACTGGTCGTGCAGACGATTCAGTCGTTCGATAGCAGGAGCGCCCCAATTGGTGATGGTCCATATCTGGTTGGTATTGTCAATCAGAATCTGTGCAGCAGCATTATTGACTGACGTCAGCTTGTATTGTCGGGTCTGACCCGTCTTGATGCCATAGTGCCATACCCCATTCTCCATCGTTGATACCCAGAGGTCACCACTTTTATCTAACGACAGACTGGTTACTGCAGAGCTGATATCCATGGGCAGTCTCGTAAACTGCTGCGATGCCTGCTTCAGTTGGAACACACCTTTCTCTGTACCCACATAGATGGCGTCCTCTGCTGTGAGCAGGGAAGAGATATATTGATTCATTCCCAATTCAGCAATGCGGTAGGTCTGCACCTGTGTGCCATCGTAGCGGCAAAGGCCGTTGTCGGTACCTAACCAGATAAAGCCGTAAGGATCCTGCACGATATTACGCACGGTATTAGCCGCCAGTCCGTCGTTCATCGTGATGTTACGGTAGCGGTATTCGTCACGTCCTTGGCAGGGCATGAGAACCAGTATGGCGATGGTCACCAATAAGATTCGTTTCATTTTGATGTTTTTTTAAGAAGCCAGTCTCTTCAGCCACATACCAAAGAAACGGTCATAGACCAGATAGCCGCGAAGAGGATCTTGATATAGGAATTCCTTCTCGATCAGTGATGTAATAGCCAGTTTTATACTACTTGGGGCGGGCAGATGATAGCGATGGATAAACTCAAGGGCTGTTGGTGCATTGACAACACCTTCCTGTGCCACGGCCATAAGTAATTTCGCCTGATTCTCTGTCAGTAGATTATAGTTGCTCTGATAATTGATCTCCTGTTCCGCTAAAATCTGGTTGACTGCTTCCTGCACACTCTTCCTTGAGAGTTCTCCGTGAGGATTCCTATATAGACGGTTGAGAATCTTCTGGATATACCAAGTCTGCCCATCTACCATCGTATAAAGACATGAAAATACGTCGGCAGATAGTTCCCGTTTCTGTTTGGTAAAAAAGCCATTTGCGAACTCTCTATATTTGTCGATGTCTATTTCTTTGATGGACATAATTTGCGAACTGTTGAAAAACGGGTGTTTAGGCGACATGAACAGATCTGCTAACAGGTGTTGTTGGCTTCCTGAGAAAATAATATGCACGTTAGGAACAAATTGAATAATGGAACGGATAAAAGCATCGGCTCCAATCTCATTGTAATGGCTGATTTGCTGAAATTCATCAATGGCAAGATAACAAGGCAATTCAGATGCTTTCATATAGTCGAACACCTGCTGCAGTGTTTGTTTGGCATCATCAGGAGCAATGGCAAAACTAAATGTGGGCATACCAGTTATGGGATCAGCACTCATGGTTGGCCTTAAGGCTGTGACAAAATTGTTAAGTTTCTTTTTAAGGGTCTGTGATGGCGTGTCAAGCCTACCCATGACAGCATTGGCGACAAATTGCACCATCTGGTCGAAGGTCTTAGTAGAGAAGATATCCACATAGAAGCATTGTGCCTTTTTGTCCTTGGCCTTCAAGCGCTCAAAAGCGTGGTGAATCAGTCCCGTCTTACCTATACGGCGTGGAGCCATTAGGGTGACGTTACTGCCATTTGTCAGTGCCTCTACCAATTGTGCTGTTTCCTGCTCACGATCACAGAAATATTCTGGGCCGAAGTATCCGTATTCAGGAAAAGGATTGCTCAGTTTCACATTTGCCATAATTTCATGTTTTATGTTTCATGTTTTATGAAATGCAAAATAAGTAATTTTCCTTCAATAAGCCAAGCCCAAGCTCCTATAATTAACGATAATTAACGATTTCCCCTTAATCTCCGATGTCAGTGTACTGTGATCTGGAAACTGTAGGGAAACTGCTGCAGTTCCGCCTTCGGTTCAGGAATCTCCTCAGTAGGCATGGGGATCATATAGTGCTGCTCGGGGGCACCCATAACGATGAGATACAGGTGCTTCAAAGTCTTGCCTTTGGGTATGGTGAAGCGGGTGGCATTCACATCGCTGTAGATTTCCTCGTCGTCAGTGGTGATGCCGACAAAGCCATAGCGCAAGTTGTCCCCACGAAGCCTGAGGTCGAATGACTTTGCCTTCAGGTTCACGTGACTGTCGAGCCTGATGGCATTGAAACCGTATTCCTCTGGATAGTTATCAGGGCGTAGCCACGCCCCACCCATCGTAGGGTTAGGGCGACACATTGTTTCAAACGTACAGGCATATCGCCTTGTTTCTTTCCTTGCATGCTTGAAATCGAAGTTCACTAGGTGTTGATAACCACGGAACATCTCGTCGCAAAACTGCTGCTGACTGAGTCCGTACAGCCGCTTATAGGTCATCACTGGGTCTTCCCCAATCCTGCCCTGACGGTAAAGTTCTGCGATTGACTGCCGCCCATGCAGGTCGCTCCACCACTGGATAACATAAGGCGAGTGATAGATGTTCTCCAAGTGCAGGAATGCTTTGTGGGTAAGTGTCTTGAATGCCTCGAAGTGGTAGTTCTCATCGGTTATCCAGTCGGGGTTCACCTGCCAGAGCATCCACTGTGAGGTCATCTCGAAGAAGCCACTGCCACCCCACGCATCGCCTACCGAGTCGGCAGGAATCTGAAGCTGGAAAGAATGACCGAGCTCGTGGGCCATGCAGTTCATCTTCGTGTCCTGAATACGGTTGGGAGCCACCCAGAGGCTACCGATGAAGTTGTCGTAGGTGCCGCCATAGGCAGTGCCGTCGAGTGAGTACATCACCATGACCATCATCTTATACTGGTCGCATTTACTGCCAGGTTTAGAGAAAGCCAACGTATCGCGGAAGAAGGTGTAGAACGACTGCACGCAATCGATGAGGTTATTGAGGTTGAAAGCCATCGGTTTTCCTTCAAGCATCGGAGGATTGCTGACATCCTGTCCGAAGCCGCGCTCCCACATGAAGATGAGGTCGTCGGTCTGCGCTGACCGTTTGAAACTCCACTGCGAAGTGTCGGCCTGCAAATCCATTCCCCGCAGGTCTTCAGGGATATAAATCTTCTTCTGAGCCAGGATGGTACTCAGGCATAAAGAACAAACGGATAGTAAGATAAGTCGCTTCATTTTAATTGCCACTTGGGTAGTTGTTAATCATATAATCCATATACACAGCACGGCTGTTCAACCACTTCTCCATGCGGTTGATCTCCGTCTGATAGTCTTTGTCGATAGGCCATCGCTGGGCATCACGCGCCATGGCCTCAGCACAGGCCTCGGCATAACGCTTTGCCTCGGGCCAGAACTCCGCCATGATGTGTGGCTTGATCTGCTTCCAGCGCGACTTGACCTCGGTGACAAACTGTCTGTTCTTCCACATGTCGGTGAAGAAACTAGACGTATAGGCGTAGTCGCTGATGTGACGGGCTGGGTCGGTGCCAAGCACCGTCTCGCGATAGTCTTTGAAGAAATAGTGCCCCGTCGTCATCTGTCCCCAGTCGAAGTCGAAACCGGCATCGAAGTCCCATAGGGGGCCAAATGACCATTTGGCATCGTTGCCTTTGTCCTTAAACAAGAAGATGCTGCGAGGAGCAGCCACCTCCACATTATATATAAACTCTTGTATCAGCAGATAGTCGATCATCACGGGAATGTCCATCATTCCGGCCAACACGTCGTAGTCATGGCTCTCAATGGCGCGCTCGAGTTCGGCGAGGGCAGTGCGGGCAAGAGATGTCACCTCCACTCCTGGCTCAATGGAAGGGCTCTTCACACAGACAGGCAACCCATACACCTCTGACCAGAAATTGTCGTCTGCCCCTGGCGAGTTTTCAGGACCGTCGTCCACATCGAGTGCCAACAGCAATCCTTCCTGCTTGTCGATATTCACACGGTTCTTACCCTGTTCTACCTGTTCCGTCAGTTGATAAAGGCCCTTGTAGTCGCCATTAATCGTCAACTCCACATAGCGTGTATGGTTAGGAAAGGGAATACCGAGCCGCTCACCCATTTCGAACACGAAGGTGTTCATCAAGTGTGTCGGATCACGGTAGTTGGCCAACAACACCCAATCCTTATCGGCTGCCAGTCCGAGTATCTCGGCCTTCTCGTCGAGTTTGAGGCGGTAAGGCTTCTTCGGATACCACTCCCATGTCGAGTTACCGCGCCCACGGATACGACCCCGACCCTCATAGTTCCAGACGGCAGTGTCGGACTCAATCTTAATGGTACAGGCGAGATAGTCGGCCTTGTCTTTGCTCGTCACTGCCCTATTACCATCTACAGTAATATCCATCTGCGCCACTCCATATCTGGCGGGATAGGTCTTCACAATGGGAGTTGCCGGTGCTTCTCCTGTTGTATCGGTCAGCTCATCAGGTGCCGATGGGGCGACAGGTGTGACGGGTTTCGTCTCGGGCAAGTCTCCTTCCGAGGAACACCCTGCTATCAACAGGACAGCCAGACCGAAAAGTAGTAGTTTCTTCATTCCCTTTCTGTTTAAGTCAGGGGCAGGCACCGAAGTGTCCTGCCCCCTCCTCTAATACTAACCAAATTAACCTAAAAAACGCGGTTAGAACTGAAGATTCAGCGTGATGACAGCCTTGTACTGCTTACCGCCCTTGGTATAGACCAGTACGGGCTTTATCACATATTTCTCGCCAGCCTTGCTCACACCGTAGCGGTGACCATAGCTGAGTACGAAATTGTCCTTGTCATACTCGAAATAGACGGGAGCCGTATCGCCCCAGTTGTCAACTTTACCCTCGGCACTGCACCAGAAACCGACATTTGCCGTGTAGTTATAGGCGATGGTTCCGTCGGGCTGCAACAGTCCGAGTGCCACCTTACCCTCTGCAGGCTCTGCCGTTGATCCGGCGGCGATGGGCAATGTGCTGCCAGCCAGAGTGGCGGGCTGCATGGCAAAGGCTGTAGCTATCTGCTCCAGCGCACCATTGGTGGCAAAGTCGAGACGGCCCAGTTCATAGATGTCCTGAGAGGCATCACACGTCAGGTCATAGCTCAGTTCAACATTCTTTGGCTCGGCATTCTCATCGATATTGATATGTCCGCTGACGTTCGTGCCGCTAAAGCTAACCTCGTACGGCCACTGCTCATCGTCGCTCTCGTCATCGTTCCACGGGTGGCGGTTGTAGGTGTCGGGTGTGGCCACAACGAGCAAGTATAGTTTATCTGTACCGGCAGGTATGGTAATTTCTGCCTCACCCTCGGCACCCTTCGTCAGTTTGCCGTACTCGATGGCCTTGCCGTCCTTGATGGCTACAAAGCCGAAGCGGTAGTTGGCCGTCTTATTCGACTGACTGTTGTAATTCCTCACATTCTTTACCACCTGGTTGTCACCGTTCTTCATCTCACCGGGGTCGTCGGCAGCAAGTGCTGACCCTGGTGCCAAAGCAGCCAGTGAAGCCTTCACGGTAGTACCAGCGGCAGGCACATTCAGCTGGATGGCATTGAAGCCTGTTGTTCCAGGACAGACGGAATAGGCAGGACGGAACTTGCCGTCAACCTCGAACACCTGTGTCTTGAAAGCCTTCGCATTGTCGTCAGCATACTTCTGGATGTCGCCGAAATCGTAGGTCAATACCTTCTGGGCATATTCTGCGTAATCGTCGTAGAATGTCTGCAGGTCATTGTTGCAGAAAAGTCGCATATAGGTCTGCAGAGGGTCCTCAGGGAATTTAGACTCGTTCCAGATGCGGCCATAGGCCTTGACTCCGTACTTCTGTGTGAAGTAGAACTGGAAATAGACACTGGCATAGCGCATCCACTCGTGGTTGAAGTGGCGGTGGAAGTTCTGCTGCCAGGCATAGAAGCTGTCGCTGAAGGTCACTTCAGGATAGTCCTGGAACGACTGCCACTGAGCGCACTGCTCCCAATAGGCGCAGCCGCCCTGTCCGTTGGGGCCGAAGCCGTAGCGGAAGCCGCAGTCCATGCCGTAGTTGGTCTCCTGACCTTCCCCAGTGAGCAGTTTGTCGCAACTGACCTGATACTGGAAGGAGTGGCCTATCTCATGGGCAATCACCGAGCCTACGGGCTTGCAGGTGGAGGGTGTCACCCAGAGGGCGCCGATCACGTTGTCGTAGCCCGAGCCGGTAGCCACCCACCATTCGGGTGTCGGGTCGAGCAGGTAGATCTCCATCTTGTACTTGTCGAGTTGGCTCTTGCCCTCGCCTGTCACCACCATACCGAGTTTGGTGATATTCGTGGTATAGAACTGCTCTGCTTTCTGCAGCAGGTCGTCCACATCCACACGGTCGCCCTCAGCCAGTGATGTAGAATTGGGATCGTCGCCGAAATAGGCATCCCAGAACACGAAGAAGTGCTCGCTCTGCTTGGAGCGGAACCACGACCACTTGGCATCACTGCGAAGCATGTCGATATTACTGAACTCAGCCGGTTTGTAGTACTTGTCGAAGTCCTTTACCTGACTCTGATCCATAATCTCGACAGACGAGGGAGCCTGAGTCACCTCCAGACTGGTACTGGCTGTACCGCTGGTTACCTTGATCACAGCTACACGGGGTGACTTCGTGGTGTTCTTCGTCATCTCGAACGAGAGTTTCTCGCTGGCACCGCCTGTGCCCTTTCCACTCACAAGTTTCAGCCAGTCGCTGCCATTCTCGATGGTGGCCGTCCAGATGGTGCGTGATGAGACCGTCAGGCTGTAGAAGGTGACATCATACTCCACATGGACTGATGTCTCCGAGAGTGTCGGAGCCGTGGCAGCCGACTCTCCATCATCACTGCTGCTGCAAGCGGCGAAATTCGCCGTTGCAAGCAGCAGGAAGAGATATTTAAAGATGTTTTTTGTCATCATTCTGTTTGTTTATCTGGCAGCAGCGGCGGCCGTAATGTCGATAGTGATGTTAAAGGTAGCTGTGATGCCGTCCTTCTCTACGATCATCTTCGTCACGATAGTCTGACCATTGGGGTTACAGTTCTCAGGATGGTTACCCGAATAGAATGCCAGGCTCTCCTCACTGATGCCGAGGTTCAGATAGACAATGGCCTCCTCGCCCCAAACGACACGCTGTCCTTCGCTACCAAGCCAGTAGCCTGGTGCATCGGCGGTATAGGCAGCCGTGCCGTCCTCATTGGCGTCGGCACCAACCTCACCGACCCACATGTTCATCTCACCGCTCTTCAGGGCAGAGAAAATCTGATAGGTGGTCATCTTGAAGCACTGGCGCAAGTCTTCTTTCACGTCAAACTCATCGGTAGCACCCCAGTCGGCATCAAAAGCCTTCGTCAGGGTAATATCTTTCTCGATGGAAGCGGGCTCGCCCTCAGGAGCGGTCTCAGGATCCTCGTAGGCAGAGATAATGACGGTGATGGTGTTCTCTACAATCTTATTGTCGTACATGGCGCTGAAGTTGATGGTAACGGTAGAGCCTGCAGTCATCTGACCTGGCATCTGACCAATCAGTATCTGACCTTCCTGGAAGGTAGCGAAGACACTGGCATCATCGCCCCAAGCACCAGAGAAGCCTTCCTTATCGTACCAGAAACCTGGTGCGTCGGCACTGTACTCCTGAGCATAAGAACCGTCGGCATTGGTACAAACCCATGCTACGTCATCCCATGAGCCTGCTCCGAGAGCTGCCAAGGCAGCATCGGCATCAAAGCCTTCTACGGCAACGGTAGCGTAGGTATCGTTAGGGGCGGTCTCCAGTGTCAGCTGGTTCGAAGCCACTATGGTAGCCTGCACCTCGCCACGCTCACGACCAATGGCTGTGATGACGATAGCCACACGCTTGTCCTGATACTTCAGGGCCTCGATGAACTTCACCTGCTGGTCGGCTACCAGATGGCCAGGATACTGACCGACGTTGAAGATACCTTTGCCTGTCTCGGCATCGTAATTGAACTCGGCAAAGACCATAGCCTCATCGCCCCAGTTCTTCACGTTACCGTCCTTATCCCACCAGTGGCCCCAGTAGGCACCAGAGTTAGAGGAGGTCATATTATCGGCATGAGTGCTGCCTTCGATGGCAAAACCTGCTACGTCGGGGCCACCTTCTCCATTCAAGGCAGCGCCTAACTCATCCTTGCTGATACCAAACTCGCTGGCAATCTTGTCCATATCGATTTCAACAGGTGCACCATCGTAAGAGTTAGCGCTAAGATAGAACTCCACGGTGTATTCCAGGATCAGGTCGGCATCGATGCGCTCGCGCTGTTGGCGCTTAATCTCCTCCTGACGTTCCTGTTCTGCGATCTCATCATCTGTCAGGGTGTGAGGGCCCCAGAAATCTTCGTTGTCTCCGCAACTGCTGAAGATGGCCGAAGAACCGGCAATCAGCAGAGCGCTCAGGATATATGATAACTTTTTCATAATCATCTTCTTTTTTCAGTTTTTCAATTCTTCAATTTTATTCAGCGCCAGAGTAACCTGGATTCTGCTTCAGACTGACATTGGCCTTCATAGCCTCGTTAGGAATAGAGAAAATCGAATAGGTGGTACTGGTCGTGGCATCCTTGCAGAACCATGACTTACCATTCCATACGCTGCGACCATCAGACATCTTGAAGCGAATCAGATCCTGGCGACGGTGCAGTTCACAACAGAACTCCCAACCAAGGTCATCGAGCAGACCACCGAGTTCGATGTCAGCACCACCCTCGAAGGTTGTGATGTGGTTCGACCAGTCGGTATAACCCGTGGTTGCATCCTCTGGTACGGTGTATTCATCGTGACCATACTGATAGACAGAACCTCCTTCAAGGTCAGCCACGGTACGGGTAGCCTTGGCTACATTAGCACCGAAGGAGCGCTGACGAACTTGAGTGACGAGTTGTGCAGCCGTTTCCTTGTCACGTCCAAGACGGAGCAGGCACTCAGCCTTCATCATTAGGGCATCGGCATAGCGGAAGATAGCTACGTCGTCAGAGGTCGTACCATCGTTTGTTCCACCAACAATCTCATACTTGTGCAGACGATAGCCCTCCTGCTGATAAGCACCTGGCTTGTCGATAGAGTGTACGTTCAGGTTGTAGGTCAAGATACCTGTGCCCGTCCAGTCGTCAGCCTCAAAGTAGATGGGATTTTCCAGATCAGAGTTGGGGATATAGGTATCGCCCTGTTTCGTAGCATGATACTGTGGACCACCAGCCCATGTGTCGGCCAGACGACCGTCGGCCTCGTCATAGGTACGAATCCACTGGGGAATACCACAGCTGCCATTGTAACCTGCAGCGGTTGAGCCGTAAGCCTCGATGCCCGACTGTGGGAAGCAATAGCTTTGCAAGCCAAATTGTACGGTGTGCGTACGATCGCCAGGAATGACGAAGATAATCTCCGGGTTGCCGCTAAGGTCTTCCTTGAAACAATCTTTATAAGTAGCAGCCAGGCTATACTTGCCACTGCTGATAATGCTCTCCACCTCGGCTAAGCACTTCTCATAGCCTTCGTTGTCGGCGGTACCTAGATACACGTTCTTATTCAGATAGAGTTTGGCAAGAGCCATCGAGCAGGCATACTTGTTGCCATAACCATAGAAATCATCATCTCCAATACCTACTTTGGCTTCCGTAAACTCTGTCACGAGGAAGTTGTACATCTCCTCAGGGCTTACCTGCTGTGGCAGATAGCCAGGCTCAACCTCCTGAGTGGTCTGCAAAGGCACATTACGGAACATGTCGAAGAGATGATAGTAGAACATGGCGCGGAAGAAGCGGGCATGGGCTAAACTCTTCTGGGTAGAAGGATTGGCGGGGTCAATGGCGTCAATCACCTTGTTGGCATAACCGATACCACGATAGGCAATCTGCCAGGGATTGTAAATCTGATCTACAGAAGGTCCCCAATCATGCTTGTGCAGGTTAATGTAAGCATCGCCCCAGCCCACACCGACACGTGCAGGAACCATATACTGGTCTGTACTCTCTTCAAGTAAGTGATACATGCCAAACCAGTCCTCTACCAGATAACGGTACTGGGCGGTGGCGGCACCGAGCAGCAGACTAAGGTCGGTCTCATTAGAGAGGTCGATGTTGCTCTCATTGAGGTCGCTGTATAGTGTCTCATCGAGATTTGTACAGGATGAAAGGCTGATGCTCCCTGCTGCAAAGGCTATCAGAACTTTGTTTATTATCTTTTTCATAATTGACTTCAATTTTTCAATTCTTTAATCCTTCAATTCTTCTTTAGAAGTTAAGTGAAAGTCCAACGGTATAGCTGCGAGTTGTTGGATACTTATCGCGATAGTCAAGACCTGGTGTCATGAAGTTATTATCAACTTCAGGATCCAAACCAGAGTATCCTGTGATACAGAAGAGATTAGTAGCATTGGCATAGATACGAGCCTTCTTGATGTACTTTGAAAGAATGCCCTTTGTGTTATAAGTATAGCCAAGCGTGATATTGCTCAACTTGAGGAAATCACCATTCTCCAGGTGATCGCTCCAGATACCTTGCTGCATAGAGGGAGACAAAGCAACCATCTTCTGCTGACCAGTCTCTGGGTCGATATACGGTGTGCCGTCGGTATTGATAGCAGAGTGCAGGTCGGCAGCGCTCTTCAGACGGTTATAGGCAATTGAGTTGTTCTCATAGAAAGCACGCTGTGCATTCAGAATCTTATAGCCGAGCTGGCTGGTAAACTGCATCGACAGGTCGAAGTCCTTATAGCGGAAGGTGTTACCCCAGCCGAGAATGACTGATGGTGTACCACTGCCAAGGCGCTGACGGTTTTCCTGAACATTCAAATTCGGGTTGAACTGCTTCACGGTCCAGCCGCCGTTGCCATCGCTGGCCTCCACAAGGGCAAAGCCGTCCTTGTCGTAGCCCACAAACTTCAGTCCCCAGAAGTCACCGAGAGTTGTGCCTACCTCCATGCAGTGTGTGGTGGTAGAGATAGGATCCCAACTACCTGCTGATGGCCACAGTTCCTGGAAGTTATCGGTCTCATAAAGATCATTACTCAGCTTAAGCAGTTTGTTAGAGTTATGTGAAGCGGTCAGTGTGGTGGTCCATTCGAAGTCCTTTGTCTGAACAGGAATGGCCTCGATCATAAACTCAATACCTGTATTGCGCATGTCACCTACGTTGACCAGTGTCTGGCTATAGAGGTTTGGTGGCATAGGTACATTGTACCAGAAGAGCAGATCCTTGGTGGTCTTTACATACACATCTAATGAACCGTGAATGCGGTCATTAAGGAAACCGTAGTCAAGACCGAAGTTCCACTCGTTGGTTACCTCCCATTTCAAGTCTGGGTTCGGGTTCTGACCTACCTCAAGCGTCTTGATCCACTTACCATCCATAGAAAGCACATCACCATAGTCGGCGAAGTTGTAGATGTTCTGTGCCAGATAAGAAGAACCTGGCGTGATACCTGTTACACCGTAACCAACACGGAGGCGCAGGTTGTCGAGCCAACTGCGGGTACCCTTCATAAATGCCTCGTTCATGATGTTCCAACCAAGAGATACTGAGGGGAAGGTGGCCCACTTGTGATTGTCACCGAACTTAGAAGAACCTTCATGACGGATGCTGACCAATGCATTATACCTGTCGGCATAGCCGTAGCTGATACGTCCGAAGAAGCCGACGAGTTTGTCATCGTTTCTGTAACTACCCATGGAAGCATGATTGTCCTTGTCGGTCAGGAAAGAACCATTACCGAGGTTGTTCCACAGGAAAGCGGTAGTAGAGAAGTCTGTGTTCGACGCATTGAAGCCGTCGTACTCGTTGTAGAGATAACTGTAACCTACGATAGCATTGAAGCGGTGGTCGTTCCACTGGGCATCGTAGCGTGAGGTCAGTTCGAGATTCTTGCTGATGTTATAGTCTGAGTTCTTGCCGGCAGAGCCGTTGTAGCCCTGGCGCACGATGGAGTAGTGAGTGGGCGAAGTCCAGTTCTCACCGTCGGCAGAGGTCTCACCCCAAGAGAGCATCAGGTTGGTCTTCCATCCCTTGATAGGCTCCAAGGTGACGTTACCCACCAACTGTGAAAAACGGATACGGGTGTTACCATAGGCCTCGTCTTGCAGTTCTACAGGGTTGTAGTACTGCAGTTTGTTGAAGTTCTCATAGTAACTGCCGTCTTCGTTATAGACAGGCTCCGAAGGATTACGGATGACAGCCTGACGATAGGCATAGTTGGCATCGGTGTTTGTATATTTCTGGCGTGTGACAAGGGCATTTACATTGAACTTCAGGATGTCGTCCCAGATAAACTGGGTATAGTCGAGTTGCATCTTGAAGTTCTCGTTGTCGGTATTGCGGATGATACCCTCCTCCTTGGCATAACTCACGTTGGCCGAGTAAGTGGCGTTCTTCGTGCCGCCGCTGATGTGCAGGTCGTGGTTGTGCTTGAAGCCTGCCTTACGGCTGATGGCCTTCAGCCAATCTGTATCATAGCCGAGATATTCCTGAGCGGTCTTACCATAGATGACATCATGTGTATCCATGAAGTCGGCAGTCTTGGCCCACTTTGAGAAGGTGACATAGCCATTATAGGTGACAGAGGCAGGTGTGTCGCGTTTGCCAGTCTTGGTGGTGATGATAATTACACCATTGGCACCACGCGTACCATAGATAGCTGCTGCAGAAGCGTCTTTCAACACGTCGATAGAGGCGATGTTCTCAGGAGCTACCGTAGTCAGATCACCTTCAATTCCGTCAACAAGGATCAGTGGGGTAAGACTACCCACCAGTGTAGTGATACCACGCAGACGGATGGATGAAGTGGCACGCGGGTCACCACTTGAGTTGATCACTGTCAGTCCGGCTATCTTACCTTTCACCAGTTCGGCAGCATCGCCGATCTTACCAGCATTGAAGTCCTCGGCCTTCACAGAGGCAACGGCAGAGGTGACATCACCCTTGCGCTGGGTGCCGTAACCGATGACGACAACCTCGTTCAGCAGAGCATTGTCTTCCTGAAGGGTCACGTCGCTACCAGCCTTGATCTCCTGAGAGGTAAAGCCGATGTAAGAGACAACTAGGGTAGCGTTGCGGTCAGCAACATTCAGAGAGTAGTTACCATCGTAGTCGGTGACGGTGGCGTTTTTGGTGCCTTTCTCAGTGACGGTGGCACCAATAATCGGCTCGCCCTTTGCGTCCTTGACAACACCTTTCACAGTGACGCTTTGCTGAGTGACAGCAGCAACGTCAGTCGATACGTCTTCTGCTGCGTAGGCAAAACCTGTCGCGCTCAGCAAAAGCAAACATAGAAAATGTTTCTTCATACCAATTTGTTTTTTAGGTTTATTAATGTTATACATGTTAGAAATTATTTGTTTACTTTCCATTCGAGTACACCTCCACTTTCACCCTTGCGGAGTTTGGCGAGGATTTTCAGTCCCATGGTCCTGACGGGCTTGAAATCGACGCTGTTATAGCAGTCCTTGGCAACGGTATAGGCACTGTGTTCCTCTACTTCCTGCCACTCGCCCTGGGCGTCCTTATAGTAGAGCGTCCACGACTCGGGGGTACGGAAATTGCCGTCGTAATGATCGAAATCGAGCCAATATACCTGCACGTTGCTCACCTCGTACTCCTTGTCGAACTGATAGCTGATTGCCTCAGTGGTACCTTGTTTCAGCCACCAGTAGTGGTAGGGCTTCGAGGTATCGGAAGAGCGACAGGGCTCCCACTGGTCGTTCACACCACCTGCCCAGGAGTCGGTGGGCGCCGTCTCAGGGGCATCGTTCTGGATGGGACCACGGTTTGAGAAGGTCTGTGCCAGTGAGGCGATGGTCTGAGCGGGGGTAGTAACAGCCTTAGCCGGGGTGTTGGCCACCCATATCTCCATCTGTTGAGGACCACGATTGTTCCAGGTGGAATAAGGAATGGCACGGAACTTCACGTCCTTCACCTCACCATTCTGCTGAAGTTCTTTGGCCTCACCCTCAAGCACCACAACACCATTGAGCAGGTTCTGCTCAAAATGGGCCTGAATGTCGGAGGCGTTGAGAATATACTTATTAAACACCTTGCCATCGGCCTGGTCGTTGCCTTCAAGGCAGAACACGATAGGACCGCGCTCGAGCGCCACCTTACCACGATCGTCCTCAGCGTTGTCGTTAGCCACGATGCGACGCACATCCATCGGGAAGTTAAGTTCAATCACATCGCCCTTCTTCCAACTGCGATTCAAGGTGATATAGTCACGGTTCTCCGGATATAATGCTTGTCCGTTCACACTGACGCTATAGGTCTTGGCCTTGTCCTGATAGGTGTAGAGGTTATTGTTAGTAGGCGAGGTCTTCAGCCAGGAAGGGATGCGGAGCTTGATAGCAAACTTACCACTACCCTTGGTGATTTTGATGCGGATCTTACCATCCCAGGGATAGTCGGTGGTCTGCTCCAGTTCGATGTTGCCAATCTTGGCCTTGCCCTGAGCATAGAGGTTCACGAAGATATCCTTGCCCTGCTGAGCGTAGATGTAACCAGGCACAGAAGCCACAAAACGGGTGATGTTACCTGGGCAGCAGGCACAACCGAACCATTTCTGGCGCTCATGCTCGCCATCGCTCTCCAAGGGGTTGTCGTAGAAAAACTTATCACCACTCAGAGAGACACCACTTAATACATTATTATATAAGGCACGCTCGCACACGTCGATATATTTCGACTCACCAGTGGCGAGGAACATACGGTAGTTCCAATACACGTTGGCGATAGCAGCACACGTTTCACAATAAGCCGTGTGGTTGTTCAACTCATAGTTTGGTCCGAAGCCCTCACCCTGAGGACGACTACCGATGCCACCAGTGATGAAGAGCTTCTTGCTCGACATATTCTCCCAGATAAGCTCCAAAGCCTCGAAATAAGCCTTGTCACCAGTGAGAGCGGCAACATCGGCCACACCACTATAGAGGTAGCCTGCACGAACGGCATGACCTACAATCTCGTCTTGTTGCAGGATGGGCATGTGGTCTTGAGAGTACTCGCTGGGCTTGTGGCCATCTGTACAACGGCCTGTCTCCTCGACGAAATACTTTGCTCCCTCAAGATACTTCTCATTGCCAGTAACCTTGTAGAGCTTGCAGAGGGCCATCTCGATGATGGGATGACCACCTGGACGGTGAATCTGTCCCTCGTTAGGACCAAAGGTCTTGCACACAAGGTCGGCATTCTTGATGGCCACGTTGAGGAAGGTCTTCTTGCCAGTAGCACGATAGTGAGCAACGGCACTCTCGATGAGATGACCAGAGTTGTAGAGCTCGTGAGAGTTGATCTTCTCCCACTTATGAGTACCCCACCAACCGCTCAGGCGCGTACATTTATTAGTAACGCACGTCGTCAGATAGCCGTCGGGCTCCTGAGCTTGGGCAATGATGTTAATCACTGAGTCGAGATAGTGGTCGAGCTTGGCATCGTAGTGAACAGCAAGCGAGTAGCTGGCACCCTCAATCACCTTATAAGGATCGGTATCATCGAATGAGAAATCACCCCTGTGCTCTCCCTTGATAAGACCAGCTGCCAAAGCAAAGTTGTCGAAACGGCCATTCACCTCGCACTCATGGAAGGCGGAGGGGATGCTGACCGTGCGGTTCACCTCGATGCGGGGCGACCAGAAACCGTCGTTGAGGTGAACCTGCGTGAAACTCACCTCTTGAATCGGAGCAACAGGCTGGGGCTTCTTTGCCGCACTCACCGAGAGTGTCATCGAAGCGACACCTATTAATAACAATGCTCTCTTTTCCATACGTTATGAATTGGTTTTGGTTTTATACTTTTGTTAATAGTTTAAATTCACGATGCAAAATAACAAAAAAATAAAGAAAACCAATGCCACTATCGTCCAAGATGATGCAAAGATAGTCCAAACCTGCATGAAACGGGCATTTTTAGACGATTTTACCATTGACTTTGGACGATAGTTTTATCGACTTTGGCAAATTGTTCGTATCTTTGCAGCAGAAAAAAAGAAACAGGGAAAATGAGGAAGAAAAAACTACTAACATTAGCCACCTTGTTTATAATATTGGGAGGATCGGCAATGGCAAAGGACTACACAGTGACGTCGCCCAACGGGAAGAACGTCGCCACTGTGAACGACAGCCTTTCGATCACCGTCTCCCATTCTGGAAAGACAGTGGTGACAATCAAGGCTCGCCAAGCCCATGCTGGGAATATTAAAAAACTGGCAGGAACTAAACACATGACTGAAACCATCCAAGCCCCTTTCTACCGACAGAATAAAATATGGACCGAAGGCAACCAAATGGATCTGACTCTGAACGATGGCTTCGGACTTCAGGTAAGAGCCTGCAACGAGGGTGTGGCCTACCGATTCTATACCACCAACAAAAAGGTGACCATCATCAAGGACGAGATGGCTGACTTTGTCTTCCCTCACGACAGCAAGGCCTGGCTCGCCTACTCTACCAACGACGACAAGCCTTTCGCCATGGCCTTTCAGAACTATTATGATGAGACGCTGCTCTCAAAGGCCAAGGACAAATACGCATTTCTGCCCGTAACCGTCGAGAGCGGTGACGTAAAAGTCACCATCCTTGAGAGCGACCTCCGTAGCTATCCCGGCATGTTCCTCAAAGCAGAAGGCAACCACCTGAAAGCTGCCTTTGCCAAATATCCCAAGAAGATGGCCTACTATAAATGGCGTGGGATGAGTTACGTCGAGGAGACTGAAGACTATATCGCTAAGAGTACAGGGGCCAGAACCTATCCCTGGAGGGTGATGGCGATTACAGAAAAAGATACGGAAATGCCTGTCAGCAATCTTGTATTTGCCCTCGCCACACCTAATCAGATAGGCGACACCTCATGGATACGTCCAGGCAAGGTGGCTTGGGACTGGTGGAACGACTGGAACCTGAAAGGTGTGGATTTCGAGGCAGGTATTAATACGCGTACCTATCAATATTATATCGACTTTGCTGCCAAGAACGGCATCCCTTATATTGTACTCGACGAGGGGTGGTACGACTCCAGCAAAGGCGACATCATGAACCCGATTCCTGAGATCGATCTGCAAGGACTGATCGACTATGGCAGGCAGAAGGGCGTCAGCATTGTACTCTGGACGGTTTTCAACGTGCTTGACGAACACCTGACAGCGGCTTGCGACAAATACACCAAGATGGGCATTAAGGGCTGGAAAATCGACTTCCTGGACCGTAACGACCAGACCGCCGTTGAGATGGCTGAGCGCATTGCCAAGACCTGTGCCCAATACAAGCTTTTTGTTGATTATCATGGCTATTTCGCCCCAACAGGCATGAATCGCACCTATCCGAATATCCTGAACTATGAGGGAGTGTTTGGAATGGAAGAGGCACGCTGGGCGAAGAAGGATACCGATATGCCCAAGTACGACGTCACCTTCCCCTTCATCCGCATGATGGCAGGAAACGTGGATTTCACCCCAGGAGCCTTGCGCAACGGCACGAAGGAGAACTGGGTGGAGTGCTATCAGAACCCCGTATCGATGGGTACCCGTTGCCATCAGCTGGCCTGCTATGTCGTTCACGACTCACCTTTCACGATGCTCTGCGATGCGCCCACCAACTATGAGCGCGAACAGGACTGTGTGGACATCATCACCAGCATCCCCGACAATTTTGACGAGACAAGAATCATACAAGGTTTAATTGGTAGTTATATTATTAGTGCTCGCCGCTACGGTAGCGACTGGTATGTAGGCGGACAGACAAACTGGGACGAACGGGAAGTCGGATTCTCTCTCGACTTCCTGTCGCCCGGTGAAAGCTATCAGGCTACCATCGTTTGCGATGGCCTCAACGCCAACCACCAGGCAGAAGACTACATGATCCAACAAAAGACGCTTACCTCCAAAGACAAGCTGAACATCAAGATGGCAAGCGGAGGCGGGTTCCTAATAAAACTGATGAAGCAGCAATAAGAGATATGAAGAGACGATTAACGATAGCAATGATAGTTGGCTGGGGACTTCTGGCGAGTGCCCAGCCAAAGGTCTATCATGCTCCTTCGACGGGAAATCCCTTTATCCCGGGCTACTTCGCCGACCCTACCATCAGGAAGTTTGGCGATACCTATTATCTATATGCCACTACCGATGGCACGGGTAATGGCTATGGTCCAGCCCAGGTGTGGGTGAGTAAGGATTTCCAGAACTGGAAGAACACCGTGATGAACTGGCCCACTACAGAGGTGGTTTGGGCTCCCGATGTGGTACAGCAGCCCGACGGCTCCTTCCGTTACTACTATTGTGAGCCATGCAATATTAATATTGGTGAGAGTTCATCTCCCATCGGTCCTTGGAAGAATATCCTTGGTAAGGAAGATGCCGTAATGGTACCAGACCGTTATGTACACAATGTCATCACCCTCGATCCCCAGCTGTTTCGCGATGACGACGGATCGGAGTATCTGTATTTTACCACCTGGGGCATCTATAAAGGCTTTGGTTGCGGTGTAGCAAAATTGAATCCTGGGTATAGGCATAGCTGTGCTGTAGATGCTCGTCATTGGAACGAGAATGCCCCATTTCCTATTGCTGCAGATGAATTCTTCTCCGAAAAACGACTCATTCCTAATACAGAGTTGAAAGATATCTTCGAGGCTCCATATGTCTTCAAACATCATGGTGTTTATTATTTCACCTATTCATCAGGCTCCTGTCATGATCATACCTATCGGGTACAATATGCCACTTCGACTGTTGGACCCATGGGACCATTTGAATACAAAGGCTGCATCCTTGAGACCAATGCAGATAAGACGGTTCATGGTCCAGGCCATCACTCGATTTTTGAGAAGGATGGAAAATACTATATCGTTTACCATCGCCACAATCTGCCACGAAGCGTGCATGGTTTCAATCGTCAGGTTTGTATAGACGAGATGAAGTTCGACAGCAATGGCAATATACTGCCAGTCGTACCTACCCACGATGCCAAGGGTGTTGACCTCTTCAAGACTTACACCTTGAAAAACCTCGCCCTGAATGCCAAGGTTACGGCATCTTCCTATTACGACAAGTGGTTCTGTCCAGAATATGCCGTTGATGATAACAATGCTACGCTATGGAAGGCCCGCAACACCAATTGGGGGCAAGGCAGTCACCAAGACGAATGGTTGCAGATAGACCTTGGCAAACCCATGAAATTCAACGAGGTGTGGACGCAGTTCGAATACGCCACTTTCTTTTATCAGTATAAGATAGAGACATCACTCGATGGCAAGAAATGGACGCTCTATGCTGATCGAACCAGCAACACTATGCAGGGCTCGCCTATGATAGACAAAAAAAACGCGAAAGCCCGCTATCTGCGAATCACCATCACAGATACACAGAAAAATGGTCACATGCCTGCCATCTGGAACATCAAGGTTTGGCAGAAGGCTCCAGAACTGCCAGAGATCAATGTAGAGACCAATGACGGCTATCCTGGCATGCATCAGAAGGACGTTGAGCCAGCCTCACGCTATAGCACTTCTGCCACAATAGACTTCAACGCTGCAGCAATAGCAGCATCTAACAGCACCATACAGCCTTTCGATATCACGGAAGCTGGTTCGCTAAAAGCCAATAAACCTATCCGCATAAGGGTAAAGGATGGCCGTTGGGCTATGTTCCTCAATGGCACTCAGCGTCTGGAGAGCGAGAAACCTATATCAGAAGACTTCCGCTATAATGCGCCATACACCATCTCTGCACTTGTGTATCAGACAAAGGTAGGGCCTGTGCCTACGGTCGTTTCATTGTCAACATCGCATGCTGATCTCGCCACCACAGAGTTCCGTCTGGGCAGCGACCTCCAAACAGGCATTCTGAATCATAATGGTTCGTTTGAGAGTTTTGGATCTCCCGAGGCTGTCAAGACCGCTGAAGGACGCTGGACCCTGTGGACAGTCACCTATGATGGTTGGATGGAGCGTGTTTATAAAGACGGGAAACTCGTCCACGAACAGAACAATTTCCTGATGGTTCGTCCTGAAGGCCATGTCACCATCGGTGCAGATGGCTCTGGAGCCAACAACTTCATGGGCTATATCAGTCAGTTGAACATCGTTCCTCAAGCTATGACTGCTCAGGAAGTGAAGGACTGCTATGATGCCTGCTGTATGACGACACCCGTTACCTCGCTGGGCGATGACGACTTTGAGGAGATCGACCCCGACAGCAAGTTCACGCTACCAACAACCATGGAGCCCGTCTATGAACATAAGGGCGAACTGAAGCTAAGTGATGGTAACGCCGCCTTCAACGATGCCCCGCTGAAGAATGGCGGTATGATCTGCAAAGAGGTCGAGGGCGACTTCGTCGTGATGGCACGCTTTGACGATATGGAAGGACTGGCAACGCGAAGCATCACCGCCTATAACGATGGCGGACTGCTCATCAGTAACGGGCAGGACACTTATTATCAACTTGGTGTCTTTCCACTCTACAACTGTGGTAACATGCTGACCATCCTCAGTATGCAGGGACGTCAGCAGTTCCCCAACTACACTGGCTACGACTTCGACTCCATCCTACAATTTGAGCGTAGAGGCAATCAGCTCTTTGCCCGCACCAGTCGTGATGGCGTGACATGGACGAACATGCCAGGCTCACCCATTGAAGTCAGCTGTCCCAAACTCGGCATCGGGACCTACCAGACCACCTACAGCAACAACCCGTCGTGGGTGAAACTGCGTGATTTTATCATCTATCAGTAAATAAGAATATGAAGAAACTAGTAACTATTGCATTGGCGGCAGCGATGATCCTGACCGCCTCAGCAGCCCAAAAGCAGAAAGGGCAGGCACACGGCTATCCCATCAGTCCTGTGCCATTTACCTCAGTGAAAGTAACTCCAGGCACCTTCTGGGGACAACGGCTCGAGGCCAGTCGTAAGGTGACAATCCCCCTCGCCTTCTCGAAATGTGAGGAGACAGGTCGTTACACTAACTTCTCGAATGCTGCCCAACACCTGAAGGATCCATCGAAAGTGTTTAAGGTAGGAGGACTCGCCTTCGACGATACCGATCCCTATAAAACCATTGAAGGAGCCAGTTATATCCTGCAGACCTATCCTGACAAGAAACTTGTGCAATACATCGACTCGGTGCTCGACGTGATTGCCTCTGCCCAGGAGCCCGACGGATACCTCTACACCTCACGTACACAGAACCCCAAGGAACCCCATGAGTGGGCTGGTGACAAACGCTGGAGCAAAGAGGAGGATCTGAGTCATGAGCTCTATAACCTCGGTCATATGGTAGAGGGTGCTATCGCCCATTATCAGGCTACGGGCTCAAGGAAATTCCTCGACATCGCCATCCGCTATGCCGATGTGGTGTGCAAGGAGGTAGGTCCCAATCCTGGACAGGCCTGTGTTGTGCCAGGTCACCAGATTGCAGAGATGGCACTTGCCAAACTGTATCTCGTTACAGGCGACAAGAAATATCTCGACGAGGCCAAGTTCTTCCTCGACTATCGTGGCAAGACTACGATAGTGCACGATTACTCTCAGGCCCACAAACCTGTTATCGAACAGGACGAGGCTGTAGGTCATGCCGTTCGTGCGGCCTATATGTACGCTGGTATGGCCGACGTAGCCGCATTGACTGGTGACAAGGATTATATCAAGGCCATCGATGCCATCTGGGACAATATCGTTACCAAGAAACTCTATATTACTGGTGGCATTGGTGCCACATCAAACGGTGAGGCCTTTGGCGCGAACTATGAGTTGCCTAATATGAGTGCTTATTGTGAAACGTGCGCAGCCATCGGTAATGTCTATGTCAACTATCGTCTGTTCCTTTTGCATGGTGAGTCGAAGTATTATGATGTCTTGGAGCGTACACTCTATAACGGTCTTATCAGTGGCGTATCACTCGAGGGCAATGGTTTCTTCTACCCCAACCCCTTGGAGTCGATGGGTCAGCACCAGCGTCAGGCATGGTTTGGCTGTGCTTGTTGCCCGTCGAACATCTGCCGATTCATTCCCTCTCTGCCTGGATATATCTATGCAGTAAAAGACCATGATGTCTATGTGAACCTCTTCCTCTCCAACAAGAGTAACCTGAGTGTAGCAGGAAAGAAGGTTGCCCTCAGTCAGACCACAGAGTATCCATGGAATGGCGATGTCACCGTGAATGTCGATCAAAATGCAGCAGGACAGTTTGCCATGAAGATCCGTATCCCAGGATGGGTGCGCAATCAGGTAGTGCCTTCTAACCTTTACCAATACTCCGACGGCAAGCGCTTAGGCTATACCGTCAAGGTCAATGGCCAGGAGGTCGGTGCAAAGGTCACAGAGGATGGCTATTACACCATCAGCCGTAAATGGAAGAAAGGTGACAAGGTACAGATTCATTTTGACATGGAACCTCGTACCGTTCGTGCTAACAATAAGGTAGAGGCCGATCGTGGTATGGTCAGTGTAGAGCGCGGTCCGTTGGTGTATTGTGCCGAGCATCCTGACAACAACTTCGACATCATGGGCGCACTGGTTAACCAGAACCCCCAGTTTAAGCTTGGCAAGGGCGAGATTGCCGGTACACCCATACAGACGCTTATCACCGATGCCCAAACTCTGAATTTCAACAATAAGGGTAAATTGCAGGCAGATGACCAGACGCTGACACTGATTCCTTATTATGCATGGTGCCATCGGGGTAGTGGTAAGATGCGCGTTTGGCTGCCTCAGGATCTCAATGCCACCAACCCCTCTCAGCCTGCCACTCTGGCTTCTGAGAGCAAGGTTAGCAGTTCTACTGAGAAAATGCCAGCCCTCTCTGCCATCAACGACCGTCTGGTACCGAAGGATGAAAACGACCGTTCTGTGCCATACACCCACTGGTGGCCGAAGAATGGTACCACAGAGTGGCTCGGTTATGAGTTCCCAGAGGTTTCTACCGTTCAGAGTGCCACTGTCTATTGGTACGACGATGGACCTTGGGGCGGATGCCGTGTACCACAGTCATGGCGTATTCTCTATCAGGACGCCCAGGGACAATGGCAGCCTGTAAGCGATGCCGACAACTACCCCATTGAGAAAGGTGCTGCCTGCACCGTCAACTTCGCCCCAGTTAAGACCAAGGCATTACGGTTGGAAATCGTATTACCCAACGATAACTCGGCTGGTCTGTTTGAATGGATTGTGAAGTAAAAGCATCCTATTAGCATATCTCTTTTTGGTGCCATGGCTGATATCAGTTATGGCACCAATTTATTAAAAGAAAAGAAAAACAAGTTCTTTCCTTTTGCATTTTGCCTAATTATTTGTAACTTTGCAGCAGAAACTTAAAGACCAAAACAATGTACAAGCGTATTTTTCTGTTCATGGCTCTCGTTGCACTGACATTCAGTGCTCAGGCCAAGGTAAGGCTGCCGCATATCATTTGCGACAACATGGTGTTACAACAGCAGTCGGATGCCCGCCTATGGGGTTGGGCCCAGCCAGGGAAGACGGTGAAGGTGACCACTTCATGGAGCAACGAAGCCGTCAGCACCAAGGTAGGCAAGGATGGCAAGTGGCTGGTAAAGGTCAAGACACCAAAGGCCAGCTATGAGCCGCTGTCAATCACTTTCGACGATGGTGACGCGCTTACTATTAATAATGTACTCGCGGGCGAGGTCTGGGTCTGTGCCGGACAGTCGAATATGGAGATGCCCGTAAAAGGCTTCTGGATGTGCCCTGTAAAGGACTACAACCAGGCAGTCATCGATGCCAAGAACCGTTCAGGCATCCGCAGTGTCAAGATCCCCAGTGTGATGCGTGCCGAACCCCAGGACGATGCCCAGTGCGAGTGGCGCATCTGTTCGCCTAACACGGTGGGCGAGTTCTCGGCTACGGGTTATTTCTTTGCCCGTACCATGCACCAGGCCCTCGATATCCCCATCGGTCTTATCGAAGCAAATAAAGGAGGTTCTCGCGTGGAGAGCTGGCTGACAAAGGAGAATCTTGAGAAATACACCAGCGATCCTACCGACTCGGTGGAGATCAGCAAGAAATGGGACAAGTGGGACTACCACCGTTCCCTGCTTTGGGGCAATGGCACCTTCAACCCCATTCTGAACTACACCGTCAAGGGCATCCTCTATTATCAGGGCTGCTCGAATGTGGGCGATCCTGGCGACCAGTACTCTGAGCGCATGAAGATACTCGTAGATCAGTGGCGCCAGCAGTTCGGACTCGGTGAGATTCCCTTCTACTTTGTGCAGATTGCCCCTTATAGGTATGATGATGACAACAATGCCATCAGTGGTGCCCTGCTCCGCGAACAGCAGTTCAAGGCTGCACAGATCATCCCCAACAGTTCGCTGGTGTGCACCAACGACCTGGTCTATCCTTACGAGTACTCCCAGATCCACCCCACCCAGAAGCAGCAGGTAGGTGAGCGCCTGGCCTACACTGCCCTGAGTCGTGATTACGGTTTCGAGGGAATCCTCTATCAGAGTTCCACCTACAAGGACATGAAGATCGATGGTGATGCCATCTATATCCACCTCGACAACAACTACCACACCGATGCTCCCTTCGAGGATATCCAGGGCTTTGAGATAGCCGGTGAGGACAAGGTCTTCTATCCAGCTACAGCCCAACACTTCTGGCAGGAGGGCGGTGGCTATTGGGACGAGGCCCTCAAACTGACCTCCGACAAGGTGAAGAACCCTGTCGCCGTACGTTACTGTTTCAAGAACTTCCAAATTGGTAACATGAAGAATGCAGGCAACCTGCCCCTCTTCCCCTTCCGTACTGACAACTGGTAAGGCCTATGCAACATCATCCGTTAGAGCTGTTCAGTTACTGTCCTAAATGCGGCAGTCAGGATTTTGAAATCCATAATGCCCTCAGCCGGCATTGTGCCAACTGCGGGTTTACCTATTATCAAAACCCGAGAGCCTCAACAGCCGCCTTTATCCTCAACAGCAAAGGCGAACTGTTAGTAGCCCGTAGAGCCAAGGAACCCGCCATGGGGACCTTAGACCTACCTGGGGGCTTTGTCGATAACTACGAGAATGCAGAACAGGGGATGGTGAGGGAGATTCAGGAAGAGACGGGACTCGTGGTTCGTGCCACCGATGTCCAGTACCTGTTCTCCATTCCCAATGTCTATCGCTACTCCGGCATGGATATCCATACGCTCGACTTATTCTTCCTCTGTCGCCTGGCAGAAGATGCCGAAGTGAAAGCTGCCGACGATGCAGCCGAACTGTCCTGGCTGCCACTCAGAGAAGTCTATGTAGAACGCTTCGGACTACGCTCTATCAGGGAGGCTGTTCACCGTTTCTTGCAGCAAAATTGTTAAGAAATACAAAAAACCTATATATAAATAAGGTGTGAGCCACTTTTTTGCTTACTTTTGCAGCCCGAAAGAAATAATAACGAGATAAAGTATGCAAAAAAACTTAGTAATTGTCGAGTCGCCTGCTAAGGCAAAGACAATTGAGAAGTTCCTTGGAAAGGACTTCAAGGTGATGTCCAGTTACGGACACATCCGTGATCTGAAAAAGAAAGAACTCAGTGTTGACGAGATTACACTCGAGCCTGAATACGAGATCCCCGACGAGAAGGCAAAGTTGGTGGCCGACCTGCGTTCAAAGGCTGACAAAGCCGAGAAGGTATGGCTCGCATCCGATGAAGACCGTGAAGGAGAAGCCATCTCCTGGCACCTGTGTGAGGTTCTGGGACTTGACAAGCAGAAAACCAACCGTATCGTCTTTCACGAGATTACCAAACCCGCCATTCTGGAAGCCATTGAGCATCCGCGCCATCTGGACATGAACCTGGTGAATGCCCAGCAGGCTCGTCGTGTGCTCGACCGTATCGTGGGTTTCAAACTCTCTCCAGTGCTTTGGCGCAAGGTAAAGCCCGCCCTTTCTGCCGGACGTGTGCAGAGTGTGGCCGTCAGACTGATTGTGGAGCGTGAGAGAGAGATTCAGAACTTTAAGAGTGAAGTCTATTACAATGTCAACGGCATCTTCGCCCTCACAAATGCCGATGGCTCGGCTACTGAGGTGAAGGCCCAGCTCGCCAACCGTTTCAAGACAGAAGAAGAGGTCATGGCATTCCTGGAGAAATGCAAGGAGGCAGTCTATACCGTAGAGAGTGTCACGAAAAAACCCGTTAAGCGCACACCTGCTCCCCCCTTCACAACCTCAACCCTGCAACAGGAAGCAGCCCGTAAACTTGGCTTTACGGTTTCGCAGACCATGATGGTGGCTCAGCACCTGTACGAAAGCGGACGTATCACCTATATGCGTACCGACTCTGTAAACCTCTCTAAACTCTGTCTGGGTGCCAGCAAGGAGGAGATTACCCGTCTGTATGGTCAGGACTACAGTAAGACACGTCAGTATCACACCAATTCGAAGGGTGCCCAGGAGGCCCACGAGGCAATCCGTCCTACCTATATGGATCAGTCGGAGATCGAGGGCACTGCACAGGAGAAGCGCCTGTATGAACTGATCTGGAAGCGCACGATTGCCAGTCAGATGGCCGATGCTGAGATTGAGAAGACCACAGCCAACATCAGCGTCAGTGGTACAGACGAGCAGTTCGTTGCACAGGGTGAAGTCGTTAAGTTCGATGGTTTCATCAAGGTCTATCGCGAGTCGTCGGAGGATGATGAGCAGCAGGAGGAGTTTGGACATATCCTGCCCCCGCTGAAGAAAGGTCAGGAGTTAACCCGTCGTGAGGTGATAGCAACAGAGCGTTTCAGTCAGGGTCCCCAGCGCTATACGGAGGCCAGTCTCGTCCATAAGATGGAGGAACTGGGCATTGGCCGTCCTTCCACCTACGCTCCCACCATCTCCACCATCCAGCAGCGCGAGTATGTGCAAAAGGGTGACAAGAAAGGTGAGGACCAGCCGTTTACCATCTTCTCACTGAAGGGCAAGCAGATCAGTCAGAAGAGCCGCAAGGAGAATGTCGGTTCAGAGAAAGGCAAACTGATCCCCACGGATATCGGTATTGTGGTGAACGATTTCCTGATGGAAAACTTCAACGAGATCATGGACTACAACTTTACCGCCAAGGTGGAGCAGGACTTCGATAAGATTGCCGAGGGCAGCGAGACCTGGACGGATATGATGCAGACGTTCTACGACGACTTCATCCCAGAAGTGGAGAAGACCATGAACAGTCGCAATGAGCATAAGGCCGGTGAGCGCCAACTCGGCACCGACCCGAAGAGCGGTCGTCCCGTCTTCGTGAAGATCGGCCGTTTCGGTCCGGTGGTACAGATCGGTACTGCCGACGACAAGGAGAAGCCGCAGTTTGCCCAGTTGCCCAAGGACCAGAGTCTGGAGACGATTACACTCAACGAGGCACTCGAGCTCTTCAAGTTGCCCCGTGAACTGGGAGATTACGAGCACAAGCCAGTCACCATCGGTGCAGGACGTTTCGGCCCGTATATTCTCCATAACCGCAAATATACCTCCCTGCCTAAGGATGCCGATCCGATGACCATTACCCTCGAAGAGGCCATCGCCCTTATCGAAGAGAAGCGTGAGCAGGACAACCAAAAGCACCTGAAGATCTTCCTCGAAGATCCGAAGTTGGAAGTGCTCAATGGCCGCTATGGTCCCTACCTGGCCTATGACGGCAAGAACTATCGTCTGCCAAGGGCTATGCACGAGAAGGCCACCCAACTCACCTACGAGGAGTGTATGAAGGTCATCAACGCTGTTCCCGAAAAGAAGAGTTGACATGACTCGGATTATCCTCATAGGCTACATGGGGGCAGGGAAGACCACCATCGGCAAGGCACTCTCGAAAGAGCTGGGCATCATCTTCTATGATCTTGACTGGTATATAGAGAGTCGGATGCGGAAGAGTGTGTCACAGATCTTCGCTGAGCGTGGCGAGGAAGGCTTCCGGAAGATTGAGTACAACATGCTCCACGAGGTGGCCGAGTTCGAGAATGTGATCATCAGCTGTGGTGGTGGCACACCTTGTTTCTTCGACAATATGGACTATCTGAACCAGCAAGGACAGGTGGTTTATCTGAAGGCCGACCCCGAAGTGCTGTACAAGCACCTGCTGATGGCCAAGGTGGAGCGCCCACTGCTGAAGGGCAAGACGCCCGACGAGCTCATCACCTTCATCCGCGAGCAGTTGGAAAAGCGCGAGCCCTTCTACAGCAAAGCCCGTTACACCCTCGATGTCAACCTGTTGGACAACTACGAGAAAATCAAGATCAGCGTCGATAAGATCCGCGAACTGCTGAACATATAAACCCACAATATCTGAAACAAAGACCAATAACCGCTTATGAAGAAATGGACCATTGAGGATTCGAAAGAGCTCTACAACATCAACGGTTGGGGCACATCCTATTTCGGCATCAACGACAAGGGCAATGTCTATGTCTCGCCCTCAAAGAACCAGACGCAGATTGACCTGCGTGAAGTGATGGACGAACTGGCCCTTCGCGATGTGACACCCCCAGTATTGCTTCGCTTCCCCGATATTCTCGACAACCGTATCGAGAAAACTTGGAGTTGCTTTAAGAAAGCTGCCGAGGAGTACCAGTACAAGGGTGACAACTACGTGGTCTATCCCATCAAGGTAAACCAGATGCAGCCTGTGGTCGAAGAGATTATTTCCCATGGTCGTAAGTTCAACTTAGGACTGGAGGCCGGTTCTAAGCCAGAGCTGCATGCGGTGATTGCCATGCAGTGCCAGAGCGACTCTATCATCGTCTGTAACGGATACAAGGACCAGAGCTACATCGAACTGGCCTTGCTCGCCCAGAAGATGGGTAAGCACATCTTCATTGTGGTAGAGAAGATGAACGAACTCGAGATCATCGCCCGAGAGGCCAAGAAGATGAACATCCGACCCAATATCGGTATCCGCATCAAACTGGCTTCCTCAGGTTCAGGCAAATGGGAAGAGAGTGGTGGTGATGCCTCGAAGTTCGGACTGACGAGTGCAGAACTCCTGGAGGCCCTTGATCTTCTTGACAAGAAGGACATGCGCGACTGTCTGCGCCTGATCCATTTCCATATCGGTAGTCAGATTACCAAGATCCGTCGTATCCAGACAGCCCTCCGCGAGGCTTCGCAGTTCTATATCCAGCTGCACAAGATGGGCTACAACGTGGATTTCGTGGATTGCGGAGGTGGTCTTGGCGTCGATTACGACGGCACACGCTCTCCTTCGAGCGAGAGTTCCGTGAACTATAGTATTCAGGAATATGTCAACGACTGTATCTATACCTTCGTCGATGCAGCCAACAAGAACGACCTGCCCCACCCCAATATCATCACAGAGAGCGGACGTTCTCTTGCTGCCCACCATTCCGTTTTGGTGATCGACGTGCTGGAAACGGCCTCGCTGCCTGAGATGCCTGAGGAGTTTGAGCCCGATGAGAATTCGCATCAACTGGTAAAGGACCTCTATGATATCTGGGACAACCTGTCGCCTCGCAACGTGCTTGAAGACTGGCACGATGCCGAGCAGATACGCGAAGAGGTGCTCGACCTGTTCTCGCATGGTATCGTCGATCTGAAGACCCGTGCCGAGGTCGAGGCCATGTATTGGAGCGTATGTCACGAAATCCACGCCCTGGCCAAGAGTCTGAAGCATATCCCCGAGGAACTGATGAAGATCGACAAGCTCTTAGCCGATAAGTACTTCTGCAACTTCTCACTCTTCCAGAGCCTCAGCGACTCATGGGCTATCGACCAGGTGTTCCCCATCATGCCCATCCAGCGTCTTGACGAGCGCCCCACACGCAATGCCACTATCCAGGACATTACCTGCGACAGCGACGGTAAGATAGCCAACTTTACTACCAACCTCCATAACACCCACTCGTTGCCCGTCCATTCACTGAAGAAGAACGAGCCCTATTATCTGGGTGTGTTCCTCGTAGGAGCCTACCAGGAGATTCTGGGCGACATGCACAACCTGTTTGGCGATACCAACGCCGTTCATATCTCAGAGAAAGACGGCACCTATCATATCGACCAGATTATCGATGGTGAAACGGTGGAGGAAGTACTCGAGTACGTACAGTATAATCCCAAGAAACTGGTTCGCCAGTTGGAGGTATGGGTGGCCAAGAGCGTCAAGCAGGGTAAGATCACACTCGACGAGGGTAAGGAGTTCCTCTCGAACTATCGCAGCGGGCTCTACGGATATACGTATCTAGAGTAAAGGTAAAAAAGTAAAAAGGTAAAAGGGTGAAAGAGAAACTGACCATAGTTAAGGTGGGTGGAGCCGTTGTCGAGGACGAGGCCCAGCTCACGCAGCTCCTGAAAGACTTCAGTGCGATCGAGGGTAAGAAGGTGTTGGTGCATGGTGGAGGCCGTCGTGCCACTCAGGTAGCCGCCAGTCTCGGCATCGAGTCAAAGATGGTGGGAGGTCGCCGCATCACCGATGCCGACATGCTCAATGTGGTAACAATGGTCTATGGTGGTCTGGTGAACAAGAACCTCGTGGCCCGTCTGCAGGCCAATGGCGTCAACGCATTAGGCTTGACGGGTGCCGACATCGATGTCATCCGCAGTCATAAGCGCCCTTTGAAAGACGGTATCGACTTCGGCTTCGTGGGTGATGTAGATCGTGCCAACGGTGCGATGCTCAGCAAACTCATCGAAGAAGGCATCACCCCAGTCATGGCCCCACTGACGCACGATGGCGAAGGTCATATCCTGAATACCAATGCCGATACCATCGCCTCGGAGACTGCCAAGTCCCTGGCACCCTATTTCGACGTCACCCTGATCTTCTCGTTCGAGAAAAAGGGCGTGCTCCTCAACCCCGACGATGATGACAGTGTCATCCCGACCATAACGCGCGCGGACTTTATTAAATATAAGACCGACGGCACCATCAGCGGCGGGATGCTTCCCAAGATCGAAAATGCCCTCTCTGCCATCGATGCAGGCGTGAAAAAGGTGGTAATCACCCTCGCCACAGCCATCGACGGACAATCAGGTACGATTATCAAAGGTACGGATTAACACCGCCAACAATAAATAATCGACTATTTTTGTAACTTTCCCCCATTTCAATCGTCTTACTATAAGAGAGGATGAAAAAGATCAATTTCCGGAACGATATCCTTCCGCTGAAGAACGAGTTCTACAGGCTTGCACTCCGCATCACTCTCAACCCTGCGGAAGCTGAGGATGTCGTACAGGAAACCATGATCAAGATCTGGAACAGGCGAGACCAGTGGGACGAGATTGAATCCATCGAAGCCTTCAGCCTCACCATCTGCCGGAACCTGGCGCTCGACAAGACGCGCAAGACAGAAGGTCAGAACCAGAGTCTCGACGAGGTGGCAGTTGATGCCCCCGACAGAAGTTACTCCTCCAACCCTGAAGAGCAGGCCATGCAGCAAGACCGCATCGAGCTGATACGCCGCCTCATCAGTCAGTTGCCTGAAAAACAGCGCACAGCCATGCAGCTACGCGATTTCGAGGGCAAGAGTTATAAAGAGATTGCCACCGTTATGGGCATCAGTGAGGATCAGGTGAAAATCAACATCTTCCGCGCCCGTCAGGCCATCCGTCAAAAGTATATTGAAACAGAGAAATATGGATTATAAGTACATCGAACAACTCTTAGAGCACTATTGGCAGTGTGAGACCACACTGCAGGAAGAGGCCATCCTGCGCACCTTCTTCAGTCAGGAGGACCTGCCCGCAGAACTTCAGCAGTACAAGGCGCTGTTCACCTATGAGAGCCAGAAGGAAGAGCCATTGGGTGAGGATTTCGACATGCGCATCTTGGAGAAGATCGGTGAGGCTCCCAAGGCGAAGGTCGTCACGCTGAAAGACCGGCTGATGCCGCTGTTCAGGGCTGCAGCCATCGTGGCCATCGTGCTGACGCTGGGCAATGCCGCTCAGGCACCCTGGGAATGGGGATGGGACGATCCGAAAGACGCCTATGCCAAGTTCCACGAACAGGATGCCGACACCGTCAACGTGCTGAGCACCATCCAGGCGGAGAATGCCACCGACAGCATCAAGGCTGTCAATACGGAGAGCTCCACCATTCTTGAGTGATTATTTTCTATGCTTTTCTAAATAAAGGAAACTGGGAAGTTTCCGTTCTCTCATTTTTAACTAATACTAACTAAAGGAGAATCGGGCTGGCAGGATAAACTGCCAGCCTATTTCTTTAGTCGCAGGTTCAGCTGATACAATGCGGGGAGGAAGATGCACAGCGAGAAAGCCAGTGCCATCAATACGGACCGCTGACTACCAAAGAGCTCCAGCAACGTCATATCAGGGTCGGGATAGAGGTTGTACATCACATAAGCCACCGTATTGTTTACCCAGTGATACACCACACCCGGAATGATACTGTCAGTGCGATAATACATCCATCCCAGGAGCAGTCCCACCAAGACAGCATGAGGCATCTGTGCCGGATTCATGTGGACTAGGGCGAAGAGCAAGGCAGAGATGACGATGCCCACCCAGGGATTAGGCTTCCACTGGAGCAGAGCCTTGAGGATAGCCCCACGAAACACCAGTTCCTCTGTCAAAGGAGCAAACAGTCCGACGACGAAGTAACCTAAGCGATCCTTCATAATCATATCAAACGCCTCCTCTGCAGTATTAGGCAGTTCAGGCATCAGTTCCTGCAACCACATCGAGGGGACCAAGGCCCCAAGTGAGGCCACCACACACCAAAAAAGGACAAACCAGGGGCGCGTCTGTAGCCAATGACGGGAGACAATAGCCCATTTCGCCACCAAGAAGACGATAACCGTCACGATGCTTGCCGCTGCCGACGTGATCATCAGAGCCGTAGCTCCTGTACCGTTGCCACCAGATAGTTGGAATGCCAGTGTCACCAACCCACCGACCACAAACTGAATACCTATAAATATTAAGGTATATATGAATGCTTTTTTCATCTTAATATGTCTTTTACTTGTGCTTTATCCATCACCAGTTGAGCCGTCAGCGCCTCGGGCGACTCAAAGCGCCGCTCTGCCCTGAGGCGACTCACAAACGAGACGCAAACCGTCTGTCCATAGAGGTCGCCATCGAAGTCGAGAATATTCACCTCCAAAGTCTGGCGATGCCCGTCAAACGTAGGCCGGTGCCCGATGTTCATCATCGCAGCCCTCGCCTGCAGTTCGCCCTCCAGCGTAGCCCACACGGCATAGACACCTGGGGCAGGAATCAGCTTACAGGCCTCGTCGGGTTCCAGATTCGCTGTGGGGTAACCCAACTGATGACCGATATGTTCGCCTGGCTTCACCGTTCCCTGCAACTGGTAGTAGCGCGTCAGATAATGCGGCATCAGGTCCACACGCCCCTCCTCGGCCAACAGCTGACGGATCACAGACGAGCTCACTGGCCGCTCACCGTCGTCCATCAGTTTCGCATCGCCACGCAACACCCACATACCCAACTGCTGGCCATAGCGCACATAATCGTCGAAGCCCTCAGTGCGATCATGGCCGAAGCGGTTGTCGTAACCCGTTATCAGTATCTTCGCCTGCAACTGGTCATGAAGCACCTGCTGCATAAAAGCCTGGGCAGAGAGTCGTGCCATCTCTTTGGTAAACGGAAGAACGACGAGCGTATCCACCCCTAATTGCCTGATGACGGCCTCCTTTTCCTGCAAAGTAGTGAGCAGCTGTGGACGGAACGAAGGGTCGAGCACCTGTCGGGGCGCCTTGTCGAAAGTGATAACAGTCGCACTAAGCCCCCTCTCTCTGGCCTGCTCCACCACCTTACTGATGACGTGCTGATGACCACGATGCACCCCGTCGAACATACCGACGGTTGCCACACAACTGACAGGCGTTCCTGGGGTTTGATTGAGGTAAATTGTCTCCATTGGGCGACAAAGTTACGAAAAGTCGGGCGCAAAACAAAGAAACTCGTTTCTTTTTTTGCCGAGACAGAGTAATTTCGCCATCTTTTATGGCAAAGTGACGAAAAAATGGCCGCAGAGCGAAAGAATTAGCGTAAAAATTTGGATATTTAAGGTTTTTCCCTTAACTTTGCACACCAAATCCCGGACTTGTAGCTCAGTTGGTTAGAGCAACAGACTCATAATCTGGAGGTCCCAGGTTCAAGCCCTGGCTGGTCCACACCGCTTCCTAAAAGGCTATACTATTTTATGATGAGAAGGAGTAATTGGATAAAATGTATAGTGGCTGCAACCCTATGCTTCATTGCCATCAGCTGCAAAAAAGATACTGGCTCTTCTACGCCGGAAAAAGAGTTTGTCGATAACTTCAAGGCCCTGGTGATGGGTAGTAAAGAGATCGACAGTCATCAGGACTGGAATACGGTGGGTAATGCCGATATTAATATCACGGTTGATTTTGGCAACGATGCCGCCTATACGGTCTATATCTCCCAGTCGCCTCTCATCCTCGACAAGGAAGCCGTCTTCATCGGAATGGCCAAGCTGAAGTCCGGCGAGTCGAAGACCATCAGCGTCGCCCGTCCGGCTAATGCCCCTCTGCTCTATGCAGCCTGCTACGATGCTAGCGGACATGCCGTCTGCAAGCCCTTCGCTGTGAACGAGGGCACTACCCAACTCAACTTTACAGGCAAGAGTCCTTCAGACGGGGAGACCTTTACCCCCACCACCGGCAATATCTGGAGCGTGTATGTGCCAGACCTGCCCGACCTCTCTGCCTACACCACCGGCAAACTTGTAAATCCCACTGACGAAGTGGAGCTCGACGACGAGCACGAAGTGCATTTCCAGGTCAGTTCCGACTTCACAGGCTTTATTCCCAGTCTGGGAACCTTTGCCAAGAAGTCTGTCTATGTGACGGCCACCTGGAATCTGACGTTCAACCAGCAAGTACTACGTGACAATGTCCTCATTGTGGGTCCTGGTGGCACCCTCGTGGTTCCCAAAGACTTCAAACTCACCACCACTCCCGTGGCTGAAGAGAACGGCGGTTTCGTCTATGTCCTCCCTGGCGGAGAGATTATAGGCGACGGTGTGTTAGAGTTTACCACCAACACCGGCAACTATATCTATAATGCAGGCTCCATCACTGCCAAGAACGTCCACCTCAACAACTGTACGTTCTACAACACCGGCACTATCGGCAACTACAGTAATCTGGGCGAGACGACCATTACCTGCGAGGCTGACGAAAGTGGCTATCCCAGCCTGCTCGCTAATAAAGGCGGTGCCTTCGCAGAGTTTGTTGGCGATAACCTCGCCATCGAAAATGCCAGTTATATAAGGGCCAAGAGTGAATTGAGGCTGAGTCATGCCTCTAAGATGGACGACAGGAGCTATCTCGATTGCCAGACGCTGACGCTGAATGGCGATGCCAGTGGCGAGAAGGTGCTCTATATGGGCAATGCAGCCTATATCAACTGCCTGGGCGACATCAGCATCAACAACTACGGTGTGCAAGGACCTTCTGGCGACGGGTTCAAGGCCAATGCCGTGCTGAAAGTCAACAACTGCACCAACTGCATCACCACCGATGGCGTGGCAGGCACCTATCTGCTCGACCATGTAGAACTGATTGTACCCGATAATTTCCCCACCGTCTTCACCAATGGCGCCATCAATGCCTATGACGGCGA
This sequence comes from uncultured Prevotella sp., assembly GCA_946415825.1. Lineage (GTDB taxonomy): Bacteria > Bacteroidota > Bacteroidia > Bacteroidales > Bacteroidaceae > Prevotella. The sequence goes on along the minus strand of CAMKUA010000004.1, from coordinate 5,033 downwards.
CAAACGAGGCGTGGGCCTTGGCAAGCTTCTGGAGAGTTTCCCTGGCTACCAGAACCTTCGTATGCTCTATTACTGGATGAACGGTTGTGAAGGCAAGACGCTCAATGTGGACAACTACAAATGGACACTGGTAGATGGCAAATACTGCTTAGTGGGAATCGACGGAGCCACCTTGGCTGCAGGCGTTGACACCAACCGCCAGACCTGTACCTACAGCACAGCCCCCTCTTACACCTCCGTGATGTTCCTCACCCAAAGCACAGGCGACATGCCAACCCTTGGCGGTATCTTCTATCTCTTCGAGACCTTGCAGTCTGCTACCAAGGATTTCGATTATAATGATGTCGTGCTTCGTGTCAGCACCCCCATCGATCTTGGCGACGGCACCTATTTCTCCAGTGTGCAGGTGATGTGTGTGGGCAATACCATCTCAACCACTGTCCTTTATAATGGCCAAGCCTTTGGCGAAGAAGTCCATGCTGCCATTGGTACATCTGTTACCACGCCTGTGAACAACACCACTGTCAATCGTGTATTCCGTAAACTGGGTGAGATTCCATTCAACAACGGCACTGGCCGCATCGACAAGCTCAACTTCAGCCTGAGCCTCGAGGAGAATGAAGGCAAGGCTATCGTTGAGAATCAGCCCACAACACTGGGCTCAGCGCCACTATACATCGTTGTCAATGGCAACAGAGCAGGCAAATTCTTCTGGCCCTACGAGGCCAGTAACATCGGTCTTGCCTACCCGCAGTTCAGCATTTGGGGCTCCAACGTACAAAGCGCCGTCGATTGGTACGACAGCGCCAACGCTACAAAGACCAAAATCGTTTCTTATTAGAACACCTGGTTCTCCGAAGGATATTCGTACCAGTCAAGGGCTCTGTTGCGATCCATGGCCCATTCACCGAATGAGTGGCCCATCGTCTGGTAGGCGCCATACGTATGCACCTCGCTCATGATAAAGCCAATGTTAATACCCTCTAATGGCCAGCGGAAGTCGTCCTTCGGCATGCAGAGGGCCCAAGGCAGACTCTTAATTCTTGAGGGAGAATAGTTGAAGAGAACCTGGGCATTGCGGAAGGCATACTGATGAATTTCGAAAACACCACTATTAAACTCCTCCATGATAAACGGATCGACCTTCTCCATCGAGAAGTCGTTCAGACCGTCCGATTTCTTAAAGGTAACGACATAAGTAATGGTGCGAGGAACAAACTGCGCATATTCATCGCCAACGCTCTTCGACACATTATACTTCTTACGCTTCATCATGCCGAAGTTCTCCTCCAGCAAGTCGCCAGTAGCCCAGTGGGCATCGCCAAACAGGTTGAGCACAGCCTCGTCATGACGCCCGGAAGACAGGAACGACTCATAGAACGACCTGTTATCACTCCTGACCACCGTCTTAATCTGATCTGGCAGGTTCTGGCCGTTCGTCCTGTTAAACGATAAACTATCCACTGTACTTACACTTTCGATATCGCTGGCCTTAAAGCCCACCAGTCGGATAGCGGCAGCAATCTGCTTTTTTCCTCCCACAGCTGCCAGTTGCACTTCAAACCGCATCTCGCGCTCTCCAGTCCGCTCTTGCGACACCCTCAGCACCACATCGTTATAGTCAAAATCGCCAGGGGCGGGATAATCCTCCTCGAAACCATAGGTATAGAGCATCGGCCTCGGCTCATACGACACCTTCTCATGGTCCACAATCAGGTCGTTGAAACCAATCACCGACTCTGTATCGGGGTAAAACTGCACGATACTGTAATTCCCTGTGCTATCCACCAGAGCCGCATAGAGTGTCGAGAAGGTGTTCGGATAAGTCAGTGCCATAGGGAATCGCTCACCAGCAGAGGCCCATGCCTCGCCCACCACCTGCGCCTTGCCACTCTCTCTGGGGTTGGCCGTCAGTATCTTTACAATCTGCACACCGCCCGTATCAGGTGCCTGAATCAGTATCGTCTTCGACTTGGTGAGAATCCATGTATGATTCGCATCGATTGTATCCACGGGCGAAACACTATCTATATATTCCTGATGTTTTTTTTCATCATACATTTCACGTTTGCATGACACATTCATGCCAATCATGATCGAGATGGCAACGAGCGCTGCCCACTGAAGATGTTTCATACGTATTTTCTTTAATATTTTGCGCCAAAATTACAAATTTTTCTGGACAAACACATCATGAAATGCGTGGTTTTACAGAATTTAACATGAATTTTGGTGTAAATTCCCAATAATTTGCTTAAATTTGCACCCAAATCGATTTAGTTTATTAAGTTACGTAACATTCTATTTAAGTATTATTGCAATGAAGAAGTATTTGATTAACGGATTACTGGCTCTTGTCGCAGGTGGTTTTGCAGCCAGTTGTGCTGATCACGATGTGGACTATGTTCCCCTTGTGCAGCAGAAAACACAGGCCTATGAACAGGCATTCAAAGAATTAATTGGTGGTGAAGTCGATCCCAACCAGAATTGGGGATTTGAAGGAACACTTGTTTCTGAGCTTGAAGCGGAGGAGGCTCCTGCCCGCGCCCAAACTCGTGCTGGTTTGGATGGTGGTTATTCCATCAGCGGCAATAACGATTTCACCTATTTTAGCCTTGATAAGATTAAGGAGATTATCGAGCAAAAATTTCCTGAAAGCCAAAATGCTGGAGGCCAATTGAATGACTATGAGTTCGTCTCAAAGGGTGAAATTACATTCAGTTTTGTCTATGCCACCACTTCTGGACAAGACGAGATTGGCTACTATTATTATAATCCTTCATCTGGTATCAATACCCGTGTAGAAGTTCCATTGATAAACAACATCCAAAATGATGTTACTAACAACTTGCTTTTCCAGTATGGTATTGCTGGTAGTGGAAATTGGCAAACACCGACTGTTAATCCTCGTTTAGGTGATGGTAAAACGTGTGATCAACTTATTAATAATGGTTTTAACGGTCAGGTTAATGAAGTCAGAGGTAGGACAATTACTCTGAGAATCCCTGTAGGCTATCGTTTGGGGTTCTATATCGTCAATCCAGACTTCCCAACTACTATGTATTCCAACAAGTCACTCAACTCTGACGGTCGATACTATAGTGCTGTAGCAACCTTGTCGGATGGCACATACGCTGTTGGACTGGAAGACTGGTATGGAGGTGACTACGACTGTAACGACATCGTATTAACCATCAACAAAACGAATCTTCCTGAAATCGTCAACTATAATAAAACGACGAAGAAGCACTATAAGCATAAGAGGATTGTAGCTCAGGGCCGTGTGTTCTGTGAGGACCTTGGTACAGCTGGCCTTGAAGACCTTGACTTCAACGATGTCGTTTTCGATGCCAGAATCTGGCGTACATACGAGTTCGACAGAATAAACGATGGTGATATGGAGAATAAGACAGCCTATAAATATGAGGCTGACATCTGTATGCTGGCAGGTGGAGGTACCATCCCTGCTAAGTTATTATACCAGTGGAATATCCATGATTTATTCGATGGCACGCCTGGATTGACCACGATGGTCAATACCGTTGACGACCACGCTAACGTCACGGTAACATGGGATAACATGAAAGCAAATCCTGGTCACAAGACCTATCGTGAGATTGACATTACTGCCCTGATAAATCAATTGATAGAGGCAGATAAGAACAAAGGTGTGGATCACGAGATTACCCTTAACGACATACCCATCTCCGTATTGTGGGCATCCTCTGAAGATCCTACAGAATTTGGCTCAAACATGCAGGCTGTAGGCGATTTACGCGCTGAGCCGGGCAAAGTACCTCATAGGTTCTGTTTGCCTATTGGTACAAAGTGGCCCAGCGAGCGCAGAATGTTCACCCTTGCATATCCAGGTTTCGACGCATGGGCAAAAGGTGAAACTAATGACAATAGTTTCTGTCAGTCTCCCAACACAGCTTACATCTACAGCGATAACGGCAACGACGCAAAATTGGATCTGTATGATGTAGATGGAACCAAATACTACGTTGGTTATACGACAAATATTAAACTTAGCCAAAGTACAACTGAGGTCACTGAGACCGAGACGGTGGTTTGGGCACATGCTGGCATGTACCTTAACGACTATCCAGAGAATCATCTCATATATGAGAATCTTTTTGCTAAGATGGAAGATAACCAGCCCGACAATACTTATACCATCAGAATTTATGGTACAAAAAATGCTAATGCAGGAAATGACTATGGAGCCCAATTCTTGACTGGGCAATGGAAGCATATTGTTGATGTTTACCACGCTGTTCGCAATGACAGCCATTTCGACACAAAGGGCTATATAGAATATACTAATATCAGCAAGGATCTTGTAAGTGCACTGAAATACGATAAAGGTAACGATAATGGTGTAGATTGGTGGATTGACTTGCAAGGTAAGAACTTCACTGCGACTAAGATCTCCTTTGTGAGGACGGTCGTAAGCACCTATTAATTTGCATCGTAAAAGAACAAATAAAGGAATACATTCATTGCAAAAAGGGGCGCCTGCGCGAGCAGATGCCCCTTATTTTTCTAAAAAACCATCAGCTTAGCCCTAAGTGAAGGCGAACTTTGCAAAAATTATCATTTTATATACGAAATGTAGCAAAATACCAATGTTTGTGCAATCGTTAACATCATTTAACCAAATTATTTTTGTTACCTATTATATTTATTCGTATCTTTGCAGCACATTTCTCAAGGAGGATAATAAATCGATAACATATTATAATATTAGATAACCAAATTATTAACATTAAAAACTTTATGAAAATGAAGAAGTATTTGATGAGTGGAATTGCAGCAATCGCAGTATGCGCTGCATTTACCAGTTGCTCAAAGGAGAATCTCTACGACGAGAACGCCGTCGTTGAGAAGAATGAAATGGCAGTAAGAGAGGCTTACGCTCAGGCTTTCGAGAAGGCCTTTGGTAAGGTAGGTGCCAACGTAGATTGGGGCTTCGGTCCTTCTCGTTCTAACACCCGTGCTACTGGTGAGTTTGCTAATCATGTAGGTGCATA
>CAMKUA010000003.1:0-109325 GCA_946415825.1 uncultured Prevotella sp. | reverse complement strand
GACCATCCTCGACCACGATCAGCGCAAAAAGGCATCCATCAAGAAGGATTGAAGGATTGAAGAATTGAAGAATTGAAGGCTGCGATTAAGCGAGAGCAGAGCCAAACTTGTTTGAGCTATGCCGAGCGTGAGCAGACTCGATACGAAGTATCAAGAATTGAAGAATTGAAGGATTGAAGATAATTGAGAATTCATAAAGCTTAATGCTTAAAGGAATATGAAAAGGTTTGGCTGTATAGTGATGGTGTTGATGCTGGTGCCGATGACGGTACTGGCAGGTATCGATGCCATCTACGACAAAGCCGACAGCCTCTACAACCAGCAACAATACGGCGAGGCCCAGAAACTGGCCCTCGAGGCCCTCTCGCAGTGTAAGGACTCGGCCGATGTGGCCGACTGTGCCAGTCTGCTGGCACTGATCCACGTGAGGAAGGGCGAGTTTGGCGAGGCCGTAAGATACGCCAAGCGCTGCAATGCCATCGACATGGCCTCGGGCGATCCCGATGCCATCTCGTCGTCGCTCAACACCCTTGCCGGCATCTATATGTCGATGCGCCAGCCTGGGGAGGCAGAGAAATATATCCTGAAAGCCATCGGTTATGCCCAGAAGGCCGACAACCCCCAGCGACTGGCTGTGCTCCACGGTATGGCCTCGGAGGTGTATCACCACCTGAAGCAGGAGGAGCAGGCCCTCGACTATGCCACGAAGGCCTACGAGATGGAGAAGCAGTTGGGGCGAAGCGACAAAATGGCCATCCGACAGGCGGAGCGCGCTGCAGCACTGATCGACCTGAAACGCTTCGACGAGGCCCGACAGGCGTTGGAAGAGGCCATCCCCGGACTCAGGGAGAGTGGTAACCTGCACTCGCTCGGCATTGCCTGTAACCAGATGGGGTCGATGATGCACAGGCAGGAGAATGACTCTGCCGCCGTGCGCTATTTCAGTGAGGCTCTGGCTATCTTTACCCAACAGCACGACCTCTTCAACGAGGCCACCTCGCGCAAGGGGCTCTACCAGGCCCTTCGTGACACCGACCCCGCACTGGCCATGCAGCACAACGACCGCTATAACGAACTGCGCGACTCGCTCTACGACGAGAAGACGGGCGAACTGCTTTCGAAGTATGCTGCTGAATACGGTGTGGATGAGTTGCAGGCCGAGAACGACGAGATGCAGAAGGCCCACCAGCGTTCGCTGATGGTGGGAGCCGGCATCGTGGTGGTCCTGCTGATTGCCGGATTCGTGCTCTACCAGTGGATGCGCCGCAGGGAACAGAAGCATACCGAACAACTGATTCGTCAGATACAGGAACTCTCAGCTGCCCTGGAGGCTGGGGAAGGGGTGCAGACGGCTCCCGTAGAGACCGAGGAGGCACCCGAGGCAGAGCCTGAGGAAGAAACGGAGGACCACCTGTTCCTGATGCGCGTGGTGAAGGCCGTGAACGACGGTCTGCCCACAGGCCGCTATGGTGTGGACGATATCGCCTCGGAACTGAATATGGGTACGCAGACCTTCCGCCGTCGCCTGATGAAGGTGACCGGCGACTCGCCCAGGGCCTTTATCTCTGCCATCCAGATGGAGCGCGCCGCCAAGTTGCTCACCATGTCGCCTAATATGCCGGTATCGCAGGTGGCCATGCGATGCGGCTATGAAGAGACCACCAGTTTTACACGCGCCTTCCGCAAGGCTTACGGCGTACCGCCTTCGCAATATAAAGGATAGAAAAACACCTGAAAAAAGCCCCTTTTCTGCATTTTGTAACAAAATGTATGGTTACTCTTTGCTTTTTGGAAGAAAATGTTCACTACACTAAGCCCGTTTTGTCGTAACTTTGCACCCAGAAATGGAAAAGACCGAGCGACAGAAACGAGCCATGGCTTTCGCCTCTGAGTATTTGGAGTTGCTGATGGGCCATGAGGCTGACCAGGAAAAACTGGTGAGGCGCATGGTCGATGAGCGTATCGCTGAACTCCAGCCTATGATAGAGGAACTCGTTGAGAAGCGCATCGCTCAGAAATTAAAGCAGAACGAGAATCGAAAATAACCATTAATTATTAACATTAATCTTTAGAACAATGAAGCGTATGAGTAACATGACGAAACTGGCGATGGCGGTAGCCATGCTGTTTGCAGTGAACATGAATGCCAATGCACAGTTAGGCGGGTTGTTGAACAAGGCCAAGAAGGTGGTGACGAAAGAAACCACGCAGAGTGCACAGGAGAAGAGAGTGAAGGCCGACTACGTGAGAGATCATCCCCGGGAGCAGGAGAAACTGGCGGCAGAGGCAGCTGGTGGTATGGACAAATATCTGGGCCTCGACAAGACGGAGAACGGACGCATCCTCTGGAAGTATGGTAGCATGGAAGAATGGGAGACCTCGCAGATTAAGAATGCCTGGAGTGCTGCAAGATATGTCATCCAGGTGCTCCGCTATCTGAAGGGCAATACGGAGACCTTCGATTTTTATAAAGACACCAACCATGTGCTCTACATCTTTAATGAAAATATACCCGGCGACCTGAAGCGTGCTGCCGAGAAGTCGAAGACGGGTAATCCTGTACCCGCCAAGGACATCGCCGCCATCAAGGCAGAGGCTGCACGCGTGAAGAAGTTGTATATGGAGCGTACGGGTGCCACGGAGAAGAGTGCCGAGGAGAAGAAGGCTGAGGCCGAACAGGCTTACGTGCAGGATATCATCAACAAGAACTATCTGCTCGACAACCTTACCGACAAGAACCGTCAGGCCAAGGCTGTGGCCGACTATAAGGCTAAGGTGAATGCCAAGGTGAAGCAGCAACTCGCCCCCACGAAGATTCTGGGCACTTACTCTACCTCAGCTGCCTGGCAGGGGCTTCCCTTGCAGAACTATCCCGACCTGAAGGAGAAGTATGAGAGTGTGCAGGAGATGCAGTTCAAGACCTTCTACGAGAAGGGTGGCAAGTACTACGTCGTGAAGAGTGCCTTCCGCCAGAGCATTCCCAAGGGCGACAATAAGAGTGGCGCCCAGCCCCAGAAGTTCTACTGGCCCGGCATTGAGACTCCTATCGAGATCCCTGCAGAAAAGATTCAGGGTAAATTCTAAGGAAAAACCAAAAATTTTTCGTACCTTTGCACGCAGATAGTGATAAAAACCGTAATTAATAACAAAAAAGACATTTAAGACAATGAAGAGATCTGGCTTTTTGAGAGTGGTTATGGCAGTAGCCCTGCTGCTCACGGTAAACATCAATGCGATGGCTGACGACCTCCGTCTGGGTGGTAGCATCGTTGGTAAGATCGAGTCGAACGGTGATGTGCGTATCAACGGCTCCATCGTAGGACGTTTTGAGTCGAATGGCGATATCCGTGTAGGCGGTTCTATCCAAGGCCGTATCGAGTCGAACGGTGACATCCGTAAGAATGGTTCTATCATCGGTAGGGTGGAGTCGAACAACGATATCCGCATCAATGGCTCTATCGTGGGGCGCATTGAGTCGAACGGCGACATCCGCAAGAATGGCTCCATCATCGGCCGTGCCGAGAGAATGACGGATGTGCGAAGAGTGGCCGTGATGTATTTCTTCCCATTCTTCAACCTGAAATAGTCGATTTCATACTTCGATCAAGAAAGATGAGACTGAAAGTAAACCGTAAATACATCGACGTGTTTGAAGGAGCTGAGGTGCGCCATGCGCTCCTCAGCTATTTCGCATGGAAAGGGCTCGACACCCAGCTCGTGAACACCCTGACGGTATATGACCGCACGGGGCACGAGATAGACCTCGACGCACCTGCCTCGCAGCACGAGGTGATAAAATTCAAGCTACCTAAACAGGAAACCAAAAAACAAATTAATAAATCATGAAGAAATCATTGCTGACATGGGGGCTGATGCTCGCCATGACTATGACGGCCTCGGCAGAGAGGAAGGAGTTGCACATCCTCTCGGGCAACGATATGCATGCTGCTATCGAGTGCTTCCCCCGGCTTGGCTTTATCGCCGACTCTTTGCGTGCACTCTATCCCGACCTGCTGATTCTCTCTGCAGGCGATAACCGTTCGGGCGACCCCCTGAACGATATGTACGAGATTCCTGCCTACCCGATGGTGGTGCTGATGAACCAGGTGGGCTTCGACGCCACGGCACTGGGCAACCACGAGTTTGACTCGGCACAGGATGGGCTTGCCCGACTGATAGACCTTTCGGCCTTCCCCACGCTTGGCGCCAATGTGCATCCTGACCCGAAGTGGAACATGCACCTGAAACCTTATACGAAGTTCTTTAGGAACGGTCTGACCATCGGTGTGATCGGTGTGGTACAGTTGGGCTCGATGGGTGTTCCTGAGAGTCATCCTGCCCGTATGACGGAGATCAGTTTCACCGACCCTCTGGAGACCATCAAGCAGTACGAGTTCCTGCGTAAGGAGTGCGACGTGGTGATCCTGCTCTCTCACCTGGGCTACGATACCGATGTGGCGTTCTCAAAGGAGTTGCCATGGGTGGACATGATTATCGGTGGGCACTCTCATACCCAACTGAATGGGGGCGAGATGCACAACAATGTCTTCATAACCCAGAACGTGAACCGACTGAAGCAGATAACCCATAGCACCGTCGTCGTGGAAGACGGGAAGGTGGTTAGTCGTACGGCTGAGAATATCGCCGTGCGTGGCGAGAAGAACGAGAATAAGGTGATTGCCGAACTGGTGCGCTATTTCTCTGAGAACCCGGCTTTCCTTCGTGTGCTGGCTACGGCAGAGACTCCCTTCGAAGTCAAGGAGGAACTCGGGTGCCTGATGGTGGATGCATATGTGGCTGAGACGGGGGCAGATCTGAGTTATCAGAATGCCGGGGGCGTGCGCTACGAGACTCACGAGGCTGGTGGTTTCACCGTTGCCGACGTGCTTCGTCTGGATCCCTTCCAGAACGATGCGGTGGAGTTGCACGTCACAGGTAAGGAACTCACTGAGATGCTGAAATCATGCTTCGATAATGACAACCAGCGCTTCCCCTATGTGGGAGGTATGACGGCAGAATATGCCGTTGATCCTGCTACACAGAAGATCAAGAAACTCGTGCTCTATGGAAAGGACGGTAAGAAACTGAACCTGAAGAAGACCTATAAGGTGATCTCGAACAGTTATTCGGTAGCTGTTAGTCCTACGAATCGTCAGGATCCGGGTGAGAGCCTTGGAGTGGTTACGGCCAAACTGATCATGGACTATCTGGAGCATCAGGGACAGGTGAACTATCAGGGCCGACGTTGCTTGAAGGAAAATTGAAAAATGAAGATGAGAAAGTGTTTTATGACAATCGCTACGTTTGCAGCAACGGTCTGTATGATGGTGTCGTGTGGTGGCAAGGGGGCTTCTCAGGCCAATGCTAGCACGAATGCCCGTGATACAAATGCAGAAGCCGTAGAAGTGACTCTTGAGGACGACGGAAGGGCGATGGACCTCCTGAATAGTGTGCCATTCACTGAGGAAGGTCTGGTAAGTATGGTGACCTCGCCAGAGTTCGAGGCATTGTCGGAGCCCGAGTATGCGGCTCTGTTCCTGGCTTATTCCAAGGTGCCCATCAATCAGGAGACACTCGAACTTGAGAAGAACTTCGTGAGTTCTGCCAAAGCAAAAGCCATGAAGAGCCATAAGGCACCTGCTACGGCTGGTGCTATCAGAGATATGCTGATACACAGCGAATACCCTCAGGTAAGAGGTGTGGCAATGATGCAGTATATGAGCCTTACGGGTGTTTCGGATAATGATATAGCCAAGATACTCAGTGTGCTTAACAATGAGAAGGATCTCTTCGTCATCAAGGAGGGTATCAAGGCCTTGTCGAACGAGATGAAGAAGCCCGAAGTGTCGCAGTTCATCCTCTCGAAGGTGAACCACGAGAACAAGAACATCCGTAGAGCCGTTGCCCTGGCTGTTGGTAACTCCTGGAGCATTGGGGCAAATGGTGTGAAGGATGCTGCCCTGACACTGATGCACGACAACGATAAGGACGTGCGCTCTTCGATACTGAGTAATGTGGGTGAACTCGGCGACGACTCGTTGGTACCTGAACTCGAGAAGGTGCTCAACGATCCCAGTCAGTATAAGTTGCATGGCTACTGTCTGAGGAGCCTCTACACGATGTGGTATAACTATCCCAAGCACCAGAACACCAGTAAGGCTGCCTACGAGGCCACTATGAACTATCTGAAGAAGACGCCTCGTTCGAAGGACATCCCTGCATGGACTGCCATTGGAGAACTACAGCACAGGAATGACAAAGGCTATGATGAATGGTTGTCGAAGGCCACATACTATAGAAGTGGGGAGTTCCTGAATGTCATGATGGACATTGCCACCGATCCTAACGCCAACTGGTTGGGACGGTCGCAGGCTGTGAAGGTGATTGCCAAGATTGGCGGCAAAGGCGATCTGGAGAGGCTGAAGGCCAAAGTCCAGGCTAATGGCGGCGATAGCAGTCAGAGACTTGTGCTTGATGCCATTGAGAAAGAACTCTGATCACAGATAATCCCCAGTCTTGTCAGGCTGGGGATTCTTGTTGCTAGGCGTCGGCGAAGACCTTGCCGTCGTCGAGGGTAATCTGGAGTTTGGTGTATTCGCAGTGGAAATCGTTCTGCAGGCGATCGAGATAGCGGGCACTCTCCCACTTGCACATGGGGAGGTCGTGAAGTAGGTAGTTGCCACAGGCCTCAGGACGGGTAGCAGGCACCTCGTCTTGGGTGAGGATCCACTTCAGGCACTCGATAGTGAGCTGGCGCATGTCCTCAACGGTGTAGTTGCCCAGCATAATGATGTACATACCTGTGAGACAGCCCATCGGCCCCACATATACCACATCCTCCTTGGCACGAGAGTTACGGAACCAGGTGGCCATCAGGTGCTCGATGCTGTGGATGGCAGCAGGGGCAACAGCGGGCTCCTTATTGGGTTCAGTAATGCGCAGGTCGAAGGTCGTAAAGCCTTTATCCACACGCGACACGTAAATACCTGGCTTCAGGTGCGTGTGGTCAATTGTAAAACTCTGTATGACTTCCATTTGGTAAATTGAAAATTGAGAATTGAAAATTACAGGCTCTCGATGAACGTCTTGGTGACGTGGAAAGAGTTCTCGGCGATGGTGTCCCAGAAGTTATGATACTGGGAGGCATCGGTATCGCGTAGGGGGATGTCGCTGATCACCCGGAACGAGATAAACGGCACCTTGTAGATATGGCACACCTGAGCAATGGCGCAACTCTCCATATCGACAGCTTTTGCATCGGGGAAGAGTTCTACAATCTCGCTCATCTTTTTCTTGGAATCAACAAACCAGTCGCCTGTGACGATAAGACCGGGCTTGGCACCCGTAAGTAGGGCTTTTTCGAGCAGATAAGGGTCGGCCTTGTAACGGGCTGGCAGACCTTGCACTTGTCCATAGACGGTGGAGTCGTCGATGGCCTTTCCGCAATACACATCGTGGTAGGTCAGCTCGGAGCTCACCACCACGTCTTGCAGATTGATATCATCGCCGTTGCCACCGGCACAACCGGAGGAGATGATGCAGTCGGGCTTGTACTGACGGATCATCTCCACTGTTTGTATGGCAGCGTTGACGGTGGCAATCCCACTCTTCTGGAGGATTACCTTGTCTTCTGGGAATAATGGACGGAGCTGCATGAGTTCCTTGTCCATTGCTACAATCATTCCTATTTTCATATCTTACATTCCAAATACATAATTCTGATATTTTGAGTTTCTCTGGCGCACGGCCTCGTACATCAGGATGGCAGCACTGACGCTGACATTGAGCGAATCGAGGCGCCCCAGCATGGGGATGCGGATGTGCGCATCAGCTGCCTCGCGCCACTGCTCAGTGAGGCCTGTGGATTCGGTACCCATGACAATGGCGGTAGCTCCATGCATGTCGTAGTCGTAATAGTCGTACGAGTCTTGTAGCTGGGCCGTGAGGATGCGCACCTGGTGCTCCTTAAGGAAGGCGATACAGTCTTTGGAGGTGCAAACGGCCACAGGCACACTAAACACACCTCCGATGCTGGCTCGGATGAGGTTGGGGTTGTATAGATCCGTCAGCGGGTCGCACACCATGACAGCATCCACCCCTGCAGCCTCTGCCGTGCGCAGGATAGCACCCAGGTTGCCTGGCTTCTCCACACGCTCGAGCACCACCATCAGAGGATTCTCCTTAAGTTTGAGATCCTTCAGACGATGCTGCTTGCATCTGGCCACAGCAATAATACCTTCCGTACTTTCGCGATAAGCCATCTTTTCGTACACCTGAGGCGTGACGACAATGTGTTCGTCATCGACGGCAATACCTTCGAGGACAAACATCTCCACGATTTCGTAGCCACAGGCGATGCAATGCTCGATTTCACGCTGGCCCTCAACCACAAAGAGTCCCTCCTCGCGACGGAGCGACGACTTCTGTTGCAGGGCTACCACGTGCTTGATACGGGCGTTTTGTACACTGGTAATGATATTTTCTTCCATAATCGCTGCAAAATTATAAAAAATCCGTGAAATCCGTGTAATCCGTGCCTAAAAATTTGTACCTTTGCAGGCAAATAACAAAACTTGCAAGTTATGACACTATTGAAGAAATGCCTGCCCGACCTGTTGGCAGTGCTGTTGTTTGCCATTCTGGCCTTCGCCTATTTCTTCCCTGCCGATATCGAGGGGCGTATCCTGTATCGTCATGATGCCTCGGCAGGGCGTGGAGCAGGTCAGGAGGGTATCGAATACCTGCAGAAGACGGGGGAGCGCAGTCGTTGGACGAATGCCTTGTTCGGCGGTATGCCCACCTACCAGATGGCACCGTCGTATGGCTCTACCGACCTGCTCTCGAAGGCCATCTATGCTTATCACTTGTGGTTGCCTGAGAACGTGTGGTTCGTGTTTGCCTATCTCCTGGGTTTCTACATCCTGTTGAGGGCATTCGACTTCCGTCAGCATCTGGCTGCACTAGGTAGTATCATCTGGGCCTTCTCCACTTATTTCCTCATTATCATTGCCGCAGGACATATCTGGAAGGTGTGGGCACTGGCTTATCTGCCACCGATGATTGCAGGTGTTGTCTTGGCTTACAGGGGCAAATATCTGTGGGGCTTGTTGCTCACGGCGGTGTTCTCTGCTTTCGAGATCAACGCCAACCATGTGCAGATGACTTATTACTATCTGTTCATAGTCCTCTTCATGGTGATTGCCTGGCTGGTGGAAGCCATCCAGAAGAAACAGATGGCACAGTTCCTTAAAGCCACTGGCGTGTGTGTGGTCGGTGCTCTGATAGGTCTGTGCATCAACCTGTCGAACCTCTACCACACCTGGCAGTATAGTCAGGAGTCGATGCGTGGTAAGAGCGAACTGGTGAAGGCCAACAGTGCTAACCAGACCAGTAGCGGACTGGAGCGTGACTATATCACCCAGTGGAGCTATGGTATCGGTGAGACATGGACATTGCTGGTTCCCAATACCAAGGGTGGGGCGTCGATGCCTCTTTCTCAGAACGAGAAGGCGATGGAGAAGGCACAGAGCGATTTCATACCCATCTACCAGCAACTGGGACAGTATTGGGGCGAGCAGCCTGGTACATCGGGGCCTGTGTATGTGGGCGCTTTCGTGATGATGCTCTTCGTCTTAGGAATCTTTATCGTCAAAGGGCCGATGAAGTGGGCTCTGCTTGCAGCGACCATTCTTTCGATTCTCTTGTCGTGGGGTAAGAACTTCATGGGCTTTACCGATTTCTTCCTCGACTATGTGCCTATGTATGCCAAGTTCCGTACGGTAGCCTCTATCCTCGTGATTGCCGAGTTTACCATACCTCTCCTGGCCATGCTGGCCCTGAAGAAACTCCTCGACGAACCAGAGCAGATGAAGCCGAGAATGAAGTATGTAGGCATATCGTTCTTGTTGACGGGTGGTATAGCAATGTTGTTCTCGTTGATGCCTTCCATGTTCTTTGATAGTTTTATATCCTCAGGCGAGATGCACGCTATTCAAAGTCTGCCTGTTGAGTATATCCAACCGCTGGTGGCTAATCTGACGGAGAT
This sequence comes from uncultured Prevotella sp., assembly GCA_946415825.1. GTDB lineage: Bacteria > Bacteroidota > Bacteroidia > Bacteroidales > Bacteroidaceae > Prevotella. The sequence goes on along the minus strand of CAMKUA010000003.1, from coordinate 99,280 downwards.
GCGTCAGGCCGTGTTTACTGCCGATAGTTTGCGTTCGTTCTATATCATTCTGGTTGGTACAGGCGTGCTACTGGCTGTGGCTTTTGGAAAGTTGAAGAAGGAGTATGCTGTCGGCATCATCTTGGTGCTCTGTCTGGTTGACCTATGGACGGTGAACAAGCGTTACCTGAACGACGAGATGTTTGTGCCAGAGTCAGAGCGCGAGGCTCCACAGGAGAAGACACAGACTGATGAACTGATTCTGCGTGACCAGGCGCTCGACTACCGTGTGCTGAATCTTGCCTCGAACACGTTTAACGAGAACGAAACCAGTTATTACCATAAGAGTATTGGTGGGTATCATGCTGCCAAACTGCGTCGCTATCAGGAGATGATCGAACAGTATATTTCGCCTGAGATCCAGTCGCTCATTGGTGCTGTTTCTGACGCAGGTGGTGATATGACACAGGTCAATGGTGATAGCATCTGTCCTGTGCTCAACATGCTGAACACGCGTTATTTCATCTTCCCCTTAGGGGGTGGCCAGACAGTGCCTATCCAGAACCCCTATGCCTTTGGCAATGCATGGTTCGTAGATCAGATTGACTATGTGCAGAATGCCAATGAGGAGATTGCTGCTGTAGGCAAGATCGACCTGCGTCATCAGGCAGTGGCTGATGCTAAGTTTAAGGGTCAGCTGGGCGAGGCTGTAGAACAGGATACGGCCAGTGTGGTTACAATCACCTCTTATGAACCTAATCGCCTGACTTACGATGTGAACTCAGGTAAGGGTGGGGTATTGGTATTCTCAGAGATATTCTACCCTGGGTGGACGGCTGCTGTCGATGGAGAGGCTGTTGAACTGGGACGTGTGGATTATCTTCTGCGTGCCATCCATATTCAGCCAGGCAAACATCAGGTGGAACTTGCTTTCTTCCCCAAGTCGGTCGATACTACTGAGACCATCGCCTACATTGCATTTGTTCTCCTTGTATTGATTGCTTTGGGCATTGTCTTTATAGAGTGGAAGAATAGGCGCAAGGAATGAAGAAACTATTGTCTTTGCCTCCAAACGTGGTAGGCGAGTTTCATGAGGTGACGGGTCTCAGTCGGGAGGACTATTTCTGTACTTGCGACCCGGTAGGTCATCGCCTCGGTAGTGGTGGAGGAACCACATGGCTGCTCCAGGAGGCTTGTCGTGCTGAGGGCGAGTCTGACCTGGATACTTGGCTCCCTCGCGAGAAGCGCATCCTCATTCACGCAGGTGGTCAGAGCAAGCGCTTGCCCAGTTATGCCGTTTCGGGTAAGGTGCTCATGCCTGTTCCAGTGTTTCGTTGGGAACGAGGCCAGCGACTCTCGCAGAATTTGCTGAGTCTGCAGTTGCCTCTTTACGAGAAGATGATGGCTCTGGCGCCAGAGACTATCCACACGATGGTGGTGAGTGGTGATGTGTTGATTCGTGCCACCCAACCCCTGCAGCCTATCCCTGAGGCTGATGTCGTCTGTTATGGTCTGTGGCTCGATGCCTCGGTAGCCAAAAATCATGGGGTGTTTGTGAGTGACCGTCGTTCTCCCTCAGTCTTGAAACAGATGCTTCAGAAACCATCTGTCCAGACACTCAGCGCACTTCAGAAAGATCATTACTACCTCACAGATATTGGCATCTGGCTCCTCAGCGACAAGGCTGTTAAACTCCTGACCGCCCGTAGTGAGGGTAAGGAATACGACCTCTATGGCGAGTTTGGTTGTGCACTTGGCAAAGACCCTACATCTCCCGATGGTGATATCTCCAGTCTTAGTGTGGCTATCGTTCCCCTGGCAGGTGGTGAGTTCTACCACTTTGGCACCTCGCGCGAGATGATTTCCTCTACTATGCGTATCCAGAATCTGGAGAACGACCAGCGGAAGATCATGCATCTCGACCGTAAGCCCCATCCTTCCATTTTCGTGCAGAATGCAATGATGGAGATCGGTTTTACAGAGGAGAACACCAATATCTGGATAGAGAACAGTCACATAGGTAAGCGATGGGTGCTTACGCATGATCATATTATAACAGGTGTCCCTGAGAACGATTGGGATATCTCACTGGCACCAGGAGAGTGTATCGACGTGGTGCCTGTGGGTGAGACGGATTATGAGGTACGTCGCTATCGTATCGATGAGCCCCTCAACAGCAACGAACTTGCCGGGCGCGCCAATCTTCGTCGGCTTTTCGCCCAGCGACAAGTTTTCAGGAAGCAGAACTGGAGTGCACTTGCTAAGAACTGGAGCCATAGTGTGTTCTACCAACTTGACCTTGCTGATGCAGCTTCTGAGTTTCGGAAACTCGGTATTCCCCTGCCTCCACCTTTGTCAGAGGATGCGCCTTTAATGACACGTATCCACGATGCGATGTTCAGGGGCGAGAGTGAAAAGGCTTTCGCTTTGCTTCGTGAGGGCTTGACGCAAAAGACCGATGCTGACGCCAAACGTCCCTCCCTCTGTGTAGCTGAAGACCAGATTGTATGGGGGCGCTCACCAGTGCGCATCGACATTGCTGGAGGTTGGACGGATACCCCACCATATTGTCTGATGGAAGGGGGTAATGTCATCAACTTTGCCATTGAACTCAATGGTCAGCCCCCCTTGCAGACGTTCATTCGTCCCTCTAAGGAACAGAGAATCGTACTTCGTAGCATCGACCTTGGTGCCGTAGAGGTAGTGGAGACCAAAGAGCAACTCAAGGATTTTATGCATGTAGGCTCGCCTTTCTCCATCCCCAAGGCTGCACTTGTGTTGGCAGGCTTTGGGCATCAGGATCTTCGACAGGAACTCGAGACCTTTGGCGCTGGCATCGAACTCACCTTGCTCTCAGCCATTCCTGCAGGCAGTGGTCTTGGTACCAGTAGTATCCTGGCTTCTACCGTCTTGGGTGCCGTAAGCGATTTCTGTGGTCTGGCATGGGATAAGAACGAGATAGGTCGTCGCACGCTGATCCTGGAGCAGATGCTCACCACTGGTGGTGGTTGGCAAGATCAGTTCGGTGGGGTGCTGGGAGGTGTCAAACTCCTACAGACAGGCTCTGGTTTCAACCAGAGTCCGCAAGTGAGATGGCTCCCCACAGACTTGTGGTTGCAACCAGAATACAAGGCCTGTCACCTTTTGTATTATACAGGTATCACACGAACAGCGAAACAGATCCTCGCTGAGATTGTCAGTAGGATGTTCCTTAATCATGGCGACGAACTCCGTTTGCTGCGTGAGATGAAAGAGCATACGATGGAGATGTACGACGCCATTCTGCGTAACGACTTTATCCGTATGGGACAACTCGTACGTAAGACGTGGCAACAGAACCAACAGCTCGATAGTGGAACGAACCCGGAAGCTGTGGCTTCACTCACCAGTCTGGTCGATGACCTTTGTCTGGGCTACAAACTTCCAGGTGCAGGAGGCGGTGGTTATCTCTATATGATTGCCAAGGATCCTGAGGCAGCAGCCCGCATCAAGCAGATTCTCAACGAGCACCCCTCTAATCGCAATGCCCGTTTCGTGGAACTCTCGCTCTCCACCACAGGACTTCAAATCAGTAGGAGCTAATGGAATTCAGAACAATCGTCGATATAGAGGATCCTGGCTTTAGGATCGGTCCCTGCGAAAAGGTACTTTTTGTGGGCTCATGCTTCGCTACGGAAATGGCTCGTCGCTTCGAGGAGGAAAAGTATCGCACCATTGCTAATCCCTTTGGTGTGATGTATAATCCTGCCAGCGTCGCCCATACCGTGGAGCGTATGTCGCATGAGGAACTGAGTGATGTAAAGACAGCCTTCATCACCTTGGGCACCAATCACGTATATATCCTGAAAGAGACGGATGAGATTGTGGATAACTGTGAGAAACGACCAGCCTCGCTTTTCAGGGAAGATGTGCTTGGTGTTGATGATTGTGTGGCCTATTTAGTCACATCAGTGGCTCGCCTTCACACGGCTAACCCGGACATGCATATCGTGCTTACTGTCAGTCCCATCCGTTATCGTAAGTATGGCTATCATGGTTCGCAACTCTCCAAGGCAACCTTACAACTTGCCATCGAAAAATTAATCTCAGAGTGTTCCAATCTGCATGCGTCGCTCACTTATTTCCCTGCTTACGAAATCGTAAACGATGAGTTGCGCGACTATCGTTTCTATAAGGAAGACATGCTCCATCCTTCCGATCAGGCTGTGGCGTATATCTGGCAACGCCTCTCAGACGTTTATCTCAGTGATGAGGCTAAGGCCTTTATGAAGGAGTGGGCTCCACTGAAAGCCGTACTCAACCATCGCCCCTTCAACCCTGATTCTGAGGAATATCGTGTACTCATGGATAAAACTATGTTAAAAGTGGCCGTGTTGCAGAAAAAATACCCTAACTTTGCAGTATGAAATACAGTATAGAAAAAGTAACAACCTTGATAGGTGCCCGTCGCTATGGTCATAGTGAGGGTAACATCCGTTGGCTGCTTACAGACAGCCGTAGTCTTTGTTTCCCTGAGGAAACGCTTTTCTTTGCCTTGAAAACACAGCGCAACGATGGTCATCGCTATGTGGGCGACCTCTATCGCCGAGGTGTTCGTCACTTCGTTGTCGAACAGGTGCCTGAGCATTTCGACACCATCTATCCTGAGGCCGATTTCCTGCGTGTGCCCCATACGTTAGCTGCCCTTCAGCGCCTGGCTGAGCGTCATCGTGATGAATTTAATGTACCCATCGTGGGCATTACAGGCTCCAATGGCAAGACGATGGTCAAGGAGTGGCTTTACCAGTTGCTGCTCCCCTCGCAGAAGATTGTGCGCTCCCCTCGTAGCTATAATTCCCAGATCGGTGTGCCTCTCTCTGTTTGGTTGCTCAATGAGCAGACTGAGGTCGGCATCTTCGAGGCAGGCATTTCGCAGCCAGGTGAGATGTATGCCCTGCGTGATATCATCCAACCCACCGTCGGTGTGCTCACCTCCCTGGGTGCAGCTCATCAGGAGAACTTCCGTTCGATGGAAGAGAAGTGCATGGAGAAACTCGAACTGATGCACGACACCGAGGCGATGGTCTATTGCTCTGACAATGACATTATTAGCCGTTGCATCCGTCGTATGCAGTATAAGGGTGAGAAGATTGCCTGGTCGCAGTGTGATGAGCAGGCAGCGCTCTTTGTCAGGGAGATTACCACCAAGGAGACATCTACCCGCATCACCTATAAATGGCAGGATGAAGAGAACTTGTTTACCATCCCCTTCATCGATGAGGCCTCTATTGAGAACGCCATCACCTGTGCAGCTGTAGCCTTGCATCTTGGTCTTACACCTGCCCAGATTGCCGATCGCATGCATCTTCTTGAGCCTGTGGCCATGCGCCTCGAGGTGAAAGAAGGCCAGCGTGGATGTGTGCTCATCAACGACTCATATAACTCAGATATCAACTCCCTCGACATCGCTCTCGACTTTATGAATCGTCGTGAGGGTAAGAACCGAACGCTCATTCTCAGCGATATTTTCCAGACGGGAACCTCGCCCGAGAACCTTTATGCGCAAGTGAGCGACCTTGCCACCAAACGAGGCGTCAACAAGTTTATAGGTATTGGTCCTGAACTCTCTGCCCAGGCCGATCGCATACAGATTGCTGATAAGCAGTTCTTTATGGACGTGCCCCATTTCCTCTCCAGTGAGACTTTCTCTGGTCTTCGTGGCGAACTTATTCTCCTGAAGGGTGCCCGTCCTTTTGGCTTCGATCAGATTACGGAGCAGTTGGAACAGAAGGTGCATGAGACGATTCTTGAGGTCAACCTCAATGCGGTAGTCGATAATCTGAACTATTTCCGTTCGTTCCTGAAACCCGAAACAAAGATGGTGTGCATGATCAAGGCTGATGGCTATGGTGCTGGAGCCGTAGAGATTGCCAAGACCTTGCAGGATCAGCGAGTCGATTACCTTGCAGTGGCTGTGGCTGATGAGGGTGTCACCCTCCGCAAGGCAGGTATCACTGCCAATATCATGATCATGAATCCTGAGATGACAGCCTTCAAGACCATGTTCGACTACGACCTCGAACCCGAAGTCTATTCTTTCCGTTTGATGGACGCACTGATTAAGGCTGCTCGTAAAGAAGGTATCACAGGGTGGCCCGTCCATATCAAGTTCGATACAGGTATGCATCGTCTGGGTTTTGACCCTGTGCATGATATTGATGAACTCATTGACCGTCTGAAACACCAGAATGCCATTATTCCACGTAGTGTGTTCAGTCATTTTGTTGGTTCTGATAGTGATGGTTTCGACGACTTCTCTGCTCAGCAGTTTGCCCTCTTCGACGAGGGGAGTCGCAAGCTCCAGAGCGTTTTCACCCATAAGATTCTGCGCCATATGGACAATTCTGCAGGCATCGAGCACTTCCCAGAACGCCAGATGGATATGTGCCGCTTGGGCATAGGTCTCTATGGCGTCGATCCACGAGATAATCACATCCTTCATACTGTCTCTACACTTAAGACCACCATCCTCCAGATGCGCCATGTACCTGCTGGTGAGACAGTGGGTTATAGCCGTAAGGGTAAGATCGAGCGCGACTCTGTGATTGCAGCCATCCCCATAGGCTATGCTGATGGTCTGAATCGCCATCTTGGCAATCGGCATGGCTACTGCCTTGTCAATGGTCAGAAGGCCGAGTATGTGGGCAATATCTGTATGGATGTGGCCATGATCGATGTTACTGATATCCCCTGTCGTGAAGGCGATCAGGTGGAAATCTTTGGCGAGCATCTGCCTGTCACCACCCTTTCCGATGCCCTCGACACTATCTCGTACGAGGTGCTTACTGGCGTCTCTAACCGAGTGAAGCGCGTATATTTCCAAGACTAAAACCTATAAGAATGATATGACACCTATTCAAACTACCAAAATGTCCAACTTCCGTTGGGTTATCTGTGGCCTTTTGTTCTTGGCTACTACCGTCAACTACATGGACCGCCAGGTTCTGTCGCTTACCTGGAAAGATTTCATCGCACCCGAGTTCCATTGGACTGATGCCAACTATGGTAAGATTACGGCCTATTTCTCCATCTTCTATGCCATAGCAAACCTCTTTGCAGGTAAGTTCATCGACTGGATGGGTACCAAGAAAGGCTACCTCATCGCCATCTTCGTATGGTCGTTGGGCGCCTGTCTGCATGCAGGTTGCGGTTGGGCGGCTATGGAGATCGAAGGGTATAGTTCTGTAGCCCAGCTGGGTCAACTCACTGGCGATGCAGCTGTAGCTATTGCCACAGTGTCGATGTATCTGTTCCTGTCGTGTCGTATGGTGCTTGCCCTCGGTGAGGCAGGTAACTTCCCTGCAGCTATCAAGGTAACGGCGGAGTACTTCCCTAAGAAAGACCGCGCCTTCGCCACTTCCATCTTCAACAGCGGTGCTTCTGTAGGCGCACTGGCGGCTCCTGCCACCATTCCTCTCTTGGCACGAGCCTGGGGTTGGGAGTTGGCCTTCATCATCATCGGTGTGCTTGGCTTCCTTTGGATGGGTCTGTGGATGTGGCTCTATGAGAAGCCCCATAAGAACAACTATGTGAACCAGTGTGAACTCAACTATATCGAGCAGGATAGCGACATAGCCAAGGTGCAGGATCGCCAGACTGTCAAGACAGAGAAGACCATCCCCTTCTGGCGCTGTTTTACCTTCCGTCAGACGTGGTCGTTTATCGTGGGTAAGTTCATGACCGATGGCGTGTGGTGGTTCTTCCTGTTCTGGGCCCCTGCCTATTTCAGCGACCAGTATGGCTACACCTCTGACTCTCCTATGGGTATCATGCTTATCTTCACGCTCTATCTCATCGTGACGGTTGTCTCTATTGGAGGCGGATATCTGCCTACCTATTTCGTTGAGAAACTTGGCATGAATCCATATCTGGGTCGTATGCGTGCCATGCTGATGTTTGCTTGTCTGCCTCTGTTGGGTCTCTTCGCTCAGCCTTTGGGAGCCTACAGCGCTTGGTGGCCAGCCATCCTTATTGGTCTGCTGGGTGCAGGTCATCAGGCTTGGAGTGCCAACCTCTACTCCACAATAGGCGACATGTTCCCCAAATCCACCATTGGCACCATTACGGGTATTGGTACGATGGCTGGTGGACTTGGCTCCTATGCCATCAACCTCTGTTCTGGTGAGTTTTTCGATTGGGCAGCTGCTCAGGGTGGTGCCTACACCTTCTTCGGTTTCGAGGGCAAGCCTGCCGCCTATATGGTGGTGTTCTGCATCTGTGCAGTGGCCTACCTCATTGGATGGTGCATCATGAAGGCGCTCGTACCTAAGTATAAACCCATTGTCACCGAATAGTCTTCGATTAATTGCCTGTAAACTAGCTTTTAAACGGAAAGAGAGTCTCCATTGAGGCTCTCTTTCTGTGTTTACAGATTGAAACCGACCCCGGCTATCAGCCATCTACCAGGTTGCTCCACGAGTCCGTAGTCATGATATGTGGTGTCGAAGAGGTTGTTGGCCTCGAAGTAGGCCTGCCACTGATGTTGTTTCCACGTGAGACGGGTATCCGTCAGGAAGTAGGGGCGATAATCGTGGGCTTGGCCATCGAAATCGGTGTAAGAGCCTACACGATCCTGCCATCTGCAAGTGGCGCTGAGGTCGAGGCATCGCCAAAGGGGTATGCGCAAATTGGCCACGAGTTTGTGGCGCAGATATTCTAGAGCATACTGCGACACGATGTTCGACTCTTGTTTCTTGTCCTGATTGATGTAACTATAGCTCAGTCTTAGGGTTGCCGCTTGCCAACGGGCCTCTGTCGAGAGTTCGAATCCGGTACTGTTGATCTCTGTGTGGTTCACACTCTCCCATATCGCCTCGTCGCCTTTCGAGGTGTCCATGATCCAGTCGATCATGTTTTTGCCATGATGGTGCCAGAGGGAAAACTGGAGATTGAAGATTGGAGATTGAAAGTTAGCCCCTATCTCTAAGGCTTGCATCTCTTCAGGTTTCAGGTGAGGATCAGCGCTATAGCCCTGTAGTTTGTAGTACATCTCCGTGAAAGAGGGCATACGGAGTGAGGTATTGTAAGAGGCGTGGAGCCGCCAGTGGATGTCAGGGCGATAACTGATGTCGATGCCAGGATAGATGGTCATGTTCATATTGCTCCACGTGTTTTTTACGGCTACCAGTCCTGCTGAGATGGTGAAATCGTTGAACAACACGTTGTGTTCGAGATAGCCACTGATATTGGTACGGTTGACTCCTAGTGTGTAATCACGATCCGTTCCTTTGATGTGGTGCGTCTGCGAGAGGGGCTCTCCGAGGTTTCCACTGACGAGATCTTCGTTGCGCAGCTCTGCACCAAAGGCTGTACGTCCAGCCATCCAGTCGAAGTAGCTGCTAAGGCTTATACCATAAACATCCGTGCGGTTGTAGTTGTATTTCATCTTCTCAGGCTCTCCACGATAGCCTTCGTAGCGATCACGGTTCTGGTTCCAGTAGATGCTGGGACAGAAGTGGACAGCGCCTCGACGGGTTTCGCCCTGGATGGCACTGTAGATTTTGGTGGTGTGCTCATACTGGTCGTCGGCCTGCCATCGTGGTGAGGCATAGAAGGTGCTAGAGCCCCAGCCTTTATCAGCGATGCCCAGATGCCAATGCAGGGTGAGGTCATCGTCCTCGTACTGCCCCTGATAGAAGGCTTTCGATTCACTGAAGTCTGTGTTGAGCGAGCCTGACTTGGAACGTGAATAGCCATCGCTACGACTGTATCCGGCACTCACTTGGTTGTTCCAGTGTCCACGCTTCAGGTTTGTGCGCCCACTGAGTTTGGCATAGCCATAACTGCCTCCCTCCATATTCACGTTGGCACTCGTTGAGAGGTTGGGACGCGTCACGATGTTGATAGCTCCCACAAGCGAGGATGTGCCATAGATACGGCCTGCAGGTCCTTCGAGAACCTCAATGCGGAGGATTTCGCTGAGGTCGATGGGCAGATCCATCACGTTGTGACCTGTCTGAGGGTCACAGATGTTGATGCCATTAAGCAGCAGGATAATCTGTTCGCTGGTACCTCCACGAATGGAGATGTCAGTCTGGGCACCGATGGGGCCTCGCTGGCGCACGTCGACGCCAACAGCATATTTAAGCAGATCGTTAATACTTTGTACAGGAGCCTGTGCAATGTCAGCACGTTCCAGTACAGTTACCATTCTCGCAGCCTGACTCTTTGTCAGGGGCGCCCTCGAGCCTGTCACACTGACTTCCTCGAGCATCATTTCGCAAGCCGTTGTCATCGAGGCAGAGTCTGTCACCACAGGGTGTGTGCTGACACTCTCGGCAGAGGCGTAGGTCAGTGTTGCTACAGAGAGTACGCTGCATACCACCTCGCGCCCCAGACAGGCAAAAAGCGAGTATCCCCTGTTCCCGAAATGACGGAACACTAGGACTTGGCGCTTGAAGTTGAATATTGGTTTGTACATAACGAGGTGCAAAGGTAGTATTTTTTCTTTAGAAAAACGACAAAAGTTTTCCGAAATCGAAAACTTTTGCTTAATTTTGCAGCCAAAAATGTGACGTTATGGATAAGGAACGCAAAAATGAGATGTTACAGCGCATTGCTAACGAATTGGTAACGGCAGGAAGCAAGTTGGGCAACGAACTGACTGAGGAACAGGTGGTGGCTCAGTTGGAGATTGGTCTGAAGGCCTTGAAGCCCCAGATGGCGGAGAAGTTGCTGACACTGGCTAACCAAGCTGTGATGACTGCTGAGGAGAACCATCGTCCATTGGTAACGGAGGTGAGGCCTCAGGCTCTGGAGTGCGATGTGGTAAGATTCCAGAATAACAAGGACAAATGGGTGGCCCTCGTGGGTCTGCTCGACGGCTATCCTTACGAAATATTTACAGGTCTGCAAGATGACGAAGAGGGAATTATCCTTCCTAAGACGGTGACGCATGGCAAGATCCTGAAGCAGGTAAACCCAGACGGAACGAAGCGCTATGATTTCCAGTTTGAGAACAAAAGGGGTTATAAGACTACGGTTGAAGGTCTCTCGGAGAAGTTCAATCCTGAGTATTGGAATTACGCCAAACTGATTTCGGGTGTGTTGCGCTATCGGATGCCTTTGGAGCATGTCATCCGTCTGGTAGGATCGCTGTCGCTGAAAGATGAGAGTATCAACACGTGGAAAACGGGTGTGGAGCGCGCACTGAAACGCTATCTGCCTGGTGCCCAGGATACAGAGATAGATGAATAGTGTGCGTTCATATATTACGCTGGAGGGACTAAGGTTCCATGCAAGGCATGGGGTGATGGCCCAGGAACGCCAGACGGGAGGCGATTTTGTGGTAACACTGAGAGTGGGCTATCCACTGGAGGCAGCGATGGAGAGCGACGACGTGAAGGATACCCTCGACTATGGGGCGCTCTATCAGGTCGTTGAGCGTGAGATGAGCGAGCCATCCAACTTGTTGGAACATGTGGCAGGGCGTATCGCCAAGGCTGTGGAAGGGGCTTTCCCAAAGGTGATTTCCATCGACCTGAAATTGATGAAACGAAATCCCCCAATGGGAGCCGATGCAGAAGGAGCTAGCATTGAAATGCATTTTGAAAAGTAAAACAAGTAAGTGAATAAGAATATATATAATAAGGTGAGAGGGTTGGTGAAATGGCTTTTGGCTTTTTGCCTTCTTGTCTTCTTGCCTTTCGCAGTTGAGGCTGCGAATAAACCCTTTACATTGGTCATCGATGCCGGACATGGTGGTGGAGACGGAGGAGCCAAGGGCGCAGTGACCTACGAGAAACACCTGACGCTGAAGTTCGCACTGGCCTTCGGACGTATGGTTGAGAACAACTGTCCTGACGTGAAAGTCATCTATACCCGTAAGACGGATCGTTTCGTAGAACTGTATCGCAGGGCAGAGATTGCCAATCAGAATAAGGCCGACCTGTTTATCTCCATACATATCAATGCCTTACCGAGGGGTAGGGTGGCTCGAGGATTCCAGACTTATACGCTGGGCACCAGTAAGCGTACAGGCAAGAATACGGGTGTACTCCAGAATTTGGAAGTGGCCAAGCGAGAGAATGCTGTTATCCTGCAGGAGAAGGACTATAAGACTACCTATCAGGGCTACGATCCTAACTCGCCTGAGAGTGATATTATGTTTGAGTTTATTCAGGACAAGAACATGGAGAACAGCGTGCAGTTGGCCAAGTATATGCAGCGCTATGTGTGCAGGGCTACAGGGCGTCAGGATATGGGTGCACAACAGGATAATCTGGCTGTGTTGCGACTCTCGTCGATGCCAGGATGCCTGGTGGAGTTGGGCTTTATCACTACACGCGACGAAGAGCAGTATATGATCTCGAAAGTTGCTGAGGAGCAGTATGCTACAGGACTCTTCAATGCCTTTATGGCGTATAGGAAGAAATATGATAAGAATGCCTCGATACCTTATCGCCCTGAGCCAGAGCCGAAGAAGGTGGAGATACCCAACATCGTTCCTCAGGAAGAGATAAAGGTTAAGCCCTCAAAGAAGGTGAAGGAACCAAAGCCAGAGCCTGTCATAATGAAGGTGGAAGAGCCTAAGGATACGGTGGTAACTGAGTCGCCCGTTGATACTGTAGTGGTGGAGATGCCTTCGATGAAGCCAGAGCCAGTTGTGGAAGAGGTAAGGCCCTTAGAGACGCCTCAGCCCCCTGCAGTAGAGGAGGTAGTAAAGCCCTCACGACCAGTCTATAAGGTGCAGATACTGGCCAGTTCTACGAAGATCAAGGCGGGCGATGCTCGTCTGAAGGGACTGAAGAATACATCATACTATCAGGAAGGCGGATTGTATAAATACACCGTTGGTAGTTCTGAGGATTATAGTGAGATCAGTCGTCTGCGCAGAGAGATTGCCCAGAAATATCCTGAGGCCTTTATCATCGCCTTTAAGGATGGTAAGAAGATTAATGTGAACGTAGCAAGAAAAATGAAATAAGATATGAAAAGGAAAGAGATTCAGATAGCCTTGATGGCGATCATTGGTATGGTGGTTTTGTATTTCGGACTGCAGTTCCTGAAGGGATTGTCATTGTTTTCGACTGATCGTAACTATTACGTGAAGTTTAAGGATATCAGCGGTCTGTCAGCCTCGAGTCCGATTTACGCCAATGGCTTCAAGGTGGGCGTGGTAGAGAATATTATCTACGACTATACTAATCAGAATGATATTGTGGCTGTGATAGGGCTCGACAACCAGATGCAGTTGCCCAAGGGCAGTAAGGCCGAGATTGCCAGTGATCTGTTGGGCAATATCAAACTGGAACTGGTTCTTGGTCCTAATCCCGTGGATTTGCTGACACCAGGTGATACCCTCATAGGCGGACCTCAAAAAGGTGCGATGGCAATGGTGGCCGACATGGTGCCCCAGATTCAGGCCATGCTGCCCAAACTCGACTCAATCCTGATGAACGTGAACCTCTTGCTCTCTGATCCCGCTCTGCAAAACTCGTTGCACAACATCGACCAGATGACGGGTAGTCTGAACCAGACGACAGTACAGTTGCATGCTATGGCAACAACACTGAACCAGCAACTGCCCAGTATGATGAAGAATGCTGATGGTATGCTGGCCAATGCCAACGACCTGACACGTAATCTGAACGAGTTGGACCTTGCCAAAACGATGGCAAAGGTGAATAATACGTTGCAGAATGTAGAGCAGATGACGGCCAAACTGAACAGCAACGAGGGTACTTTGGGGCTGCTGATGAGAGACCCGGAACTCTATAATAACCTGAATGCGACCATGATGCATGCCGACTCGCTGATGATCGATCTGAAGCAGCATCCTAAACGCTATGTACATTTCTCTGTGTTTGGCAAAAAAGATAAGTAATTTAAAATTTGTCTAAATAATTTTGTCCTACGCTTAATTTTTGTCAATACTATCATAAGTGCCTTATTTGGCAACAAAAAGGGTGTAAAAATGGTGAAACTAAAAGAGTGTTAATCCTTCTTGCTCGTCGATACATATTTGAAAATCAGTAAGTTGCATTTTTGCAAGCACTCGATTTTGCAATTTGCTTTGTGAAACATCATAAATGCCGATATAATAGCGAGTTACGACAGAATGTCAACACAAAGGCCATTTTTAAGGATTTGTATATTTCCAAAAAAAGTGCGAACTTTGCACCTGCAAACAAAATCTAGTTAAAATCTAAAGACCTAATCGTCTTGAGTAATAATTTGAAACAATCGCCGAATGAATAATAGTCATCAGGCGCTCTGGGACAACTGCCTTCAACTGATAAAGGCAAACGTTACTGAGCAACAGTACAAAACGTGGTTCGCACCAATCGTCTTCGAGTCTTACTCCGAGGATACAAATGAGTTGTTGGTGCAGCTTCCAAGCAGATACGTCTTTGAGTATCTGGAGCAATACTACGTAGGACTATTAAGTAAGGTACTCGCGCGAGTGTTTGGAGATCATGTTAAGCTTAATTATAGAATCGTAGAGGTAAGAGCCAACGAGGGTCATGGCCATAATGTGGTAACCCAGGTGGAGAGCGAAGGCCCCAGCATGATAGAGCAGCCTTCACCATCAAGTCGTGTGAACAAGTCGCCTACGACGCTCGATAGCGCTACGCCCCAGCCACTGAATCCGCAGTTGGATCCGAAGAAAACTTTCCAGAACTATATTGAAGGAGATTCTAACAAATTGCCTCGTACCGTAGGTCTCTCGATTGCCGAGCATCCGGGTAGAAGTACGTTCAACCCCTTCTTTATCTTTGGTCCTTCTGGTTGTGGAAAGACGCATCTGATTAATGCCATTGGTGTGCGCTGTAAGGAGACTTATCCACAGAAGCGCGTGCTCTATGTGAGTGCACGTTTGTTCCAAGTGCAGTTTACTGACTCCGTTCGCCATAATACGACCAACGACTTCATTAATTTCTATCAGTCGATCGACGTGCTCATCGTGGACGATATCCAGGAGTGGATGAATTCACCCAAGACGCTGGAGACTTTTTTCCACATCTTCAATCACCTGTTCCGTTGTGGCAAGCAGATTATTCTGGCCAGCGATCGTCCGCCTGTGGACCTTCAAGGTATGAAAGACAGGCTGCTGACACGTTTTGCCTGTGGACTGATAGCTGAGTTGGAGAGGCCCAATGTGCAGTTGTGTATCGACATCCTGAATGCTAAGTGCAAGCGCGATGGTCTGAAGATTCCTGGAGACGTGATCAAGTTTATTGCAGAGACGGCTAATGGCAGCGTAAGAGATCTTGAGGGTGTGGTTAACTCTCTGATGGCTTATTCGATTGTCTATAACTCAAATGTCGATATGAAACTGGCAGAGCGCGTGATTAAGCGTGCTGTGAAGGTGGATAACCACCCGCTGACCATTGATGACATCCTTGAGAAGGTGTGCCGACACTACAATGTAGAGGTGCAGCATGTATCGGGCAAGAGCCGTAAGCGCGACCTTGTGCAGGTGCGCCAGATCTCAATGTATCTAGCCCAGAAATATACGAAGATGCCTGCAAGTCGGATCGGTCTTCTGATTGGTGGGCGCGACCACTCTACAGTGATCCATAGCTGTAACCAGATTGAGCAACGACTGAAAATCGACAAGACCTTCAGTGCTGAGCTCAGCAGCATCGAGAATTCATTTAAGCTTAAAAAATAAGATGGTATACAACGAGATTGGAAAGACGGGGATGAAGGTGTCTAACCTCAGCTTCGGCGCCTCGTCGTTGGGTGGCGTGTTTCATGGCATCCGTGAGGAAGAAGGTATCAGAGCCGTTCATGTAGCAGTGGATAACGGTATCAATTTCATCGACGTGTCGCCCTATTATGGACACCTGAAGGCTGAAACGGTTTTGGGCAAGGCCCTGAAAGAGATTCCACGCGACAAATACTACCTCTCGACGAAGGTGGGTCGTTATGGTAAGGACGGTGTAAACACCTGGGACTATAGTGCCAAGCGAGCTACAGAGAGTGTCTATGAGAGTATGGAGCGCCTGAACGTGGACTATATCGATCTGATCAATGTGCACGATATCGAGTTCCAGGCAGGTATGGAGGGTGGTTTGCAGAAGGTATGCGACGAAACCCTACCCGCCCTTGTGGAACTGAAGAAGAAAGGTGTTGTGGGGCATGTGGGAATCACAGACCTTCAGCCTGAGAACTTGAAGTGGGTCATTGAGCACTCGGATTCTGGGGTGGTGGAGAGTATTCTTAATTTCTGTCACTACTCGCTCAACGATACGCTGTTGGCTGATTTCCTGGGTTTCTTCGAGCAGCATGAGGTGGGAGTCATCAATGCCTCTCCGTTGTCGATGGGCTTGTTGTCGCAGCGAGGTGCTCCCATGTGGCATCCAGCAGGCAGGGATCTGAAAAAGGCCTGTGCCAAGGCAGCTGCCTATTGTGAGGAGAAAGGGTATCCCATCGAGAAACTAGCCATCCAATTCTCTACCAGTATGAATCCCCGTATTGCAACTACGCTCTTCAGTAGTGCCAACCCTGACAATGTGCTGAAGAACATCCAGTATGTAAATGAGCCCATGGACGAGGCACTTGTGGACGAGGTGCAAAAGATTATTGGTGATCAGATGTTTGTAAGATGGAAAAACTCATAATCATCGATGCCCATAGTCATCTCTGGCTCGAGCAGAATACGTCGTGGGATGGTAAGGAGATCCGTTCACTGAAGAATGGGCGCTCGATATTCCTTGGTGAGGAGGTGCAGATGATACCCCCCTTTATCATCGACGGACGGAATACGGCGGAGGTCTTCCTGTCGAATATGGACTATGCACAGGTGTCTGCCGCCGTTGTGGTGCAGGAGTTTATCGATGGCATCCAGAACGATTACTTGGCTGAGGTCCAAAAGAATTATCCTGGTCGTTTCCTAACCTGTGGTATGGTGGATTATCTTCATGAAGGATTCTGCGAGGAGGCTATCAGCCTGATGGAACAGGGCTTTAAGGGTATTGCCATTCCAGGCCATAGGCTATTGGGCAACCCTTTGACCAGCGATGAGATGATGAAGATGTTCCAAGAGATGGAGCGTCGCCAAGTGTTGCTGAGCATCACCCTTGAGGATGGCGACAAACAGGTCTCTGAATTGGAAGAGGTCATTCAGGAGTATCCTGACCTGAAGATTGCCATCGGCCATCTCGGTATGGCCAATCCCCCACAGACACCGTGTTGGGAGAATGAGAGTTGGCGCCGTCAGATGAAATTGGCTCGTTATGAGCATGTGATGATAGAGAGTGGGGGTATCACCTGGCTCTACAACTCAGAATTCTATCCATTCCCTTCAGCCATTCGTGCCATTAAGGAGGCGGCAGAGTTGGTGGGCATGGAGAAACTGATGTGGGGTAGTGACTATCCTCGCACCATCACAGCCATTACTTATCGTATGTCGTACGACTTTGTGCTGAAGTCTCAGGAACTGTCTGGTCACGACAAGCGCCTCTTCCTTGGCGAGAATGCCCGTAGGTTCTATGGCTTCGAGAACTTAATGGAATTACCTTATATGAAAAATATGTCGGAATAATGAAAGCAATACAGATTTCTGGCGAGCGCCAGATGGACATTGTGAATGTTGAGCAACAGGACCTGAAGGCTAACGAGGTTCTGCTGCGTCTGGAGTATGTGGGCTTCTGTGGTAGCGACCTCAACACATGGTTAGGCAAGAACCCGATGGTGAAGATGCCAGTGATACCAGGCCATGAGGTGGGAGCCGTGATTGAGAAAGTGGGTGCCGACGTGCCTGAGATATTGAAGTCGGGTATGGTGGTGACATGTAATCCCTATACCAATTGCGGCAAGTGCGCCTCATGTCGTAATCTTCGTGTAAATGCCTGCGAGCACAACGAGACACTGGGTGTACAGCGCAATGGAGCCATGCGAGAGTATATCGCCCTGCCTTGGGAGAAAGTGATTCCAGCCGAAGGACTCGATACCCGTACCTGTGCCTTGATCGAACCCATGAGCGTGGGCTTCCACGCTGTGAATCGTGCCATGGTCACTGATATCGATGTCGTGGTGGTGATTGGTTGTGGCATGGTGGGTATGGGAGCCATTGTACGCTCTTCCCTTCGTGGTGCTACGGTGATAGCTGCTGATATCGACGACGAGAAGTTGGCCTTGGCCAAGGAAATGGGTGCCAGCTATGCCATCAACACCCTGACGGAGGATGTGCATGCCCGCCTGCAGGAGATCACCTCTGGCTATGGTCCTGATGTTATCATCGAGGCCGTGGGTAGTCCTGTCACCTATCAGATGGCCGTTAACGAGGTGGCCTTTACAGGGCGTGTGGTGTGCATCGGCTACGCCAAGACAGAGGTGTCGTTCCAGACCAAGTTATTCGTACAGAAGGAACTCGACATTCGTGGTTCTCGTAATGCCCAACCTTCCGACTTCCGTGCAGTCATCCATTATCTGCAGGGTGGTCAGTGTCCTGTCGATCGTCTCATCTCGAACGTGGTGGCTCCAGAGGGCGCCCCCGAAGCCATGAAACAGTGGTCTGAGGCACCAGGTAAGGTGTTCCGTATTCTCGTAAAATTCGTGTGATATGGATAAGCAACAATCTCTGATAACTAAGGACGGGGTGAGTTTTCTGCTCCCGTTCATTCTGGTAACGCTGTGCTTTGCCCTCTGGGGCTTTGCCAACGATATCACCAATCCGATGGTGAAAGCGTTCTCGAAAATATTCCGCATGAACGTAACTGATGGCACACTTGTACAGGTAGCCTTCTACGGTGGCTATTTCTGTATGGCTTTTCCTGCTGCTATCTTTATCCGTAAGTATTCCTATAAGGCTGGTGTGCTGATGGGACTCGGCCTCTATGCCATTGGTGCGCTGCTGTTCTTCCCTGCGAAGGCCATTGGTGTCTATGGCTGTTTCCTGATTGCCTATTTCATCATGACTTGCGGTTTGTCGTTCCTTGAGACCTCTTGTAATCCCTATATCCTCACCATGGGTCCTGAGGAGACGGCTACCCGACGCCTGAACATGGCACAGTGCTTTAATCCCTGCGGTTCCATCATTGGCATGTTTGTGGCCATGAACTACATCCAGGCCAAGCTCAATCCGATGAGTAGTGACGAAAGGGCTTTGCTCAGCGACTCCGAGTTCGAGGCCTTGAAGAATGCCGACCTCAATGTGCTCATATCGCCATACTTGATTATCGGTATAATTATTGCTGCCATCTTCTTTCTGATTCTGTTTACGAAGATGCCTAAGATTGGCGATCAGAACCACGATGTGCATCCATTTGCTACTGTTCGTCGTATTGTCAAGTTGAAGTATTACCGTGAGGGTGTGATAGCCCAGTTTTTCTATGTGGGCGCACAGATTATGTGTTGGACATTTATCATCCAGTATGGTACGCGTGTGTTTATGGCTGAGGGCATGGATGAACAGAGTGCAGAGGTGCTTTCGCAGCGTTTTAATATTTACGCGATGATTTTCTTCATCTGTTCAAGATTTATTGCCACCTATCTAATGAGATACACCAAACCAGCTCGTCTGCTGATGATCTTTGGCATACTGGCGATGGTGTTTACAATAGGCGTCATTCTGTTCCAGAACCGTTTGGGCGTCTATTGTTTGGTGTGTGTCAGCGGTTGTATGTCCCTGATGTTCCCCACCATCTACGGCATCGCCCTCGATGGTCTGGGCGACGATGCGAAGTTTGGTGCCGCAGGTCTTATCATGGCCATCCTCGGAGGCTCTGTGTTGCCCCCGTTCCAGGCGTTGATGATCGATATGGGGATGATTGGCAATATGCCGGCCACCAATGTCTCATTCGTTCTGCCATGGATATGTTTTCTGGTAGTCACCATCTACGGATATCGTGTTCTCAAACGACGAACCTTAGAATAATAGTCAGCCTCTGACGTAATCTACAAAGGAGTAAGGGAAGTCGTGACGGTCATCTACAGGGTGATCCTCACGACTTTCTTCTTTCCATCCCTCGTTATAGGGTGGAAAGAAGGTATCGGCCTCTGCCGGGGTGTCGTCAATCTCCGTCAGACAGAGACGATCAGCCAGAGGAAGGGCCTGCTTATAGACACTGGCACCTCCGATGATGTAGATATCCTCATCGGGGGTACAGTGTTTCAGGGCCTCTTCGAGCGAGGGATAGACGTCGCAACCATCGAAAACCTTGGCACTTCTGCTCAGCACCACGTTCCTGCGGTTGGGCAGGGCGCCCTTAGGCAGAGAGAGAAATGTGTTGCGCCCCATGATGATTGTATGTCCAGTGGTAAGCGCCTTAAAACGCTTCAGATCGTTGGGCAACCAGTAAATGAGTTTGTTCTTATATCCAATGGCCCCATTCTTAGCCACTGCTGCAATAATACTAATCATAACTATCCATTATAAACTATCAACTATCCGCTAAACACTAACCTCCGCCTTAATATGAGGATGTGGATCGTAGCCCACCAGTTCGAAGTCCTCATACTGGAAGTCGAAGAGATTCTTTACGTCGGGATTGATCTTCATCTGAGGCAGGGGGCGGGGCTCACGTGTCAGTTGTAGTTTTGCCTGCTCGATGTGGTTCAGATAGAGGTGGGTATCACCTGTGGTGTGGATAAAGTCACCAGGCTTAAATCCCGTCACCTGTGCCATCATCTGGAGTAGCAGGGCGTAACTGGCAATGTTGAAGGGCACCCCCAGGAAGGTATCGGCACTGCGTTGGTAGAGTTGAAGTGATAGACGATCACCTGCTACATAGAACTGGAAGATGGTATGACAGGGGGGCAAGGCCATCTCGTTCACCTCAGCCACGTTCCAGGCTGAGACTATCATACGACGTGAGTTGGGATTCGTCTTCAACTGATCCAGTACATACTGAATCTGGTCTATCGTTCCCCCCTTATAATCAGGCCACGAGCGCCACTGGTGTCCATACACAGGACCCAGTTCTCCGTTCTCGTCGGCCCACTCGTTCCATATTCTCACACCATGCTCCTGCAGGTATTTCACGTTGGTATCACCCTTCAGGAACCACAACAGTTCGTAGATAATACTTTTCAGGTGGAGTTTCTTCGTGGTCAACAGGGGGAATCCGTCGTCGAGGTTGTAACGGCTCTGCGTACCAAAGATGCTGATGGTTCCTGTACCTGTGCGGTCACTCTTCTCAGTGCCTTCAGTCAGGATGCGGTTGAGAATGTCTAAATACTGTTTCATTATTTATTGAATATTGAATATTGATCATTGAAAATTATACGAGGATTTCCACTGGTTCAGAGGGTAGGTGGGTGGTTTTTATGCGCCATGCCTTGGGATAGAGGTTGTTGGCACGATTGCCTATATTCTTTGCCGGGCCTAGGGTTATGCCTTTATAGGTCATGGTGACCATGCCCTTAGGCGTATCTTCAGGTAAAACCAGTGCCTCGCCTCTCAAGTATTTCAGGGCCTCCTGATACGAGAGCGCCACCTTTGGAAACTGCTCTGGTTGATAGTCAATAGCTGATAGTGGAGAGATCTGCTGACCTTTCTTGTGGTTGGGTATGTCGTGGCTGTCTCCCGCCTTTCTCAGTACGGCCATAAACAGACCTTCGCCTTTGCTGTAACCGGGGATGAAGCGATAGACGGGCGCCTTAAAATCCTCGAGTAGCGATCCTGTGATGCCCCATGACGGCTCTGTGGGCACCTCGAGCACCTCGGCATCGTAAGTCTCCATTATCCAGCGCACGTTCTCTTCGTTCTCCTTTGTATTAAAGGTGCACGTACTATATATCAATAATCCCCCAGGCACGAGACACTCCCAGGCGTCGCCCACGATCTCTCGCTGCAGGCGCCAGCATCTCTCCACGTTTTGGAGGCTCCACTCACCAATGGCGTTGGGGTCCTTCCTGAACATTCCCTCGCCCGAGCAGGGCACGTCGCAGAGAATCATGTCGAATTGAGCCTTTGCCTTCTTGAAATCACGAGGGTAGTGGTTGGTGACGATGCAGTTGTCCCACCCCCATTTGGTGATGTTCTCCAACAGGATCTGCGCCCTGTTGGCGATGGGCTCATTACTTACCAGTGTGCTCCCCTCTGGCAATACAGAGCGCATGGCCGTCGATTTCCCTCCAGGAGCTGCACACATGTCGAGGACACTTAGTGGATAGTTGATAGTGGATAGTTGATAGCTATGATTACCTAATAGGGTCCGAAGGACGTGGGTGATGAACATCGAACTGGCCTCTTGCACGTAATAGCAGCCTGCATGCAGCAGAGGGTCGAACGTAAACGGTGGGCGCCCCTTGAGATAGTAGCCCTCATGGCACCAGGGCACCCGTCCTTCAGCATGCTCAGGGCATTGGCTGGCCTGAACCTTCTGCGGGTTCAGACGAATGCTTGTAGGAGCCTCTTCATTAAGAGCCTCCACGAAGCGGTTATAGCGCTCTTCGCCCATCACTAACCGCGTCTCCCTTACAAAGTCCTCAGGCAATTGCACCATATTCGATGATTTTCTGCGCAAAATTAAAAAAAAAATGGGAAAAACCACTATCTTTGCAACTAATTTATGATTTGTTTCGTCAAACAGACAAAAGAAACAGAAAATTAATAGCCGAAAGGTAAAAATAGTAAAATTAATAATCATATGAAGAAGTGTTTAATCGCAATCGCAATGGTGCTCACGCTCAGCATGAATGCCGACGCAGCAGCACAGAAGCACCGCCACACGCCACGCGTGGAGCAGGTGGATTCTACAAAGAACACAAAGGATGCAATCGAAGCCTTTTCTGACACAACAGCCGCATCATCAGAAGATGCACAAGACGACGAGTACATCGCCAAAAGCAATGTCAGAGTCTATGCCGACGAGGATGTGAAAGGAGTCTTCGAGCAGGTGTTCGGAGGTCATGAAGGAGAAATGTTTGCAGGTATCGCCATGGTTCTGGGCATTCTCTTTATTCTCTTCGTTCTCTTCCCGATCATTATCATCATCGGAGTGGTCTATCTCATCAATAGAAGGCGCAAGGAGCGCCTGAAGATCGCCCAGATGGCGATGGACAAGGGCCAGCCTATCCCCGATCACCTGTTCAAGGAAGAGGCTGCCGAGGTTGCCAACGACTATCAGAGTGGTCTTCGCCAGATGTTTACAGGTGTCGGACTCGCCATCTTCCTGGGCATCCTCATCGGTAAGATAGGTTTCGGCATCGGAGCTCTCGTATTCTTCATCGGCCTTGGCAAGTGGTTTATTTCCCGCGAGGCTAACGTGAACAATTATAATCGTGGTAATAACAATTTAAACAATCAGAACTATGACAAAACGAATGATGCGCTCTAACGACAGAGTATGGGCAGGGGTTTGCGGTGGTATCGCCGAGTATTTGGACTTCGACCCCACAATGGTAAGAATAGCTTACGCTTTCCTCACGCTGTTCACGGCTTTTAGCGGGTTGATCTTCTACTTCGTGCTGTGGATATGCATGCCTGAGAAGAACCTGATTGAAAACAGATAAAGACAACGATTAAGCTGTGGCAGATCTAAGTGATATCTCACTCGTAACCCAGGTGGCTGTGTTCCACAACAAGCGGGCCTTCGACCAGCTTGTCAGGAAATACCAGTCACCTGTGCGTCGGTTCTTCCTGAACCAGACGCTGGGCGACGAACAGTTGAGCGACGATCTGTCACAGGAGACTTTCATCAAGGCGTATGTGAACATCACGAAGTTCAAGGGTATGGCCAGTTTCTCTACCTGGCTCTTCCGCATCGCCTACAACGTACACTACGACTACTTGCGTTCGTTGCACCAGACGGAGGATATCGATACGTCGAGCGCACTCCGGACGTCTTCCACCTCAGGTAACGAGGGGCTGAAGATGGACCTATACAAAGCCCTGTCGCTGCTGAAACCCGACGAGCGTACCTGTATCACGCTTCAGCTCATCGACGGGCATCAGGTGGATAAGATAGCCGAGATTACCGGCATACCTGCCAACACAGTGAAATCGCACCTGAAGAGAGGAAAAGATAAATTAGCAATCTATTTAAAACAGAATGGTTATGACCGATAAAGACAATATCATGATAGAGGAATTCTTCAAGCAGGCTGCTCAGCAGCAGATTGAAGACAACGGCTTTACAGAGCGTGTGATGCAGAACCTGCCTGTGACGACGGTCAAGTCGCATCGTCTGTCCCACCTCTGGACACTCTTCTGCTGCATCGTGGGCGTGGGCTTGTTCTTCGCCTTTGGCGGTTGGGAGCTTGTGAAACTGGGATGGATGAGTGTCCTTCGCATGGGCGCCACCTCGCTGGAGGTGTTCTTCATTACGGCTCCAACGGCAGAAGTCCCCGTCAATCCGTGGGTGGTTCTGTTGCTGCTGGCTTTTGTATTAGTTTACCTTCCTTATCAAACAGGCCGTAAGTTGTCCTCAGTACTATAAACTCAGTGCGCCTGTTCAGCTGGTTGCACTGTTCCTGCTGTTCCTCAGGGAGTTTGGTGACGAATTCTTCCGTCAGTACGTCGCCCTCCTTGAGGAACTCATATCTTTCAGCCACCTTCTTCTTGATACGCTTGGGCTTGCCCTCGCCATATCCCTTAGGAGTCAGACGGTCGGAGGCGATGCCATGGTCTATCAGGTAGTTCACCACGCTCTCTGCCCTTCGTTGCGACAGGCGCTCGTTATACTGGTCAGAGCCCTTATAGTCGGTGTGTGCTGATAGTTCGATGGTGATGTTGGGATTCTCGTTCAGCATCTTTACCAACTCGTCGAGGGCCGTCTGCGACTCTGGGCGCAGGGTGGCCTTGTCGAAGTCGTAGAAGATGTTCTCGATCAGCACAGGGGCCGAGATGTTGGCCAGAGGGAACTGCAACACGTATTCCTCCGACTTTGTCACCGCCTCCACCTTCAACTGCTCCTGGTGGTTCAGGAAGCCCTTGCAAGTGGCCAGGAACACGTAGTCCACCCCCGCCTTGATCTCCTGTGTAAACGAGCCGTCGCCTCTCACGCTCAGTTTCTGGTTGGTGCCGTCGTTGCCCACCATATACACCTGGGCAGCTGTCAGTTCGTAGCCGTCCTGCTCATACACCCAACCCTTCACCGTCTGCACCACCTCGGGGTTAAAGAAACTGTACAGGTGGTCGTAGCCACGAGTGTCGCCCCTGTTCGAGGCGAAGTAGCCCTTGTTCAGTCGCCCCTCGAAGGTCATGCCGAAGTCGTCGCCCTGCGAGTTCAGGGGGAATCCTGGGTGCTTTAGCTGATAGTTGATAGCTGATAGTTGATAGTTATGATTTGTAATATAAAAAATATCGAGACCTCCGAGGCCAGGGTGACCGTCGGATGAGAAATAGAGGTCGCCGTTAGGTCGGAATGTGGGGAACATCTCGTTGCCGGGTGTGTTCACCCGTTCGCCCAGATTCTCAGGTGCTCCCACCGATCCGCCGCTCAGTAGTCGGCATCGCCAGATGTCATAGCCCCCGTAGCCCCCAGGCATGTCGCTCACGAAGTAGAGCCATTCGCCATCAGGCGATATGGCAGGGTGGGCATAGCTGTAGAGCGTGTCTTTCGATATTACCACCTCCTGCGGCTTGCCCCAGGCTGCATCGCTGCGTTGCGACACCACGATCTGAGCGAAGCGTGGGTAGTCGGGGTCGGTCTTGCACTGCGTCAGGTACATCGAGTGCCCGTCGGGGGTAAA
Organism: uncultured Prevotella sp.; assembly: GCA_946415825.1. Taxonomy (GTDB): domain Bacteria; phylum Bacteroidota; class Bacteroidia; order Bacteroidales; family Bacteroidaceae; genus Prevotella. The sequence continues at coordinate 73,675 of CAMKUA010000003.1, read as the reverse complement.
CGCGCAGGCGCCCTCGTCGAAGGCCGAGTTCAGTTCCGAGTCGATGGCCTGAGGCTTGCCCCACTTGCCCTTGTCGTCCTTCTGTACGAAGAATATGTCACCCGCCTTAGCCCCCGTAATGCCGCTATATTCGTCGCCCTGTGCCTGGTTGCGTGTTGAGGTGAAGAATAGTTGGTCGTTCTGGTCACCGGCCAACATGGGCGAATATTCAGCCCTTCGTGAGTTGAACAGTGCCTCGCGCTTCACGGTATAGTCCGATCCGTCTTTCTTCCACTGTGGAGCCATCTGAGCCGATTTCAGTCCCGTCTTTGCGCGAACCAGGTAATCATAACTATCAGCTATCAACTCTAAACTATCAATCGCTATCTGGTAGTGCTTGGCCGCCTCTTTGTAGTTGCCTCCCATCATATAGAGCTGTCCCAGATAGAAGTGCGTCAGCGAGTCATCCTGCTTGTAGCGTATGCCGTTTCTGAAGGCTGTGATGGCCTTGCTGTTGAAGTTGATCCTGCGATAGCATTCAGCCAGTTTCATGGCCCGTTCGCCCTTGGCCTTCGGCTCCTTGTTCGAGGTCTGCGAGTAAGCCTTGCGATACTGTGTGGCAGCATCGAAATACTCGCCCACAGCGAAGAATTTATCACCCTTCTTCACAGCCTGATCCGCCCCACAACCAGTCATCAGCAGGGCGCCCAGAGTCATCCATATATAGAGTAAGCCTTTCCGCATACGCTATAAAATAACGTACACGTTCGTATTTTATTGCAAAAACGTGCGTTGTTTCACTAAATCTTCGTATCTTTGTGCCCATGAAACGGGCAAAAGTCATCATGACCATACTGCTTGCAGTGGTGGGGGCTGCGAGTTCCACCCTCTCTGCGCAGAACCTTCTCCAGCGTGTTGACAACATGCTTTCCGAGAGGTACCGCAAGGGAAACATCGACTCGGCTTATATCGTGCGCCCCTCAACGAAGTGGACCGTCTCGGCCCGTATCAACGAGTCGGGTACGAAGATCATGACCGAGGGTGTTGAGAATGGCAGTCACTTTACTTCAGAGCTGACAGCTGACTATAAGTCCACCCTCAGTCTGGCAGTCAACTACCTCGGCTTCTCTGTCAGTGCCTCGCTCAACCCGGCAAAGATGATGGGCAAATATCACGACTATGAAATCAACTTCACCTCCTACGGCAAGCGCTTCGGTTTCGAATTGACCTATCAGGATGCCTACAACTTTGAGGGTTGGCACGACATGGATGGTATGGACCGTATCGAGCTGCCAGAGGATATGCTGACGGTGAAGACGCTCAACCTGAATGCCTACTATGTCTTCAATAGCCGTCGTTTCTCCTATCCCGCAGCCTTCTCCCAGAGCTATATCCAGCGTCGTTCGGCCGGTAGCTTTCTGTTGGCAGCCTCGGGCCAGGGCCAGCATGCCACGCTCAAGTGGGAGCAGGAGATGCATCTGAAGATGACCAACATCGGCATCGGAGCCGGCTATGGCTATAATTACGTGCCCGGCAAGAGGTGGCTGCTCCACATCTCCGCCTTGCCCACGTTCATCGTCTATAGCCACACCTCGATGACCTTTGGCGACGACCGTGTGCCCCTTGACTACCATTTCCCTGAGGTGATCATCACGGGTCGCGGGGCCGTAGTCTATCACTGGAGCAACAAGTTCGTAGGTCTTTTCTCGGTGTTCAACTTCACCAACATCGGCGATAAGAATAGTCTCGCCGTCGAAAATATCAAGTGGCGCGTCCGCACCTTCTTCGGTCTGCGCTTTTAGTACTGTTACGACTTCATGAAGATGTCTGGGCGTTTGTATTCATAGTGGTCGTCCAGGCGTCCTTTCCATGGTTTCTGAAGATAGTCGTTGATCTTGTCCTCTAAATGGTATATGGACTCTGGGCACCCCTCAGGAACGTCAATCTTTACTCTGAGTTGCTTGCGGTTGAAAAACCACATCAGTGACCAGATATCATCCCCGATGAGTTGTGGCATATCGTCGATATCGCTGATGTGGAATTGGCGATAAGGCACATAATAGTTGTTCTTGGCACTGCTAATCTTGAATTCACCATTATGATAATCCCTTATATTAAGCGTAATGATGTCGGGCAACAGCTCTTCAGAGTCGGTGGCTATACGGTTGGTCACGGTGATACCCTGATCCTCAATGTCGATCAGGATGTCATAATAGTCACATTCGTTATGTCTGACGTTATAGTCAGCAGCATCTCTCAATTTTTTCAGAGGCAGCGTGTCGCCCTTCTTGCCCACGATAAGATATTCAAATCCCGTAGCTATATCCTCATAGTCGCCCCATACTTCATATCCGTTGCCCACGATGGGATAGGTCATATACTTGCCACAGCAGAAATCATCTTTCTCCTCGTCAGTGGCCTCACAAATCAGCACACCCTTTAAAGGCTTGAAGAAACACCCCAAGCGAATGATTTTATTCTCGTTATTGGGCATCACCTGAAATGCCCTATTGCAGAAATCTGTCATATTTAAAACAATCTTATACCTTATATCTTTATGGTATGCCCACATGGTGGGTTGAAAAACAGGTGCAAAGGTACGCATTCCTCCCGACATAACCAAACCCCCGATTTGATTTCTTGTTTTATATCAAGAAATAAAAAAAGGCATCCTTAAGGGTACCTTTTCTACTAGTTCTTTTGTTATATTCTAGTACTCCTCAAAAAAGTGATCATCTCCAACGTCTTATTGAGATACTCTTCTTTCATCCCCTTTCTGAAATATTTGTCGAGCATGTCTTCAATCGATTGCATAACAAGTACAGGACAAACACAAGAAAAGCTACTTTTACGAAAAAATAATAGTCCTACTTCGGATTTTCAGAGAATTTTAGGAGTTGCACTTCAGATTTTCTGCATTACTGAGATTGTAAATTATACCAATATAGCCCAGGATTGTGGCGTTTCTGCTAAGACGGTGAAAGAGTATTTTGCTATACTCGAGGAGACGATGCTTGGATTCTATTTACCAGCATATACTAAGGTGATAAAGCGAAAACTGATACAATCGCCTAAATTCTATTATTTCGACGTGGCCATCCCCAACCATCTTTTGCATCGCAGGATACTACAGCCTGGTACTGATATTTATGGTCACACTTTGGAGCATTTTGTTGTACAGGAGTTGAGAGCTTTCGTTTCATATATTTTTGGCGAGGATAAGATCATGAACTATTGGCGTACACTTGATAATAAATATGAGGTTGATGCCTTGATTTGCGATACGCTGACTAATCATGTGGAAGTTGCAATCGAGGTAAAATCGACTGACCATGTCGTTTCGAGCGATACAAAGGGCCTGAAAGCCTTCAGCGAGGAGCATCCGGATGCAAAACTGATTTTGTTGTCAATGGAGGAAAGACCAAGAATGCTTAATGGAATTGAGGTGTGGCCAGTAACACAATTTTTAGCCAGATTGTGGAATAGAAAATGGTTGTGATTCATTGCACAAAGTTTAAATAAGTATGACGAATATGAAAAGATTAGTATGCACATTATTGATGGCGTTTGCCATTGCAACTGGGTTCGCTCAGAGCGTAAAAGCGTCAATCTCAACCCCGGCCTCCATGCTGGCGCCACGTTTGATTTCTTTGCAGCAGCGTACATAAAGAACTACTTAACAAATGATGATTGATATGAAAGAATTGCTGAAAACGGTCTTGCGGTTTGCCATTTGGGCGATGCTGTTTATTGTTACCATGTTTGCGGGCATGATCGTGCTCTCCATTATCCACCCTTCCGTGTGGCAAGGGTCGGAACAGGCTGCAACTGAGTATTTCAAAGACTCCGTCATAAGTGGATGGATCAATCTGGCGGCAACACTGCTCTTCATCATCCTCTTCCTGGTGCTGCGGTGGGCAAGCCTTTCTAAAGGTATCCTTGAGCGGTCGCTCATGTGGAAACTCGTAGGACTGTTGTTGGTGCTCACTGTGGCTGACATCTGCTTTGAGGTTTCCCTCATAGACCTTCCGGCTTATCACAACCTGTTCCCGGAGACATGGGCAGAGATGGAGGCGGACAATAGTCCGGATAGCGGAGGAATAACGAAGTATTTATATGCATGCCTGCTGATTCCGATATTCGAGGAGATCGGTTTCCGAGTCATACCCAGCACAATATGCCACATCGCGAACAATACCATCGCGCTATGCACCGGACCTGTCATGATGTACATCACCGGCTCGAGAGAAACGGACACTACCCCGACCACCGATGTGATTGTCATCGTGATAGCCATCGCGCTGATGCTCTCTGCCCTCATCCTGATCAACAGGATGGTGCCGAAGCGTTAAAAATATAGTTAATTATCGGACACCAATAATTCCAAATAATTAGCTAATTTCTTCTTTCACTTGTTGCGACTACCATTCTTATTTGCGACATCTCTGGGGCAAGCCTTCAAAATCTGTCGCAAGTTTCCGTTGGTTACAAAAATAATAAGCGCGACACTGGTGATGGTGTCGCGCTATTATTTTCTTAAGTGTACCAAATCGACGGTAATTGTTTGGGGGTACTTGACTCGGCCAACTTGGTGTCGACCTTCATCTTCTCTTCCTTAATTTCGGTTTTAGTTGACATAAGCATTCCTCCTATTATTATCTAGTCGTCGCAAATATAGCAAAAAAATCGTCAAATTGTACCTTTAGTGCCCCATTTTTATAGCACATTAACATAAAAATCCGTCATTTTGCATTTTTATGCATATCACATCTAAGGAACGCTGTCATAATCAGAAAGATGATTATATGCAGATATTTGCAGAAGATGTGCGTTTTATGCTCATTTAATGTTTTTTAAAAAGCAATTAATGGCCCTATTAGTGGTTTATTCGTAACTTTGCAGCGCATAACTGAAACGAAGCCATTATCGATGATATTGTCCAGGAAGATTCTATCATGTATGATCTTGTTTATTGGTTGGATGCCGATAAACGCTCAGGTGGTCATCAACGAACTGATGCAGTCAAACGTTGACTGTGTCATGGATGACTTGAATGAGTTTCCGGATTCCTGGTTAGAATTGTATAATGCAGGGACGTCTGCCGTCAATTTGAAGGACTACCGCTTGGGTATTAGCGATCAGCCAGAGGAAGCCTGGCCTTTACCTGACGTAATGTTGGCGCCACATCAGTATTGCCTCGTCTATTGTGACAAACAGGCTCAAGGAAAACATACCAACTTCCGCTTAGAGTCGGGCAAGGGTTGTGAGGTATGGCTCTTCAATGGTTCTGAAGTAGCAGACAAAGTGGTGGATCTGCAGAAACAGCCTTCACCTAATATCGCCTACGGACGGAAGACGGACGGTAGCGACGAGTGGGGCTATCAGATGACGGCCACGCCGAATGCAACTAATTGTGGTAAGACAACTGACAAGGTGTTGGGCGATCCTGTATTCAGCGAACAAGGCAGGGTGATTACCAACGGTCAGTCGCTCACACTAACCCTCTCCCTGCCAGAAGGATGTCCGGAAGATACAGAGATCTATATCACTACCGATGGTTCAGAGCCAACAACAAACAGCACCAAATACACGTCGCCCCTGACCATTGCCAATACCAGAGTGATCCGCGCCAGACTGTTCTGTGAAGGCTGGCTTTCGCCACGCTCAGTCACACATAGTTATATCTTCCATCCTCGCAAAATGGCATTTCCCATCGTCAGTATCACTACCGACAGCAAATATCTCGATGACACCAAAATTGGCATCTACGTAGAAGGCAGCTATAAGAGAGGAAAGTGTAATTACGAATTCAACTGGCGACGGCCCATTAACATGGAGTTGTTTGAGAGTGAGGAGCAACCAGGAGTCATCAACCAACTCTGTGAGACGCGAGTGGCAGGTGGAGCCTCCAGAGGAGCCCAACTGAAGTCGTTGGCCGTTTATGCCCATAAGCGTTTTGGAAAGAAGCACTTCGAGTATGAATTCTTCCCCGATCAGAAGCCTGGCATCAAAGCGTTTAAGAGTATCATGCTTCGTAATTCGGGTAATGATTTCGACTACCTCTATATGCGCGATCCGATTGTCCAGCTTACGATGGCCAAGCATGTTGACCTCGACTGGCAAGCCTGGCAACCTGCCATCGTTTATATCAACGGCTCGTACAAAGGTATGCTCAACATTCGTGAGCGAAGCAACGAGGATAACATCTGGTCGAACTACCAGAAATTGGAGGATATCGACATGGTGGAGAACTGGTGGGACCTGAAGCAGGGCGACTTGGATAACTACAACCAACTGATGGCTTTCAGCAAAGAGGATGGTCACACGATGGCAGAATATGAACAATGGATGGATTGTAGTGAGTATGCCGACCTGATGTTGGCCAACCTTTACTTCAACAATTTCGATACGCCAGGTAACAACTGGATGATGTGGAGACCACGCACTGAGGGAGGTCGTTGGCGCTTCGTAGCCAAAGACATGGACTTTACCCTCGGGCTCTACGGCGTAGAACCGGATTACAAGATCATCGAATGGCTCTACAATCCTCATTTCGACCCCGATCATAACTGGGGAGCCAATAGCTCGGATGCTACACGTTTGTTCCGTCAGCTGATGGATGATGAGGACTTCAGTTGTATGTTTATCGATCGTGCAGCCATCTATATGGGCGACTTCTTGAACGAAAAGGGTATCAGAGCCATTTGGGATCCGATGTACGAGAGCTTTAAAGATGAGTTTGCTTACCACCGTCGCCTATACATGCACAACCAATGGTGGCCCCGTAATTACCAGGATGAACTCAGCGATGCCCGCAAATGGCTCGCTCGTCGCACGAATCTGTTCTATCAGCAGTTAGGCGACTTCTATGGTTTGGGTTCACCTATCACACTGACCATCAACAAAAACGTAGAGACGGATATGGAACTGACCTTCAACGGCATCCGCCTCTCCCAGAGCCGGTTCGATGGAAAGTTCTTCAAAGACAAGGAGGTGACCATTGAGGGAACGAGTCTTTCTGGTCAAGAGATCACAGGATGGAATATCCTGACCATCTCGAGTAGTGGAGCCGTCACCCAACAGATAGAAGGTCAGCGCTGTTCGTTCATCATGCCGGCATGCAGTTCTTTGGCCGTGAATGCCATCCTGGATGGTGAGAGTGGCATAGAAAACATCGACAACAGCCATTGGTCGTGGCATAAGGATGGACGCCATCTCTATCTCTGTGGCGTCGCCTCCGGCACCAGCATCAAACTCTATGACCTGCGAGGTATGCTCCTGCAAAGCATCGTGGCCGATGGTTCAGACATCACCATTGAACTTACAAAAGAAGAACTGCATATCCTGAAGATAGGCAATAAGGCGATCAAACTATAAAGATCAGAATGCATCTTTTTCGAGATGAACTTTGCAGATATTTGCAGAAGATGTGCGTTTTCTGCTCACTTAATCGTATCTTTGCAGAAGAACTAGAAAACAAGTATAATAATGCCTATGTACGACGATTATGACGATTTAGATTATAAATAGCCCCTTTGTTACCTTACAATCTAAGCATAACCTATATTTTGTTCTTACGATTAATCTCTTAAAAAGTGCCCTATAAAGGGCACTAAATGAACTCAAATTTTTTGATTTCAGTCCGTCTCACGACGTTATGAACTTTAGCACTACTTAAAAATGATCGTCTCACGACGAGTTTTTAAGATTAAAAATTCTATGAGGGTGCAAAGGTACGTATTCCTCTCCACATAACCAAACCCCCGATTTGATTTCTTGTTTTATATCAAGAAATAAAAAAAGGCATCCTTAAGGGTACCTTTTCTACTAGTTTTCCAGATTTATATTAGTACTTCATTTTTCTGTTGCAAAGATAGGGCAATCTACTTATTCCCACAAATATATTCAGCAAACCACCCATCTTTTCAGCCAAATCCTTGCAAGTTTGGGGATTTCTTCTTATCTTTGCCCCAACTTACCTAAAACAATTGCAATTATGAAGAAATTATTCGTGCTATTAGTGGCAACACTTATGTCATTAAACATTTGGGCAGATGAGCAAGGTTATGCCGTATTTGATGAATCAACAGGTGTATTGACATTTAAGTATGGTGAGAAGCCTGAAGGAGAGAATGTATATGACACAGATAATACCCCTATAGATAGAGATGGAGTATCAGATTGGCTAAAGAATAGTTGGCATATATTTGGAGGTGATATTTTAAAAGTTATTATTGAGGAGTCCTTTCAAAATGCCAAACCAAGGTCAGGTTCTTTTTGGTTCTATCAATGCCCAAATATAACTGAAATTGTTGGATTAGAAAACCTCAATACATCTGAGATGAAATCGATGTTGGCGATGTTTGAAAGTTGTGAATCATTGCAGAGAATTGACGTTAGTCATTTTGATACTCGTAATGTTACAAACATGCAATCTATGTTTAAGGAGTGCGAAGCATTAACGGAACTGGATTGCAGCCATTTTGACACCCGTTATGTTAAACGGATGGATAGCATGTTTTCTGGGTGTATCAATCTTGAGAGGTTAAACATCGACAATTTTAATACGGAATTAGTTGTAAACATGAGGAGCATGTTTTATAATTGCGTTAAGTTAAAGGTGCTTAATGTCACATCATTTAATACAGCAAATGTCGAAGATATGATGAGTATGTTCCGCTTTTGTGAAAGTATAGAGGAACTAGATTTGTCTCATTTCATAACAGACAAAGTAACGGATATGTCAACATTGATAGATGGATGTAGAAAACTAAGATATGCCGATCTTTCATATTTTAATACTAAGAATGTGACAGATCTGAACTACATGTTTGCTAATTGTGATAATCTTGAATATGTTGATTTATCATCATTTGATACAGGTGCAGTTACAGATATGGGACATTTGTTTACTGGTTGTGATGTTTTGACCACTATATACGTTGGAAGTTCATGGAATACAAAGAATGTAACCTCGGGTGAAGGTATGTTTTATAATTGTGAGAAAATTGTTGGTGGCAAAGGGACCAGATATGACAAGAAACACACAGATGTTGAATATGCTCGAATTGACGGTGGAACTAGCGCCCCTGGTTATCTGACATATAAAGAGAGTGGTACTATCTCTCCAGAGGAACCCGAACCCACGACGCCTGAATTCGGAGGCAAGCACATAAAGACCATCACGTGGACGGATGGAAAGGATACTGAAGTCGGAGAACTGAAGTACGATGAGGATGGCAGAATCAAGGAGTATCTGATTGATGGGAAGACTCGCGACAAGTATGCCTATTCAGATAATTCCATCACCATTACTGAAAGTGGAGATACCTATGAGTACACCATATCCAACGGAAGAGTGGTCAGTGGAAAGACATCCCTGGATGGTGGCGAAATCGATATAGATCGCACGTTTAGTTATAATTTAGATGGGCAATTGGCAAGCATTGTGAATAAAGAGAAGGAGAGGGGATATTCAGAAGTCTATACCATCATAGAGAGTTGGGAATGGAGAGATGGCAACCTTTCAATGTGGACTCTGTTGGATGACGAAGATACAGAGACCTCTCTCTTTACCTATAATAGTATCACCACCGAACCAATGATGAGGGCATTGTTCGGTTTTGGCCAAGAGCGCCATCTTGATGATTTCTATGAACTGCTCGCTATCTATCCATATATGGGTAAGCTTCCAAATAATCTGTTTGAGCGCATTAAGCATAAAGATGCTGAAGATAGGGAATGGGAGTATAACTACACCTACGATCAGAATGCAAACGGGGATATTGCTAAGGTGACCATTTCGTTTAAGGATAAGACTTATGTATATACGTTTGAGTGGGAGGGATCCGACGATCCATCAGCGATTAAGGATATCGTCGTTTCTCCATCAGAACAGCATGTCTATTACAATCTGAATGGCCAGAAGGTTATCGCCCCCGTTAAGGGCATATACATCAAGAACGGAAAGAAGGTGTTTGTTAAGTAGTGAAGAATAAATAATTTAGGATTATAAATACAAAAAATGATTACATTTATTCTGAGCCTTGCGGCTCTTGTCTTAGGTTACATCTTCTACGGCCGCTTTGTTGAGCGCGTATTCGGCCCCGACGACCGCGTGACGCCCGCCGTCAGCAAGGCCGATGGGCTGGACTACATCGTGATGCCCGGATGGAAGATCTTCATGATCCAGTTCCTCAACATCGCGGGCACAGGCCCCATCTTCGGTGCCATCATGGGCGCGAAGTTCGGTCCGGCGGCCTATCTGTGGATTGTCTTCGGCTGCATCTTCGCCGGAGCCGTCCACGACTATTTCTCGGGCATGCTCTCCATACGCCACGAGGGTGCCGGACTGCCCGAGATGATCGGCCACTATTTAGGCAAGACCACGAAGAACGTGATGCTGGTGTTCACCGTGCTGCTGCTCATCGTGGTGGGCGCAGTGTTCGTCTATAGCCCCGCCGAGATCCTCCACTCCATCGGCGGCGACACACTGATGTGGATCATCATCATCTTCTGCTATTACTTCATCGCCACGATGCTGCCCATCGACAAGATCATCGGCAAGGTCTATCCGCTGTTCGCCATGTCGCTGCTGTTCATGGCCGGGGCACTGATGGTGTGGCTCATCTTCCACTGGCCCACGCTGCCCGAACTGTGGACGCACTACTACAACATGGGGGCTGCGACGGAGCCCGATCGGTGGACCGACAACATCTTCCCGGCGCTCTTCATCACCATCGCCTGCGGAGCCATTTCCGGCTTCCACGCCACGCAGAGCCCGCTGATGGCCCGCTGCGTAAAGAGCGAACACATGGGGCGCCCGCTGTTCTACGGCGCGATGATTACCGAGGGAGCCGTGGCACTGATATGGGCCACGGTGTCGGCCTGGTTCTTCTACGGCGACCCCACGCCTGGCTATGAGCTTATCGCCGGAGCCACCAATGGCTTCCATACTTCTGCGCCAGCAGTGGTCCATCTCGTGTGCAACGACTGGCTCGGTGTGGCTGGTGCCATCCTGGCCATGCTCGGCGTGGTGGCTGCGCCCATCACCAGCGGCGACACGGCCCTGCGCTCAGCCCGTCTGATCGTGGCCGAGTGGCTGAAGCTCGACCAGCGGCCCATCCCGAAGCGCCTGATGATCTGCGTGCCGATCTTTGCATGCAGCATCGCCATGCTCATCTGGCAGATAGGCAACCCCGACGGCTTCAACACCATCTGGCAGTACTTCGGATGGTCGAACCAGGCCCTCTCCGTGTTCACCCTCTGGACCGTTACCGTCTATCTCGTGCGTCAGAAGAAGAACTTCTGGATCATGCTCATCCCCGCACTCTTCATGACCACCGTCTGCAGCACCTACGTATTCATCTCCCGTCAGATGCTCCACCTGCCCGAGCCATTGGCCTACGGCCTGGGCATCGCCTGCCTCGTGGTGGCTGCCGTGTGGTTCACAATATGGTATAATAAACAAGAAAGGAATCAACAATGAAACAACAGAAAAAACTCTGGGTGATGGCCGCCATCCTATTTATTATCTGCGGCGCGTGTGTGATAACCTGTTGCGGCAGCGAGGACGACAGTCCCGCTGTCAGTCCGACGGACGACAGCAGCCAGTTTGTAACCCTGACGGATGTCGTGCCCGACGCCATCCTGGAGATACGCTACTACGGCACGTACAACTTCGTGGGACAGCGCATCGACGGCTATGAGGAGCCTACGGCCCTGCTCACCAAGCAGGCAGCCCTGGCGCTGAAGGCGGTGAGCGACGACGTGATGGCCCAAGGCTATCGTTTGAAGATCTACGATGCCTACCGTCCGCAGAAGGGTGTTGACCACTTCGTGCGCTGGGCGCAGGACCTCGCCGACACGAAGATGAAGCCCTACTTCTATCCCGATCTTGACAAGAGCGTGCTCTTCGAGCAGGAGTACATCTATGAGCGCAGTGGTCACACCCGCGGCTCGACCATCGATCTGACGCTCTTCGACATGGCCACGGAAAAGGAACTTGACATGGGCGGCACCTTCGACTGGTTCGGCCCCGAGAGCCATCCCGACTTCTGCGGCAATCCCGACACGGGTGAATATACGGGCGACAATAGCAAATCGCCCGCCGAGCCGAAGCGCAGCATCACCGCCGAGCAGTTCGAGCACCGCATGATACTGCGCCGCGCCATGCTCGCCCACGGCTTCAAGCCCCTTGACACGGAGTGGTGGCACTTCACGCTCCGCGACGAGCCTTTTCCCGACACCTACTTCACTTTCCCCGTCAAGAAACTGGGCCAATAAAGAAATAGACTCAATATTTTCTAATTGCTGTTTCAATCAGTTCCCGTTGTGCCATGAATGAGGTGTAACATGTCTTGACCAATTCCCAATTGTGGGTCAATAGCAGCACACCCAGACATTTCTTGATGGTTGGCCAGAAAGCATTGCGGTTGGTTCGCATGTAGTCACGGATGATATCTTTGTCGGCGACACCGTATGACTTCAGTAGAGCCATACTGACGATACCCGTCCTATCCTTGCCCGCTGTGCAGTGAAAGAGCGTGCACTTTCCCTCTGCCGCATTCTTCCTAAGATGGTTCACCACCAAGTCAAGTTGCCCACGGCTATATTCGTCAGTAACAATCTGCTCATACATGGAAGCAAAGCTGGGTATCATCTGCTTTAGCTTCTCAGGCTGTTTACGAAGACTTCGGATGATAGTCATAGGGTCAGAGCCGGTTTCATGAGTGATGCCGATGGCAGAATCCTTTAGTAGAGAGATTAGCTCGTATTCAACGCCATCTGGCAGCGGGTCAGGGAATTCCTGAGCCTCAATGGGGGTACGCAGGTCTATGACGCAGGCAATGTGATACTCCTGGCACAACTTTTTGCACTCTTCAGGAGTAAGCGCGCTGAGTTTGCCGCTACGAAGATAGAGGCCATGAGGAGTCTTGCCCTTACCGTCTTGTAAAGGTATGCCTCCAAGGTCGCGCAGGTTCAATGCATTCCTTCTCATAGAGTCTTTACCGCGACGTTTCGGCTTCAGGATTATTTCTATTTGCTGTACCATAACGGGTGCAAAGGTACGAATAAACGAATGAAATACCAAACATATTTGAGTATTTCCGAGCGGAAGTGCCTTCGAACGGGAATCACCCCATGATCCCCGAAAAATGGCTGTGGAAATAAGAGATGAATATGACTACTGCAGAGTTTACAAGGAAATGTAGATTAGCTGAATAAAAAGCTGGGGTGCGTATCGCTACGTACCCCAGTTCTCATTTCGTATAACCTTACAATCTAATAACCATAATGATCTTACGAAGATTCTCCGAAAAAGTGCCCTAAATAGCCCCATGCGGCAGTGTCGAATCTGAAGAACCTCTGCGAAAACTGGTTGGAGCCCCTTCGGCAGGCTCAGGTTTTGATCATCATTAACTCCGGCTATCGCTCAGAATCGGTAAACAAGGCCATTGGGGGCGTGAAAGGCTCCAACCACCTGACGGGATGCGCCGTGGATATCCGCGTGACGGGGATTGAGCAGGCGATTCGGTATGCGAGTGCGCTTCTGGATATAGCCGAGGGTACTCATCGGGACTTGACTTCTAGTCGAGTCTGCTCACGCTTGGCAGAGTCGATGCAAGCACCACTCTGCGCTCGCTCAAACGCAGACTTTGACGAACTACTGATAGAGCGCTCACCTAAGGGCACATATTGGCTCCACTTTGCCGTGCGCCCAAAGGATAACCGACGCAAGGTTGCGTTTTTGCGAGCGTAGATGAACTTGTTCAATCTACCGAGCTTGAGCAACCTCGAACGAAGTTCAAAGATTTATTTATACAGACGTAACAGTAGGTGGGGTGGGATTGGTGGGGATTGACGTTGCTTTGCGGTAGCCGAGGCCGGTGACGTGGCAGATGAGCTGGCCCGTCTGGTTGGTGACACGTACCTCGACGGAGGGGATCTTGTGGTGGTTGCAGACCTGGACAGCCTCAGCGCGCAAGAGGTCGCCCTCCTTGGCGCTCGATACGAACATGATGCTGTTGCTGATGCCGAAGGTGAGTTGGCCGATGTAGTTCATGAGGGCGGCAATGGCCAGATCGGCCAGGGTGAACAGGGCGCCACCCTGACATACATTACCCCCGTTGAGGTGGGCGTTGGTGACCGTCATTTCGGCAATGGCGTGGTCGGCATCTACTTCGGTTATCTGGCAACCGGCATTGGCTGCAAAGCGGTCGGTCTTGTTGAGAATGTCTTTGATGTCCATATGGGTTTAATCTTTGTTGTCGGTGAATGGTAGGCGGTAGGTGCAACCCTCTTTCCAGCGGGAGCAGCCGTAGGCGGTTTTGCCCTTGATGATCGTGCCCTGACCGCAGAGGGGGCAAGGCTGGCCTTCGGGGCCTTTAACGGCCTTCGGAGCCACTTTCTTGGGAGTGGCTTTGGGCGATTTTACCTTTTTGAGGTCGGCATCGGAGAGCACGGTGACACGACGGTTGGAGGTGTCGGCCATAACATCGTGGACTATCTCGCCCACCTGGGCCTTGAGTTCTTCGATGAACTGTTGGGCGTCGTACTTCTGATGCTCGATGTCGCGCAGCTTCTTCTCCCAGATGCCTGTGAGCTCACAACTCTTCAGGAGCTCCTCCCTGATCAGGTCGATGAGTTCGATGCCCGTGGGGGTGGCAATCAGGCGCTTGCGCTCGCGCTTGATGTAGTGGCGCTTGAAGAGGGTCTCGATGATGGAGGCGCGTGAGGAGGGGCGCCCGATGCCGTTTTCCTTCATGGCGGCGCGTAGCGTCTCGTCTTCCACAAACTTGCCTGCGGTCTCCATGGCGCGCAGCAGTGAGGCTTCGTTATAATAAGGTGGGGGCGTGGTCCACTTCTCGGTGAGTGTGGGCTTGTGGTCGCCCGACTCGCCCTTCACGAAGGTGGGGAGCGTGCGCTCCTCATCAGACGATTGGTGCTCACCATCGTCTTCCTTCTTGTCGTCGTCAGTAGATTGGATCTTGCCTTGCACCACTCGCCAACCTGGGTCGAGGATCTCCTTACCGGTGACCTTGAACTCTATCTTATCGACCTCGCCAAGGACGGTGGTGGTGGAGAACTTGCAGTCGGGCAGGAAGACGGCGATGAAGCGACGGGCCACGAGGTCGAACACCTTGCGCTCGTTGTCGAGCAGATTGGTGGGCACGACGCCTGTGGGGATGATGGCGTGGTGGTCGGTGACCTTCGAGGTGTCGAACACGCGCTTCGACTTCTTGAGGGCCTTGCCGCCAATGGGCTTGATGAACTCAGCGTAGGGAGCCTCGTTGCCAACCTTATACTGGTAAAGGCCGTTGAGCGTTTGTGGGCACTTGGGATAGATGTCGTCGGAGAGGTACTGGGTATCCACACGGGGGTAGGTGGTGTACTTCTTCTCGTAGAGCGCCTGGATGAGGTTGAGTGTCTGTTCGGCTGAGAAACCGTACTTGCGGTTGCAGTCCACCTGTAGCGACGTGAGGTCATAGAGCTGAGGCGGCTGCTCCTTGCCTTCCTTCTTATCGACCTTGGTCACCGTGAAGGGCTTGCCCTCGATGGTCTCAAAGGCTTTCTCACCCTCTTCTTTCGAGGTGAATTTTCCTTGAGTAGCGGTGAATGTGGTATCGCGATAGACGGTGGCCAATACCCAGTAGGGTTCGGGCTTGAAGTTCTCGATCTCCTTCTGGCGGTTCACGATGAGGGCGAGGGTGGGGGTCTGCACACGTCCGATGGAGAGCACCTGGCGGTTCTGACCGTACTTCAGCGTGTAGAGGCGCGTGGCGTTCATGCCCAAGAGCCAGTCGCCGATGGCACGTGAGAGACCAGCGAGGTAGAGGGGCTGATAGTCTTGCTGATCCTTGAGGTTGGCAAAGCCCTCGCGGATGGCCTCGTCGGTCATCGACGAGATCCAGAGGCGCTTGACGGGGCACGTGGCCTGTGCCTTCTGCATCACCCAGCGCTGGATGAGTTCACCCTCCTGACCGGCGTCGCCACAGTTGACGATGCCGTCGGCCTTCTGCATAAGGCTCTCGATGATGGCAAACTGCTTCTTGATGCCACCGTCGTCGATGAGTTTGATGCCGAAGCGCTGAGGCACCATGGGCAACTGGGTGAGTGCCCAGGGTTTCCAGGCGGGGGTATAGTCGCCAGGTTCCTTGAGGGTGCACAGGTGACCGAAGGTCCACGTCACCTGGTAACCGTTGCCTTCCATATAGCCGTCGTGGGAGCTGGTGGCCCCCAGGATGCGCGCAATATCTCGCGCCACACTCGGCTTCTCTGCGATACAGACTATCATTCTTGCTTCATTTCTATGTTTCAAAAAACAAGCAAAAAAAGAAATCCAAACCACTTTTCAGCAGTTTGGATTATCTTTCGTCGGGATTACTGGACTCGAACCAGCGACCTCGCGCCCCCCAGACGTGTGCGCTACCAACTGCGCTAAATCCCGAACACTTTTCGCTTGGCACCGACGCTTGTTTTGTCGAATGCGGGTGCAAAGGTACACACTTTTTATGAAACCACCAAATTTTCCGCCAACTTTTTTTGTCAATCCAAATATTATGCGTAATTTTGCAACGTAATCGAATAGACATCAATGAAACAATATAGACTGACGGCTCCAAGGCGTATTGACGCCACCATTAACTTACCCGCCTCGAAAAGTATATCAAACCGTGCCCTTATCATCTATGCGCTCAGCGGTGGCAGGCAGATGCCCCAGAACCTGAGCGACTGCGACGATACGGAAGTCATCATCAATGCCCTGCGCTATATGCCCGACGAGATTGACATCAAGGCGGCAGGGACGGCCATGCGCTTCATGACGGCCTATCTGAGTGTAATGAGAGGTACGCACGTGCTGACGGGAACGGAGCGCATGAAGCATCGTCCCATAGGCATTCTGGTGGATGCACTCAGAAAACTGGGGGCTGATATAGAATATGTGGGCGAGGAGGGATTCCCACCCCTTCGTATTACGGGAAAGTCGCTGAACGGCGGACTGCTGGAGATACCCGGTAACGTGAGTTCGCAGTACATCTCGGCCCTGCTGATGATAGGGCCCATGCTGAAAGAGGGGTTGACGGTAAGGTTGCTTGGCGACATTATCTCACGCCCCTATATCGACCTGACACTGTGGACGATGCGGGAATTCGGTGCTGATGCTGATTGGACATCGGCCGACACCATCACCATCAATGCCAAGCCCTATAAGGATCGCAGCTACCTGATTGAGAACGACTGGAGCGGGGCGAGCTACTGGTACGAGATTATGGCGCTGAACGACGACCCTGAGTCGGAGATCAGACTCGTGGGATTGATGGACGGGTCGAAGCAGGGTGACTCGATTACACGCTACATCTTCAGTTTGCTGGGGGTGAAAACGAAGTTTGAGTCGAAGAAAGCCGGTGTGCCCCAGATGGTGACGCTGAAGAAGAACGGGCGTTGTGTGCCCAGGCTGGAGTACGACTTCGTGAGTTGTCCGGATCTAGCGCAGACCTTCGTGGTGGTATGCGCTGCGAAGGGTATCCCCTTCCACTTTACTGGGCTCTCGACACTGAAGATCAAGGAGACCGACCGCATAGAGGCTCTGAAGCGCGAGATGCGGAAATTGGGCTATGTGCTGAAAGACGTGAACGGTAGTGAACTGTCGTGGGACGGAGAGCGTTGTGAACCCTCGGCAGAGATGGGTATCGACACGTATGAGGACCACCGGATGGCACTGGCCTTTGCCCCCTTCGCCCAGAAGATGGACGGGCTGGTGATTAACAATCCTCAGGTAGTGACTAAGTCGTACCCGCGCTTTTGGGACGACCTGAGACTGGCGGATTTTATAGTGGAGAGTTTATAGTGGATAGTTGATAGTTATGATATGACTTTCGGGTTGGTGTGTATAGGGATGATCCTGGCAGTGGGGCTGATAGCCTTGGTGGCCAACTACTTCGACAAGGGTGAGGACGCCATTGTCGAGGGGCACGACTGCTCGACCTGTACCGAAGCCGAAAAGGGCGACTGCAAGATACACTGTCTGATTGAAGAAAGTAAGAAGGCTAAAAAAGAGAAAGCCCAGCAACTGAACGCAGGCATGTTCTGTATTCTCCTGTCGTGCTCCACGTTGCTCTTCTTTTCATGTTCGACGAAGAAAAACACGGCCAACACCCGATGGTGGCACTCGTTCAATGCTCGCTATAACACCTACTTCAACGGTAATCAGGCCTTTATCGACGGCAATCTGGAGAAGGAGAAGGGCAACAAGGACAACTATACAGAGATGATTCCCCTCTACATGGTGGGCAATAAGCAGAGTCGTGAACTGGGTAAAGGTCAGTTCGACCGTGCCATCGAGAAGAGTGAGAAGGCCATACGCCAGCATAGCATCAAGGCCAAGCCCGAATGGAACAGTAGCAAGCCGAAAACGGCCAAGGATCGTGAATGGCTGGGGCGAAGGGAGTATAACCCCTTCCTCTGGAAAGCATGGATGCTGTTGGGAAAGGCACAATTCCAAAAGGGTGCCTTCGACGAGGCAGCTGCCACCTTCTCGTACATGACTCGCCTCTACCAGACACAGCCTATGCAGAACGGACTGGCCCGGGCCTGGTTGGCCAAGTGCTATACTGAGCTGGGGTGGATGTACGATGCTGAAGACGTGATTCGCAACATGAGTCGTGACTCGATGGACTTCAGGGCTGTAAAAGACTGGGACTACACCTATGCCAACTACTATATCCGTCAGGCAGACTATGCCAAGGCTGTGCCTTATCTGAGAAAAGTGATCAAGCACGAGAAGCGTAAGGTGCAACGAGCCCGAGAGTGGTTCCTGATGGGACAGATCGAGACGCTTCTGGGCCATCGTGAAGAGGCCTATTATGCATATAGAAAGGTGGTGGGATGCCATCCACCTTACGAACTGGAGTTTAATGCCCGCATCGCCCAGACGGAGGTGATGGCTGAAGGAAACGGTAAACAGATGATCAGTCGTCTGAGGCGCATGGCCGTCGATGATAATAATGCCGAGTATCTCGACCAGGTGTATTACGCCATTGGTAACATCTACCTGATGCAGAAAGACACGCTACAGGCCATTGCCGCCTATGAAAAGGGTAATGAGAAGTCGGTGAGAAACGGCATCGAGAAAGGTGTGCTGTTGCTGACACTGGGTAATCTGTATTGGCAACTGGAGAAGTATAACGATGCCCAGCGCTGTTATGGTGAGGCCATCGGACTGCTCGACAAAGAACGTCCCGACTACGAGGAACTGGCTTTCCGTTCGAAGATCCTCGACGAGCTGGTGCCCTATACTGACGCCATCCATCTCCAGGATTCGCTGCTCGAACTATCGACCATGCCCGATGCAGAGCGCCTGAAGGCCATCGACAAGGTGATCGACGCCCTGAAGAAGAAAGAAAAGGAGGAGCGCGATGCCATGTTGGCGCAACAAGTGGAGGAGATGCAGCAGAGGGCTGACGCACAAGGCGACAGAACGGGCGGTAACCAGCCTCAGCGACCAGTGGTGCAACAGCAACAAGGCAATGGTCAGTGGTACTTCTACAATCCGATGGCCGTGAACCAGGGAAAGATGATGTTCCAACGCCAGTGGGGTAGGCGTGAGAATAAGGATAACTGGCAACGTGCGAACCAGACGGTGGTGGCTACGGCCGAACAGGAGGAGGTGGCTCAGACAGATAGTCTGGGAAATCCCATCGAGCCTACCGACCAGCAAGTGGAAGAAGAGGAAGAAGAGACGGATGAAGACGAATTCGCTGCAGAAGACGATCCCCACAAGCGTGAGTATTATCTGGCGCAGATCCCCTTTACCGAAGAACAGAAGGCTGCCTCGCACGAGATTATCAAGGACGGACTGTTTCATGCTGGGGTGATCTTCAAGGACAAACTGGGCAATCTGCAGTTGAGCGAGAAACACCTGACACGCCTGACTGGGAACTATACGGAGTACGAACACATGGACGAGGCCTTGTATCATCTGTTCTTGCTCTATTCGCTCGAAGGGCACCGGAACGAGGCAGAGGCTGTGCTGGCCAGGATGCAGCGAGAACAACCAGAGAGCGAATGGACCATCCTGCTCTCTGATCCCTATTTCGAGGAGAATGCACGCTTTGGCGAACATATAGAAGACTCGCTCTACGTGGCCACCTACGAGGCCTTTAAGACGGATCGACACGAGGTGGTAAGGGCCAATGCCCGACTTTCGGCTGAACGGTTCCCACTGGGAGAAAACAGGGCGAAGTTCCTATTTATCGACGGACTGAGTCTGTTGAACGACGGTGATGGCGATGCCTGTGTGGAGCGCCTGAAGGAGGTGGTGGAAAAATACCCCTCCAGTGAGGTCAGCGAACTGGCTGGCATGATTATCAAAGGTGTACAGGAAGGGCGCAGGCTGCATGGCGGTAAGTTTGACATCGGCGACGTGTGGTCGAGGCGCGACATCACCCTCGCAGCCGATTCTACGGGTGTCATCGAACTGAGTGCAGATCGCGATGATAACTTTATGTTTATCCTGGCCTATGAGCCAGACTCTGTGAACGAGAACCAGTTGCTGTTTGAACTGGCACGCTATAATTTCACCAACTTCCTCGTGCGCAACTTCGACATCGTGCTCGACGAGGATAATGGTCTGCACCGTATGCGTATCAGTGGGTTCCTGAGCTACGACGAAGCCCGCCAATATGCCCGTCAGCTCTATGCCGACCATGCGATGGCCGACTGGCTGAAACCTTGCCATAGTCTGATTATCAGCGAGAAGAACCTGGCACTGATTGGCTCGAGATTCAGCTATGATGAGTATGAGCAGTTCTACGAGGAGACCTTCGTGCCGATGGAAGTGAGTAAAGAGCAACTCCTGACGGAACCTGAACACATCGACATGCCAGACATAGAGGATATGGGCGAGGACGAGGAGGAGAATCAGGAATCCAATGATGAGGACGACGATTTCTTCCAGAATCAGCCACGACAGACGAAGGCGCAGGACATTGATTTTGGAGATGATTTCTGGTGAAGATTGAAGAATTGAAAAATTGAAGAATTGAAAAATTGAAGAATTGAAGAATTGAAGAATTGAAAGATTGAAAGATTGAAGAATTGAAAGATTGAAGTTTGAGATATGACGAATGGACTGTTGTTGTGGGTGGACGACGAGATTGAGCAGCTGAAGGCGCACATCATGTTCCTTGAGAAGAAGGGCTACGAGGTGATGACCGTCAGCAATGGGACTGATGCCGTCGATCTGTGTAAGCAAAGAAACTTTGATCTCGTTTTGCTCGACGAGCAGATGCCTGGTATCAGCGGTTTGGAAACCCTACAGAAGATCAAGGAACTGCAACCCTCACTGCCAGTGGTGATGGTGACCAAGAGCGAGGAAGAGAATATCATGGAGCAGGCCATCGGACAGAAGATAGCCGACTACCTGATCAAACCTGTGAATCCCAACCAGATACTCCTGACACTGAAGAAGAACATCCATCGTAGGGAGATTGAGACGGAGGTGACGCAGAACCAGTATCAGCAGAACTTCCAGCAGATAGCCATGCAGATTATGGATTGCAGGACGTGGAAAGACTGGACCGATATCTATAAGCGCCTCGTTCACTGGGAGTTGGAACTGAGTGCCACTGATAGCAGTATGACAGAGATGCTGGGTATGCAGAAGGAAGAGGCCAACAATGGCTTTGCCAAGTTTGTGAGGAAGAACTATCTGGACTGGGTGGCTGACCTCGAGGCGCATAAGCTGGCCGACCAGGAGCGCCCCATGTTGTCGCCAGAGATTTTTAAGGCCCATGTGTTCCCCTTGTTGAACGAGGGCAGAAAAGTGTTTCTCGTGGTGCTCGATAACTTCCGCTATGACCAGTGGCGCGTGTTGGCCCATGAGTTGAGCGAGCAGTTCGATATCGACGAGAGTCTCTACTACAGCATTCTTCCTACGGCTACACAGTATGCCCGCAATGCCATCTTCTCTGGATTGATGCCAAACAAGATTGCTCAGATGTTTCCTGACCTCTGGGTGGACGAAGACGAGGAAGAGGGCAAGAACCTTAACGAGGCTCCACTGATACAGACACAGTTTGAACGCTATCGCCGCAAGAACACCTTCTCGTATCACAAGGTGAACAACTCGACAGAGGCTGACCGATTTATGTCACAATTCAACACCCTTGGCAATAACGACCTGAACGTGGTGGTGTTTAACTTCATCGACATGTTAAGTCATGCCCGTACGGAGTCGAAGATGGTGAGGGAACTGGCCAACAACGAGAGTGCTTATCGCTCGATCACTCTTTCGTGGTTCCGACATTCTGTCATCTCTGACTTCTTCAAACTCCTGGCACAGACCGACTGCACAGTCATAGTGACCACCGATCATGGCAGTATCCGCTGTACCCAGCCGGTGAAGATTGTGGGCGATAGGAATACGAACACCAACCTGCGCTATAAGTTGGGCAAGAACCTGGGTTACGATGACAAGAGTCTGTTTGTCATCAAGGAACCCCAGAAGGCACAGTTGCCGGCACCCAACCTCTCGACGAGTTACGTCTTTGCTACGGGTGATGCATTCTTCGCCTATCCAAACAATTATAACTACTATGTATCCTACTATCGCGATACCTTCCAGCATGGTGGTATCTCGATGGAGGAGATGATAGTGCCACTCATCACATTGAAAGGAAAAAGGGGAAAAAGGTAAAATTGTAAAAAGATCATGGAAATAAAGATTCAAGACTTAGAGCATATCAGTGAGGCTGCAAAACAATTTGTGGATCAGATAGGCAGCCATAAGGTGTTTGCCTTCTATGGCAGCATGGGCGCGGGTAAGACTACCTTTATCAAGGCCGTCTGCGAGGAGTTGGGCGTGGAAGATGTGATTACGTCGCCCACCTTTGCCATTGTCAACGAATATACTGGTAAGGAGGGCACCATCTACCATTTCGACTTCTATCGGATCAAGAAACTGGAGGAGGTTTACGATATGGGCTACGAGGACTATTTCTATAGTGGGGCACTCTGCTTTATCGAGTGGCCCGAACTAATAGAGGAGGTGCTTCCTGACGATGCTGTGAAAGTGAGCATCACAGAAAAAGAGGATGGCTCTCGCGCCATCCTCTTCTAAAGGTTCTGCTCCTGAAAGTCCAGGTCGGCCTGGACGATGAAAAATACTTCTTCAGGATTGAATGAGGAACTGAATCCCTGTTCCTTGGCTTTCTTGCAGACATGCTCTGCCACTACTTCCAAGTCGATATCGACCTCTTCGTCAGTGCTCTCCAGAATACCACTCTCATAGTAATACTCCACGATGAGATCCATCATGTAGAGGATATCCTTGTCGCTGTAGTATTTCTTCAGGTTGGAAGGTAGTTGCGAGCGGATAAATGCCAACTCCCGTCTGTTTTCTTCTTCGTCCAGACGGATTTCCTCGTCAAAGTCTGCCATCTTAGATCAGGGCCTCGATTTTCTCTACGATTTTGGCTTTTGGCTGGGCGCCAACCATCTTGTCGACCATTTCACCGTCTTTGAAGAAGATGATGGTAGGGATGTTGCGGATGCCGAACTGCATGGCCAGATCTTCACACTCCTCAACGTCGCATTTGCCAACGACGACCTTACCGTCGTATTCCTTTGACAATTCCTCAATAATGGGAGCAACCATACGGCAGGGTCCGCACCAGGTTGCCCAGAAATCAATTACTAAAGGCTTGTCGCCTGCCTTCAAACTCTTGAAATTCTCATTTGTGATTGTTACTTCCATTGTCTTATTAAATTTTGGTGAATACTATATTTCATTTTGTCTCATGCAAATAGTGTGCCATTAGTTGATACGATAGTCGAGTGCCTCTTGCTTGTCGATATAGTCGATGAGCGTGTGGCGCACGTCCACACCACAGGTCTTGCTGTGGAGCAGCACATGGTGTTTGCCTAAAGAGTCGCGCAACTGGAAGAAGAGCTGCGTCTTGCCTGGGTGGCTGGTAATGATCTCACTGAGGTCAGCCACGATCTGCTCGTCGAGCATATCGGTGACCAGCGAGATGGTAATACGCTCTATGGCTTTCTCCTTAACATTCTGCAGATAATCCACGTTCGTCACTTTCAGTGACAAGATGTCGCTATACTGAAAACGGGGTTGCACCTTGGCGGTGATGTAGAGTGATGCCCCTTCGGAAAACCAACCGTTCCACTTGGCCCAGTCTTCGTCGAACAATGCCAGTTCGGCAGAGCTTTCAAAGTCCTCCAATGTGACGAAGCCACAAGGCTTGCCACGCTTGTCGAAACGGGTGCGGATGCCTGTGACGATGCCTCCAATGACTACCTCCTCACGATCTTTCAATTGCTTGAGGTCTGCCAATTCGGCACATTTCGTATTACAGAGGTTCTCGAGGATAATCCTATACTCGTCGAGCGGATGGGCGGAGAGATAGATACCCACGAGCTCGCGCTCCTTATTTAGACGTTCGATATCGCTCCATCGCACATCGTTCTTGGGAACGGGTGGTTGCATGATCTCAACCCCGTCGCCAAAGGCACCAAAGAGCGAGTTCTGCATCTCGGCCTGTTCCTGTTGGTAGAGCTGTCCGTAGCGTACAAGGGTGTCGAGGAACACCTCTCCCTTGGCGTTGGCAGAGAAGTAATCCTCACGCCGTATGCCAAAGCTGTCGAAGCCACCGCTCAATGCCAGCGATTCGAAGGCCTTGCGGTTGACAGAGCCGTAGTTGACGCGCTGGGCAAAGTCGTAGATATCCTTATAGGGACCGTTCTTCTCGCGCTCGTCGATAATTGACAGAGCTGCAGAGTCGCCCATGCCCTTGATGGCGCCAAGACCGAAACGTATCTGTCCGTGGTGGTTCACACCAAACTTCTCGTACGACTCGTTGACATCGGGTCCTAAGGTCTCGATATCCATGCGCTTACACTCGTCCATCAGTTTGGTAATCTCCGTAATCTGGTCTCGCCGACGGCTCATGATGGCGGCCATGAACTCTGCTGGATAGTTCGCCTTGAGGTAGGCCGTCTGATAGGCTACCCACGAATAGCAAGCGGCATGCGATTTATTGAAGGCATAGGAGGCGAATTTCTCCCAGTCGGCCCATATCTTCTCCAGCGTGGCAGGGTCGTGACCATTCTTCTTGCCTCCCTCAATGAACTTTGGCTTCATGGCATCGACGATGTCCTTCTTTTTCTTACCCATCGCTTTACGCAGGGCGTCACTTTCACCTCGCGTGAAGTCGGCCAACTGGCGTGAGAGCAGCATCACCTGCTCCTGATAGACGGTAATGCCGTAGGTATCCTTTAGATATTTTTCCATGCACGGGATATCGTACTTAATCTCTTCGCGACCGTTCTTACGGGCGATGAACGAGGGGATATAGTCCATAGGTCCCGGGCGATAGAGGGCATTCATGGCGATGAGGTCCTCGAACACTGTGGGGTGAAGCTCGCGCAGGTATTTCTGCATACCGTTCGACTCAAATTGGAAGGTGCCGATGGTGCTGCCTTGCTGGTAGAGTTCGTAGGTCTTGGGGTCGTCGATGGGGATATTGTCCAGATCGACCTCGATGCCTCGGGTGCGTTTGATGTTGGCGCAGGCTTCCTTCAACTCCGAGAGTGTCTTCAGTCCCAGGAAGTCCATCTTGATGAGACCCGTCGATTCGATGACGTGTCCGTCGTACTGTGTGCAGTTGGTCTTGGTACCCTTGAAGTCTGGATCGTCGGCCGTTGATACAGGCACATGGTCGCTGATGGGATCTCTGCAGATGATGAATCCGCAAGCATGAATACCAGTACCTCGTACAGTGCCTTCGAGCATCTTCGCATATTTGATAGTATTGGCAAGGGCCGGATCCTTCGATGACTCGGCCTCCTGCAGTTCTGGGGTACACTTGATGGCGTTAGGCAGGTTCATCTTCATACCGTCGGGAAGACGGTCGGGAATGGCCTTACAGAGGGCATTGGTGAGTCCAAGGGGCACTTTCTCCACGCGTGCCACGTCTTTGATGGAGTTCTTCGTGGCCATCGTGGCATAGGTGATGATATGGGCACAGTTCTCGTGACCATACTTATCCATTACCCACTTCAGAACGCGTCCTCGTCCGTCATCGTCGAAGTCGGTATCGATATCAGGCAACGAGATACGGTCTGGGTTCAGAAAACGCTCAAACAGCAGGTCGTATTTCAGAGGGTCGATCTTGGTGATACCTAGGCAGTAGGCCACCACCGATCCGGCTGCAGAACCACGTCCTGGACCTACCATGACGTCGAGGATATCACGCGCAGAGTTGATAAAGTCCTGTACGATGAGGAAGTAACCAGGGAAACCCATGGTCTTCATGATATGCAGTTCGAACTTCACGCGCTCTGCCACCTCGTCGGGTATGGGGTCGCCATAACGCTTCTTGGCACCATTATAGGCCAGTTCTGCTAGATAGTCAGCCTCGAACTTGATGCGGTAGATCTTGTCGTAGCCTCCCAGTTTCTTGATCTTCTTCTCACCTTCTTCAGGCGACAAGGAGTTCTGACCGTTCTCGTCGCTTGTAAACTCTTCGTAGAGTTGCTGTTCAGTGAACTTCTGCCGCCATTCTTCTTCTGTACCAAACGACTCGGGGATGGGGAAGAAAGGCATGATTGGATCGTTGTCGAGGCTATAGACCTCCACCTTGTCTAATATCTCTATGGTGTTAGCCAATGCTTCAGGTACATCACTGAAGATGTCGTTCATCTCCTGTTGTGTCTTAAACCACTCCTGCTTGGAGTAGAGCATGCGCGTGGGATCGTCAAGATCCTTGCCTGTAGAGAGACAGAGCAGATGGTCGTGGGCCTCGGCATTCTCTTTGTCCACAAAGTGGGCATCGTTGGTGCACACCAGTTTGATGCCATACTCCTTGGCCAGTTCTATCAAGACTTTGTTGGCTTGTTGTTGCAAAGGGAACGTCTCCCGATTGGCTCGAATCGTAGGATCCGTCACCTCATGGCGTTGCAACTCCAGATAATAGTCGTCGCCCCAGAGACGCTTGTGCCACTCGATCGACTCCCTGGCACCAGCGATATCTCCCTTCAGAATCTTTGCAGGCACCTCACCAGCGATACAGGCAGAACACACAATGAGGTCTTCATGATACTTCTCAAGTTGCTTGTGATCCGTACGGGGACGGTTGTAGAAGCCGTCAACCCATGAGTTACTCACGAGTTTGATGAGGTTCTTATAGCCGTTATAGTTCTTGGCCAGTACAATGAGGTGGTAGCCACCCAAGTCTTCTTTATTCTCCTTCAGCATCATGTCGCCCCGACGGGCCACATACATTTCACAACCGAAGATGGGCTTAAATGGTTCGAGACCGTCTTTCTTGCGTTGTTTGTTCACACCGTTGCAGATGTCGTGAAATTCCTTAATGCCAAACATATCGCCGTGGTCGGTAATCGCCATGCCCTTCATGCCGTCGGCAATGGCCTTGTCCACAAGCCTCTTGATGCTCGATTGCCCATCAAGGATCGAGTAGTATGTATGTACGTGCAGATGTACGAAATCTTCCATCAGTTTATGCTGTTTCTTATGTTTTTGAGCTCCAAAGATACGCCTAAAAAACCGAAATACCAAAAGAAAAACGTGAAAAGTTTGTAACTTACGTAAAAAATGTGTACCTTTGCAGCCGAATAACGAAACATCTAAACAATCCGATGGGAGAGAGAATTAAGAAACTCAAGAAAATCAGGATTCATCGTGAGGGTACTACCGAACTACTCTATAGCGCCATCTTCATCTGTATCATATCAGTAGGTCTGTGGTATTTGCTGAAGGGCGCCAATCCTTTTGTGAGCCATCTCATTATGTTATTGGTATGTGGTATTCTGGTGGCAGCTTGGCTGATGGCTCTTAATTTCTACCGTTGTCCTATACGATATTATAACGGCGACACCGAGCGGTTGGTCGTAGCGCCTGCCGACGGCAGAATCGTCGTCGTGGAGGAGGCCGAGGAGAATACGTATTTTCACGATAAGCGCCTTATGATCTCTATCTTCATGAGTCCGCTTAACGTCCACGCCAATTGGTTTCCAATAGATGGAAAGGTAAAATTCGTGAAGCATTTTAATGGCAACTACCACAAGGCATGGTTACCTAAGGCCAGCGAAGAGAACGAACATGCCGACATCATGATTACTACACCTGAGGGTGAGGATATCCTGGTTCGTCAGATTGCCGGAGCAGTAGCGCGCCGTATTGTCACTTATGCCAAAGAGGGTGAAGAGTGCTATATCGACGAGCATATGGGCTTCATCAAGTTGGGTTCGCGTGTGGATGTATTCCTGCCACTTACTGCTAAGGCTTGTGTCACAATGGATCAGCCCACTGTTGGCGATCAGACAATAATCGCGAAGTTGGCTTAATTGATAGTTGATAATTGGTATGAAGAAGCATATTCCCAATACGATTACCTGTTGCAATTTGATATCGGGTTGCATCGCCACTTATTTTGCTTTCATGGGAAATCCTGTCGTGGCCTTGTTGTGCATCATCATAGGCGCCGTTTTCGACTTCTTTGATGGTATGACGGCCCGTATGCTCCATGTTTCCTCACCCATAGGCAAGGAACTCGACTCTTTGGCCGACTGCATCACCTTCGGTTTCGCTCCCTCAGCCATCATCTTCAGCTACCTCTGTACCTTCGATACCCATATCATTATACTCCCCTTCCTTGCCTTTGTCATGGCAGCATTCTCTGCCTTGCGCTTGGCGAAGTTCAATCTCGATGAGCGTCAGGCTTTAGGTTTCATCGGATTGCCCACGCCTGCCAATGCCCTTTTCTGGGGCTCGCTCATCGTCGGCACTCAGGAATATCTCGACGCGATTCCCTACATCCCTTATATTCTTTTGGCAGGTGTGCTCTTAAGCTGCTATCTGTTGGTATCGGAGATCCCTATGTTCGCACTGAAGTTCAAGCATTGGGGATGGAAAGGAAACGAGGTCAAGTATCTTTTCGTACTTTCCTGCATCCCATTGCTCCTTTTGTTGGGTGTCTCAGGGTTTGCAGCGATTATCGCCTGGTATATCATTTTGTCGGCAGTGACTGCTAAGAAGACCAACTAAAAATCATTTTGAAATGAAGAGTATTATTGCTTTTATAGTGTTCGGACTCATTTTCGTGTCAATCATTATCATGGTTGTCATATATATATCATATAAGGGCGTTAAGAAACTCAAGGAGGAGGTAGAAGAAAGCTACTATCGCAATCAGAAAATGAGAGAGCAGAAAGAGCGTAAGCCCTTCGACAACGACTATTTTAAGAGTACAAAGACAACGAGGAGACCGCGATCCAGACAAGAAGTCTATCAGGCAGAGCAACAGAAGAAAGACAATAACCCCTTCGACGATGATTATTTTAAGAGCGAGTCTGATGTTAAGAAGGAACAGTCGCAGAAGGAGCAGTCCAAGCAACAGGCTCAGAATGAAAATACCGCTCGCAGTAAAACTGCGAACGGTAATGTAACGATTATCGATGATCGTGAAGATAGCGACAAGCGCAAAATCTTCGATCATACCGACGGTGAATATGTCGAGTTTGAGGAGGTCTGACTCTTCGCCCGTCAGGTTTAGTTATGTACGAGTGTACCGATTGGCTCACCATCCATCACCTTCTTCAGATTACCCACCACATCCATATTAAATACATAAATAGGCAGATTGTTATCCTGACACATGCAAATGGCGGTCAGGTCCATCACTTTCAGCCCTCTCGACAGCACCTCCTTATAAGTAATCTCGTCAAATTTCGTGGCCGTTGGATCTTTTTCAGGGTCAGCGGTATAGACACCGTCCACGCGTGTGCCCTTCAGCATCACGTCGGCCTCGATCTCGATACCGCGCAGCGAAGAACCAGTATCGGTGGTGAAATAGGGCGAACCCGTTCCTGCCGAGAAGATACACACATACCCCTGTTCCATAGCCTCGATGGCTTTCCATTTGGTGTAGAATTCGCCAATGGGTTCCATGCGGATAGCAGTCAGCACCTTGTTCTTCACACCCACGGCACCCAATGCAGAACTCAGCGCCAGTGAGTTGATAACCGTGGCGCACATGCCCATCTGGTCCCCCTTCACACGGTCGAAACCCTTCTGTGAACCCGATAGTCCACGGAAGATGTTTCCACCACCGATCACGATACCAATCTCGACACCCATTTCACTGATCTCCTTGATCTGCTTGGCATAGTCGCCCAGACGCTCAGGGTCGATGCCGTAGCCCTGCTTGCCCATCAGACTCTCGCCTGAGAGCTTCAAAAGAATTCTCTTAAATCTTGCCATAATTTCAATGTTTCAGTTTTTTTATTAAATAATTATATCACGAATTCCACTTCTTTAAAGGCATAATAGCGAGCTGCTCCCTTGGTATCGAGTAACACCAGACTGCCTCCCAGTAACACGTCGAGCAACTTGGCCTTAAATGGGCCTTTGGCGTCTTTGTAGGTGTAATACCCGTCTCGGCGAAACAGCATTCTACGATAAGTCAAGGGAGTGTCTTTGCTCTCAAAGGCAATGGACAGTTGATCGAGGAATTCCTGGAGCAAAGTTTCTCGATCAGTCTTACACCCCAGGATCTGATACATTGATACAGGGTTAGGTGCATCGCTTCTAAATATCTCTTGATTCACGTTGATACCAATGCCGATAATGCTGTCTTTGATGGCGCTCCCCTGTAACATGTTCTCTATCAGTATTCCACAAATCTTCCTGTCGCCATAATAGATGTCGTTAGGCCATTTGATGCTCAGTGGGGCTGGTGAGTCAAAGTGGTTTGCCAGCATCGTACAGAGCGCTACCGATACTGCCTCTGAGATGAGAAACTGTCGGCTGGCATGAATCTCTGTGGGGTGAATCAGCAACGAGAACGTCAGGTTCTTGCCCCTTTCGCTTTCCCAAGTGTTTGTGCCACAGCCTTTGCCTGCCGTCTGGTAGTCTGCCACGGCCACCATCTCGCCCTTTCCGTTCTCCTTCAGCCAACGATTGGTAGAGTCGGTTTCTTCAATATGAATAATCTTGAAATCCATAAATCCGTTTGCAAAGATACAAAATAAAATTGAACACAAAGATACAGAGATACAGAGAAAAATAATAAAAAAACAAAAAATCCATGTGTCTCTGTGTCTCTGTGTTTTTAAATTTATATCTTTGCAGCATGATTTCGCAAGAACAGCAAAAAAAAGACGAGCGTTTTATGCAGATGGCGCTCGACGAGGCACAGGTAGCCTACGAAGCAGGTGAGATTCCTATCGGTGCTGTGGTGGTTTGTAAAGGCCGTGTGATATCTCGGGCTCACAACCTCACAGAGACGCTTTGCGACGTAACTGCTCATGCTGAGATGCAGGCCATCACCGCAGCTGCTAATACCTTAGGGGGAAAATACCTCAAGGATTGTACGCTCTACGTTACCGTAGAGCCTTGTACCATGTGTGCTGGTGCCATTGGGTGGGCACAGATACCCCGCATTGTCTATGGCGCCTCAGACGAGAAGCGTGGTTATCATGAATATGCGCCAAGGGCCATGCATCCCAAGGCCGAGGTTGTTGGGGGGATGCTTGAGAAAGCGTGTCGCC
This sequence comes from uncultured Prevotella sp., assembly GCA_946415825.1. Lineage (GTDB taxonomy): Bacteria > Bacteroidota > Bacteroidia > Bacteroidales > Bacteroidaceae > Prevotella. The sequence continues at coordinate 42,109 of CAMKUA010000003.1, read as the reverse complement.
AGTTGATGGTGGATTTCTTCAAGGCCCGTCGCTGAAATAGAAAAATCCCCAGCCATTAGAGAGCTGGGGATGATAGTTCTTTTTTATTTCACTTGAATTACCAGATATTTGCTGGTTGACCAGAAAGCCTGAGGATCATTGATGCGAAGCACGTACTGCTTGTTGGCATCGCGAGTGAGAGCGTAAGAGCTGGCAGGGTGGTCGGTTAGGATTTCTGCAGACTTGCTGTAGAGCTTAATCTCCTTGTCGATGCGGATATCAATTTTTGTGAAATATTCCTTGTTGAAGTTGGCACGCAGCACTTCGCCATCATCGAGAATCTTTTGTTCCTTCAGTTCCTTCTTGGTGCCAAATACGAACCAAGCGGTGTGAAGGGCCTTATCCTGCGTCGAGATGGTCTCAGTCTTCTGGGTGTTCTCTTGCGTCAGTGTGGTTACGTTATTGTTCAGGTCGGCAACCTTTTCGTCAAGTTCGGCAATGTGGATATCCTTCTTGTCGAGTTCCTCGCGTAGCGCCTGAAGTTGCTGGTCCTTGACCTCCATCTGTTGGGTTAGGTTATCGATGATTTTCTTGAGTTGTCCGCCTTTCACAGTACTCTCTCGCACTTGTTGCTTCAGCTTGTTGATGAGTTCTTTATTCTGCTTCATAGCTTGCTGTATGAAGATCATGTTCTCCTGTATGCGCACTTTGGTGTTAGTGCCCTCGCCCGATTTTGCCAATGTCACTCGATTCTGGGCTTCGGTAATCTCGCGGAAGCCCTCCTCGATGTCACTCAATGTGGTCATCATGTCGTTGATCTCATTGTCTTTCTGTGCAATAATCTGTTCGAGTGAATCACGCTGCTGGGTAGCAGCCAGCTCAGCTTTCTTCACAGCATCGTTGTTACAACTTGCTACTGCCATAGCGCAGGCAGCAAAGAAAAAAAGTTTTTTCATTTCCTTATTGAATTTTAATTGGTTTATGTCCTTCTAATACAATCACGATCTCACCCTTGGGGGGCGTTTCCTTAAAATGGGCGATCACTTCAGCCAAACTGCCTCTGACGCTTTCTTCGTGCACCTTTGATATCTCGCGGCAAACACTCACCTGGCGCTCCTCACCATACGTTTCAGCAAACTGCTCGAGCGTTTTTATCAGCCGGTAGGGCGACTCGTAGAATATCATGGTGCGATCCTCGTCTTTCAGTGAGTCGAGTTTGGTCTTGCGCCCTTTCTTCTGAGGCAGGAATCCTTCGAAGGTGAAACGGTCGCACGGCAGACCGCTTGCCACCAATGCCGGCACAAAGGCCGTAGCTCCTGGCAGGCATTGCACCTCAACCCCCGCCCTAACGGCCTCGCGCACCAGGAAAAATCCTGGATCGCTGATGCCTGGCGTGCCCGCATCACTGATCAGCGCGACATTCTCACCCGCCAACAGTCTGTTGACGATGCCGGCCGAAGTACCATGTTCATTGAATTTATGGTGCGACATCAGGGCGTTCTTAATGTCGAAATGTTTCAAAAGGATGCCCGATGTCCGGGTATCTTCCGCCAGCACGAGATCGACTTCTTTCAGAATACGAATGGCTCGGAAGGTCATGTCTTCCATATTGCCTACTGGGGTCGGAACAATATACAATATGCCCATTACGGCCGCAAATTTAGCGCAAATAATCAGAATACACAAAAAAAGCGGCAAAAACTTTGCAATTTTTAAAAGGATTTGGTAATTTTGCGGTCAAATTGATGAGAATATGACAAAAGAGACTATCACCTTCGACCGTTTGATCCGTTGGGTAGGCATCGGTCTGCTCATTTTGGGCATTCTCCTGCTAGTGAATTATCTGAGCAGTGTGCTGTTGCCTTTCTTCATTGCTTGGTTTTTTGCATATCTGCTCTATCCGATGGTCAAGTTTGTTGAGCATCGCATGCATCTGCCTAGGGCTCTGAGCATCATTCTCACACTTCTCTTGGTCATTGCCGTCATCAGTGGCATTGTGTATCTCATCATCCCCCCGATGATCGAGCAGTTCGAGAAACTGGGTCAGTTAGCTACCGACTACATCCACAAGGAGGCTCACATCAAGAGCATCCCTGCCGCTATCTCCGAGTGGTGGCTCGAGAATCAGGAACAGATTGGCAATTTCTTCCAGAGCGACTCGTTTGCGGGTAGTCTGAAGACCATCATGCCTGGACTGTTTAACGTGCTTGGTCAGACTTATAGTGTTATTGTGAGCGTGATAGCCTCGTTTATCACCTTATTATATATGTTCTTCATTTTGCTCGACTACGAGTACCTGACCGACAATTGGATCCGCATCTTCCCTAAGAAGGCACGTCCTTTCTGGCGTGAGTTGATGGGCGATGTGGAGCGCGAACTCAATAATTACGTGCGTGGTCAAGGTCTAGTGGCCCTCATCATGGGCGTTCTGTTCTGCATCGGCTTTACCATCATCGATTTCCCTATGGCCATCGGCCTTGGTATTATGATTGGTATTATGGACCTAGTGCCCTATCTCCATACCTTTGCCCTCATCCCTACGGTATTGCTGGCACTGCTCAAGTCGGCTGATACTGGTCAGAACTTCTGGATTATCCTGGCGATGGCACTTGCTGTGTTTGTCATCGTTCAGCTCATCTGTGATATGGTGGTCACGCCTAAGGTGATGGGAAAGGCCATGGGGCTCAATCCCGCCATTCTCCTGCTGAGCCTTTCAGTATGGGGTGCTTTGCTGGGCTTTATCGGCCTGATTATAGCCCTGCCTGCTACCACGTTGTGCATCGCTTATTACCAGCGTTATGTAACTAAAGAGGGCGAAAATGAGCTTCCTGAAGAAAATTCATCGGAATAAATTTGGTTAATTCAAAAAAACGTCGTACCTTTGCAGCCGCTTTCGAAAACAAGCAATAAGGTTGATCCGTTAGCTCAGTCGGTAGAGCACAACACTTTTAATGTTGGGGTCTTGGGTTCGAGCCCCAAACGGATCACGCAAAGAGAGGCTTTCCGCCTCTTTTTTGTGTTGTTGTTGGTTGGTCTGCACCTTGCAGGGTGCATTGCCGACGAAGTAGGGGGTGTGTATATGCTTACCGACAGAACTGATACACTGCAAGCCGTTGCCGACCAGCAAGCCAATATCGAGTTTAATGCCAGTGGCGAGTGGACTGCAAGAACCACAGATACTTGGCTTGAAGTTGCACCTCAGTCGGGGCCAAAGGGGCGAAACATCATTCTAGTGCGTTCTACCCAGGCTAACCGCACCCGACAACTACGCAAAGGCGAGGTTATCGTCTCCTCCGATGGTAAGAGCAAGGCCGTTGAGGTTGTTCAGCGCGACGATTATGCTCTCTTCGGTGCCAACCAGTATCTGGTAGGACCTGAGGGTGGTGAGGTAAACATCTCTTTTTCCACTAATGTAGAGAGTGGTCATTTGTATATAAGTTATGTCAAGTACAACTGGTACTCGATTGGTGATTCTTCAAGTGCCACACGTTCAGATTCCTGGGATGGCAAGATTAAGCCCATCATGGTTTCCCCCAATGAAAATCCGGAGCCTCGCTCAGCCCGCTTTGTCCTCGGCATTTACGACAAGCGCAAGGTGTTCCTGCCCCTCGACTCTACTTGGATCCACCAAGGCGGTATTGAGTAAGATTCAAATCAGTTTTTACCTTATTAATAATAGCGCGCGCGAGTAAAGTGGGTTAGGGGCGAGGTCGTGTGCGCAGAATAGTATTAAATTGACGTTTTTTGCACCTTTTATGCATCGAAATGGTTAATAAATCGGGCATAAATGTGATTTTTTTATAAAATTATTCGTTTTTTAGAAACTTATGCATTATTTTTGCACCCTAATTGCGAGAATGTAACTACACATTATTATATTTAATTATTAACAAAAGAGAGAGATTTTATGAAAAAAAGACTAACGATGTTTTTAGCTGTGCTCTTCCTTTGCGTAGGATCGGCACTCGCTCAAACCAAAGTTTCCGGTACAGTGCTCTCACAGGACGACGGTCAGCCAATCATCGGCGCCGCTGTTAAGGTGGACGGTACAAGCACCGGTATGTTGACTGATGTTAATGGTCGCTTCTCGCTGACTCTGCCCGAGGGCAAGAATTCGATCACCATCTCGTATCTGGGCTATCTCAGCCAGACTTTGAAGGCCAAGAACGGCATGCGCGTGTTCCTGAAGAGCGACGCTGCTGCTCTCGACGAGGTGATCGTGGTGGCTTATGGTACACAGAAGAAGTCGGCCTTCACAGGTTCGGCTGCTCAGGTGGATGCTAAGGCCATTGAGGCTCACGTGTCTTCGAACGTGGCTAACGCTTTGGCTGGTGCTGCTCCTGGTGTGCAGATCATCAATACCAGTGGTGACCCGACCAGTAGCTCACCCACTATCCGCGTGCGTGGTATCGGTTCGATGTCGGCCGGTAACAGCCCTCTGATCGTGCTCGATGGTATGCCTTACGATGGCGCGCTGAACTCTATCAACCCGAACGACGTGGAGTCGATGACCGTGCTGAAGGATGCTTCGGCCAGTGCCATCTACGGTGCACGTGGTGCTAACGGTGTTGTGCTGATCACCACCAAGAAGGGTCGTAACCAGGAGGCAGAGATCAAGTTCGATGCCAAGTGGGGTTCTAACAGCCGTCTGATTCCGCAGTACGACGTGATCACTGATCCCGGTCAGTACTATGAGACACTGTTCAAGCAGCTCTATAACTCTCAGTACTACAATGGCAAGAGTGCCGCTGAGGCTTATGACTTTGCTAACAGGACCATCTATGACAAGAACAACGGCGGTACTGGTTACCAGATCTTCACAGTGCCAGAGGGCCAGAACCTGGTGGGTACCAACCTGCGCCTGAACCCCAATGCCAAGTTGGGTTACAGCGACGGTGAGTACTACTATACACCTGATGACTGGTACGACGAGGCTTTCCACAACTCTTTCCGTCAGGAGTATAACGTCAGCTTCAGCGGCGTGACCGACAAGCTGAACTACTATGCCAGTGCTGGTTACCTGAAGGATGGTGGTGTGGTTAACAACTCTGAGCTGCAGCGTTATACCGCCCGTCTGAATGTGGACTACCAAGTGAAGAAGTGGTTGAAGATTGGTACTAACATGAGCTACTCGCACCGCGATGCCAACCGCCCCTCTTACTCTTCTTCTTGGGGTTCTTCAGGCAATATCTTCTATATCTGTAACATGATTGCCCCGATCTATCCGTTGTATGTTCGCGATGCTCAGGGTAACATCATGACTGAGGCTGGACGCACCGTTTACGATGCTAACCAGACTCATTTCCAGCGCGCCAACTTCGTGGGTAACGCCGTTCGCGACAACGAGGTGAACCGCACCAAGACTTATCTGGACAACTTCGACGGTAAGTTCTCTGCAGTGCTCACCCCAATCGAGGGTCTGACACTGAGCGCTAACCTCGCTGTTTCTTCACGTAACGCCCGCCAGAACGATCTTTCTTCTACATTCGGTAGCGCAGCTGCCCAGGATGGTATCGCTTATGTTGAGAACACACGTTTCTTCAATGTGACCACTCAGTATCTGGCTAACTACCGCACAGACTTCGCTAACAACACCCATCATCTGGATGTGCTGGCCGGTTACGAGCAGTACAAGTATAAGTATCAGTTGTTGTGGGGCCAGAACGACCACCTCTTCAACCCGTATGTAGGTGAACTTGGTAATGCCGCTGGTTCTGCCAACAAGCAGATGGACTCTTTCACTCAGAACTATATGACTGAGGGTTATCTGGGACGTATTCAGTATGACTATCTCGAGAAGTACTTCCTGAGCACTTCTTATCGTCGTGACGCTTCGAGCCGTTTCGCTCCCGGACATCGTTGGGGTAATTTCTTCAGCTTCGGTGTGGCTTGGGAATTGGCTAAGGAGAGCTTCCTGAAGCAGGTAAGATGGATTGATATGTTGAAACTGAAAGCCAGCTATGGTGAGCAGGGTAACGACGCCATCGGCGAACTGGCCGGTAGTTCGGTCTATTCTTCTACCGAGGGTTGGTACACACCGTATGCCGACCAGTATACTGCTTCGTATGCTTCTGGCTACTCACTCGTGCTGAAGTATAAAGGTAACGAGGATCTGACTTGGGAAAAGTCGAAGGCTTGGAACATCGGTGTTGACTTCTCGCTGTTCAAGGGTCGCCTGACCGGTACATTGGAGTACTTCAACCGTAAGACCTCTGACCTGCTGTACTACAAGCCCGTGCCTCTGTCGGCCGGTAACCCCACCGGACAGTATCCTATCAACGTGGGTAAGATTACCAATAAGGGTGTTGAGTTCAACGTGACCGGTACCATCATCCGTAACAACGACATCACTTGGACTGCCAATCTGAACCTGACTCATTACAAGAACACGGTTGACGAGCTCGACGCTTCAGTTCGTGAGAATGGTATCAAGTACTCTACTTCGATCATCACAGAGGGCGGTTCACTCTACGATGCCTATATGTTCCGCTATGCTGGTGTCGACAAGGAGACTGGTGAGGCCCTATACTACTATAAGGAGAAGGACGAGAAGGGTAATGAGACAGGTAAGGATCTCACTACCAACAACTTCTCAAAGGCCGACAAGTACAACTGTGGTAGCGTTCTGCCCAAGGTATATGGTGGTTTCGGTACAACGGTTTATGCTTACGGCTTCGACCTGAGTGCTCAGTTCCAGTTCCAGCTGGGTGGTAAGATCTACGACGGTTCTTATCAGGCCCTGATGCACACGCAGGCTTCAGCCGGACAGGCTTGGCACAAGGATGCGCTCGACGCTTGGACACCTGAGAACAGAAACTCTGACATTCCTCGTCTGGATGGCGACACCCAGGTGGGACAGTCGGCTGTTGACCGTTTCCAGATCAGCTCTAACTACCTGAGCCTGAACAACGCTACGTTGGGATACACCTTCCCCAAGAAGTTGATTGCCCCGCTGACGCTGACCTCTCTGCGTATCTATGTGGCTGGTGAGAACCTGTTCGTATGGTCAAAGCGCAAGGGCCTTGATCCTCGCTACTCATTCGGTATCGGTGGTTACACCAGCGGTTCCGGTCTGAATACGAACTCTTACTCTAGCATGCGTACCATCACTGCCGGTCTGACGGTGACATTCTAATGGTAAAATAGTTAAATGGTAAAAACAGTAATGAATATGAAGTTCAATAAGATATCAATTCTCGCAGTAGCCGGTGCCCTGACACTGACCGCCTGCGATGACGTGAACAAGCAGGAGCCCGCTGGTGGTATGATCACACAGGAACAGCTGACCGCTACCTACGGTGCCATTGATTCACGTGTGGATGCCACCTTCTCGGGTATGTTCAACATGATGGGTGAGCCTTACGGTGTGTTCGGCACTGGCCGTGGTCGTGCCGACGACTTCGGTTTCGTGATGGCTGCCCTGTCGCAGGACGCTGAGGGTGCCGACTATATTTATCCTAACAGTGGTTACAACTGGTTCTCTGTATGTGGTGAGTACACCTCGCGTACCCCCAACTACGCTAACCCCTATATCCGCTATGCCATCGTTTACAATCAGATTAAGATTGCCAACGACCTGATCAGTTCACTGGGCGGGTTGGATGATGCAGGCAGCAAGAACAAGGTGGCCCAGGCCCGCGCTATCCGCGCCTTCGACTACCTGAACCTGGTGCCTTACTTCCAGTTCAACTATCAGGGCCATCAGAACGATCCCTGTGTGCCCATCGTGACACCAGAGACTCCTGATCCCGCTACGAACCCCCGTGCCACTGTACAGGAGGTTTACGACTTGATTATGAGTGATCTGAACGCTGCTATCGAGGTGCTCGACGGCTCACGTAGCGACAAATCACGCATCAACTCGAATGTGGCTTACGGTATTCGCGCTCGCGCAAACCTTTATATGGGTAAGTGGGCTGAGGCTGCTGCCGACGCTGCCAAGGCTGCTGAGGGCTTTACACCTGCCAGCATCGATGAGGTTTCTACTCCTACTTTCGTTGACGCCAACGAGCACAACTGGATCTGGGGTATCATCCTGACCGATGACCAGGCTCAGGACCGCTACGCTACCAGTGCATCATGGCTGTCGAGCTTCTCGGCTTCGGGCTATACCGCTGGTGCCGGCTGTTACGCTATGATTAACAGCCTGCTCTTTAACAAGATTCCCGCTACCGACGTCCGCAAGGGTTGGTGGGTTGACGAGAATCTGCACTCTCCGCTGCTGAGCACCATCTCATGGGGCGACGTGACGGGCGACGAGATCTCTACACTGAAGATCGATGACGTGAAGGAGCCGTTTGCGCCTTACACCAACGTGAAGTTCGGTATGAAGCGCGGTATCGGAAATACCCTCAACAGCAACGACTTCCCCTTGATGCGTGTTGAAGAGATGATCCTGACTCAGGCCGAGGGTCTGGCTAAGAGCGGTAACGAGGCTGAGGGGCGCAGAATCCTCGAGGACTTCGTGAAGACTTACCGTGATCCTTCTTATTCTTCTACAGCTGCAGGTCGCACTCTGGCCGACGAGATCTGGTACCAGCGCCGTATCGAGCTCTGGGGCGAAGGCTTCTTCATGGCCGACTGTAACCGTCTGCATAAGCCCGTGGTTCGTTTCCACGACGCTAGCTGCAACCAGCCTGACGCTTTCCGTTTCAACATCGATCCCGATGATCCTTGGTTGCTGATGCGTTTCAGCGACAGTGAGACTAATGCTAACGCTGCTATCGTGAACAACGACGGTGGTACCCAGCCTAAGCAGGATCAGAATCCGAGTCTTCGTGACGGTGTGACTGACTAATCATGTAGTATTCCTCAAAAAGAAATAGAATTATGAAGATATACAGTAAATTAATGATGATGCTCACCGCTGCGCTGGCCTTCACGGCTTGTAGCGACGATGATAATTTCTCAGCTGGTGAGCAGGAGAAATCAGGCGTACAGTCGGCTTATTTCGCTACTGATACGTATCTCAATTCCATTGAGGTAGAGCCTGGTGGCAACTCATTCGACGTGACGGTTTCGCGCTGGAACACTTCAGCTGCTGCTTCTGTAGGTATTGTCGTGGTGAACGACGAGGGTCAGGTGTTCGACGTACCTTCTTCGGTGAACTTCGATGCAGGACAGGCTGAAGCCACGCTTACCATCAAGGCCACTCGCGCTCAGGAGGGAACTCCTTATTCACTTGTAATCGGTATTGCTGATGCCGACCGCTCAATCTATGGTCAGGGCTTCCGTGAGATTGCCATCGACTTCTCTATCCTGAAGTGGGAGAGTTTGGGAACTGGTTACTTCATCGACGGTACCATCAGCACCTTCTGGGGTGTGGATCCCACGCTCCCCATGGCTGTGAATGTACAGAAGTGCGAGACAGCCAATGGCGAACGCTTCCGCTTCGAGAGTCCGTTTGCTTTCGAGACGACGGGTGTTGATGAGGCAGATCTCGGCTATATCGGCTATCCTTATAACAGTAATGCTGATGGTTTAACTTGCGATGGGCAGTCTCACATGATCGTGATCGATATCACATCGAGGGGCGCTCTGTGGAACACCACTGATCTCGGTAATGACTGGAATGGTTACGGTATGTTCAGCGTTTCTGCTCTGGATTATGGTACCTATGATGAGGGCCAAGGATACATCGTATTCCCGGCTGGTAGTCTGGGCATCGAGATGGCCAATTACAACCCTGGTGAGCCCGCAGCAAGCGCTAATGATACTTACCTCTTCCTGAACGCTGATGCTTTCCTCAACGTCATGGGTGGTGAGTAAGATCATTCGAACAGATAAACTATCAAGCAGTGCGTGTCGGCATAGTCCGCACGCATTGCTTTTCTTTCTTAATCATTAATTATATAACAGATCCCTATTATGGTAAAAAGAACTACGTTTGCCGTTTTGTTGTGTATCATGTCGCTGACAATGTGGGCAGGAGAGCGCTCGGATGAGGATATGCGCGCCATTGCCATGCAGCATTTTGCGACGAGCCGGGCTAATACCCGTGGAATGGCCCTGAACACTGACGTCTGCGAACTGGCGAGAAGAGCATCTTATTCGGTCTATGGACTCCAGGAAGGACAAGGATTTGTCATCGTGGGCAGATCCACAGCGTTTAACCCTATTCTGGCCACTTCGGAAACCAGTTTTGATGCCAACAACCTGGCCGACGGTCTGAAATGGTGGATGGAAGCTATGGACCGCTCGCTTCAGAGGCGCGAAGCACCTGCCACTACAAGAGCCTTTACACCAGTGGAGAACTTCGTGGAAACACAATGGGGACAGGGTGCACCCTATAACTCGATGACACCTGAGTTGGGAGGTAAGCATTGTCCGACGGGCTGTGTAGCCACCGCTATGGCTCAGGTGCTGAAGTATTACAACTACCCCGAGCAGTCGGAAGGCATCTCGTATTACCATGTGGGCGATGATCCTACCGATATCCGCTACGAGTTCAAGACAACCTTCAAGTGGGACTCGATCATGGTGTCGTATGCCAATAAGTCAACCTATGGTAATCAGGCCATTGAGGCTGTGGGAGAGCTGATGCGTGACTGCGGTTACTCGGTTAAGATGAATTACAACAAGAACGCCAGTGGTGCGCTCTATACCGATGCCACTCTGGGATTCGTGCGTAACATGGGTCTGAAAGAGGGCTATGTGCACAATGCCTTTCGTAGGTTCTATTCCGACGAAGAGTGGATGGGTATTGTCGAAGCCGAGATGACGGCTCATCGCCCCATTCTCTATGGCGGTACCGACGGTGTATCCATGGGCCATGCTTTTGTTTTCTCAGGGTTGGATGCCGACGGAAAGGTGTATGTGAACTGGGGCTGGGACGGTAGTGGCGACGGCTACTACGACATAGCCAACCTGGTGCCTGAAGGCCCCGGTGTGACGGGTAATAATGATTTCAGTCTCGATCAGGATATGGTGTTTGGTATCACGCCCAATCCTGATATCGCAACGCTCCATCCGAAATTCTCGGAGTGGGCCTTCTCTGAAGGGAACTACGTGTTGAAGCCTTCGACAACGGCAGGGCGCATCAGTATCGATGCCACAGGCCCATGTTATAACTTCTACTACACGACGTTCAGAGGCAATATAGACCTTGTGGTCATCTCGAATGAAACGGGAGCCAACGAGGCGTTTACCATCTATTCCACAGAGGGTGAGCGGCCTTATTACGGACTGGATTTCCTGTCGATACCCCCACAGAAGCGTCTTCCGAAGGTCGGAGCACTGCCTGCTGGTGTCTATACGGCCTTTCTGGGCTCGAAGGCACACAGCGATGTGGAGTATCAGCCTGTGAGAAGTTCTGAGGGTACCATCGCCTACCAACTGACTATCGGTGAGGATGGTTCTATCGAGATCTCTGATCCCATAAAGCTTATCGTTATCACGCCAACGGCTATTCAGGGTATCGGCAAGGACAAAGTGCAGCCCGAGGGTATCTATGACCTTAACGGCAGATACGTGGGCAACGACATGAACAACCTGCGTCGTGGCATCTACATCCGCAACGGAAAGAAAGTGCTCAGATAAGCCTGAAATGCAAAATGACAAGCAAAATCATTGATTTATGTCATTAATGCAAAATAATTACTGATTTTGCTTGCATTTTGATATTTTATGTGTAACTTTGCAGCGCAATTGAAAAAGCTGTAGCGTTAATTGAGCATAGACTAAGATATGGGACAAATCATTCAACCTGTGATGTACGAACCGCTGCTCGACATGAAACAAACGGAGCAGGGTATCAAACTGATCAAGGACTTCTTTCAGCAGAACCTCTCAACGGAATTGCGGCTGCGTCGTGTGACGGCACCACTTTTCGTACTGAAGGGACTGGGTATTAACGACGACCTGAACGGTGTGGAGCGCCCTGTGAGCTTCCCCATCAAGGACTTGGGTGACGCAAAGGCCGAGGTGGTTCATTCGCTTGCCAAATGGAAGCGACTTTCGCTGGCTGAATACAAGATAGAGCCGGGCTACGGTATCTATACGGATATGAACGCCATTCGTGCCGATGAGGAACTCGACAATCTGCACTCGTTGTACGTTGACCAGTGGGACTGGGAGGCTGTCATCCGTCGTGAGGATCGTACGGTGGCATTTCTGAAGGATATTGTGGAGCGTATCTATGCGGCCATCCGTCGTACAGAATATCTGACGTGTGAGACTTATCCGCAGATCAAACCTTTCCTGCCCGAAAAGATCCATTTCATCCATGCTGAGGAGTTGTTGAAGATGTATCCCGACAAGACGCCCAAAGAGCGCGAGGATGCCATCTGCGAGGCTTACGGCGCTGTGTTTATCATCGGTATCGGCGGGAAACTGTCGAATGGAGAGAAGCACGACGGGCGCGCACCCGACTACGACGACTGGAGCACTATCGCAGAGAATGGCCGACAGGGACTGAATGGTGATATCCTGATATGGTATCCTGTATTGGGGCGTTCGTTCGAACTCTCATCGATGGGTATCCGCGTGGATAAGGAGAGCTTGTTGCGCCAGTTGAAGATCGAAGGACAGGAGGAACGCGAACAGCTCTATTTCCACCAACAGTTGCTGAACGACCGTCTGCCGCTTTCCATAGGTGGTGGTATCGGACAGAGTAGGCTCTGTATGGTGCTTCTTCACAAAGGACATATCGGTGAAATTCAGGCCTCTATATGGCCTGATGACATGCGCAAAGCCTGCAAGCAACTAGGCATGAACTTGATATAGATTTGAGGGGCAGGGATTGACCTATCATATTTTAACACGGATTAATCTAATTTTTCGGAATGAAAAGTAAGATTAATCCGTTTTCTTTTTGTATCTTTGCAGCCCAATAGGATTGTTTTATAACGTTATAATAAAAAAATGGCAGAGACTAAGAAAATTAAGACCGCATTGGTGTCGGTATTCCACAAGGACGGACTCGACGAGCTCCTCAAGAAGTTGAATGAGGAAGGTGTGAAGTTCCTTTCTACAGGTGGTACACAGAAGTTTATTGAGTCGCTCGGCTATGAGTGTCAGAAGGTTGAGGACGTCACGACGTATCCCTCTATCCTTGGTGGCCGTGTGAAGACCTTGCATCCGAAAGTGTTCGGAGGTATCCTGGCCCGTCGTGACAACGAGGGCGACCTTGACCAGATGAAGCAGTACGAGATTCCAGAGATTGACTTGGTGATCGTGGATCTCTATCCGTTTGAGCAGACCGTTGCCAGCGGTGCCTCGGAGGAAGACATCATCGAGAAGATCGACATTGGTGGTATCTCGCTGATACGTGCCGGTGCTAAGAACTTCAACGACGTGGTGATTGTGCCCAGCAAGGCAGAGTACAGTCTGTTGCTGGATATCCTGAACAAGCAGGGTGCAGAGACCACAAAGGCTCAGCGTCGTGATTTTGCTACCCTTGCCTTCGGTGTGAGTAGCCACTATGATACAGCTATCAATGCATGGTTTGCGAAGAAGTAAAAAGGTAAAGAAGTAAAAAGGTAAAAAAGAAAATGGGATTTTTTAGTTTTGTGCAAGAGATAGCAATGGACCTGGGCACGGCCAACACGATCATTATCAGTGATGACAAGATTGTGGTTGATGAGCCTTCGGTGGTTGCACTGGATCGCCGTACCGACAAGATGGTTGCTGTGGGTAACGAGGCGAAGATGATGTATGAAAAGACACACGAGAACATTCGCACCATTCGTCCATTGCGTGACGGTGTGATTGCCGACTTCTCTGCTTGTGAGCAGATGATGCGCGGTCTGATAAAGATGGTTCACTCGGGTTCTCGTCTGTTCTCACCCTCTCTACGTATGGTGATTGGTGTGCCTTCGGGTTCTACTGAAGTGGAGCTCCGTGCTGTGCGCGATTCTGCCGAGCATGCCGACGGGCGCGATGTCTATCTGATTTTCGAGCCGATGGCTGCTGCCATTGGTATCGGTATCGATGTCGAGGCACCTGAGGGTAACATGATCGTGGATATCGGTGGTGGTTCTACTGAGATAGCTGTGATTTCCTTGGGTGGCATCGTTTGTAACAACTCTATCCGTACTGCAGGCGACGACCTGACGGCTGATATCCAGGAATATATGTATCGTCAGCATAACGTGAAGGTCAGCGAGCGTATGGCGGAACGCATCAAGATCAATGTAGGTTCTGCCCTGACTGATCTCGCTGAGGAGGCTCCTGAGGATTATATCGTCCACGGACCTAACCGTATTACGGCTCTGCCGATGGAAGTGCCCGTATGTTATCAGGAGATTGCCCACTGCCTGGACAAGACAGTGTCGAAAATTGAGAATGCTGTGCTGTCGGCCCTCGAGAACACACCGCCTGAACTCTATGCCGATATCGTGAAGAACGGTATCTATCTGGCTGGTGGAGGTGCCTTGCTCCGCGGTCTCGATAAGCGTCTGACCGAAAAGATGCACATCCCCTTCCATGTGCCTGAAGATCCCCTCCACAGTGTGGCTAAGGGAGCGGGTATCGCACTGAAGAATATTGAACGGTTTACTTTCCTGATGAGGTAACCCGGGAATGCGCAACCTGCTGGATTTCCTGAAGAAGTATCATCACTGGTTACTTTTCCTCTTATTGGAAGTAATCAGTGGTGTTCTGTTGTTTCAGTACAACAGCTATCAGGGGAGTGTCTGGCTCTCTTCTGCCAATGCGGTAGCGGGGAAGGCTTATGAGTGGGAGAGTAACGCCTTGGCGTATCTCACCATGAAGAAGGCCAACGAGGAACTCTCGATCCGTAACTTCTATCTGGAGAGACAGTTAGATCAGTTGAGGCGACTCTATGCTGATGCAACGGCTGATACTACCGACATGGAACGCAAAGAACTGCAGTTTCTGAGCCAGTACCAACTGATACCGGCTAAGGTTGTAGATAACTCGCTGAATAAGGTTGAGAACTTGATGACCATCGACAAGGGGCGAAAAGACGGAGTTGAGGTGGATATGGGCGTGGCCTGTGGCAATGGTGTCGTGGGCGTCGTCTATCTGGTGGGCGATCACTATTCGGTGGTCATCCCTGTTTTGAACGCTACCTCCTCTCGCATCAGTTGCATGATACGTGGACGTGGCTATTTCGGTTATTTGCATTGGTATGGTGGCGATCCTACTGTGGCTTATGTGGAGGACGTGCCTCGCCATGCGAAGTTCAAGTTGGGAGAGTGGGTAGTAACCAGTGGTTTTTCTTCAATCTTCCCTTCAGGTGTCCTGGTTGGTAAGATTGAACAGGCTTATAACTCGAGCGACGGTTTGTCGTACAAGTTGAAGGTGCAGTTGAGCACCGACTTCAGTTGTGTTCGCGACGTGGTGGTGATCAGTGATAAGGGCATTGCTGAGCGTGCTGCTATCATGCAGGCTGCAAGGGATTCGATGAACGTAAAGAGATAAGGTATGGAACATGTAGATCGGTTGATAATGTTTGTGTTGCTCCTATTGGTGCAGATGCTGGTCTTGAACCATGTCTGCCTGTTTCAGGTGGCTACGCCTTTGCTCTATGTGTTCTTTGCCATTACCTTCAGACGTGGTACGCCGATGTGGATGATTCTGCTATGGAACTTCTCGTTAGGTCTGATGATCGACATCGTTTCCAACACGCCAGGTCTGGCAGCTGGTTGTATGACGCTCGTCGGCTTTATCCAGCCTTATCTGCTGGAACCTCTGGTTCCCCGTGATTCGGCAGAGAATTTGAAGACCTCAGCATCAACATTGGGTATGAGTAAGTTTGCCACACTCTGTGCCATTATGGTGACGTTCTATTGTCTGGTGTTCTTTGCCTTAGAGTCGTTCTCTTTCTTTAACTGGCATCTCTGGCTCATGCGCGCTGGTGGCAGTGCTTTGATTACCTTGTTATTGATATTTGCGGTAGAAAGTATTCGCTCAAGGTGAAGAATAATAAAGATCACGATCTTGATTACAGACGCTATGTCATAGGGTGGGTGGCTACTTTGATTGTGGCTATCTACATCATTCGTCTGTTTACGCTTCAGATTACTAGCGATGACTATAAGAAAAGTGCCGACTCTAACGCTTTCTTGAAGAAAATCGAATATCCGTCACGTGGCGTCATCTCTGATAGAAACGGCAAGTTGATGGTGTATAACCAGCCCTCTTACGACATCATGGTGGTAATGAACGAGATAAAGGGACGCCTGGATACAATGGAGTTCTGTCAGACGCTGGGTATTACGAAGGAAGAATTCGATCGTCGTATGGCGACGATGAAGGACCGCAACAAGAATCCTGGTTATTCACGCTTTACGCAACAACTGTTTATGAGCCAGTTGTCGGATAAAGATTTCAGCATTTTTCAGGAGAAGATGTTCCGATTCCCCGGCTTCTATGTGCAGAAGCGTAGTGTGCGACAGTATCAGTCGCCAATGGCTGCTCATGTGCTGGGCGATGTAGCTGAGGTTTCGCCAGCCGATATTGAAGAAGACGACTACTACCAGCCTGGTGACTATATTGGGAAACTGGGTGTGGAGCGTAAGTACGAGAAACAGTTGCGTGGTGTGAAGGGCATACAGATCCTGCTCCGCGATGCCCATGGACGTGTGCAGGGCAGGTACAGGAATGGAGAACTCGATCAGCGCGCACAGCCTGGCAAGAATCTGACACTGGCCATTGATGCAGAGCTACAGGCTCTGGGTGAACGGCTGATGGAAGGTAAGATAGGTAGTATCGTGGCTATCGAACCCTCAACGGGAGAAGTGCTTTGCATGGTGTCGTCTCCCTCGTATGATCCCCGTATGATGGTGGGGCGCCAGCGCTCGAAGAATCACCGTTTGCTGAGTCAGGATGTGTGGAAGCCATTGCTTAACCGCAGTATCATGGGTCAGTATCCTCCGGGCTCGACCTTTAAGACCACACAAGGACTGACTTTCCTGACAGAGGGCGTTATCACTCCCACCACACAGTATCCATGTAGTCATGGATTCGTGTTCAAAGGTCTTCGTGTAGGTTGTCATGGTCATGGGGCGCCTTTGCCACTAGTTCCGGCACTGAGCACTTCTTGTAATGGCTATTTCTGCTGGGGACTCTATCACATGATCAACACCAACATCTCGAAATACGGATCGGTGCAGAAAGCGATGGACACCTGGCGTGACTATATGGTAAGCATGGGTTTTGGCTACCGGTTAGGTGTTGACCTTCCAGGCGAGAAGCGTGGTCTGATCCCTAATTCGCAGTTCTATGATAAGGCGTATAAGGGGTCCTGGAATGGTCTGACAGTGATTTCCATCGCCATTGGACAAGGTGAGGTCAATGCTACACCGCTTCAGATTGCCAACCTTGGTGCAACCATCGCCAATAGAGGCTATTTCTACGTGCCCCACGTGGTGAGAAAGGTGCAAGGCGAAGCCCTCGATACCGTTTACACCCGCAAGCACTATACCAAGGCTAGTCGGGAGGCTTACGACTACGTGGTGCAAGGTATGCGCTCTTCAGCATTGGGCGGAACCTGCCATGAGCTCGCAAAATACGACTTCGAGGCTTGCGGCAAGACCGGTACAGCCCAGAACAAAGGTCACGACCACTCTGTATTTATGGGCTTCGCACCCATGAATAATCCCCAGATAGCAGTAGCTGTCTATGTGGAGAATGGTGGTTGGGGTGCTACATATGGTGTGCCCATCGGTGGACTGATCATGGAGAAATATATCAAAGGAAAACTCTCTGAGGCCTCTGAGGCTAAGGCAAAGAACATTCAAGAACGCAGAATAGCTTATGGTACCGCAGACAGATAATAAGAAACAGAAAGGCGTCATTCGCTCACTCGACTGGTGGACGGTTGTCATCTACCTCGCTCTGCTCATTTTCGGGTGGGTCAGCGTCTGTGGAGCGAGCTATTCTTATGGTGACACAGATATCTTCAGTCTCGATACGCGTTCTGGTATGCAGATTATCTGGATTGGCACATCGATTATTTTGGGCTTTGTGCTGCTGATGCTCGACGACCGCTACTACGACATGTTCTCCTTCTTTATTTATGGGTTTATGTTAGTGCTGCTCTTTGCAACAATCTTTAACCCTCACAGTATTAAGGGCTCCCGATCATGGCTGGTACTTGGTCCCCTGCGACTGCAACCGGCAGAGTTTGCCAAGTTTGCTACGGCACTGGCTTTGGCGAAGTTGATGAGCATTTATGGGTATACTATTCAGAAATGGCAGCATTTTGCAGCCGCCCTGGCTATCATCGTTGTGCCGATGCTTTTCATCGTCTTACAGCGAGAAACGGGTTCTGCACTGGTCTATGTGGCCTTCTTCCTGATGTTCTACAGGGAAGGCATGCCAGGCAGCATCTTGTTTACAGGAGTAGCCATGGTGCTCTATTTCGTGGTGGGCATCCGGTATGCCGATACGATGATATTCTATACTCCCACGTCTGTCGGTAAGTTCGTCGTCCTCCTGCTTGTGCAGATATTCTCAGGTGCGATGGTGTGGATCTACTGTAACGACAAGAAGGAAGCTGTCCGTCTTTTATTAATCTGTGTCGGTATAAGTTTGGTTGCCATGTTGTTCTCACTGTTTGTCATCCCCTTTAATGTGGTGTATGTAGAAATGGTTGTATGCGTCCTTTTGATAGGTTATCTGATATGGCAGTCTTTGGCCACTCGCATCCACAGTTATCTTTGGATTGCAGCGTTCACTGTAGGCTCTGTGGTATTCTTCAATCTGGCCGACTATATGCTGAACAATGTGATGGAGCCTCACCAGCGTGTACGTATCAATGTGCTGCTGGGACTTGAGGAGGATCTGAAAGGTGCGGGTTATAATGTGCATCAGAGTGAGATTGCCATAGGTTCAGGCGGTTTGGAGGGCAAGGGCTTTCTAAATGGGACACAGACGAAGCTTAAGTTCGTACCTGAGCAGGACACTGACTTTATTTTCTGTACGGTAGGTGAGGAGGAAGGCTTTGTTGGTTCTGCAGGTGTTTTGCTGTTGTTTCTGGCATTGATCCTGCGACTTATCCATTTGGCTGAGCGCCAGCCATACACTTTCGGACGTGTCTATGGCTATTGTGTGTTGAGTATCTTTCTTTTCCACGTCTTTATCAATGTGGGAATGGTATTGGGCCTCACCCCAGTTATCGGTATTCCGCTACCTTTCTTCAGCTATGGAGGTTCTTCGCTCTGGGGCTTTACCATCCTGTTGTTTATCTTCCTGCGTATTGATGCTGGTAGGAATCTGATACGCCACTGATTGCTATTCTTTTGTCAGTGTAATACCCACGTCAATGATGCCTGGCATAATTTCGCGTTTCATACTGTGAACAACGGTGATGTGTAAGGAGTCGCCACGGTTTAGTTTGATGTCGTTATACGGGAGGGTGTACTGAAAAAGACTGACCCCGGCTCCTATCATCTTCCCATTCTGGTCAATGATAGCACAAATCTTATTGAACTGCTCATTTCTACCTTCAGGAATAATAGTCTGGGTAATCTCCATAGCCAGAGACTGGAAAGGGAATGTGTTGTCGATACGCAGTTCCAGTGCTTCTTGGTAGGTTCCGCTTTCTGCCACAGGCGAAACGAAGAAGTCTATAGTGTCCACTTTCTCCCAACCAGTGTCTGAAATATGCTCAAAATGGCTGTAGATCTTCTGGCGACCACAGGCACAGAGTGTCAGCCCTGTTGCCAGAATCAGAAATCTCAGGAGGTGCTTACTCTGCATGCTTGTTGCCGTTCCCTTCTCTGTCGTTACTGCTTTCGGGACGATTGTTATGCTTTTTCTTCTTTTTCTTCTTCTTGGTTTTGTCGAAGCGGCTGATATCGCCTCCGGCCAGATCGATATGTTCCTTCTCTTCTACAGGTTTCTTACCGTTGTCCTGTAGGGATACGGGCTTTTCTCCTTGGCGGTTCATTTCGATGATCTGCTTGGCGCGCTCAGCCGTGATGGTCTCTATGTTTGCAGCGATGTTCTTATCAGTAGAGTAGGTCACCATTCCTGCTAGGATATCACTCTTAAAGAGATGGTAGTCGGCATCCTGTGTCTGAAGGACAACATCCTTATTAGGCAATCGCTTGCCGGCTTCCACGTAGTCGTCCACCTCGTAGTTCAGGCAGCACTTCAGTTTGGCACACATACCTGCCAGTTTCTGGGGATTGAGTGAGATGTCCTGGAAGCGCGCAGCGTTGGTGCTGACACTTGAGAAATTCTTCATCCAGGTGGCACAGCAGAGCTCTCTTCCACAAGGGCCTGTTCCTCCAATGCGCCCAGCTTCCTGACGGGCACCAATCTGTTTCATCTCGATGCGCACATGGAAGGCCGCAGCCAGATCCTTGATCAGCTGACGGAAATCCACTCGTTCGTCGGCGATATAGTAGAAGATGGCCTTGTTACCGTCGCCCTGATACTCCACATCGCCAATCTTCATGTCGAGTCCAAGTCCCTTGGCTATCTGACGGCTTTCAATCATCGTATTATGCTCACGGGCTTTTGCCTCGCGGTATTTCTCCATATCAGTAGTACGGGCTATGCGATAGATACGTTTGATGTCATCGGCTGATTTCAGATTGGCCTTCTTTACCTGCAACTTGACGAGGCGTCCCGTGAGTGTCACTACACCGATATCGTGTCCGGGACTGGCTTCAACGGCCACCACGTCACCTTTCTTCAGATCCAGGTGGTTTACATTATGATAATATCCCTTGCGGGTATGTTTGAACTGTACCTCAACAAGGTCGGTAACATCGGCATTCCCAGGAACATCAGCGAGCCAGTCATAGGTGTTCAGTTGACGATCCTGACGGCCTACGGCTGCATGGCATAAACCCCGGTCACAACCTACTTTGATGGGCATTTCTTTCGTTTTCTCTGTCATATCTTATTATTTCTGTTTTATCATTTTACTATTTTACTTTTGCAACAGCAATACAATCATTTGCAGGGCAAAATCGAAAAATACGATTTTTGCATTGGCGTTCTGTCCGATGTCGCGAATGGCCAGATTCGTCAGGTCGCTGATGGGCAGAACATTATTCTCGTTCACAAATCGGGCGAAGTTTCTGGCGAAGTCTTCTTCCTTCTGTGTCATGTAAATCAGTTCCTCGTTCTGGAAATTGTACATAAAGTTCTCGCGAGTCATCCGCAGGAAAAATGTAAGCCATCGTTTCTGTTTCTCACGCCCCATGCCGGCCATCTGCTCGCTCCATTTCTGCATATCCTTGATTTTACGCTGGTAAGCCAGACGCATCAGCATGATATACATATCAAGAAACAGCTCATTCTCCGAGCCTACCTGAAGTTCTTCAAGTGCCTTCAACCAATTACCGTTAGCCAACCGGCTGATGCGTCGGGCAGCTTCCTCGTCGATACCTCTGCGCTCAACGAGTGCCTTCTGGATGTCCTCATTACTGGTCTTTCGGATGTCAATTACCTGTACGCGGCTACGGATGGTTTCCAATAGCTTGTCAGGTTCTTCGCATACCATGATAAACACAGTCTGCTGGGGGGGCTCCTCAATGAGCTTCAGCAGTTTGTTGGCACATTCTATATTCATGCGCTCTGGCAACCAGACGACGCATATCTTATAGCCGCCCTGACTCGACTTCAGCGAGAGTTTTCTTACCAGTTCGTCGCTTTCGCCTGCAGTGATGATGGCCTGTTGGTTCTCTCCCCCCATGGCCTGCATCCATTCGTCCATGGTGAAGTAGGGCCCCTGCATCATCAGCTCATGCCACTCTTTGGCAAAGTCATCGCTGATAGGTTTGTGGTCGCTACCCATAGAAGGTAGCTTGATGGTGGGGTAGGTGAAGTGGAGATCCGGATGCTCCAGTTTCTCCAGCATGGCTTTAGCAGAGGGTGTCCCATTGTCCAGCAGATAGCAGGCAAAGGCTGTGGCCAATGCCATTTTTCCGCTTCCCTGGGGACCACAGAACATAAGTGCATGGGGCAGGTGACCACTTTCTGCCATCTGCTTCAGCCGCTCCTGCGCCTCCTGTTGTCCTATCACCTCACTAAAAGTCATTTCTCAATCTTTAATTAGAGAAGACGTCTCACGACTTCCACCACCGATTCCACTGCCGACACCGTGTAGAAATGAATATTGTTCACACCGTGCTGGTATAACTCCTTACATTGTTGGGTAGTCCATTCGATACCTAGTTGACGGGCGTCTTCATCAGTTTTGCACTTTACCACCTCCCTTGCCAACGGCTCAGGAATGTCGCAGTGGAATGTCTTTGGTACTACCGTCAGCTGACTCAGCTTGGCCATGGGCTTGATACCCGGGATGATGGGAATGGTAATCCCCATCTGGCGCGCCTTTTCCACAAAGGTGAAGTACTTGTCATTGTCAAAGAACAACTGTGTCACCGCATATTGTGCCCCTAGATCCTGCTTCTCTTTCAGATAGCGCATGTCCATCTCCATATTCGGAGCCTCCTCGTGCTTCTCAGGATAACAGGCCACACCGAAGTCAAAGGGTCTGCCAGGACTTTTGATGGGCGTGCCATCGGCGAAGAATCCTTCATTGAAACGCTTTACCTGCTTGATTAAGTCTGTGGTGTGCGTATGACCTCCTGGCGTTGGTATGAATCGGCTGTCTTCCTTTGCTTTGTCACCACGTAACAGCAACAGGTCGCTGATACCCAGGAACTGCAGGTCGAGCAACTCATACTCGATATCCTCAATTGTTGCTCCACTGCAGATTACATGGGGCTGCACGGGAACATGATACCGTTGCTGGATAGCTGCGGCAATAGCCACGGTACCAGGGCGACGACGAAGACGATGGCGCTCAAACTGTCCGTTGGGTAATTCTTTATATACAAATTCCGAATGGTGGGTTGTAATATTGATGTAGGCAGGATTAAACTCACTTAGTCGGTCGATGTCGGCAAACAATTTCTCAGTGCCAGATCCTTTTAATGGGGGCAGCACTTCAAACGAGAATCGCCTTGTATCTTTATCTTGATGGATGAATTCCGTTACACTCATCTTTTATAAATGCATTTTTCGCTGCAAAGTTATTTCCTTTCAGTCAATCAACCTAATGGTATATCGTTCATTAGAGTTGTAATCGCGGTCTTTGTCCTTGCCAAAATACTCGAGCATATACTCCTTATTCTTTGACTCGGTGACCTTGATAAGCACTTCTCTGTAAGTGGGCTGACCGTCCTTCAGATAAGTTTCATAAGCATTGAAGGTTGTAGATTCCTTTGTTTGTTTATTTTTCACCAACTTAAACGCAGAAACATTGCGCTGACTTTGAGCGATGTCGATATATAAGCTGTCGTTTGTGAATCTGAACATGAGTTCCCCGCTTTGTGAGAGATAATTTCCATTCAGTTCAATGGCAGAACACTCAAACGAACAGCAGGCCATTAAGACCAGAAATATAAACTTTCTCATAATTCTCTTTTTTGGCCGCAAAGATACGAAAAAGCGAGCGAAAAACCAAATCTTTTCGTTTTTTTTCTAAGCATTGGTTTGGCATTGGAGATAATTTGTTATCTTTGCAGCCAGTTTATGAGTATCATGCGTTTTCTGAAGGACTGGACTTTGCCTGTGGCGATAGCCGTGGGCTCTTTTGTCTATCTGGTATTTTATTGGGTGCCCCAGCTCGATGCTGCTGGCGACATGCTAGGCGAGGTGGTCGATACCATCTTCCCCATGATGGTGTTCTGTACTCTCTTTTCCACTTTCTGCCGTGTTGATTTTCATCAGATGCGTCCCCACCGCTGGCACGTCGGTGTGCTCCTGGCGCAGGTGTTGCTTGTGGCGCTTAACGTGTGGATTATCTTCTGTGTTGAGGCTAGTCCCAGTCAAAAGATTTTATGGGAGAGTGTGCTTACTTGTATTATTGGTCCTACTGCTACGGCTGCCCCTGTAGTCACCGCTAAGATAGGAGGGAATATCAATACCATGACTGCCTTTGTGGTCATCTCTTCTTTTGCCTCTGCACTCATGATTCCTGCAGTGTTCCCGCTGTTGGAGCGTGGCGGAAACCTCACGTTTTGGTCGGCCTTCCTGATTATCCTTGAGAAACTGGCAATGGTTCTTGTCGCACCGCTGGCTTTGGGATGGTTCATGCAGCATTATGTCAAGAAGATTTGTGCGTGGATTGTCAGCATTCCTGACCTCTCGTTTTACCTCTGGTCAGTACAACTAAGCATTACCAGTGGTGTCACCGTACGTAACATTGTGCATAGTGAGGCCGGACTCCCCGTGCTCTTGATGATCGCCGTCATGAGTCTCATCCTCTGTTTTGTGCTCTTCCTCGTGGGCCGCAGCATCGGGCGCCATCTGGGCGAAGAGATCAATAGCGGTCAGGCTCTCTTCCAGAAAAACACCGCCCTTTCCATCTGGGTGGCCTATACTTATCTCAACCCCATCGCCTCTGTGGGTGCAGGCTGTTATGTGCTTTGGCAGAACATCATCAACAGCCTCGAACTCTGGGAGTTCCGTCGTAAGCAAACTATCACAACATAAAAGAATCCCTCGCTCATTTTGGGCGAGGGATTCTTTTTGCTATTTCTTGATCTTATAGATGCGGAAGGTCTTGGCGGGGATGTCGTCGAGCAGGAGCGAGGCGCCCTTGCCGGCATCTACCTTGCAGGTACCTGCCTTCGGCACGATCTTCTCGGGCTCATCGAGCGTATTCTCATCGTCCATGCCGTTGTGGCGCAGGGTGAGGGTCTGGGCTGTGCGCTCGCCCTTCATGCCCTGAAGCTGGATGCTGAGGATCTGGGTGGCATTGGAGGTGTTAACCACCTTCACAATAACCTCGCCTGTTGCAGCGTCATAGACCGATGAGGCGAAGAGGCCGTCCTGACCGGGCTGTCCTGCAACGGGTTTCTTGTCCATCGTCAGTGAGAGCACGTTCGTACCCTTGTTCATGGCAAAGAGCTGCTGCACGTAGTAACTCACAGACTTGAACGAGCGGAGGTTGTCGAACCAGATGGCATCGGGGCGCCACTGCCAACCCTCAACATGTGCGAAGAGAGGGGCGTAGGTGGCCATGTGGACGATATCGGCATTGCGCTCGATTCCCGTCATGTGGGCAGCCTCGTAAAGCGAGGTCTCGAAGTGGTTCCATTTCTTGCCGTCACCGTGGCAGGCATACTCACCGGCGAACACACGGGGACCCTTGCGGTCGTAGGTGTCATAGCGCAGACCGTGAGAGAGGAACCATTTCTCATTCCTATAATAATGTTCATCGTAGAGGTCAACCTTCAGTTCCTTCATGCGTGGCTGCAGCAGGTCGAAATCCCAGCCTTCGGAGTTGGGGCCTGTGGTACCGATGAGCTTCAAGGTGGGGTATTTGGCGCGGAGGGCGGCGTTGAACTTCTTCAGACGCTCGGTGAACACAGGACCGAAACCACCGTGAGCCTCGTCGTAGTCCCATTGCTCATTACCCACACCGAGATATTTCAAGTTGAAGGGTTCTGGATGCCCCATGTCGGCACGCACCTTACCCCACTTGGAGGTAACGGGGCCGTTGGCAAACTCCACGAGATCGAGGGCATCCTGGATATAGCTGTCGAGATCATCGAGGGCCACGTGTACACCGGGCTTCGTAGGGTCGGGGTTCTGGAACTGGCATGAGAGTCCGCATGAGATGACGGGCAGGGCCTCGCAGCCAAAGTCTTCACAGAGTTGGAAGAACTCAAAGAAGCCGAGACCATAGCTCTGGAAATAGTCGGGATAGAAACGGTGACCGAAGGTGTAGTGCCAGCGGTTCTCGTTCAGCGGACGGTTCTCCACGGGACCTACACTGTTTTTCCACTGATAGCGGCTCTCGAGGTCGGTACCCTCAACGATACAACCGCCAGGAAAACGGAACACACCGGGGTGCATGTCGAAGAGAGCCTGGGCCAGATCCTTACGCATACCGTTCTCACGACCTTTCCAAGTGTCGGTTGGGAAGAGGGAGATGTGCTCTACGTCGGTCGTGGCCTTGTCGCCAGCCAGGAAGAGGCGCAAGGCACCTTTGGGCTCGGTGCGGGGCGACTTTAGTGTAGCCGTGTATTTCTTCCACTCCTTGCCACTAATCTCTACATTGACGGTGGCAAAGCGCTGGTCCTCACCCATCGTGTCATTATCTACAAAGCTTATTTCGAGGGTGGATTTCCCTCCTTCAGGACAGCGTGCCCAGACTGAGAAACGGTAGGTGGCACCCTCCTTAACGGCGATACCGAAAAAGCCTTCGTTCTCAAGACCGGTAAACTTGTCGCTGTGGCCTGAGTATTTCAGACGGACGTAGTGCGGATTGCGCTCGAAGGGGCCATCGTCCTTCACGTCGAACTGACCGAAGGCACGCCAGCCCATCAGGCGCTGGGGAAATTCGAACGAGCGGTTCTTGACCATTTCGGCATAGAGTCCGCCATCGGCAGCATAGTTAATGTCTTCAAAGAAGATGCCATACATCGTCGGTTGTACGGGCGCACCGAGTTTCTTGGTGTTGATGTCCATCACGTGGGTCTGAGCTGTCGCTGATAAGCTGGCAGCAAGCATACATAATGATAATAATTTCTTCATATTTGATTCGTTATTAGTTTTTTCCGCCACAAAAATACACATAATTATTCATATATGAAAGCATTCTGATAAAAAAGTATAGTAAAAAATGTTATTTTTTAGGTTGTTTCACGGAAAAACTTTATTTTTGCAGAGAATTTCTAAGAGTCTGCCTATTAAACTTAAAAAAAACAAATAAAAAATGAATCAACAAACTACACAAGGTAACAAGGCTTACCTCATTTCAATCGTGATGGTCGCAGTACTTGGCGGCTTGCTGTTCGGATATGACACTGCTGTGATATCTGGAGCAGAAAAGGGCTTACAGGCATTCTTTATGGAGTCGAAGGATTTTGCTTACACCGACGGGTGGCATGGCTTCACATCGGCTTCGGCACTGATCGGATGTATCATCGGTTCGGCTCTTTCCGGATTCCTGGCTACGAACCTGGGTCGTAAGAAGTCGTTGATCATAGCAGGTTTGCTGTTCTTCGTATCTGCCCTCGGGTCGATGGATCCCGAGTTCCTGTTCTTCGAATACGGTCAGCCTACTTATTCGCTTGCCTTGATGTTTAACGTCTATCGTGTTATCGGTGGTATCGGTGTGGGTCTGGCTTCGGCTATCTGCCCGATGTACATCGGTGAGGTGGCACCATCTAATATCCGAGGTATGCTGGTATCGTGGAACCAGTTTGCCATTATCTTCGGTCAGTTGGTGGTTTATTTCGTGAACTTCTTCATTCTGGGTGACCATCTGCAGCCGCTGGTGGAGGAGATGGGTAAGGGTATCGCTGCCATCAACCCCGCTGCACAGTGGACGGTGACCACAGGTTGGCGCTATATGTTTGGTAGTGAGGCTGTGCCCGCTGGTCTCTTCGCCCTGCTTATCTGCTTCGTGCCTGAGACCCCGCGTTATCTGGTAAGTATCGGACAGGATAAGAAGGCAGAGGGTATTTTGGCTAAGATCAATGGATCGGAGAAGGCCCAGCAGATTCTGAAAGATATCAAGGATACGATGGTAGTAAAGACAGAGAAGCTGCTGACCTATGGTGCTCTGTGTATCTTCGTCGGCATCATGCTGTCCGTGTTCCAGCAGGCAGTAGGTATCAACGCCGTGCTTTATTATGCTCCACGTATTTTCGGTGATATGGGTATGGACAACCCGATGATACTGACAGTATTCATGGGTATCATCAATATCTCGTTCACGCTGGTGGCTGTGTTTACTGTTGAGAAGTGGGGACGTAAGCCTCTGCTCATTTGCGGTTCGTTGGGTATGGCTCTTGGTGCCTTTGGTGTGGCATTGACCTTTGGTCATGCTGGTCTTGAGATGGTAACGGCAGCTTCCTTACTGGTCTATTCGGCTTCGTTCATGTTCTCGTGGGGCCCCATTACCTGGGTGCTCATTGCCGAGATATTCCCTAACACCATCCGTGGTGGTGCAGTGGCCATCGCAGTGGCCTTCCAGTGGATCTCGAACTTCATCGTTTCTAGTTCGTTTGTACCGATGTTCAACATGCACCTGACCGAGGGCGACGATTTCGGACACTGGTTTACTTACGGTCTCTATGGTCTCATTTGTGTGATTGCAGCCCTGTTCGTATGGCGCCTGGTTCCAGAAACCAAGGGTAAGACGCTGGAGGATATGAGCAAGCTTTGGAAGAAACAATAATATAAATATAATGTGTCATGAAGAAAATTTTAGTAGCTGAAGACAATGACAGCAATTTCATCCTGATGACGTACATTCTGAAGAAGTACTATCAGTACGACCGTGCCAAGAATGGTCAGGAGGCTGTCGAGATGGTAGATAAAGAGAATTATGATATGGTCCTGATGGATATCAAGATGCCTGTTATGGACGGTTTGGAGGCTACGGTGGCCATTAAGGAAAAACATCCTGATTTGCCGATTGTAGCACTCACGGCTAATGCCTTCGATAGCGATCGTCAGCTCGCTTTGGAGGCAGGCTGCGAGGATTTCCTGGCGAAGCCCGTTAGCAGCGACCTGTGTCTGAAGGTCATTCGGAAATACTTAGGCGAATAAAGGCTTGTTAGGCCAATTCAAGATTGAAAGCCTGTCGTAGTTTATCTACGGCAGGATTTTCTTTGCTCATCAGGTCGAACTGCTCACGACGCGTAAGAACAACGACTCGCTCCTGTTGTTCTGCAATCCGGATGTCAAGAGAGATGGCTTGATTATGGAGCACATTCTGAAGCGTTTTCACAATGCGACCTTTAAAGTCCTCCATCTCTTGTTTGATGAGGGCATTGTCAACCACCACCTCTATCTGGGGGAAGGTGGTGATGACGGGATTCATATTTTTCATGCGAGTGGCGATACCACTAAATTCCTGAGGCATGCGGTTGCACATGGAAAGCCATTGCAGTTCAAGGTCCTCCTGCGAGAAGGTGGCATCGGTTTGTAGATCCATAGAGGGTGCGGCTGTTCCGGGGATGACATTCATTTTGCCAGGCTTCCCCTGTCCGCGAAGGTTATTCCAAGAGAAACCAATACCTCCGAGCTTCGTTGCCGTAGCGGTCTTGGTCGCAGCAGCGGATGCACCTGACTCCATAGGACTGCCAGATGCGACAGGGGTATTCATTTCCCTGGTCTTGATAGACTCATTTGCTTTGCTGGGGGATACGACAGACTTAGCCGCAGCTACCTGCGGGGCTGCTTTCTGTGGCTGAGACTGACGTATCAGGTTCTTAAACAGGTTTTTTAATCTTCTGGGGCGGCGCCCCGCACTGGCGCCTTCGTCGTCAGGTTGTGTAATCTGGGCTATCTCGATGAGTGTCAGTTCCACAAGCAGTCGTTTGTTGTTTGACTGACGATAGTTGATGTCACACTGGTTCATCAGTTTCAGGGCCTGATAGAGGAAGCGTGTCTCACACTTCTTGGCCTGCTCCTGATAGCGCTGTCGCTGTTGGTCACTGACCTCGAGCAGAGGCAGTGTCTGGGGATCCTTGGCCATGAGCACATTGCGAACGTGCTTGGCCAGTCCCTGGATAAGCAGACCGCCATTGAAGCCCTTGTTGATGACATTGTTCAACAGCACCATGATCTCGCTCACCTTATTATTAATAGCAAGGTCGATAATCTGGAAATAATTCTCGGCATCCAGCACGTTCAGATCCTCAATCACCTTCTCGTAGGTGATGTTTCCCTGACAGAACGAGGCCGCCTGGTCGAAGATGGAGAGAGCGTCGCGCATACCACCGTCAGCCTTCTCAGCAATTACGGCGAGGGCTTGCTCCTCGTAGGTGAACCCTTCCTTCTCAGCCACGTGCTTCAGGTGATTCACCGTGTTTCGGACGGTCATGCGCTCGAAGTCATAGATCTGACAACGACTGAGGATTGTGGGCAGGATCTTGTGCTTCTCTGTCGTGGCCAGAATGAAGATGACGTGCGATGGCGGCTCTTCAAGTGTCTTCAGGAAAGCATTGAAGGCGGCTGTAGAGAGCATATGCACCTCGTCGATGATAAACACCTTGTATCGCCCTAACTGCGGTGGGATGCGTGTCTGCTCCATAAGAGTCTTGATATGCTCCACGGAGTTGTTCGAAGCCGCATCGAGCTCAAAGATATTGAGCGAACGCTGTTCGTTAAACGACTGGCAACTCTCACAGGCATTGCAGGCCTCGCCCTCTGCCGTCGGGTTCTGACAGTTGATGGCCTTGGCAAAGATGCGGGCACAGGTAGTCTTACCCACACCACGAGGACCGCAGAACAGGTAGGCATGCGCCAGTTTCCCGCTCTTGACGGCATTCTTCAGCGTGGTGGTCAGAGCCGCCTGCCCCACGACCGTGTCGAAGGTCATCGGACGGTATTTTCTGGCTGAAACGATGTATTCCATACTACTTATTGATAAAATTTCTGCAAAGATACAAATTTAATCACAATCCGCCATATAGTATTCACATTTTTTAGGTTGATTTGTTTCTTGTCCATCGGCCGATGTCAAAAAATACATAAAATGCTTGGCCGTTTCAGAATAATTGTTTATCTTTGCCACAAAATAACCTAAAACAATTGAGAGATGAGAAGAATATTAGTATTATTTTTGAGTGTTGCTATTTCCGTAGTGGCATTTGCCGGAAAGGTGACCGAGCAGCAGGCTTTGCAGAAAGCTCAGCAGTTTTTGAAAGGTAAGAGTCTGACGAAGGTTAAAACAAGATCGTTAAGTCGTGGTAGTTCAAGCTCTGACGAGGCATTCTACATCTTCAATGCCGAGAACAAGGGCGGTTTTGTAATTGTTTCGGGCGATGATAGTGCCGACATGATCCTGGGCTATGCCGATAAGGGAGAGTTTAGTGCCGAACAGATGCCTGTTAACATCCGGACATGGCTGGAATCCTATGCTAAGCAAATTGACCTAATCAGTCAGTCTTCCGTTTCTGCCAGATCTCCTCGTCTGACCAGGACAAGCAAGGCGGCAATACCCTATTTGATTCAAACCCAGTGGGATCAGTGGCAGCCTTATAACTTGCGATGTCCGCAGATTGATGGAGAATATCCTGTTACGGGCTGTGTAGCTACCGCCATGGCTCAGGTCATGTATTACCACAAGTGTCCAAAAACATCAACGGCCATACCGGCTTATAACACATATACGAAGGGCATTTCTGTTCCGGAACTGCCTGCTACCACTTTTAAGTGGGATCAGATGCAGCTAACCTATAATGGATCAGAGACAGGTGCAAGTGCTGATGCTGTTGCCGAACTGATGCGCTATTGTGGTCAGGCCGTTGAGATGGATTATACTTTGAATTCGTCTGGTGCTGCAATTTTCCCCAATGCCATGATTAACTATTTTGGATACAGTGTAAATACCAGATATGTAAACCGCTCCGAATATACACTCGAAGAATGGGAAGACCTGATTTATACAGAACTCTTAGAGGGCAGACCGGTATTATACTCGGGCTCAAATCTTACGGGAGGGCATCAGTTTATTTGCGACGGCTATGACGGAAACGGCTATTTTCATATAAACTGGGGATGGTCTGGTTATAGCGATGGATGGTTCCTGTTAAGTGTAGCCAACCCTTCTAGTAAAGGTGCTGGTGGCGGTGCCAGCGAGGATGGCTATTGTGTAGGTCAGAATGCTATTATCGGTTTAAAACCTGCTGTCGCTGGTGAAGTCGCCACTCCCTATATTCAGTCTGGAATGTACGATTTAGAAAAGGATTCCTATACCCGTTCGTCTGAGTCGTCCGACTTTACGAATGTTGAGTTCCCCGGTTATGTGAGTATCTATTACGAAGCTGGTAGTGGTTCGGATTTCCCCTTGGAATTTGGCTGGGGATTATTTAAAGACGGTCAGTTGTTAAAAGTGTTGGGAAGTTCTTCCACTGTGTTCACTAACGATGAAAACTGGGCCTATAATGGTGTGTTGGCCTCTTTTGGAAGCGATCTTTCCGATGGCGTCTATCGTGCCATACAGCTGTATCGTCGATCCAGTACCGACGACTGGCAGGCTATTCAGGATTCCAAGCTGCATTTCGTAGAGGTTGTTATTTCTGGTAACACGCTGACGCTTGAAAGGATTCAGGCTTATGACATAGAGAAAGCCGACATAACGGTTAATAGCGTGACATTCTCTGATAGGAAAGTCGTTGGAAGACCTGTAGAGATTACTGTCAATCTCACGAATAATGGTTATACCAATCAAGAGCCTCTGTTTTTTTCAATTGGAGGTGAATGTTTTTCTCAGGTCTCTGGATCTGTTGAACCTGGAAAGACGGGAGATGTCTTGATGCATTTCACTCCAAAGTATAGTATGAATGATGTGGAAGTAACTATCTCTACCGATTATTTCCTGAACAATGTGGTGTGGACGGGAACCCTGACCATTACTGAGCCTCTGCCCTATAATCTGTCAGGTAATTCCTTCTCTGTAGAAGGTATGAAAGATTATGTCTTGACGGGGACGACTCTCAAATTCTCAGCCACCATCAAAAATGAAAGTAGTGATACCTACAATGATGACCTGATATTGTGTCTATGGAAGTCAGCCGAGCCAATGACTTCTGGCAGCTCTTATATGATAACCACCTTCGCAACAGCCGAGCAGCCGGTTAAAATTGGACCAGGTGAGTCGAAACAAGTCGCTTTTAGTATTCCTAATTTGGTAGATGGAGGCTATGGTTACTGGATAGATCTTCTCTATTATAGTGAAGGAACTAGTGTTGCTTTTGATTTAGGAGATTTAGGTTATGCTTTTACGGTTGTTAAAGATGAATCTGGCGACGATCCTGATTCCGATGATCCAACTCCCGACGATCCAACGCCAGTTGATCCTATACCTGCTGAAGAGGCCATTACAATCAGTGGTGCTCTGCAGGTGCCATACTACAGCGAGTATAACCTGGACTTCACCGATAAGCCGGAGCTGAAGGCTTACGTGGCAACGGGTTATGATAAGTCAACGGGTGTCATCTGGCTCACCAGAGTGAAGCAGGTTCCTGCCGAGACGGGCTTCCTGCTGATGGGCGATCCTGGTGACTATGATATACCTACCATCGAGGGCGTATCCGATGTCTATTATAAGAATATGTTCAAGGGTACGCTCGAGGGCACGACCCTCTACACGACCGATGGTGACTATACCAACTACTATCTGTCGAAGGGAGATGCCGGTGTGGGCTTCTATAAGGTAACGAAGGAAGATGGTGTGAAGGTAGGCGCCAACCGTTGCTACCTGCCGATATTGACGGAGATCCCAGCTGAAGGCAGCGAGGGCGACACCGAACTCATCAAGGTGAGTGCCGCCAAACAAGTGCCTTACTTCACGAGTAAGGACCTCGACTTCTCAAGTCTCGATGCCCAGGGCGTAAAGGCTTACACAGCCACAGGCTATAATTATGGTACAGGCGTCATCTGGCTGACTCGTGTGAAGAAGGTTCCTGCCCAGACAGGTATCCTGGTGATGGCCGATAAGGAAGGGGAGTACAATGTTCCCACCACTACGGTCCAATCCGTCTATGAAAATATGTTCGTAGGCTCAGAGACGGCCCAGACTATCTACACCAATGAGGAGATTGGCGGTGTTGACTATGTGAACTATTACCTGTCGAAGGGTGATGCCGGTGTGGGCTTCTACAAGGTGACGAACGAAGATGGTGTGAAGATGGGTGCCAACCGCTGTTACCTGCCCATTCCGAAGCGTGATGCCGCCTCCAGTGCCCGTGGTAAGTCTGGAGAGTCATCCTTCTGCAAGATGATCCTCTCAGACGAGAGTAACGACGATGTGATCGCCATCCCCGTCTTTGGTGGCATGAATGGTGACGATGTCGGCACAACTGGCATCAGCACTCAGTTCCAGGATGCAGAACCCGACGTTTATTACAATCTCCAGGGCCAGCGTGTGGATCGCCCCAGAAAGGGTATCTACATCCACAACGGCCGCCGGGTGGTAATTAAATAACCTTTCAATCCTATTTGGAAAATAAAAATCCCGAAATGTTTGGTCGTTTCGGGATTTTTGTTTATCTTTGCATTCAAATAACCTTTTAGATAATCTCCATGGAGATTCTGAAGTCTATAATAATATCAAACTAAAAACAAAGGATTATGAAAAAGATTCTATTAACTATTGTGGGCATGTTTGCCATGAACATGTCGAGTTTTGCTTTAAGCACAACAACTGTTTTACTGTATCATGGGGAAAGTGTCACGACCTATGCAGCAGAGGATATCGCTCAAGCGATGGATGCATCTGTTGATGGAGACGTGATTGTTCTTAACGAAGGAACTTACCCAGGATTTGACATCACGAAAAAAATAACAGTGAGAGGTGCTGGAGAAAAAACACTTATTACCGGAGTGGTTAACATCGATATCTCCGGAGTACCAACATTGACAGCCAATTTGTTAGAATATATGACATTCCAGAAGGAAGTCAATGTAAAGGCGGCCATTACAGGAATGAAAGTAGTACAATGCTATTGTCAGACAAATTTCTTCTTGTTGGCAAATGTATACGACTCTTTGATAGACAGGTGTTATTTACATCGCTTTGTGGTTAATTACAATTATGATAATTCTTCTGCCAAGCCTTTATCTGTAAGGAACAGTATTGTACGGACATATTCTGGTGCAGATTCTAATTTGAGAGGATCTTCAAGCCAAAACGTGTCTTTTGTCAATTGCATTTTTTATAGTGCCATGGATAGTATGGGCAGTGTCATCAATTGCATCTTGAATAAAGCGGCTGCTACTAGTGTTTATGGTTCAATATCGGCAACAGTCTTTGTAAATTCGTATATACAGAATGGTGGTACTATTTCTATTAACACAACAACTTGCACAGAAACTGCCTGCTATCATGGCGATGCCGAATTGAAGTATGACTCTGATGATATTTCCGCAAATAGTTATTATGGTAATGATAATACAATAATCGGTCCACTTGGCGGAAGTACCCCATATACTCTCGTACCTTCCGTTCCACATGTAACAGACGCAAGTCTGAAGGTAGATTTGAAAAAACAGGAGCTGAATGCAACTCTGACAGTATCACCTAACTAATATTGAAAGCATATGCGAACGAAAACAATAACATTAGGATGCTTGCTCATGTTTGCCACAATGATGATGGCGCAGGGCATCAAACAACATAAGTACTGGATAGACTCAGACTACTCAAATCATAAGTCTGTTACCTCAAGCAGTACGACGATTTCTTTAACAGTCTCTACAGCTGGCCTGTCTTCGGGACTTCATTTTCTGAACCATCGTGCCCTTAATACTAACGACGAATGGGGCACACTGAGTCGCACATTGTTCTATATTCCGGAGAATGTGTCGGAGAATGCCCAAATTGCAGAATATGAGTATTGGATAGACGGTGATGTGGAGAAACGTCAGTCAGGCAAGGTTGCCAAGGAGGTCTATGAGCTAACGACAGACGTATCTTCGTTGGCCGACGGTGAACACACTTTCAATTTCCGTGCCAAGAATACGGACGGTGTTTGGGGAACCATCTACACCGAGTCTTTCACAACAGACAAGAATGCAGCAGACAATCTTCTTACGTTTGCTGATAATACAGTAAAAACCATCTGTCTGACAAATTGGGACACCGACAAAGACCAAGAGTTGAGTAAGGCTGAGGCTGCTGCTGTCACATCGTTAGGCGAAGTGTTTAAGGGCTCAGAGATTACCTCTTTCGATGAACTGGAGTATTTCACGGGACTGACGAAGATTGACAATTGGGCTTTTGGCAACTGTGCCAACCTCAAATCGTTGTCTTTACCTGCTACAGTCACGGAAATCGGCATGAATGCCTTTACGAACTGTACGTCACTTCAGAAGATGCATCTGCCGTCATCGGTAGCGACTATCGGAGAGAGTGCTTTCGCCGGCTGTAAGGGCTTGTCGGTTTTCACCGTCGCCTCGGAGAATGCCAGTTATACAGCTGCCCTTGGGTTACTATATAATAAGGAGAAGACCATTCTGATTTCCTGTCCTGCAGGCATTACGGGCGATGTGACATTGCCAGAGAATGTAGTGAAGATTGAAGCGAATGCTTTCTATAATTGTTCAGCCGTTACAAGTATCTCGCTTCCAGTTACCCTTCAGGAGATTGGTGCTGCTACATTCGTGGGCTGTTCATCACTGACTGCCCTTGACATCCCTGCCAGCGTCAAGACTATCGGCATGGGTGGTTTTACGGGATGTACAGCATTAAGATCGTTCACAGTGGACGGTGAGAATACTGTCTATTCGGCTCCCGACGGTGTTTTGGTAAAAGACAAGACAAGCCTGATTGCCTATCCAAATGCACACGGTACTATCTATACCGCCTCTGAGGGCATCACAACCATTGAGCCATACGCTTTCTGCATGACGGCTATTGAGGAGCTGACGCTGCCGTCTACCTTGAAGTCTATCGGCGAGAATGCTGTTTCCTACTGCAGCAGTTTGGAGAAGGTGTCTTTCTTGTCAACCACTCCGCCTACGATTTCCCCCTCAGCTTTTTCCGAAGAAACATATTCTAATGCTATCATCAATGTTCCTGAAGGTTCTAAAGCAGCTTACGAGGCAGCTGACGGATTGAAGGCCTTCACGACCATCGTGGAGACTGGCAGTGTATCAGATGGTCTGAAGGATGGCGATACCTTTGAAGCAACGGTTAATGGAACTACGTTCAGATTCATGGTTCTTAGTGCTGCAGACAAGACTTGTCAGGTGGGTGTTAACACGCCTCTCAGTGAGAGAAGGAGTGACTATTGGGGCGATGCCATAACCACCTCAATAACTAAGTTTGTAACAGTTCCCGGTAAGGTTACAGCCACTGATAACAATGAATATACGGTGGTGAAGATTGGCGAGAACGCATTCGTCAGTTACGACCAGATGGAATATGTCAATCTGCCCAGTTCAATCAAAGAGATAGGGTTCCAGTCATTCTATTACTGTCGTGGTTTGAAGGTCATTTCCATGCAGGAGGGCTTGACCCAGATATCGGGCTATGCCTTTGGAGCATGCTACAATCTGAGTTCGGTGGAGATTCCGTCAACGGTGACATCCATCGGTGCGTTTGCATTCTGGGACTGTCGTCGTCTGACAGACGTCATTTCAAAGATAGAGACGCCATTTGCTCTGAACGGATATGAGTTCAACAATACCATGTCGAAATTGAACCTGACAGTACCCGCTGGCAAGGCAAGTATATACAAGGAGACAGATGGTTGGAAGGAGTTCTCGAAGATTGAAGAAATGAGCAGCGATGTGACGGATGGTCTGAAGTCGGGCGACATTTTTGAGGCGACAGTTGATGGTATAACATTTAAGTTCAGGGTACTTGATCCCTATGCCAAGACCTGCCAGATTGGTGCAGATCAAAAATGCGATGCCAAGGTTTCTGGATCGGGCTGGGATGGCACTCTTCCAAGTGTTGTAACAGGCAGCGATGGTATAGAATATACGGTGACGGGCATTGGCAATCGTGCTTTCTGGGATTATGGAACCGGTCTTAAAACTGTTACGCTTCCTTCAACCCTTGAATGGATTGACGAAGGAGCCTTCATGCGCTGTAAGGGCCTGCAGTCTATCGTTATACCTGAAGGCGTAAAGAGGATAGAGAATTATGCTTTCAATGGTTGTTCTGCTTTGGAAACAGTGGAATTGCCTTCGACACTGACTGGCATAGGTGGCAACGCCTTTGGTGGTTGTCCCATCACCAAGGTGGTAGCCAAGATGGAGGAACTCTTCCCTATTGGCGACGAAACTTTCCCCTCTGATGTGACTATAGTGGTACCTAAGGGTTCGCTTGATACTTACAAGGATGCCTACGGTTGGAAAAACTATGAGAACATAGTAGAAGATGAGGGTGACGAGACTGTGGTAGAACAAGACGGTTTCGTACTTACTCCCAATGAAGAGGAGAAGTCTGTCACTGTTGATAGCTACGACGAGACGGCGAAGGAGGTAGAGATTATGCCGACGGTTGAAATCGAGGGTGAGCAATATGATGTCACTGCCATCGGTGAAGGCGCCTTCGAGAACAATGAGACTCTTGAAAAGGTAACAATACCAGAGGGTGTCGTGTCGATTGGTAATAATGCTTTCAAGGGCTGCGTAAGTCTGAAGGAGATTTTCTGCTATGCCACAGAGCCCGCAACCTTAGGAAACAGCAAGGTGAAGGCCCGTACCCGTGGCGATGGCGTAGAAGCAGAGGTTGAAGTGGCCAGCGTGTTTGAAGGCGTGAACACGGAGACATGTATCCTGTATGTGCCAGAGGGCTGTGCCGACAAGTATCGCGAGGCCGACGGCTGGAAGGAGTTCAAGAACATTGTTGAGATGAAAGGAACAGAAGTGCCTGAGTCTGAGCCGATAACAATCAGCGCTGCTCTGCAAGTGCCTTATTATAGCGAGTATAATCTGGACTTTACCGATAAACCTGAGCTGAAGGCTTATGTGGCTACGGGTTATGATAAGTCAACGGGTGTCATCTGGCTCACTCGTGTGAAGCAGGTTCCTGCTGAGACGGGCTTCCTGCTGATGGGCGATCCTGGCGACTATGATATTCCTACCATCGAGGGTGTATCCGATGTCTATTATAAGAATATGTTCAAGGGTACGCTCGAAGGTACAACCCTCTACACGACCGATGGTGACTATACCAACTACTACCTGTCGAAGGGTGATGCTGGTGTGGGCTTCTATAAGGTGACGAAGGAAGATGGTGTGAAGGTAGGTGCCAACCGCTGCTATCTGCCGATATTGACGGAGATCCCAGCTGAAGGCAACGAGGGCGATGCCGAGCTCATCAAGGTGACAGCCGCTAAACAGGTTCCTTATTATACGAGTAAGAACCTCGACTTCTCAAGTCTCGATGCCCAGGGCGTAAAGGCCTATACAGCTACAGGTTATAACTATAGCACTGGTGTCATCTGGCTCACCCGTGTGAAGAAAGTGCCTGCTAAGACAGGTATCCTGGTGATGGCTGATGAGGCAGGGGATTACAATGTTCCCACGACTATGGTTCAATCCGTCTATGAGAATATGTTCGTAGGCTCTGAGACGGCTCAGACCATCTACACCAACGAGGAGATTGACGGTGTGGACTATGTGAACTATTACCTGTCGAAGGGTGATGCCGGCGTCGGCTTCTACAAGGTGACGAACGAAGATGGTGTGAAGATGGGTGCCAACCGCTGCTACCTGCCGATTCCGAAGCGTGATGCCGCCTCCAGTGCCCGTGGTAAGTCTGGAGAGTCATCCTTCTGCAAGATGGTCCTCTCAGACGAAGCAAACGATGATGTCATCGCCATCCCGTTGTTCACTGACGGCACAACGGGGATTGACATTCAATCTTCAATCATCAATGATCAATCAAATGACGTTTATTACAACCTCCAGGGTCAGCGTGTGGATCGCCCCAGAAAGGGTATCTACATCCACAACGGCCGCCGGGTGGTGATCAGGTGATTTATTAAAATTATACAAAAAAGTCCCGAAACATTTGGAAGTTTTGGGACTTTTTAATATATTTGTCCCCAGATACAATTTAGTTATTTAAGTTTTTGCAAAATCAGTTTATTTTAAATATTAACAAAGTACTAACTAAAATTAAGAAAGGGTATGCATTATGAGATGTAGATGGGTTTAGTCGTTTGCCTATCTAAAGGGCAACACAGAGTTAAACAAAGCAATTATTAACCAGAAATACCTTCAGACAGGTGTTTCATAAATAAAAATTTTTAGATGAAAAAACTATTACTATTTCTGCTGACCACGCTATTCGGCATGGTACCAGCATTAGCCCAAACTACTTTTGTAGATGATGGGATTAATTATGAAGTCTGTCAGGAAGCATGGGAAGAATCAGGCGTATGGCAGCCAGGCTCTGTTAGGGTGATTTCATGTGAATCGGGAAAAACAGAGATTAACATCCCGGCTCAAGTAAGTGATACTCATACTTATAATGTGACAGAGATTAAAGAACAAGCATTCAAGGGTTGTACTGAAATTACTTCCATCACCATCCCCAATAGTGTAACATGGATTGGTAGTAATGCTTTCTATGGTTGTGAAAAACTTACTTCCATCACCATCCCCAATAGTGTAACAGGGATTGGTAGTAATGCCTTCTATGGTTGCGAAAGCCTTACATCCATCATTATTCCCAATAGTGTGGAAACTCTCGGTGACGGTGTTTTCTCTGGTTGCAGTAGCCTTACCGACGTTACATTAAGTAATAAAATTACCAAAATTGATTGGAATACTTTCCAAAATTGCACCAGTCTTACGTCTATTACCATTCCTAGTAGTGTGACAACAATTTCTAGTAGTGCCTTCTCTGGTTGCAGTAACCTTACCGACGTTACTTTTTTAAGCGATGATAAGCTTAAATTAATCGGGGGGTCTGCTTTTGAGAAATGTCAAAGCCTTGCATCTATCACCATTCCCAGTAGTGTAACTACATTAGGTGATGAGATGGGTACTTGGGGAAATGTCTTTACTGGTTGCACCAGTCTTACGACCGTCAACATCCCCGAAGGTGTGAAGGAAATTAAAGACGGCACATTCTCTGATTGCACCAGCCTTACGTCTATTACTATTCCTGATGGTGTGAAAACAATCGGTAGTAATGCTTTTTCTGGCTGTACCAGCCTTTCATCCATTGTAATCCCCAATAGTGTAACAAGTATTGGAGAATATGCTTTCTATGGTTGTAACAAACTTGAGTCTATCACTATCCCCAGTGGTGTGAAAGAAATAAAAGGTTGGGCTTTCCAAGGATGTAATGCTCTGAAGCTTGTTACATCTGAGATAGCTACGCCCTTTGAAGTGGAGAATGTCTTTGACTGGGAATCAGCACTTGTTGTTCCTAAGAACTCACGTAGCGCCTATAGAAGCGTAAATGGCTGGAAGGAGTTTGCCGTTATCTTTGAAGTGGGCGAGACTATTTGTGACATTGAGCAGATCGACGAGCAAGGAATCGTCTATAAGCTGAAACAAGCAGAAGACAACAGCCTTTATTTTATTGTGGCTAACCATACCGAAGCACTAAAAGCAGAGATCGTTATTCCTTCCTTATTCGGTGGTTACCCAGTGAAGTCCATTGAATACGGCGCTTTCTCTGGTTGTACCAAACTGACTGCCGTTACCATCCCCAATAGCGTGACAAGTATCGGGAACGATGCTTTTAGTGGATGTGATAACCTCAAGAAGGTTACATCTGAAATAACGAAGCCCTTTGAATTGGAATTGAATGTCTTTGGCGGAAACAAATACAACATTACACTTGTTGTTCCTGAGGGATTACGTGACGAATATAAGAAGTTGAGCGGTTGGAATGATTTTGGCTTTACTGTAGAAGTAGGCGAGCCCATTTATGACGTGGCCATTGAACAGACTGACGATCAAGGATTACAATATAGGCTGAAACAGGATGAAAATGACTTCAGCGTCTATTATACAGTGACGGGTCATACTGATGAGTTGAAATCGGAGATCACCATTCCTGCCGAGTTCGACGGTTGCCCAGTGAAGGCTATTGAAGGATGGGTTTTCCAGAATTGCACCAACCTGACTTCCGTCACCTTCCTTAATGATGTTACGATTGGTAATGATGTTTTTTGGGCATGTACTGGTTTAAAGGATGTGTATGTTAATGTATGGGATGATGCTGAGTTCTGCAATAATCAAATTCTCGGAGGTTTACCAAATAACCCCATTAGTTATTGGGATAGCGAAAAGCAACAGTCAATAGAGACCTATTACACTCTTCATCTT
The DNA here is from genome assembly GCA_946415825.1 of uncultured Prevotella sp. Taxonomy (GTDB): domain Bacteria; phylum Bacteroidota; class Bacteroidia; order Bacteroidales; family Bacteroidaceae; genus Prevotella. The sequence continues at coordinate 421 of CAMKUA010000003.1, read as the reverse complement.
ATTAAGAAAGACGCAGAGGGGAATGAAACTGAAATAACAGAATTCGATATTCCTGAAGGTGTAACAACCATCGGAAAAGCAGCCTTCAAGGGTTATCCTGATCTTATGTCTATCACTATCCCTAATAGTGTGACTGAAATTGGAGACATGGCCTTTATGGGTAACACTAGTCTTACATCCGTTACCATCCCTAATAGCGTGACAAGCCTCGGTAATAGTGTATTCAGAGGTTGTGAAAATCTTGTCTCTGTTAAAATGGGTAAAAATATCACTAATATTGGAGACTATGCCTTCTATAACTGCACCAGCCTAGAAACAGTTGTACTGCCAAAGAAACTAGAAAGCATAGGTAGTTATGCATTTAGCGGTGAATGGTCTAGTTCTGATTATTCGAATCATGGGTGTCCCATCACTTCCATCT
>CAMKUA010000002.1:0-119879 GCA_946415825.1 uncultured Prevotella sp. | reverse complement strand
TCTCCTTCTCGGTCTGCTGCCAGTTCTCACCCATGAAACGCTTGATAGAGTAAACAGTGTTCTTTGGGTTGGTGATGGCCTGACGCTTGGCAGGGTCACCAATCTTACGCTCACCGTTCTCAACAAAACCAACCACAGAGGGAGTTGTACGCTTACCCTCACTGTTGGCGATTACTACAGGCTCGTTTCCCTCGAATACAGAAACGCAGCTGTTGGTAGTTCCTAAGTCAATTCCAATAATCTTTCCCATAATTCTTATAATTTTTATTAGTTTATACTCATTTTGACAGAGTTTGGGGTGCAAAGCATGTGCCAAAATGTCTTTTTTAAAAAAATTTGTTCTTAGTCACGTCATTTTGGCACAAATTATTTGGTGGTTCGGTTGATTTGTGCTATCTTTGCACTCGGAATTCCAAAATAAAACTATCGAAAGTTATGAAGAAGACTTTTTTGACAACCTGTGCAGTAATGCTCTTTCTGACAGCTATGGCTCAGGAGAATCCTTACATCGTTAAGACTAGTGGGGCTAAGAAGCATGCGCAGCCTACCATTGCTGAGGGCATGGATCTTGTCGCCCAGGAAGAAGAGACTGCAACAGACTTTATCAGCCAAAACTTTAAGTTTTATAGCCTCTGCGATTGGCAGGAGGGTATGAAATTCATGGTACTGCCTGAGAAATACGACCTTGTGGTCAAGACTTTCACAGACGCAGCTACCGGAAAAGACGTGAGCAGCATGCCCTTGAAGTATAAGATTATGATCTACAAGGGCCATCATGAGAGTGCCGACGGCCATTCGCGTATTGATTTCCACTGCCAGGATAATGGCCGTGACTACTACTACGAGATTCCCAGTGGCTCGTTCGACGATTACTGCTACACCAAGACTGGTGTGCCTACGTTGGCTTATCTTGGTGATGTGGATATAGCTCGTGAGAAGCTGATGGGTAAGACGCTCTTCACCAAGACTCAGTATTATCGTATCGACACTGAGTACGATGGAGACGGATTCCAGAATGTGATGGTTGACAAGGACATGGAGGTAAAAGTTACCAAAGTGGGTGTCGGCACACGTAATTATCCCGTAAAGATTATCGTAGAGGACAAGGATGGCAATGAGTTCTATCAGAATGTGGCTATCTCGAAGACCAACTGCGGTATGCGTGATGATGAGTTTATCATGGATGAGGCCAAGTACCTCTTTGGCAATTCGTTCGAACTGGTAGATGACATTATGGCAATCAACAGTTACAATTACAGACAGTATATTGGCAAGATCATCCACACGAAGTTCAAGACCAAGCTGTTGAACGAGAACACGAAGAAGATGCAGGCCATTCCTCGTATGATGGAATATCAGATCGAAGCCATGAATCCTCATAAGAACGATGACAAGTTCACCCTGAAGCTGAAGAATACGACCCTTGGAACGTATTTCTATGGAGACTTTGTGATGGATTCTCATCGTGCAGAGAATCAGGAGGAGTACTTCGGATATATCTTCGCTGCAGGTCCTGGTAAGAAGATCCAGTCATCAGAGGGTAGCCGTGCCATGATGCGTCAAGGTCACGTCGGCATTGGTTTCACTGAGGATGAGGTAATGATGGCTGCTGGTGAACCAGATAAGGTGGAACACGGTCAAAATGGTAACTATACCTGGATATTCAACCGTTCTAATAATATGCTGTTATACGTGGATTTCGACGGTAGTGGTGTTGTCACCAAGACTTATACGAAACAAGCTTCTACGGGTAAGAAAACTCCAACCAGTCGTAAGGGAGGTACTGGCAGGCGTACGACATCTAAAGGAGGCAACAGTTGGAAGAACGGAAAAGGTACTCCACTATAAATCATAAAATTAATCCCAGCCAATCGGCTGGGATTAATTTTATGTCTTTATGCCTTATCTGAGATGGCCTGCATGATCTTGGCCTCCAGTTCTTCGCATAATTCCGGATTGTCTTTCAGCAAAGCCTTGGTTCCATCACGACCTTGAGCCAGTCGGGAGTCTCCATAAGAGAACCAGGAACCGCTCTTCTTGATGATGCCATACTCAACACCGAGGTCCACAATCTCACCAATCTTAGAGATGCCCTCGCCAAAGGTGATCTCAAATTCAGCCTTGCGGAATGGGGGTGCCACCTTGTTCTTGACAATCTTCACTCGTACCTGATTGCCTATAGGCTGGTCGCCATCCTTAAGTGTCGTCACCTTGCGAATGTCGAGACGTACCGAAGCATAGAATTTCAGGGCATTACCGCCAGTGGTGGTCTCAGGATTGCCAAACATCACACCAATCTTCTCACGAAGCTGGTTGATGAAGATACAAGTGGTGTTGGTCTTCGAGATCGTAGAGGTGAGTTTGCGCAGGGCCTGACTCATCAGACGAGCCTGAAGACCTACGGCTGAATCACCCATATCGCCCTCAATCTCCTTCTTTGGTGTCAGAGCGGCGACAGAGTCGATGACGATGATGTCGATTGCACTTGAGCGAATCAACTGGTCGGCAATCTCAAGAGCCTGTTCTCCATTGTCGGGCTGGGAGATATAGAGGTTATCCACATCGACACCCAGTTTGGCAGCATAGAAACGGTCGAATGCATGTTCTGCATCGATGAATGCTGCGATACCTCCTGCCTTCTGGCACTCTGCCATGGCATGGATGGCCAACGTGGTCTTACCTGATGACTCAGGACCATAAATCTCTATGATGCGCCCTTTGGGATAGCCACCAACGCCAAGGGCGGCGTTCAGTCCTATGCTACCAGTGGGAATCACTTCGACATTCTCAACCTGCTCTTCTCCCATACGCATGATGGAGCCTTTGCCGTAATCTTTCTCGATCTTGGCCATTGCAGCTTGAAGTGCTTTCAACTTCTCCTGTTGAGGCGACAAAGCCTCTTCTTTTTCTTTTGCCATAGTCTAATTTTCTATTTACGATTAACTATTTATTTAGAGTTCTAAGTCTCCGTCATGGATTTCATGCCAAGGCAGTCCCTGCTTATTCAGCTGCTCCATGAACGGATCTGGATCGAATTCCTCGACGTTGTGAACGCCTGGCTTCTTCCAGAGTCCTTTGCAGAACATCATGGCACCAATCATGGCTGGAACACCAGTGGTATAGCTGACTCCTTGCATGCCGGTCTCCTCGTAGGCTGCACGATGCGAGCAGTTATTATAGACATAATAGGTATGCTCTTTGCCATCGTTGCCAATACCACGAATACGACATCCGATAGAGGTCTCGCCCTCGTAGTTCTCACCCAGGTCCTGGGGATTAGGCAGTACTGCCTTCAGGAACTGCAGAGGTACGATCTTTACCTTTGCCGTGCCAGAGCCATCGGCCAGCGGAGCTTCGTATTCCACCTCGTCGATACGACTCATACCAATATTCTGGATTACCTCGAGGTGCTTCAGGTACTGCTGGCCAAAGGTCATCCAGAAGCGGGCACGCTTGATGGTGGGGTAGTTGATGACCAGTGACTCGATCTCCTCATGGTGCAACAGATAGCTGTCGCGAGGGCCGATGTTGGGGTAGGTGAGATCCTTGTGAATCTCCAAAGGCTCAGTCTCTACCCATTTGCCATCCTCCCAGTAGAGTCCTTTCTGGGTAATCTCACGGATATTGATCTCCGGGTTGAAGTTGGTGGCGAAAGCCTTGTGGTGGTCGCCGGCATTGCAGTCAACGATATCAAGATACTGGATTTCCTTGAAATGGTGCTTGGCAGCATAGGCAGTATAGATGCTGGTAACACCTGGGTCGAAACCACAACCAAGTATGGCTGTCAGACCAGCCTTCTCGAACCGGTCGCGGTATGCCCACTGCCAGGAGTACTCGAAATGGGCCTCATCTTTTGGCTCGTAGTTGGCTGTGTCGAGATAGCTGCATCCACAAGCCAGACATGCGTCCATGATTGTCAGGTCCTGATAGGGCAGGGCAAGGTTAATTACGAGCTCAGGCTTGTAGCTGTTGAAGAGTGTCTTCAACTGCTCCACATCGTCAGCATCCACCTGGGCAGTCTTGATGTCCATCTTGTAGCCAGCCTTATGGATATCCTCCACAATCTTGTCACACTTGGCCTTGCGACGACTGGCAATCATAAAGTCTGTAAACACGTCAGCATTCTGAGCAATCTTGAATGCTGCTACCGTTGCGACGCCTCCAGCGCCAATCATTAATACTTTTGCCATATGATCTTAATTAGTTTGATTACTGATTTCCTCAGAACTGATGCCAAGTGCAGCCATGAGAGAGTAGCCTAGGATCTCCTGTCGGAAATTACCACCGGGCATGGGCTGCATGGCGAAGACGGTGATGCGTTTGTTATCATCGTCGAGGCGATTGAGCGTCTCGCGTACCTTATTATATATATAGGGACTTTCTGCGTTTGGAATCACCATGATGCGCTTGACTTCCTTTTGGGCAGTGATCATTTGGAGTGCATCAGCGAAGTAATCCTCGCTCCCTGCAATCTCCTCGATAGGATAGGCTGCTATTGAGAATTCGCCTAGGTTGTCTTTAAAGGCCTTACCGTCAAGCTCCTTGGTATAGTCAGAGGGCGTAAAGTTATCCAGTCTTGTCTTGTCTTTCCGGTGGATCAATACAACCAATGTCTCATGTTCTCCTTGACGAAGACCTCCATCAAGAGCAACGCAGTCGATCCATTTGGCCAAGTCGGCTTGGGGAATACGGCGGCCTATCATTCTTTCGAAGTTTACAATGAGGTTAAACGCTACCTTATCGACGTAGTCTGCATCGATCAGTATCACATTCTCGCTCCATTTTTCTTCGTGTATGTTGTTGTTCATATTGTTGGTGCAAAGTTACAAGTTTTTAGAGATACTACAAAACAAATATCAAATAAAAAATCCTAAATAATAACTAATGATATTGTTTTTTTGTACCTTTGCAGTCAAATTCGAACATTAAAGATAAAAAGAAATGTCAACATTAACAATTCTGATTGTCATCGTCTTCTGTATCGGCTATCTTTGTATAGCTTTGGAGAGTCTGACAAGAGTAAACAAAGCAGCCATTGCGCTGCTGATGTGTGTGTGTTGCTGGACGCTGCTGATGATGGGACCAGGTGCTTATTACCCGGGAGTGGCAGAAAACGGTCTGCTCCATCATATCAGTGAGGTTATCGAGCATCATCTGGGCGATGCAGCAGGCACACTTTTCTTTCTGATGGGTGCTATGACCATTGTGGAGATCGTTGACTCCAATGGTGGTTTCAACTTTGTGCGCGATGCCATAAAGACCCGCTCTAAACGGAAACTGATGTGGCGTATGGTCTTTATGACCTTCTTCCTGTCTGCCATTCTTGACAACTTGACTACCTCGATTGTAATGATCATGGTGTTGCGCAAGTTGGTACAGAGCCGGGGTGACCGTCTCATCTATGCTGCCCTTGTCGTGATATCAGCCAACTCTGGAGGTGCCTTCTCCCCAATTGGCGATGTGACGACTATTATGCTATGGATCAAAGGGGTTATCACAACCCAGGGCGTGATTATGGAGATATTCATTCCTTCGCTGGTGTCTATGCTTGTTCCGGCCTTTATCTTGCAATACCAGCTGAAAGGCAAGTTCGACAAGTCTTTGAATCTGCCAAAGGCAGAGGTCAGCCAGTTCACGAAGGCACAACGTAATGTGATTTTCTGGTTAGGTGTTGGAGGTCTTTGCTTTGTGCCCATCTTTAAGACGTTGACTCATCTCCCGCCGTTCATGGGTATTCTGCTCGTGCTTGGCGTGCTCTGGACAGTAACGGAGATATTCCATTATAATACGGCTGAAGACGATACAATGGCAAAGCGTGTTAGCGATCTGCTTTCTAAGATCGACCTTTCGACCATTATGTTCTTCCTTGGCATCCTGATGGCTGTAGCAGTGCTTCAGGAGGTTGGCGTTCTGACGCTGATGGGTTCTGTACTCGATTCTACTTTCGAGGGAAACCACTTCCTCGTAACAGGAATTATAGGTGTGCTCTCTTCTATTGTTGATAATGTCCCTCTGGTGGCAGGTTGTATGGGCATGTATCCTGTAGCTGCTGCTGGCGACCTGGCTGTTGATGGTATCTTCTGGCAACTTCTGGCCTACTGCGCTGGTGTAGGCGGTTCGATGCTGATTATTGGCTCAGCAGCAGGTGTCGTCGTCATGGGACTTGAAAAGATTACATTCGGCTGGTATCTGAAGAAGATTACCTGGGTAGCCTTTGTGGGCTATCTCGCTGGCATGGTCATCTACTGGCTGGAGCGGATGATCTTCTTCAGTTAATCCTCAGTCACTTATTCTTCTCACAGGGGATCCACATCCAGAATGTGGATCCCTTTTCCTTACCTTCAGAGGTCACACCAATATGTCCATTACAGCGATCGGCAATGGCTTGGCAGATACTAAGGCCGAGACCTGTTCCCTGCACAAAGTCGTTGAGTTTCACAAAGCGCTCAAATACACTTGCCTGTTGTTCCTGGGGAATGCCAACACCCGTATCCTCGCAATAGAAGTATAGTCCGTCAGCCTCGCCTGTTTCATCCTTTGTCATTCTGCGCTCATAACGATAGCCCACTTTGATATGTCCCTGGTGGGTATATTTAACCGCATTGGTAACAAAGTTTGTGAGCACTTGTTGGATACGGCCAATGTCAAGGGTGGTGACGTAGCTCTTGTAAGGATTATCTTTGATGAATTCCACGCCAGGCTCTTGAACACGTTGAGCAAGTGTCTGACAGATATCGTCGAAGGCTGTTGAGAACTCCACTTCCTTAGTCTCGATGGCAAGTGTCTGTCCCATACTGGAAGCTTCGAGGATGTCGTTTATGAGGCGCATAAGCATGTCGCAGTTGTTGCGGATGATGCGAATAAACTCCAGGCGCTCCTCTTTGCTATCGACTACGGGCAGCAGATCGCTGAAGCCAACAATGGCATTTAGTGGTGTACGAATCTCGTGGGTCATATTGGCGAGGAAGGCACTCTTCATCTTGCCAGAGTTTTCTGCACGACTGGTTTCAATCTTCAGCTGCTCCTGAATATCCATCAGTTTGGTAATGTTACGGGCGATACCAAAGTAATGAGAAAGCTTACCTTCACTATCCGTACAAGGGATACCACTGATAGAATACCATACAGGATGTTTCTCCATCGGTGTTGATGTGTAGTGATAAATGGCATTGTAGGGTTGCATATTAGTTACACATTCCTTAATTCTGTTGAGTACCTCTGTTTGATCGGCACTGTCAATTCCTGAAAAGAAATCCTCAATGGTTTCACTGAAATCATTACTTCGGGCTGAACGACTGATAGTGATCTTCCCTGTAGCAGGGTAGTAGTTCCAGATGAACATCAGACTGTTCCTAAGAAGATAGTTCAGCTGTCTTTCGTATAGATTAATGGCCTCGTTGGTCCGTATGATCTCATTCTCATGCCTAACCTGTTCCAAATACATCTGTCTCTCAGCTGTGACATCGCGGGCTGTCACGACATAGTAGCGGAGATCTCCATAGCTATCGAAAGTGGGGCGAACTCTTATTTCGATATACTTTTTGAGGTTTATATCGGCATAGTACATCTTCTGGCAGGCATGAAATACTTCGTTGCTCCTGGGGTCAAATTGATCTTTGAAAAGCGGTACATCGAATAGACACATTTGCCGGAAGAATCTCTCCCTCCCAGTATTGAACTCACAGAGCCGTTTCATGTTTTCGTTGACATCAATGAGTGTACCATTCTTGTCATAGAAAGACATGGCAATCAGGTTGGTCTCGAACATCCTCATATATTTATTACCTGTCTCGCTGTTGAAGCGCTCTTCTTCTATTTCATGGGTGATGTCTTTCATGGAATACACAATATAGCGCGTTTTCCCATACTCTTTCTCTGGGATCGCATTGCCTTGGATAAAATGCCATTCGGGTTTGTCGGAAGAACCTAAGTTAAATCGTTTTGTAAATGCCCAGGAGTCGGATTCACCTGTAATCAGCATATTATTGCGACGCCTGGATTCTTCACGAACATCCTGCGACAAACGGTTGAACATTTCTTTACTCGACAATCCGTTTTCAGGAAGCATCGAGCCATGGACGTTGCGGAACAGATCATGCTCAATGTCGTATTCCGTAACGAAAAGCTGGCCCATCTTAAGAGCCTGAGACATCATGCTGTTGATTTCGGAAGTACGGATACTTGCAGCCTGAATACGGCTTCGTATGAGACGGCTGAGCAGGAGGACCACGATAATGGCTATGATGGATCCTATGAGAATGAAAAGGGCTGCAGGTGACGAATTATTGTGGATGCGTTCAGGGTAATACCACTTGTCGTGAATAACCTGTATCTCTCCTGACTGCTCAAGACGAGCGAAAGTGTCGTCGATGGCATTGATAAGCTCTTGGTCGTAGCCTATGATACGGAGTTCTCCTGCAGGAATGTCAATATCGTCCATTACCAGAAGACTGTCAAGTCCGAACTCCTTGATTTTCATCTTAAGAGGTAGTTCTCCCCAGATATAGTATGAATTCCTGCCGTTGCGAATGTTGGTAAGAGCCTCTTTGGGGGAGCGATATTCCATAGAGAACTGAGGGTTCATCTCATGGATGCTTAGTGGAGCATAATCGTTGTTTTTTACCATAAGCGTGTCATCAGCTGTTAATTGACTGAGTTTCATCAGCGCTTTTTGGTCTCTTCGCCTGACAGATTTCAAAGGATAGTAGGTAATCATGTTTTGTGTCATCACATAGGGATACTTCCTGTAGAATCCGGAGAGGGCATGAATGAGGTCGGCCTTACGCTCCTCGAAGGTCTTGGTAGCTTGATACCATTCCTGCATGACATACTGATGAGGAATGTTGAGTTTGTCGAGTACAAGATTGAGCACTTCAACATTATAGCCATCTGGTTCTCCATTGTCATTGCGGAACTCATATGGAGGGAATTCCCAATCGCTGACAATAATCAATGGGTGCTCTTGGGTGTATTCACGTGCATACTGAGCCCTCACAGGAAGCAAGGAACTGCAGCAGAACAGACAGGTGATAACAAATATGTAGATATTTCTTGCCATGTTACAATTCTTTAAATTCGGTCCAATTCTATAGCTCTACAGGGAAGAGTGAACCACACACTGGTACCCTTGCATAGGTCGGACTTGATATTGATGGTTCCTCCTAAGTGATGGATGAGATCGTGACAGATGCTAAGTCCCAAACCAGCCCTTGTACTGCTACCGCCGCCAGTGACAAATCGTTCGAAGATATGTTTCAGGATATCTTCAGGGATGCCATCACCTGTATCATCGACAGCAACGATTAACTCGTCTCCAAGGAAATCATAGCGGACAAGAATTCTGCCCTGTGTGGTGTGCTGAACTGCATTCGTGATGATTTTATCAATAATGATGCCGAGGTTAAACTCGTCAATATCGAGCACAAGTTTCCTAAAGGGCTTCTTGACAATATATTCTACGCCGGGTTTCTTGTCATTTGCCCAGGCAGCATCACAAATAGACTCAATGGATTTGGTGAAATCGACATGAGTGGTTTTCATTGTGATCATATCAGCGTCAAGGCGCGATAAGAACAGAATGTCGTTAATCAACTTGAGCAGTTTGGCAGAGTTATCCTTAATCTCATTGATAAAGATGTTTTCATCCTCTTGTGAGTGCTCTAATTGGAACAGTTCGGCGAAACCCACAACGGCATTGAGTGGAGTACGTATCTCAAAACTCATATTGTGTAGGAAAGCATTCTTTACGGTTTCCACCTCTTGTGCCCTGAGAGTCTCCCTGACAAGTCGGTCCTCCATTTCCTTTAATTCACTGATGTCACGACACATGCCGAAGAATTCCTTTATTCTGCCATTTTTGTCATGATAAGGAATAAAGTTGAATTGTAGCTGAAGATTCTTGCCGTTCTTACTGCGAATCGTGGTCTTAATATCGGTATGGATATTATCGTTTATCAGGTTGTCCATGTTGCTAAGGATACGCCCTACCTTCTTTTTCGAATCCTCTTCAACAAGTTTCATCAGTCGAGCTTGGGTCAGCGTATATTCAACACGATTGGCCTCGCTGAAGATGGTGAGCATGTGCGTATCTGGATCATATTTCACAATACGTACACCTCCTATAGTAAGCACATAATCAATATTGCGTATATACTCGGATATTTCGTTGTTGGCTTTTTGGAGTGCGAGGACGTTCTTTTCCAGATTATGATAGGACTCGGCTATCTCAGTGACATTACGGCCTGTGCCGAATATTCCAATCAGTTTGCCGTTGATGTCGTGAATGGGCATGAGCTGCAACTCATAATAGAGTTTGCCTTTCTTCAGCATTCTACTTAGAATACGTTGGTCAGAAGAATCGCATAATTGCGTCATATACATGAGTTCGAAATGATCCAGATCCACATCCATACCGAGTACGTCCTTAATGGATATTTTCATTCTCCGTATCGTTTCAATATCTATATGAAGTGCGTCAAGTGCTTTCTGGTTAATATCCTGAATAATGCCGTTCCCGTCATACGAGACCATGTCAATCATAGCTGTCTGGAAAATGGCCTGATATCGCAGCATGGTATCTTTGACTTTAATCTGTCTGAGCAATTCATTGGTAATATCGCTACGGGTGCAGAGAATAGTAATGGGTCGCCCGTCCTTGTCTGTACGCAGAGCAGAAAGTGATACAGTGTAATTATGCTCTTCTTTGTCTTCATCTTCAAAGACCTTGATGTTGAGATTCACATTCTTTTCCTTCTGATGGGTGATGTAGTCAATGGATTGTTGAAGCTTATATACATCATCTGGATGATATTTGTAGGCGAACTCTTCAATCGTGGAGTTGTGGAGAGGTTTTCCCTGCTCATCCATCCATGTAAAGGTTTTCGTTGTTACGTTGTAGGTCCACAGACTCACATGGCTAGTCTTCAGAATCAGTGATAGACGGTTGTTGCTCTTGCGTAAGACCTTGGTCATCCTACGTTCACGAAGACGATATATTAAATAATATATGAGGAAACATAAAGCGATAGTTACCAGTAGATAAGCTGCCTTCCATACCCATTCAGGAATACCAGACTCCTTTCGGTCTGGATAGAACCACTTGTTCTGGATAGGTTGAAGTCGATCGGCAGCTCTCAGACGGGAATAGACGCTGTCAATCTGTTCCAGCAGTCGATGGTTTTTCGACATGAATTTATATTCACCGTAAGGCAGGTCGATTGGCGAGATGGTCAGATTGTCGGTATGGAACTTTCGCATCAGCCATCTCAGAGACATGGTGTTCCACACAATAAGACCGTCGTTCGCTGAGCTGACATGCTGGATTGCTTCCTTCATATCGTCGTAGGCTTTTATCTCTTTTGCCCATCCTTTATTTCTTATCAGGTGGTGACTGAAACTGCCTTCGTGGACAATGACTGTATAGCGCGACAAACTTTTGCCAGTCTCTACTTTTACTATACGGTCTTTGGGCATAACGACGCTATGCGTAAACAATTGAACGATGCTCTTGCCATAGGAGGAGTTTCCACGTGAGAAATCTGCATCCATTCTCAGCATGAGGTCGGATTTACCACTCTTCAAGTCGGCCTGTGCATCGAGCGTCGGCATCAACTTGATAACATAGGGGATGTCGAGCTCCTTGAAAATGAGTTTCAACAAGTCAATGTTGTAACCGTCGGGCTCTCCATTCTCGTTCAAGAATACATAAGGCCAGAGATCCCAGGCGTCTTCATAGATCAAAGGACGTTCGGTTGTGAAAACTCTTGTACTGTCGGTCTGTGCCATGGTCGTGGCGCATGAGCCATAATAGGCAATCAGTAGTGTCAGTACCCTCACTGCCCATTTGGCTTTTATCACAGACTTGGTTGTATATATGGTCATGTTATCAATATTTACTTAGTTAACAATCGAGGCTTTACAGGGAATCCATACCCAGAAAGTACTACCTTTGCCCTCTCCTTCAGAGATGACGCCGATATCTCCCTTGCAATTCTCGGCAATGGCCTTAGAGATGTTCAGGCCAAGACCAGTACCCTGCACATAGTCGTTGAGCTTAACGAAACGATCGAAGACTTTTGCTTGGTCTTCCTTGGGGATTCCTGCGCCAGTATCTTCGCAGTAGAGATAGAGTCCGTCACCATTTGATTCGCGGTATTCATATCCCACTTTGATATGTCCTTGCTGTGTGTATTTTACAGCATTGGTGACAAAATTAGTGAGGATCTGAAGAATACGTTCCTTGTCAATAGTGACCACTAGCTTGGAGTAGGGATTATCCGCAATGAACTCCACCCCAGGAGTCTGTACACGTTGAGCCAGTGACAAACACATATCCTTGAAATCCTTTGCAAAATCAGTTTCGACGGGTTGAATCTGAATACTGCCACCATCCAGTGCAGAAACCGCAAGGACGTCGTTGATAAGTCGCATGAGCATGTCACAGTTGTTCATGATGACTCGAATAATTTCCTGCTTTTCCTCAGGTGTGCTGAGCATCGGCAAAACGTCGGAGAATCCCACAATGGCATTAAGTGGCGTACGTATTTCGTGTGTCATATTTGCCATAAATGTACTCTTCATCATACCCGATAAGTTGGCACGTTCTGTTTCCCGCTTCAACTGTTCCTGTTTCTCGATGAGGGCTGTCACATTACGAATAATTCCATAGGTACCCGTCATTCGTCCGTCCTCGTCGAAAGTCGGTACGCTGTCGATGAAGTTCCATTGCAGCTCCTCGTTTTCATGGAAGAAGGGGTGCATATATGTAAGATCGGTCCTGGGAACACTGAAGAAGTTTTTGTAGTCTGACAGGCCATCCTTGAACGATCCTTCCACAAAATGCTCTTTTAGTTCATCAAGTCCCAGCACTTGTTCTGGGACAGCCATGCTCTTGTAGAGTGTAAAGGTTTTCTTTTCTAGTGAGACGCGGAAGAAGCGCATATTACATGTACTCATCAAGTACAACAGCTCGTTCTCATATTCAGTAATTTCCTCATTGATATGGCGTATTTCGAGGTCATTCTCTTTGTTTTGCAAATACAACTCACGTTCTTGTGTGACATCGCGAATGGAGAAGGTGATATAAACCAGATTCCCCTGCTCATCATGGATGGGGTGAACGTGCATCTCCGTAAAGCAGTTTACCCCTCGTTCAATGATGACACTCTTTGTACAGAAGAAGAGATCCTGAATATTACTGCTGTAGAGTAACTCTCGGAAAGTGGGCATCTCATAGATTGTGTGGCCGAAATAGAACGGATCTTCATCAGATTGGAAATGAAGGATCTCGCGCATCTTTTGGTTGGCTGTCAGCAGCTTTCCATCTTTGTCATAGAATGCGAGACCGATAATCGATTGTTCAAACATCTTACGATATCTGCTCGTCATTTCCTTCTCCTTGTTTTCCTCATTAACCAAGCTTGTTACATCGGTAAAGGTGCAGAATATATTGAACCCTTTGTCGGAAACATCAATAGCACCTTGGTCTAACATATAATGCCATTGCTTCAGATGTTTCCTGCCGCTTATGTCCCATCTGAAAATACAACTGTCGGTGGTGTTACCATCCTTAACCAAGTGAGCGATGAAGTCTTTGTAGATACCCCTATCGTTGGGGTGGATCATTTCAAAGCTCTCTTCGTAAGTCATGCCATCCTCAGGCAAAAGATTGCCATGAAGGTTGTGAGCATGCTTGAGACGCACATCTAAACAAACTACATAGTTGTTGCTAATGTCGAGGGTGTGTTGCATGATGGACGAAATCTCCTTGCTCTGTTCTGCATTCTTTCGTATTCGGAGAATGCTGATGCGATTAACTCCCCATGTCACAATAAAAACAAAAAGGATGATACAGACCATCAATACGGATGTTGCATCGAGTCCGCTGAAGATGGAAGATTGTATGATGACGAATAGGATGTCCATTTGCCTTGGGAATTAAATGATTTCTATTTTTTTCTCCATACTGCTCATCTCACAAGGAATGATGATATAGACGGTGTTGCCTTTGCCGGGTTCAGATTGAATCTCCAGGGTGCCCCCCATCTGCTCGATAATCTCCTTGATGATAGGCATGTCAAGTCCGGTAGCATGTTGATTGACCAATTCGTTTCGGGCAAAGCGTTCAAAAATATGTGTCTGTTGTTCCTTTGTAAGGCCATAGCCTGTATCCTCGATGCTGATGGAAAGTTCGCCATGACGATACTCGTATTTGGCACGGATAGTTCCTTCTGTCGTGTGCTGTGCAGCATGGCTGCAGAGTTTTTGGATAACTATTCCCAGATTTTTCTCGTCAATGTTAATTATCAGATGGTTGTATGGATTGTCAACGAAGATCTTGATTTCTGGGTTAACGGCACTCCATCCTAAATAACAAAGGCCATCGAATATCAGTGCGAAATCACAATCCTTGTAGTTGAACTCCACCATTTTGGCGTCAAGGCGCGAGATGAAGAGTATGTCATTTACAAGTTGTAACAGTTCGCCTGTGTTGCGTTTAATCTCCTCTGCAAAGACTGGCTCATCAGCATCATCGTGGGGACTGTTGAATAATTCGGCAAAACCGATGACGGCATTCAACGGCGTACGGATTTCGTGGCTCATGTTTGTTAAGAAAGTATCCTTCAGAGCCTCCGTCTCTTGAGCTTTCAAGGTTTCTTCTCTGAGTTTCTTTTCAGTATAAACCATATCTGTGTTATTCTGGCACATACCGAAATAATGGGAGATTTTGCCGTCTTTTCCTGTAACAGGTACGAGACTGAAATTCAGATAGATGTCACGTCCTTGTTGATCACGGAAAAGCGTATGCATGGTAGTACTGATTGTGCTGGGATAGCGTCGGTCCATCCGTCGAAACAGTCCTCTGGCTTTTCTGCGATTGTAATGCTGCAAGAGTGTGATGCAACGCAATTGTGGCAATCTGTATTCTGGCTTGTTGAGGTCACTGGAAATTTCCAACTCATGTGTGTCGGGGTAATAGTTGATGAGTCGAACATTGCTGACACGCAAGGAATAGTTGATATTGTCAATATATGCTTGGATGTCCTTGGTTTTCATCTTCAGCTGTTGACCTGCCCATTTCTGGTGGTGCTGAGATTCTACCATCTCAGTGATGTTGCGTCCAGCCATCACAATGCCTGCCAACTTGCCATCCTCATCGTGTATTGGTGAGATGATCTGCTCGTAATAGGTCTTGTCAGAATCCCAGTTCGGACCGTTTAGTCCGCCAATAGGCCTGTTGATGTCATTGATGGCAGTGATGGATGAAGAATGAAATTGCTCTATGTTTCTGATATCAATATCTTGCATTGCAGGCACGTCATTCAGGTGAGGCTTGGTTGCAAGTAATTTCTCTTTGTCTTCCACTTCAAAGGTCTCGCAGGCCTTCTCGTTGATGTCGGTCATGACACCATCTGCATCATAATAGACCATATCCACAAGCGATGAGTTGAACACCGTGTGGTAGCGTAGTGCCAGGTTGCTGGCTTTTTCCTTCCTGATTTTATCATCTGTAATGTCGCGTTGAATGCCCAACAGGATATTATCGTCCTGATGATGTCGGTGAAGTAGGGATATCTCTATTTCATAGATGCGTTGTGCCTGATCTTCTTTTTGGGGTTTCTTCTCTTTGACGGTTTGGACGCATGATTCTTTTTGGCCCCTGATGACAGCATTCATCTGTATCATCATGGCACTGAAATCGTCGTGGTCGTAAAACGATGAAAAGTCGATGGCATTATAGGTGTTCTGCTGCTCACCGTGGTTGGAGAGTAGGGCAAATATCCTTTTGTCGTTGTTATACGTCCAAACTTGTGTTTTGTTGGCATCCAGCACAAGGGCCAACTGGGTGTTGAGTTGTCTGGTTTTGAAATTGATATCCTTCAGACGAAAATACAATACACGATTTGTGAATACCATGATAAAAAAGCCAATCATCAATGCCGCCACAAAATAGGCAGCCAGATGGCTGATGTCTGCGAAGTTACCTATTTCTTCTTTCCTGGCACATGCTATCGTGGCAAATGTCAGCATGACGATTGTGATGAAAGGTCTTTTCCTATTGGTAAATTTCATACGAAGTTTATGCAGGTGTAGCTTTAACTCTGCAAAGATAGTCAAAAGTGTTTAAATAACCAAATAATTGAACGAAAAATACGCAAATTACCTCATTATGGGGTAATTTGCGTAGGAAAAAGCACTGATAATTGGATTAAAGAGGGTATTCCTCGAAGGCATAAAGCACTGTAGAAAGGTAGCGCTCACCTGTATCTGGGAGTAGGGCAACAATAGTCTTGCCCTTGTTTTCAGGGCGTTTGGCAATCTCAGAGGCAGCGTAGGCAGCAGCTCCAGACGATATACCTACCAACACACCATCATGCTTAGCCAATTCGCGTCCGGCACGAATGGCATCGTCGTTTTCTACATCGAATACTTCATCAATAAGATTGCCATTATATGTCTTGGGCACAAAACCAGCTCCGATACCCTGAATCTTATGTGGACCGCTTTGTCCGCCATTGAGTACAGGTGAAGACTTAGGCTCAACGGCAATAACCTTCACGTTTGGATTCTTTTCCTTCAGATATTTGGCTACGCCAGAAACGGTACCGCCTGTACCCACACCAGCTACAAAGATGTCAATCTTACCGTCTGTCTGTTCCCAAATCTCAGGCCCAGTGGTCGCATAGTGCTTGGCCGGGTTGGCTCCATTCTCGAACTGTTGTAGGATGATGCTTCCGGGGATGCTGTCGCGCAGTGCCTCAGCAGCCTTGATGGCACCAGGCATACCATCCTTACCACTGGTAAGACGAACCTCTGCTCCGTAAGCCTTCACAAGGTTACGGCGCTCAATACTCATTGTCTCAGGCATGGTTAAGATCAGTTTATACCCTTTAACGGCTGATACAAGTGCCAGTCCCACGCCAGTATTACCGCTGGTAGGTTCGATAATCGTTGCGCCAGGCTTCAAAAGACCTTTCTCCTCTGCGTCTTCTATCATCGCCAGTGCGATGCGGTCTTTTACACTACCTCCTGGGTTGAAAAATTCCACCTTTGCAATAATAGGTGTCTCCAGACCTTTAGCCTTTGAGAACTTACTGAGTTCCAATAACGGAGTGTTGCCGATTAAATCAGTCAACTGTTTTGCAATCTTTGCCATAATCTTTCAATTTAAAATGTTGCTTATTCTTTCATTTCTTTTTCATGCTGCAAAGGTACGGCAAATATGGGGCATTGGAAATCGCACAGTTGGGTTATTCCGCATACCACAAATATGGTATTTCGCCTTATTTCTTCCTTTCACCTATTATATTATTAGGAAAATTGATGCAAAAAACTGCAAAACATTTGGAGATTTCATGGAAAAGCGGTACTTTTGTCACAGAAAGACTTAAACGGAAAGATTATGTTAGACGTAAAAGAGACTTTAAAAAAGAGTGAAGAGCGCATGGAAATGGCAGCTATGTTCTTAGAGGACGAGCTGAATCGTATCCGTGCTGGACGTGCCAACATTGCCATCCTCGATGGCGTACGTGTTGAATCCTATGGAAGTAAAGTTCCTTTGAATCAGGTGGCTAATCTGTCAGTTCCAGATGCTCGTACGATTGCCATTAAGCCTTGGGATCGTAAGGAAATCAAGAACATTGAGAAGGCCATTATGGATTCCGATGTTGGTATTACCCCAGAAAACAATGGTGAGGTAATTCGTTTGAATATCCCACAACCTACCGAGGAGCGTCGTCGTGATCTCACCAAACAGTGCAACAAGATTGCCGAGAAGGCTAAGGTGGAGGTACGCAACGTACGTTCCGATATCAAGGAAAAACTGAAGAAAGCCATCAAGGACGGTCTTAGCGAGGACAACGAGAAGGATGCCGAGTTGGAGCTTCAGAAGATTCACGACAAGTTCATCAAGAAAATCGACGAACTGATTGCCGCGAAGAACAAGGAAATCATGACCGTGTAATGCACGGCTTAGTCGTAAAGAATACTGGCAGCTGGTACACCGTCCTTGCGGACGATGGCCAGTTTGTTGAGTCTAAGGTCAAGGGGAATTTCCGTCTCAAGGGAATCCGCAGCACTAATCCTGTGGCTGTGGGTGATCGTGTGAAACTGGTTATTAACCCTGAAGGCACAGCTTTCATTACTGAAATAGAGGATCGACGTAATTATATCATCCGCAAGTCCCAGAATTTATCGAAGCAGAGTCATATCATCGCAGCCAATGTCGATCAGGCTTTTTTGATTGTCACTGTGGACTACCCCCAGACTTCCACTACGTTCATTGATCGTTTCCTTGCTTCTGCAGAGGCCTATCGTGTGCCTGTGGTATTGGTGTTCAACAAGACGGATCTGCTCGACGAGGACCAGCGCCGCTATCAGCAGATGATGATCTCCTTATATGAGACAATAGGGTATGAATGTCATGCTGTGTCTGCAGAGACACGCGATGGCTTGGAAACATTACGCCCTCTCCTCAAAGACAAGATAACTCTGCTTAGTGGCAATAGTGGTGTGGGAAAATCAACCTTGATCAACCAACTGGTACCAGGTGCAAATCTCCGAACCTCTGAGATCTCTGATGCCCATAACACGGGTCAGCATACCACCACTTTCTCTGAGATGATCCCCATCGATGGCGGGTGGATCATTGACACCCCGGGTATCAAAGGCTTTGGTTCATTCGACATGGAGCCAGAGGAACTGACCAGTTATTTTCGTGAGATTTTCCGTTTCTCAAAAGATTGTCGTTTCTCCAACTGCACTCATACCCACGAACCTGGGTGTGCGGTGTTGAAAGCCCTTGAAGATCATTACATTGCCCAAAGCCGTTACCAGTCATATCTGTCAATGATGGATGACAAGGATAGCGGCAAATATCGCGAAGCTTTTTAATTCTATTCTGCATATGAAAAGATTGCTAACTATGAGCCTGCTATTGGCAGGAAGTCTGGCCGGTGTTGCCCAGACAAAGACTGAGATTACCACGTTTAACCTGTCAGGTCCTTATGCCGTTACTTCCCCTACGGCCTTTGATTCTGTCGATGTGCTGGGTAAGAAGTTCGACGATAAGTCGTTACTCAAAGCCCTTTCTCTGACGAGTCCTGCATCAGGTACTTTTGAAGGTGCAGTTCTTCCTTCATTGGAAAATAGTCGCAGTGTTGGTCTTCTTTCTTTTTTTATAAACAACTCTGATTATCTAAAAGGTAAGATTACTGTCAAGGGACCGAAGAATTATCAACTCTATATCGATGGTGTTGAGGCTAATGAGGAATTAAAACTCGCTCCTGAACATCATGTCGTTGCAGTGAAATTCCTGGCTGAACCCAAAGATACCGATTCCATTCATGTGAATATCGATGCCAACAAAGCAGTATCCTATACCCTTGACAAGCGTCATCCTTATATGGTACATGACCTGACTGATGGCAAACGAGTGCGTGGTTTATCCCTTTCACCTGATGGTCAATTAGTATGTGTGTCCTATCAGACAACGGAGCGTGGAGGGAATAGTCGTTGGACATACGAACTGCGTGAGGTAAAGACAGGGCGCCTTCTCATGCGACCAGAGCGCAGTCCCCTTTGGATGCCCCAGAGTTGTGCATGGATAGAGGAAGAGAAGGAGAGTGGACAGACTAATTTGTACAAGGTAGATCCGCTCTCTGGTACTCGTACGCTTTTTGTCTCTGACATTCCTGAGGGCGATTATACGATAGCTCCTACTGAAGATTATATCATTATTTCAATAGAGGAGGAGGGACCGAAGGAGGATCAGGATGTCTTCGAAGTGTTAGAGATGGACGATCGCCAACCAGGTTGGCGCAAGCGCAGCTATCTCAGTAAATACGATATTGCGACAGGTGTCACCCAGCGTATCACCTTTGGTCACCAGAACACTTACCTGGAGGATATCTCTCCCGATGGCTCTACCCTGCTTATTGGTACCTCATACTCCCGTTTGACTAAGCGTCCGACGGAAGTGGGCGATTGTTATCTTATGGATGCTCAAACCCTCAAGACTGACACTATTTTCCAGTGCGAGGGCTTCCTTGGCAGTGGTAGTTTCTCACCTGATGGTCGTCAGATCCTTTTCATGGGAACCCCAGAAGCTTTCAATCGTATTGGATGCCAGCTCCCTGCAGAGCTCACTCCAAGTATGACTGAGAATGAATTGTTCCTTTACGACATCGTCACGAAGAAGATTTCGCCACTGACGAAAACTTTCAATCCCAGTATCGAACGAGTGGATTGGTCGTGGGCTGATGGCCTGATTTATTTCTCTGCTGAGGATCGCGATTATGTCAATATGTTTGCCCTTAATCCTAAAACGGGAAAGATATCAAAACTTCCCATTCAGGGCGATTATGCCTATCGTTATGACATGGCCACTCATGCGCCTGTTCTCGCCTATCTTTCGTATAAGACGATGGAACCTGCTTCTGCGTATGTGTTCGATCTGAAATCCAATAAGCAAAAGACTTTGTTCGATGGAAAGACGGCACTTGCTGATGCGGAGATCGGTACATGCGAAGATTGGAACTTTACTAATTCCAAAGGTGACACCGTCTATGGACGTCTTTATCTGCCTAAGGATTTTGATGCATCGAAACAATACCCCATGATTGTATATTATTATGGTGGATGCTCGCCAGTGTCACGTTATTTCGAGTCTCCTTATGCACCTCAGTATTGGAACTCTCTGGGTTATGTGGCTTACATCCTGGAGCCCAGTGGTGCTACGGGCTTCGGACAGGAGTGGGCTTCTCGTCATGTCAATACTGCAGGAAGAGGACCAGCAGAGGATATTATCGAAGGTACGAAGAAAATATGTGAAGAGCATCCCTTCATTAATTCCAAAAAGATTGGGTGTATGGGCGCTTCCTATGGTGGATTTATGACGCAATATCTTCAGACGCAGACTGATATCTTTGCTGCTGCGGTCTCGCATGCAGGTATCGCCAACCACACCAGTTACTGGGGGGAGGGCTACTGGGGCTATAACTATAGTGAGGTGGCGATGGCCAATAGCTATCCTTGGAGCCATCGCCAGCTTTATGTCGATCAGAGTCCACTCTTCAATGCTGACAAGATCCATACCCCCTTGTTACTGCTTCATGGCAATGCCGATACAAACGTTCCCCTTATTGAGAGTCTTCAGATGTTTACTGCTTTGAAACTTTTAGGTCGAGAGGTGGCCCTTGTTGAGGTAGAGGGGGAAAACCATCATATCCTTGATTACACGAAGAAAGAGAAGTGGCTTGCCACCCAAATGGCATGGTTTGCAAAGTGGCTTAAGGACGATCCTACATGGTGGGATGCCCTCTATCCGAAGAAAAATCTATGATTTTTAGGTATTATTTTCGTTATTTAAGAAAAAAGCTGTAACTTTGCAGATTAAAAATAGCAATCTGACATGTTGGAGCTCATCAAGACGTTGTATCATAAGTCCCACCACTTGATTCTATATGGTGTCATTGGCTCATTTTCCTCTGGTTTGGATTTCGCCATTTATACCTTATTGGTTCAAGTGCTGGGGATACAATATATTTTGGCCAATTGTATCAGTGTGTTGGCAGGAATCTCTACCAGTTTTACGCTGAATCGCAACTACAATTTCAAGGTCAAAGACAATACCACGCGCCGTTTCAGTATTTTCCTTTGCGTTGGTTTGTGTGGCCTGATGATGAGTAATCTGATTCTCTATACCTGTATCAACTATTTTGAGATGAACAAGATTGTCTCGAAACTATTGTCGATAGTATTGGTAGTTTTCTTCCAGTTCCTGGTTAACAAATATCTTACTTTTAAACCCGTCAAGCATGGAGAAGGTGTATCTGGTGATGCCAGCCTATAATGAGGCTAAGAATATTGAGGAAACCATCCGGCAGTGGTATCCTGTTGTAGAGAAACTATCTTCTGAGAGCGAGGCCTGTTTGGT
Source organism: uncultured Prevotella sp. (assembly GCA_946415825.1). Lineage (GTDB taxonomy): Bacteria > Bacteroidota > Bacteroidia > Bacteroidales > Bacteroidaceae > Prevotella. The sequence goes on along the minus strand of CAMKUA010000002.1, from coordinate 97,945 downwards.
GATTGCCAATGATGGTAGTAAGGATGAAACCTTCACCATTATGCAGGGCCTGAAAGCGAAGTATCCGTTACTCTTGCCACTCGACAAGCCCAATAGCGGCCATGGCGCTACTGTGCTTTATCTGTATCGCTATGCCATCTCTCAGGGTGCCCATTATGTGTTCCAGACAGATAGCGATGGGCAGACCTGTCCTGACGAATTCTGGCAGATGTGGGAGAACCGTGCGCAATACGACATCCAGATAGGTGTTCGTCGAGGTCGTCAGGATGGGCTCTGTAGGGTTTTTGTCAGTAAGACATTACGATTCATCGTATGGCTGATTTTCCACGAATGGGTTACGGATGCCAACACCCCGTTCCGTCTTATGCGTGCAGATAAGTTGCAGGCCATTATGGATGTAATTCCCCATGATTATTTCCTTTGCAATGTGGCCATCTCGGCCATCGCTAAGAAGTGGAATTATAAGATGGGGTGGTATCCGATCACCTTCCGACCTCGACAAGGAGGGGTCAATTCCATCAACATGAAGCGTATCATGAAGATTGGGTGGAAAGCCTTGGGCGATTTCGTGACGATCAACCGCAATCTTAAGGATAATCGACCATGAGCAGTGCTACCATGAAAAACAAGTGGGGTGTCTTCCTGATGATACTCCTTGTCACCATAGGCTATCAGTTGCTGATGGCCATTCCCATCTCACCATTGGGCGCTTACGAAGGGTGCGACTCGCTCGTATTCCGCCAAATGGGTCTGGCCATGCTTCAGGATAAGGTGTTATATCTCGACTTGTTCGACCACAAGGGTGTCATCATTTATTTTATCAATGCCTTCTGCCAATGGCTGGTACCTGGGAGATGGGGGCTGTTCCTGTTCTTCTGTCTATATATGGCCGTTGTTACATATGTATGGTGGCTTATCTCGTCATTGCTAGTCAAATCCAAAGGTGTGATTTGGCCTGTAGTTATGGGCTTGTTCCTGTATATGATTGTCCTTTCTGATGGCAATCTTTCCGAAGAGTGGAGCTTGCTCCCCATCAGCTACAGTCTCTATGTGTTCGTCAGGCATTTTGTGGAAGACAGGAAGATTTCCTCCAAGGAGTTTTTCTTCGTTGGCCTCTCCATGGGTGTCGTCACTTTCCTGCGCATCAACAATATGGCTGCTATCTGTTGTGCTGTCTTGTTCTATGTACTCTATCATCTTTACAAGAAGTCGGTAGTGACACCTGCCCAACTGTTCAGGTCGTTGGTCGTGGCTTTCATAGGCTGGGCCGTGGTGATAGTTTCATGCAGTTTGGTGATAGGGGTATTATATGGCTATGAGGGTATCAGGGAGATGATCTATGGTACCTTTACGTTCAATTTCGAATACATGAGTTATCCCACGGCAGTGGCACTTGACAGGAAGAGAGTCTTCCTGTATTTTGGTCTCACTACTTTGGTGATTCTGTCATTCCTCTGGCTCAAGAAACGAAACTCTGTACTGACTCCTCTGGTCATATTGTGTTATATGGGCTCTTTTGTGGCCATAGGGAGCAAAGGATGGGGCAATTATTTTATCATTCTCGCTCCCCTGACAGTGGTGGCTACGGCTATTGTGTATAATGAACTCAACAAATGGCAGAAAGCCCTTGTGTTTCTGATGTTCTTCATAGGTGTTCTTTATAAACTCAGTCTGGTCATTACGGCATTCCCCCAGGATCAGCCTTTCTATGCTGATGCAGATGCCATCATCCAGAAGATGCCTGGCGAGGAACAAAAACAGATATGGAATGTCGCCAGTTTCGATGGCCTGGCTGTATTACAGAGAAATGGGCTGACTCAGGCCAATCGCGTGATGCTCCCCTTCCAGATGCTCATCTCTGAGCGACTCCTCAAGTCGGAGTCTGAAAGATTTGAACGGATAGCCCCCGTCTGGATTATGACGGACACCCCCCTACAGGAGGCAGTGCCTATGTCGTTGGATAGTGTGAAGGTGACTCGTCAATATACCCTCCATGATATTGCAGGCAAAGAGGGCGGTCGTCGCTTGTATTTCTATAAAGCTAATAAGGAGAAAGAATGATAAAGGAATACGATTATCTGATAGTTGGGGCAGGCTTGTATGGTTGTACGTTCGCCCATATCGCTCGTCAGAGGGGCAAGCGCTGTCTGGTTATTGACAAGCGTCCTCATCTGGGTGGCAATGTCTATTGTGAAACCGTCGAGGGCATCCATGTCCATAAATATGGAGCCCATATCTTCCACACGAATAATAAGGAGGTGTGGGATTTCGTCAATGCCATCGTGCCATTCAATCGCTATACCAACTCTCCGATAGCGCATTACAAGGGCAGACAGTATAACTTGCCCTTCAACATGAATACGTTTTACCAGATGTGGGGTGTGGTTACCCCTGAAGAGGCGCGTCAGAAGATAGAAGAGCAGAAGGCTGAGGCTGTAGCAGCCATGAAGGCTTCAGGTGTCTCTGAGCCTCGCAACCTCGAGGAACAGGCCCTCGTGCTGATAGGACGTGATATCTATGAAACGCTCATCAAAGGCTATACAGAGAAGCAATGGGGACGTCGGTGTACCGATCTTCCTGCGTTTATCATCAAGCGCCTGCCCGTACGTTTTGTCTATGACAACAACTATTTCAACGACCACTATCAGGGCATACCCATTGGAGGGTATAACCAACTCATCGAAGGGCTCCTTCAGGGCGTAGAGACGCTGGTGGATACCGATTTCTTTGAGCAGCGTTCCCATTGGGAGTCTATTGCCGATAAGATAGTATATACGGGTGCCCTCGATGCCTATTTCGACTATAGGTTCGGAAAGTTGGACTGGCGCACTGTCAGGTTTGAGCAGGAGGTGCTCGACATGCCCAATTTCCAGGGAAATGCCGTGATGAACTTTACAGAGCGCGAGGTGCCTTACACGCGTATCATCGAGCACAAGCATTTCGAGATGTTTGGCGATGAGGTTTACCGTTGTCCCAAGACGGTGATCAGTCGTGAATTCTCTATGGAGTATCAGGAGGGTATGGAGCCCTACTATACGGTGAATGATGCCCGTAACAATGCCCTTGCAGAGCAGTACCATACGTTGGCATCTCAAGAGCGGAACGTGCATTTCGGAGGGCGTCTGGCAGAATATAAGTATTACGACATGGCGCCCATTGTTGAGAAGGTTTTAATGTTGGAGGATATATGAAAAGGTTTGTATTTGGTCTCTCGATCACTCTGGCCCTCTTTGGCATGATTCTTTCATGTTCCACGAGTGATGATGTGGTGGAACCTGAAATCCCTGAAGTTCCTGATATACCGATAAAGCCCGATACGGTCATCGTGAGGGATACGGTTTATGAGCGTACTACGATATATGATACGGATACCGTTTACCTGACGGATTCCGATACCCGAATGGTTGAGTTCCAGTTGCTGGCTTCCCAGAATCCAGAGATACTTGTCAGCAATGTCTCTTGCGAGATCATTGGCGATAGTCTGATTGAGGGTTGGATACCCCATCTCACCAGTGACAAGCATCTGATACCTCATTTTACGAGTGTCGGAGATGTCAGTCTCAATGGTAGTCAGGTTACAAGTGACGTCACCGTCATTGATTTCAGCGAACCGGTAACATTACAAGTCGGAGAAGGTCAGGATGCCAAGACCTATCGTGTGCTCATCCATGCCTATACTGGTCTGCCTGTTTGCTGGATAGAGACCGAAGGGCGCCAGAAGATTGAATCAAAGGATCAATACCTGAAGGCCCATATGACAATCAGGAAGGATGTGGTTACCCGTTCCAACAATGCGATAGAGTACGACATGCAGATCAAGGGTAGGGGAAATTCTACTTGGGTGCTTCCTAAGAAACCCCTAAAGATCATGTTTGACAAGAAAGAGAGTCTTCTCGACATGCCTAAGGGTAAGTCGTGGGCCCTGCTTGCCAACTATATGGACAAGACAATGATCCGTAATAAGTTGGCTTACAATCTGGGCGACATGAGTAAACTTGCCTGGTCGCCTCATTCTCATTTTATAGAGGTTTGGCTCAATGGAAGGTATAATGGAACCTACCAGCTCATCGAGAAAGTTGGTGTGTCCAAACAGCGTGTCGATATTGGCGACGAGGGTTTCCTGCTTGAGATTGATGCTTATGCCTCAGGCGAATCAGATTCCCGTTATTTCAGCTCACAGGTCCTGCCTCAACCCATCAATATCAAGGAACCTAAGGTCAGTTGGTATGACGAAAACTATACGTTGGTCAAGAACTTCGTGAACGAGGCTGAGGTTGTCTTGTATAGTGGCAACTTCAAAGACCCGGAGACTGGGTGGCAGAAGTATTTCGACGCCACGTCGATGGTTGATTGGTATATCATCAACGAGATTGCCAAGAGTTGGGATGCCATCCGATGGTCGAGCACCTTTATGACGTGGATTCCAGGTGGGAAGATCTTCATGGGTCCGCTTTGGGATTACGACATCGCCTTTGGTAATGCAGATGCCAGCGATGGCTGTGATAGCAGTCCTGAGGGTTTCCAGATCAAGAACCAGGTTTGGATACACCGTCTTTTTGAGGATCCTTATTTCGTGCAGTTGGTAAAGGATCGATGGCAGTATTTCTATTCCAGGAAATCGGCCATCATGTCAGAGATCAATGCCGATGCCAACTATCTGAAATATTCTGCTGTGGATAATAATAACAAGTGGCAGACCTTCTACAAGTACACAGAGCGCAATCGTGATATCTGGGGTTCCTATTTCAACGAGATAGAATATCTCAAGGAGTGGCTTGGCACCCGTATGGACTGGCTCAACCGTGAGTTCTCCAACATGTAAGTCTATACGGTGATCTCGCCTGACCCAAGGCAGCGATGGTGGTTCTGGTCATAGACTACGCAGAACTGACCAGGGGCCACCCCATGGATCCTCTCGTTTGAATGGACGACAAACTCACCATCGTTTGTCCATTCCAGTGTGGCAGGATGATATTCTGGGGTGTGGCGTATCTTGAAGGTCACGTTAGCTGGCTTGATTTCCTGAGTGAGGAAATGGAAGTCTCTCACGGGGAAATCTTGCTGATAGGCTGTCTCTGGGTCGTAGCCATGCGAGACGTAGAGGATATTCCTATCTACATCTTTCTTCACTACAAACCATGGTCCACCACTAAAGCCCATGCCCTTGCGCTGACCAATGGTGTGGAACCACAAACCCTTGTGCTCTCCAATTCGTTTGCCCGTTTCGAGTTCGATGACGTCGCCAGGCTGTTCGCCCAGATAGCGACGGATATAGTCGTTGTAGTTGATCTTACCCAGGAAACAGATGCCCTGCGAGTCCTTGCGCTTGGCATTCACCAGGTGCTCACGCTCAGCTATCTGGCGCACCTCGTCCTTTACGTAATGACCTATGGGGAAGAGAGCCTTCTTCAGTTGCCAGTCATAGATCTGAGCCAGGAAATCCGTCTGGTCCTTCACTGGGTCAGGACTGGTACAGAGCCATTTCCTCCCCTCTGTGTCAAATTCCGTCATGGCATAGTGACCTGTGGCAATGAGGTCGTAGTCATGGCCCCGTTTCTCGTCGAAGGCACCAAACTTGATCAGACGGTTGCACATCACGTCAGGATTAGGGGTCATGCCTGCACGCACCTTGTCCATCGTATATTGTGTCACCTGGTTCCAATACTCCTGATGGCAATCGATGACCTCTAACTTACAGCAATACTTATGGGCCACAGCTGTGGCCATCTCCAGATCCTCCTCAGAAGAACAGTCCCATTCCTCTTCCTTCTCTGGACCTATCTTAATGTAGAAGCAATCCGGATGGAGGCCGAGTCGGGCAAACTCATAGACCACTACACTGCTATCCACACCACCCGAAAGCAGTACGGCTATACGCTTATTCTCTATCTCGTTCAGGTTCATCTCTGTTCTCTTATTTGAGTGGGTTCTACATGCACGGCCACGTGGGTTTCCACGCCATAGTGCTGGCGCAACAGTTCTTCAACCTCCGACGCCTTATCGTGGGCTTTGCTCAGGGTGATGTTTCCATCCATCAGGATGTGGAGCTCGATGGCATAGTGGTTACCTATACGACGGGTACGAAGGTCGTGGGGCTCCACCACTCCTGGCAACGAAGCCACCAGACTCAGGATCTCGTCTTCCACCGAGTCGGGTAGAGACTGCTCCGTCAGGTCGCCAATGCCATTGCGCAGGAGGTCGAACGATACCTTTACGATAAAGGCACCTACGATGATCGAGGCGATGGGGTCGAGCACCGTCCAACGCTGGCCTAAGAAGATGGCGCCACCAATGCCGATGGCTGTTCCTACCGACGACAGGGCATCGCTGCGATGATGCCAGGCATTAGCCTCCACGGCCTGCGAACTGAGTTGGCGCGCCTTGACCATCGAATAGCGATAGACGCCCTCCTTCAGCACTACCGACAATAATGCTGCCCACAAGGCCAGCATACCAGGAGCCTCGAGTTGTTCACCGTTTACCCAGGCAATGGTCTTCGTAAGACCGTTATACACGATGCCTACTGCTACGGCTAAAAGCGCCATACCAATGATGGTCATTGCCAGTGTCTCATACTTGCCATGACCATAGTCGTGACTCTTGTCCTTGGGCTTAGTGCTGATACGTACGAACACGAGTACGATCACGTCAGTAACGAAGTCCGACAGGGAGTGCACTGCATCAGCTACCATTGCTGCACTATGGCCCACAATGCCAGCCACGAACTTGAAGAGCAGCAGAATGACATTCACTGCTCCTCCCACAAGCGTCACCTTATAAATCTCCTTGCTTCGTTCCATCGGGGTGCAAAGATACAAAAGTTAATAGTTGATAGCAGACAGTTGATAGTTAAACTTACTTAATTATTGGGCTAAATCCATTGCCAATTAAAAAATAGTTCATATCTTTGCGATATCAAATTGATATCACTTTGAGTAGTGGACAATGTTGTTATATATTAATAAGGTAAAAGAATTATGGAAACAAAGGAGTATGCATTTAATGGAGTAGTGATGAACGGCTTCCTGATGCTGTTTGTGAATCTCGCTGTAGCCATTCTGGCGATTGTTGGCATTGTGTATAGCATCATCCTGCTCGATGGCAGCGATGGCACTTGTGGCGGTTGGTTGTTGGGTGGCGGTTTGTTGCTGCTGATCGTCAATATCATCATGTGGTGTGGTCACTTGATGCTCGAACCCAACGAGGCCCGTGTTACCACCTGGTTTGGTAAGTATGCAGGTACCTTCGCCAAAACTGGTTTCTTTTGGATCAATCCTTTCTATGGCACCAAGAAGGTGTCGCTTCGTGCTCGCAACCTCGACGCAGAGCCCATCAAGGTAAACGACAAGACGGGTAACCCGGTGATGATCGGACTTGTGCTGGTGTGGAAACTGAAGGATACCTATAAGGCCCTCTTCGAGGTCGATACCCAGACGATGGCCTCTAACCAGGCAGCTGTGGGTTCTGATACCAAGGGGTTGATGAATGCCCTCGAGAACTTCGTGCGTGTGCAGAGCGATGCAGCCCTCCGCCAGGTGGCTGGTCAGTATGCCTACGACGACGAGGATACGAAGGCTGGGGAGCCCACCCTGCGCTCAAGTGCCGATGAGATCAACCAGCAATTGGAGGAGAAGCTCGACGAACGTCTGGCCCTTGCAGGTATCGAGGTTGTTGAGGCCCGTATCAACTACCTGGCCTACGCCCCAGAGATTGCTGCCGTGATGTTGCGTCGCCAACAGGCTTCAGCCATCATCACAGCTCGTGAGAAGATCGTGGAGGGAGCCGTCTCGATGGTGAAGATGGCCCTCGATAAACTCACCAACGAGGATATCGTAGAACTCGACGACGACAAGAAGGCTGCTATGGTGTCTAACCTACTCGTGGTACTCTGTGGCGACGATGCAGCTCAGCCCGTCGTCAATACTGGCACACTAAACCATTAATACATGGCAGAGAAGAGCAACACCAAGAGTTTTATCCTCCGCGTTGACGCTGAGACGATGAACGCTATAGAGGCCTGGGCTGCGGACGAGTTCCGCAGCACCAACGGCCAGCTGCAGTGGATCATCACCGAGGCCCTGCGCAAGGCAAAACGCCTGCCAAAAAAGAAAAAACAAACCCAAACAGAAGAAAACGATGAATAGGAAAAAAGCATTGATATTGATTATGGCCCTGCAGTTCATGCTCCTTGCCATGCTGATAGTACTGTTTATATCTCATGTCATGAGTGTTTCGGCCTTCGCATCCGCAATAATAATTGTAGGTGTTGTTTGCACCATAGCAACACTACTGGCTGTCCGCAAACTCCCACCAATGTAAGACTAAGCAGATAAAAATGGAACAGAAGAATACTTTTGATTTGAAGTCCGTCAAGGTGCACCGCACCACAGAGGCAACTGTCTTTGAGATAGCCTTTGTCATCATTGCGATTATCGTCTGGGGCATCATCATCTGGATGATCCATCGTGCACCAGACATCGTGCCCACCCATTTTGATGCTTCTGGTAAGCCGAATGCCTACGGCTCGCTAGCAGGTGTCGTCATCCCCTGCATCATCCTGACAATAGGAGCCGTCGTATGCATGGCGATAGCCTATTTCCCGAGACACATCAATATGCCTTTCAAGATCACCAATGTCCGTCAGGTGGAACTGGCCATCCGCTTTTCACGGGTGATGGGCATCACCTTCCTGTTGATACCCCTGAGTCTGGCCTATATGATGCTGGGCATGTCGTCACCGTCGCCCACTCCCTTCTTGGTGGTCTTTGGCCTGCTCTTTTTGGAAATCATCTATTTCTCAATAGTCATCTATAAAGCAAAATAATATGGTAGAACTCAAGAACGAACAACTCTCCATTGTCGTATCGGAGAAAGGAGCCGAGCTCCAAAGCATCAAGGATGCTGATGGTAAGGAATACTTGTGGCAAGCTGATCCCACATATTGGAGTCGCCACTCCCCAATCCTCTTTCCCATCGTGTGTAGCGTTAACAACGAGACCTACCGTGTGGATGGTAAGGAGTACCACCTGCCTCGTCATGGTTTTGCCCGTGATGCTGAGTTCAAGCTCATCGCTGAGGGCCCTCGAAAGGTGACCTTTGCCCTCGAGTCCTCAGAAGAGACGAAGAAGGTGTATCCCTACGACTTCACCCTCTCCATCAGCTACACGCTCGACGAGAACAAGATTGGTGTCATCTGGCACGTCCATAATACGGACACCCGTGAGATCCACTTCCAGATAGGCGGGCATCCAGCCTTCAACGTACCAGGCATGAAGGCTGGTGATACGCAGAGTGGTTGTATCCGTCTCGACAATGAGGAGCTGATGGACGCCCTCCATAGCTATGGCGACGGCTCGCACGAGATGGACGAGGTGCCCTTCGTGGAGGCAGAAAACGGACTGATGGAGTTCTCCGACAACACCTGGCGCAACGACTCCATCAAGATCCACAAGAGTCAGCTCCATCGTGCAGAGTTGCTCAACAAGGCTGGTGAGCCTGAGGTCACCGTCGAGTTCCGTACCCCCGTCGTGGCCTTCTGGAGTCCTTATGGCAAACAGGCCCCCTTCGTGTGCATCGAACCTTGGTATGGCATTGGCGATCCTCGCAGTTTCAAGGGCGAGTTCAAGGACAAGCCCCTCATGAATCATCTTCAGCCCGGAGCCTCGTTCATGTCGAAGTACGACATTATTATCGGGTAAGCACTGCCTTTTTCAGGTGCTTCAGACTACTGTCTGGCCCAATCATAATCTCGAAGTCGCCTGGCTCGAGAACATAGTTGAGATCACGGTCGTAGAACTTCAAGAGCTCGTCTGTGATCTCAAATTTTACCACCTTGCTTTCGCCCTTTCTCAGGTGGATGCGCTCAAAGCCCTTCAGCTCCTTCACTGGTCGAGTGATGCTGGCCACCACGTCGTGGATGTATAATTGCACAATCTCGTCTCCATCATAATCGCCTGTATTCTTGATGGTTACTGAGGCTGTGCGCCCATCCAGACTCACGTCGCTATACTCAAAACTCGTGTAGCTCAGTCCGTAGCCGAAGGGGTAGAGTGGGTCGTTGCGCACATCGAAATAGTTGCTTCCGAATTTCGAGAAGTCCTTGCGGTCCTCACCCACAGGTCGGCCCGTAGGCAGATAGTTGTAGTAGAGCGGTTCCTGACCTGTCGCCTGTGGCATCGAGGTGGTCAGCTTGCCCGAGGGCACCTTGTCGCCAAAGACCACATCGCAGATGGCGTCGCCTGCCTCACTACCTCCAAACCACACTTGCAGGATGGCTGGTACATGTGCCTGCTCCCACGTCATCACCGTGGGACGACCAGCAAAGTTGAGCACCACCAACGGCTTGCCCAACTCCAACAGTGCCTCGAGCAATTCTCTTTGTACGTCGAACATCTCGAGTGTAGCCCTACTGCTGCTCTCGCCACTCATCTCTGCTGATTCGCCCATGGCACAGATGATCACATCGGCATCCTTGGCGATACTGAGTGCCTCGCGCTTCATCGCCTCACTGTCCTTGAAAGGAGTGGTCCTATAGAATCCGCCATCCTTCTGGAGCGTGGAGTCGCTGGCGAAGTTGCAGCCCTGAGCGTAACTCAGTGTCGCCTTCCCTTCCAGTGCCCTCTCCATGGCCTCTTTCAGGGTGGCATATTTCTCGTTGGTCGCAGTGGGAGCCCACGTACCCGTCATGTTTGCTCGATTGTCGCCCATCGGCCCTATGAGCGCTATCTTCCCCTGCTTCTTCAAGGGCAGAAGGGCCCCCTCGTTTTTCAGGAGCACAAAAGTCTCTGCCGTCAGGTCTCTTGCTGCCTTCCTGTGCTCTGGGGTGTAGATGTCCTGATCGCGACGCTTCTCGTCGAGGAAGCGGTAGGGGTTGTCGAAGAGTCCCAGTTTGTATTTCGCCTCGAGCACCCTTCTGCAAGCCTGGTCGATCTCTGCCATCGTCACCTTCCCTTCCTTCAGCGATTGCTCCAGCGTGTTGATGAATCCTTCCGAACACATGTCCATATCCGTACCGGCCTTCAGTGCCAGAACCGAAGCCTGACTCAGGTCGCCCAATCCGTGCTTGGTGATCTCTCCGATGGCACCATAGTCTGTCACCACGAATCCATCCCAACCCCATTGCTGCCTCAATACGTCGTCGATCAGCCAACGGTTAGCCGTAGCGGGGGTGTAATCCACGATGTTAAACGAGGTCATCACCGATCCTGCTCCCGCCTTTGCTGCTGCCTCGTAGGGAGGGAAGAACTGGTTGTACATCCTGATATGACTCATATCCACCGTATTATAGTCGCGCCCAGCCTCGGCCCCACCATAGAGTGCATAGTGCTTCACGCAGGCCATCATGTTCTCTGGTCCGAAGTCGCCCTGATAGCCCCTAACCATCGCCTCTGCGATGCGCGAGCCCAGGAAGGGGTCCTCGCCATTGCCCTCAGCGATACGTCCCCAACGGGCATCCAAGGCGATATCCACCATCGGACTATACGTCCAACAGATGCCATCAGCCGTCGCCTCCTTAGCAGCAATCCTTGCTGCCTCCTCAATGGCCTTCAGGTCCCAACTGCACGACATGGCCAGAGGGATGGGGAAGATGGTCTCGTAGCCATGGATCACGTCCATGCCCACCAACAGAGGTATGCCCAGTCTGCTCTGCTTGACCGCAGCATCCTGAAGTGCCCTGATGCCCTCTACACCCTTCTGGTTCAGGATGGTGCCAAGCTTGCCCTGCGCTACGAGTTGCAGAAGCGGACTATCCTTCAACTCGCCCGTCGTAGCCGATGTTCCAGGCAACAGATTCATCTGTCCCAGTTTCTCCTCCACGGTCATCTTCGCCATCAGCTGGTCGATAAACTTGTTCATCTGCTTGTCCTCGCCCATAGCGCACGTCGCTCCGAGCAACATCACTCCCATTAATACCTGTCTTAGTTTCATAATGCGTTTCCTCTTTATTCTTATTTGGTTGTTGCAAAGATATAAACTATTTCTGAGACTTGAAAGCAATTAGCACGATATTATTTTGCGATGACGAACTTTTTTCGAGTTTTTGTCGCAAGTTTCGCTATTGACGAGATAAAGCGCCCGTTTGCGCTAAAAAATAGTTAAATCCACAGCAAACTAATTAATTTAGTTTAAAAACTATGACTTTTAGTTGTATATAACGAAAACTTTTAGTTACTTTGTGCTCAGGTAGTGATACCCGACGCGCAAAGTGACTTATTTGACTAAAAGTAAAACGACAATGAAAAAGCTGACAAATAAAGAAAAGGAAATCATGGATCTGTATTGGGCGCATGGTCCGATGTTCGTCAAGGAGCTCCTGGAGTTCTACGACGAGCCCCGACCTCACTTCAATACCCTCTCCACGATGGTGCGAATCCTGGAGAAAGAAGGTTTTCTCGACCACAAGCAGTTTGGCAACACCTACCAGTATTACCCCCTCATCACTGAGGCTGAGTATGGCAGGAAGTCGATTGCAGGTGTCATCAAGAACTACTTCAACAACTCCTATCTCAGTGCAGTCTCCTCGTTCGTTAAGGAAGAGAAGATTTCCGTCGAAGAACTGAAAGAACTGATAGACCAAATTGAGAACCATCATGATTGAGTTTCTGACATACGACCTGAAGGTGGCTGTGCTTCTGGCGGTATTCTATATGTTCTACCGCCTGTTGCTGGCTCGTGAGACGTTCCACCACGTGAACCGTCTAGTGCTCCTGACTACTGCTGTGGCTTCGTTCGTACTGCCTCTCTGTGTGATAACTTTCCACGAGACGGTGACGATGCAGGCTGTGGCAAGCGTCTCTGTAGGCGACATCCAGATGGGTGTCATGGACGAGGAGTCCTCAACGCCTTGGTGGCAGATGGTGTTGCCCATATTATATATATTAGGTGTAATGGCAACGCTTGGCTACACCCTCTGGTCGTTGTTCAGAATCCTCAGTCTGATCAGGCACAGTGAATGCCATCCGCAAGCCGACGGGATCACCATCTGCGTTACTGACAATGCAGAAATGGCGCCCTTCAGTTGGATGCACTACATTGTGATGAATCGTGACGATTTCGAAATCAGCGATAGCGCTATTCTTGCGCATGAACGAGGACATATCAGGCTCCATCACTCGTGGGACCTGATCCTCGTCGATACTCTCACCGCCCTCCAGTGGTTTAATCCCGCCATGTGGATGCTGCGCTCCGACCTGCGAGCCATCCATGAATACGAGGCCGACGGTGCAGTACTCTCTCAAGGGATCAATGCGCGTCAATATCAATACCTGTTAATCACAAAAGCCGCAGGCATCGGTGGGTACTCCCTTGCCAACGGCATCTCTCACAGTACCCTCAAAAACCGAATCAATATGATGTTACATAAGAAATCCCCACGCCAAAGCTATCTGAAGCTGTTGGCACTCCTGCCCATCGTGGCAGTAGCCTTAGCCCTGAATGCAGAGACTGTTACCGATGTGGTGTATCAACAGCCTCAGAAAAAGATGGTCAAGAAAGGTAAAAAGGATGCGACCATTAGAATGGGGTCAACCAATGATATTATGGTGATTGAACAACCTCCTGTCCCTCAAGAAAAGGTGGAACCCGTTGAGATGCCCAATGCCTTAGAGGTGGAAAAACAGGATAGAGCCTTCGATGTGGTGGAGGAGATGCCCCAGTATCCTGGTGGTCCGAAGGCACTCTTCGAATTCCTTTCAAATACCGTTAACTATCCTGAAGAGGCTGAAAAGGCAGGCACTCAGGGGCGTGTCATCGCTACCTTCGTGGTAGAGAAGGACGGCAGCATCTCTGGGGCTAAAGTGGTGAAGTCTGTCGATCCCTTGCTCGATGCTGAAGCCCTGCGCGTCATCAATGCGATGCCAAACTGGACACCAGGCAAGCAGAATGGCAAAGTTGTCCGTGTCAAGTACACCGTTCCCATTTCTTTCAATCTCGATGGTGGAAAAGATGGAGCTGGCAACATCCACATCATCGATGAGAAGTCAGCTGCTTATCTCGCAGGCTCTTCTGCAGCTAAGAATGGTCTTCCCCCTTCACTTGAAACTGTGGTTTATGTCGATGGCAAAGAGGTGTCGCATGATGAATTAGGTAAGATCAAAAGCGAGTCTGTTGACCACATAGATGTACTGAAAGACAAGGCCGCTATCGAGAAGTATGGCGAAAAGGCCAAGAATGGCGTGATTCTCATCACCACCAAGAAGAACTGATAAACCTCTCTCTCGTTACAGACATGAAGAAACTATCAAGTCTTTTTGTCATCCTCGCCCTGCTGACGGCTCTACCCGTCAGGGGCGAGGCTATTGATTCCCTTGCCTTCTATGTGCAGACTGGCGATAGCTGCATGCGGCAGTATAACACCTTCGAGGCGCTGAAGTGTTACCAACGTGCCTACGATCTGGCTGAGTCACAGGATGTGGTGCGCTTCTCGATGGAGGACAGCGATGTGATGAGCACGTACGTACCCGAAGACAGGATCCCTCGTGAGGTGCGCCTGAAGTTGGCTGATTGCCACTACAAGCGTGCCAACTATCGTCAGACCTCCGAACTCCTGAAGAACATGCCAGAGGACTCGCTCTCGCACGAAGCCTTCCGCCAGCTCGCCCTCAGCTACCAGAAGCAGGGCGACAACGACTCCTATATGTATTGGAACAGTCAGCTGGTGAATCGTTACCCTATGGATGGTGAGATGGTGTCTGGTCTTATCCTCGCCTATGCCAAGGCCAGTCAACCACAGAAGGGCATCATCTGCGGACTGAAATATACGCTGAAGGACTCCACGAATATCATGGTGAACAGGGCACTGGCTGATGCGTGGTTCATGAACCGCGACTTCACAGCAGCTGCCATGATGTACAACCATCTGATGGAACAGGGCGACTCCACCTTCAACACGCTCTACTCTGCCGGTATGTGCTACTCGCAGATTGAGGACTTGGAGCGAGCCTACAAGTATCTTAGCCTGGCCTTCCTCATCAGTGGCATGCAGCATCTGGGTTGCGCCTATCGTCTGGGTGTGGTCTGCGTCGATACCCAACGCTATCCCGAGGGACTGGGTTATCTCAGTCTCGCCAGGGAAATGATGCGCCCCGACACCACCATCATGAAGGCCATCACCCTCTCAGAAGGCGAGGCCTACTATCTGACTCAGCATTACGAGGAGGCCGTCAGGGCATGGAAAGAACACCTCACGTACAATCCCTCTTCCGTCGCCACCTATTATAATATTGCCAATGCCTACGCCTATCTCCTGAAGGACGGGGAACAGGCCCGCACTTATTACCAGCTGTTCCTCGAGAAAGCGGCAGAGGTAGAAAAGCCCACGCCCCAATTGGAGGAGATGATGGCCATCGCCCGTAAGGCCTTACCGTAACAGCCATTGAGCAGTATTCTTGTCTTTAGATAGAATACTGCTCATTTTTATTTACATATTTTATATGCCTTTTCAAGGCGAAAAATCGCTCTTTAAGGAAAAAACTTTTTTCCTAACTAGGAAAATTTTGCGCCCTTTAATAGTAGCAAGTTTTTCTCCTAATAGTGCGATTTGAGGCGGTTTTAGGTAATTTTGAAATTATCTTACATTCAGTATGGTGCCGTATCATTGCACTTGCGACAAAAACCCCAAAAAAGTTCGTCATCCACAGACACACGGAGAATATATAGATATATAATTTATAATATTAATATATAATATATATATTATATATTAATATTATAAATTCAAGAAGAGTATTTTAGTCTAAAATTGACATGATAATTTCAGGATTTTGTCGCAAGTTGTTTGGTAATGTCGATTATTTTTTGTACCTTTGCACTCGGAAAACAACCAATAAACAAAGCATATATGACAAAACCAACAAACCGTCGGCTCATTGAGCAGACATTAGAATCTTATGGTAAAGAGATTGAGAAACTGATGAAAGACTATCCTTGTCTGAGTGAGGTCTGCAAAGGTCTCGAACCAGCAGCCTATCCAGCAGCCCTCTTCGTGGGAGGCTGTTTCCTGGGCACACTGATGACGCGATGCACCTATCATTATTATTTTCAGCCTCGTGAGGTACGTCGTTTGAACTACGGCGTCTATATCATTGGCGACCCCGGTAGTGGCAAGTCGTTTGCCACCCGTCTCTACGATCTCCTGGCTGCGCCCATCATACGTGTGTCGGAAGAGGGCATGAAGGCTGTAAACCGCTACAAGCGCAAGTACAGCGAGTGGGAGCATAGTGGTCAGAAAGGTGATGGTCCCGTAAAGCCCAAGGCGCTCATCCGCACTCACCCTGCCCGTACCTCTAATAAGGTGTTTATCGAGGACATGAACAATGCCATCGATATCGTTGATGGCGAGGAGATGCACCTGCATCTGCTCTCGTTCGACACTGAACTCGACAATGCCATCCGTCTTCAAAGCGAGGCATGGAACAGCAAGTTCTTTATGGAGCTCAAGGCTTTCCATAATGAGGAGGACGGTGAGTGCTACGTCAATAATCTGCTTCAGCCTAATTTTAATGTCTATTGGAATTACGTCTATACGGGTACGCCCATGGCTTTGGAGCATAAAGTGAACCAAAGGAACATCGGTACTGGTCTGGCCACCCGTCTTGCTGCCATCCCCATGCCCTCGACCAACTTCAAGATGCTGAAACGTGAGAGGTTCGACGAGACTCAACAGGAGCCAGAGGAGGACAAGACCTTGCGCATGTGGGCCGAGCGACTCGACAAGGAGTATGGCGAACTGCCTATCAGGGATCTGGTGGAGGAATGCTATGAATGGACAAAGCGACGTATGGAGGACGCCAAGGAGGACGACTCCAGGGTAGATGAACTCATCTGTAAGCGCGTGGGCTATTATGGCATTAACGTCTCCGTACCCTTTATCCTGATGCGTCACTGGGACGAGTGGAAAGCGCATCGTACGTTGACCATCGACGATACCGACCGCTGGTTCTGCCAACTGATCTGCAAGATCCAGTTCAGTTGCCAGCATTATTTCTTCGGACGTTATTGGGAATCGTATTTCGTGGAGCAGCAATTATGTGGATTCGGAGGTCCTGTACACGACAAGCGCTACTCACAGAAGATGAAGCAACGCTATCGCGTCCTGGGCAACCAGTTCACCACCATCGATGTGATCAGGCAATGTGGAGTAACCCAGAGCAACGCTGAGAAGATGATAGAGCGATGGAAGAAAGAGGGCTACATCGTCATGAGCGAATACGGCCTCTACGACAAAGTCATCCTCGAACTGAAGTAAATACCCTCATTTAAAAAGCCACCTTCGGGTGGCTTTTATTTGTATTCTGCGAACATGAATTTCTTTACGCAACTTGCGACAAAATCTCAAAAAAAGTATGTCATAGCAAAATATTATTGCTAATTGCTTGGAAGTTTACGTGTTTTACACTATTTTTGCAGAAAAATTGAAGAACATGAGTGAAGAAAAAAAGAATCCAGATATAGAATTTGAGCACATGGATGTTTCAGAGCCTCTTGCTAATTGTCCAATTGCGGACAATCAAGATAGGCCCATTGTGGTTGATGAGACACCTGACCTTGATTTTAAGGATATAGATTTTGGATATCCACGAACTATCAAGGAACTCAATGCAGCTCTTGACTTTGCCGATGCAGAGCGTGACAATCCTGAGAAATGGGTTTCATCCATTAATTTTCATCAACGCTTAGAAGAGAAATATCCGTGGCTAAGATAATTTGGAAAGATTCTGCCATTTCAAGTTGATTTTCTTTTATGATGAAAACGCTGATACTGTTTATATCGACACTATCTGGGATATGCGAATGCATCCTGATAAACTCACAAACACAGTAGTAGACTAAGTACTAGCTAAAAGAAGTGAAAGAAGAACAATACAGCAACATATTTGGCATTGATCCCCTTGGCTGTGCCTAATCTCATATTGTTATTATTCCGCACAGTACCATCAGAACTGATAGTGCCAAGGCGCATATTGTTGGCATTGCGAATCGTACCGTCAGACTCAACATTGCCAAGCAGCCTGTTGTTATTATCGCGGAAGGACTGGGCATTGCCAACGGTCCCCACGAATAAAACCATTAATAATGCGATAATCACTTTGTACTTCATGGCGCAAAGATAAGAAAAAATCCTCATACTTACAAGAAAATCTCAAACATTATTATTACCTTTGCAGCTGGTATGGACGACAGGCATTATCTGCTCAGCCTTATTAAGGAGGGGGAGCATCAGCAACAGGACTTCAAGTATCGGGTCTCCGATGCTCGTAAGTTGGCCAGGTCTGTATCGGCATTTGCCAATATGAATGGAGGACGGTTGCTGATTGGTGTTCGAGACGACGGACATCTCTCTGGCGTGCGCTCTGAGGAGGAAATCTTTATGATGCATCAGGCTGCTTATAAGTACTGTAAGCCTGAACCCAGCATTAAGTTTGATACCTACCATGTGGATGGGCGTACGATAGTCATTGCTACTGTTCCACCATCAGACAAGAAACCCGTTTGTGCTAAGGATGAGGACGGGAAGAGTCGTGCCTATATCCGCATCGCTGATGAGAACATCGTAGCCTCACCAGTTCATCTGGCCCTTTGGCGCGAAACACAAAAGACCAGAGGGTCTGTAATGACCTACGATGAGGCCGTTCGCCAACTGCTTGATGCCATGGAAGGTTTTCTGACACTTAACCAGATAGTGAAACGCTCAAACCTCCCCCGCCATCAAGTGATTGCCCTCCTGGCCCGTCTTATCCGCTTCGGCACCGCCAAATGGGAATACTCAGACCAGCAATTCCTGTTTAGTCTGACTTAGAAAAGAAAAATCCCCAGCATTGAACTGGGGATTGAAGGGTTATTTCTTAATGAACGATCCAAAGTAGTTGAGACAGGTGTCGCGCCACTCCCGGGCGTTCTCGAGTTGGTGCTGCATACGCTCATCTACCTCCTGCCAACGCTGGTCGTCGATGGCGGGTTTGGCTTCGTTCCAGATCCGGATGAAGTCTTCTACCTCGCTGACACCACGGTTATAGCGATACTGCAACTCTTCATAGACGTTACGTCCACTCTTCATGCGGTAGGTCCAGGGCACACGGTGGAACCAGAGCAGATAGCGCTCAGGACAGGTGCTGACATCGTCGTAGAGCGAGCAGTAGGGCTCACGATACTGCGACGTGGCATCAGAACCTGTGTGGGTGCGATCGAAACCAATGCCTAAGGTGTCAGCCTTGTGGTAATATACAGGGCACCACTCGATGGGGTAGGAGGCGATGTAGCCATCGGGCTCAGGACCGTAGTGGTGGTCGAACCTGAAGATGTGGTGGAGACCGATGGGCATCATGTAATCGACACAGGCCTCGCGCGAGCGCAACATCATGCTCAGGAGTTGAGAGTGGATAGGGGATAGTTGATAGTTTTGATTACCTTGTGGCGCAAAAGTCTGCTTGAGCCATTCCTCTGCAATCTCCTCACTCTTCAGATTCGGATTCCAGGCCAGACGACCAAAGGCGTACCAGTTGGCCTGGGAGAAGTGATGACCACACCAGTTGGTGTCGAGGCCTATGTTGGCCACACCAGCGATGCCCACCAGGCGCTCTGGGGCTACAAAGCCGAAGAACTCGCGCCACATGGGGGCGAGATATACCAGATGGCGCGACTGACCCAGGTATTCCTGCGTAATCTGCAACTCAGCCATCTGGGAGGTCTTCTTCATGTTGTCGAAGATGGGGGCGTAGGGCTCACGAGGCTGGAAGTCGAGGGGACCGTTCTTGGACTGGAGGATGACGTTGTCGTGGAACTTGCCATCCAGGTTGGCGAACTCCGATACAGCCTGTTTGACACGATCCTCACCCTTATGGGCAGCTCCATAGACGAACGAGCGCCACATGACGATGCCTCCATAGGGCTTCAGGGCATCGGCCAGGGTGTTGGCGCCATCAGCATGGGTGCGCTTGTAGTCGAAGGGACCAGGCTGACCTTCTGAGTTGGCCTTTACGAGGAAGCCTCCGAAGTCGGGTATCAACTCGTAGATCTCCTTGGCTTTCGCCTTCCACCAAGCCTTTACCTGTGGGTTCAGAGGGTCGGCTGTCTTCACTGGTCTGCCTCCGTTGAAACCCTTGGCGGGTATTGTCATGGGTGAGGCGAAGTTTACTGAGACATAGACCTTGAGGCCATAGGGGCGCAGGATGTCGGCTATCTCTTTAACCTTATTGATATAGGCTGCAGAGAGCATACGGGGCGAGGCGTTGACATTGTTGACCACGGTGCCGTTGATGCCTATCGAGGCGTTGGCACGGGCATAGGCCTTGATGTGGTCGGCATCGAGTTTGGAGAGTTGGGTATTGAGAGGTGCTTTGGTGTCCTCTTTCCAGAAGATGCTCAGACCTGCATAGCCACGTTCGATGGAGCCGTCGGGGTTGTCCCAGTGGTTGAGGATGCGCAGGCGGAAGTAGGGTGCCGAGTAGCCCTGTTCGCCCCGTAAGAGGGCATAGGCGCCATAGAGCAGACCCAGTTCGCTTTTGGCGGTAATGGTACTGCCACTGATGCGGTAGGCATCGCAAGCCATCGAGGGGTCGAGCACGAGGGTGGCCTCGTCGCCTTGGTAGTAGGTGCGCAGTTCCTCGGCTGCGAGACATTCAGGACCACTGACCTTGGCCTTGTTCAGGGGTTGGTATCTGAGCCAGAGTTGGCTACCGTCTTCTGCCTTCGCCATCGAGACGGAGACCAGAACCAGGAGGAATAAAGCAAATCTCTTCATCGTGTGTTTATTTATGGGGTTATTTGATAATCAGTCCTCCATTGGGTTGGAGGGTTACTTTCACGAAGCCCTTCTTGTCGGGCTTGAGGGTGGTGAGCGTAGGCTCGCCCTGTTTGTTGTCGAGATAGAGTTGGGAGAGTGGACCAAAGGCCTTGACATCGATTGAGAGCGTGAGGGGCTCCTTCAGGGCGTTCAGACCAGCGATGTACCACTGACCACTGGTGGCCTGGCGCGCCAGAACCACATACTTGCCAGGATAACCGTCGATGAAGCGTGTCTCGTTCCAGGTGGTAGGCAGTTGGCGCAGGAAGTCCATCTCGAACTGAGGGAGTTCTCCGAGGTTGTTAGGCTGCATGGCCACACACTGTACGGAGGTCTGCATGATGATGCCAGAGGCCATCTCGAAGATATCCGTCGTCTTACGAGAATGACGGCTCTTATTGTCCTTCGACAGGTATTTGTTCATGATGATGCCTCCCCAGTCCATCGAGGCTGTGGCATTGCGACAGAAGGGATGGAGGGTGAGGTCGAAAGGTTGTTTGATGGCAGCTCCCTCGTTGAAGAACACGTTCTCGGAGGCCAGTACAGCCTCGGAGGCGACGTAGTTGGGGTACATACGCTCCCAACCGCGAGGGATGGTACAGCCATGGAACACCACCTGCAGGCCATAGCGGTTGGCATCGCTGAGGATATCCTCGTAGAGGCGCATGGTCTCCTGTTTGTCGCCTCCGAAGAAATCGACCTTGATACCCTTGATGCCAATCGACTGCATCCATTTCATCTCGCGCTCACGGGCTATAGCCGTACTCATGCAATCACGAGGCCCTTGAGGGGCGTCGTTCCAGAAACCGTTGGAGTTGTACCATAACAACAGGTGCACACCCTTCGACTGGGCATAGCGCGAGAGGTCTGCGATGCGATCACGACCTATCTGCGTGTCCCACCAGTTATCGACAAGACAATACTCGAAGCCCATGGCAGAGGCCAGGTCGATGAACTTCACCTGATCGTCGTAGTTGATGGAGGTGTCTTGCCAGATGAGCCAACTCCACGTATAGCGCCCTGGCTGATAGTCGGTAGAGGGCTCGTAGAGGGGCTTGACGAGGTCGTAGCTGATGGTGGTCTCGACGATGGGTTTCAGACTAGAGCCAACGGTGATGGTGCGCCAGGGCGTCTCACCTGGCAGGGGGATGCCTGCGAAGTCAGTACCGAAGCCGTTGTTCTCACCGCGATCAGGATAGGCGACGGTATAACCCACGCCAGTCTGGTAATCCGACAGATGACTACCGCAATAAGCAGAGCTGACACCCGTCTCAGCCACCAGAACCCACATGGATTTGTTCTGAACTCCCTGTCTCCCTGTCTCCTTGTCTCCCTGAATATGGAACAGGGCCGGGAAGATATAGCCATGCCCATATTGTGACGGGGTGTCCATGGCGCCATCGGCAGAGTAGCCTTCCTCGTAAGAGGGTTTGGTCTGTTCCCAACCCGTCTCAGGACCTATCTGTGGGGAGATAAAGGTGGTGGTGCCCTCAGGGAAGTTGAAGCTGCTGAGTTCGGAGAGGATGCGAGCACGCTTGTACTCTATCCTGCCAATCTTCTGTCGGGGCATCTTGTATCGGAAGGCGATGTCGTTGTTGCTCACCTGAAAGAGGATGCTGAATGCCACCCCATCCTTGTTCTGCAGGTCGAGTGTAAGGGCATTGAAGTTGTATTCCGACGATGAGGCTTTCGTGCCTCGCATGGTATATCTCTCGCTCAGACCCGTCTCACTCTTCTGACTCTTAACGGTCAGGTCTCTGGTCAGGTCGCCAAGACTGGTCTTCATACCCAGTGCAGAGGGCTGAAGCACCTGCTGACCATCGAGACTGGCATCGTAATACACCCGTCCTGCCTCGCAACTCACGTTTACCACCAGGCGTCCGTCGGGTGATGAAACAGTAACGTCACCAGCCCATGCCAGGACTGATGACGTCAGTAATATGGATAAAAGGACCTTCCTCATTACAGTAACTGGTCGCTTTCGATATCCTTGAAATACTTATAGGTGCTGACCTTCAGTTCATCAGCAGCCTCCTCGTCGCTGACGATGATACCATGCTCATGCATCTGCAGGGCAGAGATGGTCCACATGTGGTTGACGGCACCCTCGATGGCAGCCTGCATGGCGCGGGCCTTGCCATGGCCATTCACCAGGATCATCACCTCGCGGGCATCCATCACCGTACCTACGCCAACGGTAAGGGCATGAGCAGGCACGTTCTCAGGATTGCCACCGAAGAAACGGCTATTGGCAATGCGGGTATCGGTGGTGAGTGTCTTCATACGGGTACGACTGCGCAGAGAAGAACCTGGCTCGTTGAAAGCGATATGACCATCGGGACCAATGCCGCCAATGAACAGGTCGATGCCACCAGCCTCCCGGATCATCTCCTCGTAGTGCTTGCACTCCGCCTGAAGGTCAGGGGCGTTACCATTGAGGATATGGATATTCTCCTTGGGGCAATCGATGTGGTCGAACAGATTGCGGGCCATGAAGGCATGATAACTCTCAGGATGAGCCTCGGGCAGACCAACATACTCGTCCATATTGAACGTGATGACGTTCTTGAAGGATACTTTTCCGGCACGGTTGGCCTCGACGAGGGCATTGTACATGCCAACGGGAGAAGAACCCGTGGGAAGACCCAGAACGAACTTCTTTTCAGGGGTTGGGTTGAACTCGTTGATGCGCTCAATAACGTGGTTTGCTGCCCACTGCGACATTTTCTGGTAGTCGCTCTGAATAATTACTCTCATAATGTTTGTTTGTTTTTTGGTTCGTGATTTTGGGTACAAAAGTACAAATTTTCCAAAAAATAAAAGAGAATAGCGTGATTTTTTTTATTAATGTGTGTTAATCAGTATCATCTATGGTGGATTTTCATTACCTTTGTACCCAATATGAAGGAATTTGTAATCTCAGAAGCCAAGGCGGAAACTGCAGTACTGGTAGGACTGATTACCAAAGAGCAGGATGAAGCCAAGACGAAAGAATATCTTGACGAACTGGAGTTCCTGGCAGATACGGCAGGAGCAGTCACTGTGAAGCGCTTTACCCAGAAGGTGGGTGGTCCGAGTCAGACCACCTATGTGGGGAGTGGCAAGCTCCAGGAGATCAAGGACTATATCAAGAAATGTCAGGATGCCTACGACGACTGGTTAGACGCACAGGATGCCAGTCTCTTTGCCGAGGGTCTGCTCGATGAGTCGAACGCGCCCCAGCCTGTGGGTATGGTGATTTTCGACGATGAGCTCTCAGCCAAGCAGATACGTAATATCGAGAAGGAACTACAGGTGAAGATCCTGGATCGCACCACCTTGATATTGGATATCTTCGCCATGAGGGCCCAGACGGCAGAAGCCAAGGCTCAGGTGGAGTTGGCCCAGCATCGTTATATGCTCCCCCGACTTCAGCGGCTCTGGACGCACCTGGAGCGCCAGGGCGGTGGCTCAGGCTCCGGAGGCGGTAAGGGCTCCGTGGGTCTGCGTGGACCCGGTGAGACGCAGTTGGAGATGGACCGTCGTATCATCTTGCAGCGTATCACCCTCCTGAAACAGCGTCTGGCAGAGATCGACAAGCAGAAGACGACACAGAGGAAGAACCGTGGGCGCCTTATCCGAGTGGCCCTCGTGGGCTATACCAACGTGGGGAAATCGACGATGATGAACCTGCTGGCCAAGAGTGAGGTGTTTGCAGAAAACAAGCTCTTCGCCACCCTCGACACCACCGTGAGGAAGATGACTATCGACAACCTTCCCTTCCTCCTGGCTGATACCGTAGGATTTATCCGTAAGTTGCCCTCCGACCTGGTGGAGAGTTTTAAGAGCACCCTCGACGAGGTGAGAGAGGCCGATCTGCTGGTGCACGTCGTGGATATCTCCCACCCGGATTTCGAGGAACAGATCCGTGTGGTGGAGGAGACGCTGAAGGAGCTGGGATGTGCCGATAAACCAGCCATGCTGGTGTTTAACAAGATCGATGCCTACAAGTGGGTGGAGAAGGAGGAAGACGACCTGACACCCCTGACGCGTGAGAACTACACCCTCGACGACCTGAAGAAGACGTGGATGGGGAAGATGGGTGACAAGGAGACAGGGAGCTCAAGGAGTTCAAGACAATACCTGGAGACCTTGTTTATCTCGGCACGCCAGAAGGAGAATATCGACGAGTTGCGTGAGACCCTTTACAAACGGGTACGCGAACTCCATGTACAGAAATATCCGTATAACGATTTTTTATATCAAGATTATGAGTAATTACAGACAACTAACACAAACCGAGATCGAAATCTTAGAGAAGAATGTCTGCTGGGCAGAAGACTGGCAGCGAGTTATGGTGGACGAAGACTTTAAGCCTTATAACTTCCATCGCGTCATCTTCTATGGCGACATCCGCCTGGGTTCCTTCGATAAGATGGTAGAGGTAACCAAGGGTTTTGTCAAGCATTCAGGCATCAACGATGCCACACTGCGAAACGTCACAGTGGGCAACGACTGTCTGATAGAGAAGGTGGGCAACTACATCAATAATTATACGATAGGCAACGACTGCTACATCTCTAACATCTGTACACTCGAGACTACCGACGACGCCACCTATGGCGAGGGATCTGTCATCAGTGTGCTCAACGAGATGGGCGATGGTAATGTCACCATCTTCCGTGAACTCAATTCCCAACTCGCCTCGTTTATGGTGAAGCATAACCACGATAAGCAGTTGAAGAAGACCCTTCAGCAGATGATTGAGGACGAGCTGCGGGTGAACCGTCCCGACAGAGGTTACATCGGAAACAATGTGAAGATCATCAATGCCAAGGATATCACCAACACCATCATCAAGGGCGACTGTGAGATCAGTGGTGCCTCCCGACTTTCCGAGTGTACGGTGATGTCGTCGATGGACGCTCCTGTGTTTATCGGCACTGGTGTCATCTGTGAGAACTCCATTATCTGCGACGGTTGCTCCATCAACAACTCAGTGAAGATGCAGGACTGCTTCGTGGGAGAGGCCTGTCAGATTACGAACGGTTTTACGGCAGAGGCTTCGCTCTTCTTTGCCAACTCGTTCATGGCCAATGGTGAGGCTTGTGCAGCTTTCTGCGGACCCTTCTGTGCCAGTCACCACAAGAGTTCGCTGCTGATAGGTGGTGAGTTCTCGTTCTACAACGCAGGCTCTAACACCAACTTCTCCAACCACGCCTATAAGATGGGTCCCCTGCACTATGGCACCCTGGAGCGTGGTACGAAGACGGCCTCAGGCAGTTATATCCTGATGCCTGCCACCATTGGCGCTTTCTCAGTGTGCTTCGGTAAACTGATGCACCACCCCGACACCCGCAATCTGCCGTTCTCCTATCTGCTGGCCTATGGCGACGACTGCTATCTGGTGCCAGGGCGCAACATCACCACCGTGGGTCTGTATCGTGACATCAAGAAGTGGCCCAAGCGCGACAAGCGTTCTAAACTCTCCAAGAAGAGTATCATCAACTTCGACTGGCTCTCGCCCTTCACCGTGGGAGAGATTATGGAGGGAATCAAGGTGCTGACGGCTCTGCGCGAGGCCTCTGGCGATAACGTGTCAACCTATAATTTCCATGAGTATGTCATCAACGCCTCGTCCTTGCGCAAGGGTCTGAAGTATTACGATATCGCCCTGCGTATCTATATGGGTGCCGTGTTGAAGCGAGCCCAGAAGGAGGGCTTCTTCGGGCGCCCGAAAAGTCTGGTGGGCAAGGGCCGTTGGACCGACCTGAGCGGACTGCTGTTGCCTGAGAGTGAGGAGTTGCGCATGGTTCGTGACATCAAGAATGGCGACATCGACAACATCCAGCAGGTGCTCGACCGCTTCTCAGAGATCAACGACAACTACAGCGAATACCGTTGGTCGTGGTCTTATCAGATGATCCTCGACTACTATGGTCTTGAGGAGATTACCGAGGCCGATGCAGAGCATATCCATGAGGATTACATCAAGGCCCGTCGTGCCTGGATTGCCGAGATCCGCAAGGATGCCGA
The DNA here is from genome assembly GCA_946415825.1 of uncultured Prevotella sp. GTDB lineage: Bacteria > Bacteroidota > Bacteroidia > Bacteroidales > Bacteroidaceae > Prevotella. The sequence continues at coordinate 71,151 of CAMKUA010000002.1, read as the reverse complement.
GAAGGAGTACGCCATGGGTGATGTCGATAAGGAGGTGCTCGATGACTTTATCGAGAAATTGGATCACGAGATAGATTACGAGAACTAATTAAAAGGTAAATACGATTATAGGAACAATAATAAACATCATAAACAAAGTAGAACACCAATGAAAACTATGAAGCAAATGAAGTACGGTATTATTTTACTATTTTACCTTTTTACTTTTTCACCTTTATCTGCCAAGGACTACAAGTTTGAGACAGTGGCGGGCGACCTCATGAAGACGAGGATCTACACCCTCGACAACGGCCTGAAAGTGTATTTCTCCGTGAACACTGAGCGCCCTCGTATTCAGACCTACATCGCCGTGCGCACGGGTTCGAAGAACGACCCGGCCGAGACCACCGGTCTGGCTCACTATCTGGAGCACCTGATGTTTAAGGGTTCCACCCACTTCGGCTCTAACAACGTGGCTGCTGAGGCTCCCCTGCTCGACAAGATTGAGCAGTGCTACGAGGAATATCGCCGGATGACGGATCCAGAGGCCCGCAAGCAGAAGTACCATGAGATCGACAGCATCTCACAGGTAGCAGCCCAGTACTTCATCCCCAACGAGTACGACAAGCTGATGGCAGCTATCGGTGCCGAGGGTACCAACGCCTTCACCTCCAACGATGTCACCTGCTATACCGAGGATATCCCCAGCAACGAGATCGAGAACTGGGCGAAGATCCAGAGCGACCGTTTCCAGAACATGGTGATTCGCGGTTTCCATACCGAGCTCGAGGCCGTCTATGAGGAGTATAACCTCTACCTGACCGACGACGGCGACAAGGTGTGGAAGGCCCTGGGCGAGAAACTCACCCCGACGCACCCCTATGGTACCCAGACCACCATCGGTACGCAGGAGCACCTGAAGAACCCCTCGATTACGAATATCAAGAACTACTTCAAGAAGTGGTACGTGCCCAATAACGTGGCCATCTGCATGGCTGGCGACTTCGACATGGACAAGACCATCGCCATCATCGACCAGTACTTTGGCGGTTGGAAGCCAGGTGCCGATGTCTCTCAGCCAGTGTTCCCCGTCCAGAAGCCCCTGACGGCTCCCGTCGATACAGCCGTCATAGGTCAGCAGGCAGAGAACGTGTGGGTGGGATGGCTCGCCAAGAAAGCCTCCGACCTGCAGTGCGACACCCTCGACGTGATTGGCTATATGCTGAACAACGGTAAGGCAGGTATCTTCGATATCAACCTGAACCAGCAGATGAAGGTATTAAGTGCTGGAGCCGGACTGTTTGACGAGCAGGATTATTCTTTGTTCATCCTCAATGGTATGCCCAAGCCCGAGCAGTCGCTCGAGGAGGTGAGAGACCTCATGCTGGCAGAGATCGAGAACCTGAAGAAGGGTAACTTCTCCGACGACCTCCTGCCCAGTGTGATCAATAATATGAAGCTCAACTACCAGAAATCTCTCGAGAGCAACCAGTGGCGTGCCCGTCAGTTTATGAATGCCTTTATCAACGGCATCAGTTGGGATCAGATGATAGGCAAGCTCGATCGCGTGTCGGAGATGACCAAGGAGCAGATTGTGGCCTTTGCCAACCGTTTCTTCACCAATGGCTATGCCACCATTTATAAGAAGATGGGTACGGATTCTACCCAGAAGAAGATCGACAAGCCTGCCATCACCCCGATTCAGGCCAACCGCGACCAGATGAGTGCCTTCGTAAAGGAGATCCAGGAGTCGCAGGTGGAGCCTATCCAGCCTAAGTTCGTCGATTTCAAGAAGGACATGGTGATTGGCGAGACCAAGAACAAGTTGCCCCTTTACTATAAGCAGAACACCGAGAACGACCTCTTCAACCTCGTCTTCCGCTATGAGTTCGGCCAGCAGGACGACAACCGTTACGACATCGCCGCAGGCTATCTCGACTATGTGGGTACCGCCAAACTCTCCGCTGCCGAGGTGAAGCAGAAATTCTACCAGTTGGCTTGTAATTACTCTGTCAACGTGAATAGCGACAATCTCAACATCTCGCTCAGTGGTCTGCAGTCTCAGATGCCTGAGGCACTGGCCCTGCTCGAAGACGTGGTGAGAAACGCCAAGGCCGACAAGGAGTCTTACGACCAGTATGTAGGTCTGATCCTGAAGGCGCGTGAGGATGCGAAGACCGACCAGCGAACCAATTTCTCTTATCTCACAAACTATGCCATCTATGGTGAGCACAACTCCAGGCGCGACGTGATGAGTGAGGCTGAACTGCGTAAGGCCGATCCCCAGCAACTGCTCTCGCTCATTGCCGGTCTTCCCGGTCTGAAGCACAGTGTGCTCTACTATGGTAAACTCTCTCCCGAGGAACTCTCAGGGGTATTGGGTACTGTCCATCCTACTCCTCAGACGTTGGCCGATGTGCCCAAGGGCAAGCCCTACGAGCGCCAGGAGGCCAATGTCAACGAGGTCTGGATTGCACCTTACGATGCGAAAAATATCTACCTCGAGATGTACCATAATGAAGGTCGCGACTGGCATCCTGAGCAGGAGGCTGTGGTGGAACTCTTCAACGAGTACTACGGTGGCGGTATGAATGGTATCGTGTTCCAGGAGATGCGCGAGGCCCGTGGCCTGGCTTACAGTGCTGCAGCTTATTATATGACACCTGTGAAGAAAAATGAGAAGGAACATTGTTTTGCTTATATCATCACACAGAACGATAAGATGATGGATGCCGTGAACCAGTTCCATGTCATCCTCAACGAGATGCCAGCCAGTGAGACGTCCTTCCAGATTGCCAAGGACGCCTTGACGAAGCAGCTCGCCAGCAGACGCGTCACGAAGACGGGTGTCCTCAACGCCTACCTCTCTGCCAAGCGCCTGGGTATCGACTACGACCTGTACGAGAAGGTGTACAACGCCCTCCCCTCCGTCCGTCTGCAGGATATCGTGGATTACGAGAAGAGTCAGATGGCCAACAAGGCTTATCGCTACCTCATCCTCGGCGACGAGAAGGAGCTCGACATAGAGGCCCTCAGCAAGATTGGCCCCATCCGTCGCCTCACCACGGAAGAGATCTTCGGATATTAATAAAAACACAGAGATTGAAGACTGTTGGAGATTGAAAATTGAAAATTGAAAATTGAAGAGACCTCTGTACCTCTGTGTCTCTGTGTTGAAAATATAAATTATAATTTTAAACCTTTATAAGTATGGCTAAGACAGTTGAATTTAAGTATGCCCCGATGTTTCAGGTGGGCGAAGACAAGACCGAGTATCGCCTTTTGACGAAAGATGGCGTGACAACGTCAGAGTTTGAAGGTAAGACAATCGTGAAGGTATCGAAAGAGGCCCTCACCCTGTTGGCCCAGCAGGCCTTCCACGATGTGGAGTTCATGCTGCGCCGTGAGCATAACGAGCAGGTCGCCAAGATCCTCACCGATCCCGAGGCCTCAGAGAACGACAAGTACGTGGCCCTGCAGTTCCTCCGCAATGCCGAGGTGGCCGCTAAGGGCATCCTGCCTTTCTGTCAGGACACCGGTACCGCCATCATCCATGGTGAGAAGGGTCAGCAGATCTGGACCGGTTTCGAAGACGAGGAGGCCCTCTCGCTGGGTGTGTTCAACACCTTCACCCAGGACAACCTGCGCTACTCTCAGAACGCCCCTCTGAACATGTACGACGAGGTGAACACCCGTTGCAACCTCCCTGCCCAGATTGATATCGAGGCCACCGAGGGTGCCGAGTATAAGTTCGTGATGGTAGCCAAGGGTGGTGGCTCTGCCAACAAGACCTACTTCTACCCGATGACCAAGGCCACCATCCAGAACGAGGGAACCCTCATCCCGTTCCTCGTAGAGAAGATGAAGTCGCTCGGTACGGCCGCTTGTCCTCCTTACCACATCGCCTTCGTGATTGGTGGTACCTCTGCCGAGAAGAACCTCCTCACGGTGAAGCTCGCCTCCATCAAGTACTACGACGGTCTGCCCACCACAGGCGACGAGACAGGTCGTGCCTTCCGTGATGTCGATCTGGAGCAGAAGCTCATCAAGGAGGCCCAGAAGATTGGTCTGGGAGCCCAGTTCGGTGGTAAGTACCTGGCTCACGACATCCGTGTGGTCCGTCTGCCTCGCCATGGCGCCTCTTGTCCCATTGGTATGGGCGTCAGTTGCTCTGCCGACCGTAACATCAAGGCCAAGATCAATGCCGACGGTATCTGGCTCGAGAAAATGGACTCTAACCCCACAGAACTCATCCCCGAGGAGCTTCGCAAGCCGGGCGAGGGTGGCAAGGGCATCGAGATCGACCTCAACGAGGGCATCGATGCCGTTCGCAAGGAACTCTCCAAGTATCCCGTCTCTACACGTGTCAACCTGAAGGGTACCATCATCGTGGCCCGCGATATCGCTCACGCCAAACTGAAGGCCCGTCTCGACGCAGGCGAGGGTATGCCCGACTACTTCAAGAAGTACCCCGTACTCTATGCCGGTCCTGCCAAGACGCCAGAGGGCTATCCCTGCGGTTCGATGGGCCCCACCACTGCCAACCGTATGGATCCCTACGTGGATGAGTTCCAGGCCAATGGCGCCTCGCTGGTGATGATTGCCAAGGGCAACCGCTCCGACGTGGTCACAGAGGCTTGTAAGAAGCACGGTGGCTTCTATCTGGGCACCATCGGCGGTGTGGCTGCAGTGCTCTCTCAGAGCTCCATCAAGAGCATCGAGTGCGTAGAGTATCCCGAACTCGGCATGGAGGCTGTCTGGAAGATTGAAGTAGAAGACTTCCCCGCATTCATCCTCGTCGATGACAAGGGCAACGACTTCTTCAAGACCCTCAAGCCCTGGTGCCCTGCTAAAAAGTAAAAAGGTGAGAAGACTCTTAACAACAGGCTTATTGCTGACGCTGGCTGCCATCACAGCCAGCGCTCAGCGTGTTGCCTGCTTCCATCCCTCCGACAGGGCAGGTACCCGTACAGTTTATGCGCTTCCGGATATCAAGACATTCGATCCCCAAACCATCTATCGGCAACCCGTCGTACTCGTTTCGTGTAGCGATGTCGATTTCTCGACAGACGACCCTGTCGGTTTCTACAACCGCATCTTCAACGAGCCAGGCTATAACGAAGGCCGTGGCCTGGGCTGTGTGGCCGACTATTTCCGCGACCAGTCGGGAGGCTGTCTCAATCTGGAGTTCGATATCTACGGCCCAGTAAAGATTGAGTTGAGCGCCTTTACAGAGAAGGGGATTAATTACGGCTATAAAATCCAACGAGCAGCCGTTGAGAAGTTGTGCGAGACGGAGACCACCGACTTCTCCATCTACGACTGGGACGGAAATGGCGAGGTCGATCAGGTGATTTTCATCATTGCGGGCTATACTGGCAATCAGATGTCGGGCTATCTCTGGCCAAGTACGGGCTGGTCGTGATGACGCCCCCTCTTTCTACTTTTGCAAGGCTTGCTGACTGCGACACCGCAACATTTGCAAAGTCCTGATTATAAATCCTTGTAGGTATCTTTCAATTGGCAGGGGAACCAGACGGTAGCAAGGGTCTTGTCGTTGTCTGAATCCATGAAGAATTCGCCTCCGAACATTTCAACAATAGCTTTGCAGATGGCCAGTCCTAATGCGGAAGACATGACGTTGCCCTTCAGCGCATCTTCCTCCTGAAGGAGTGAATAGATGTCGGCACCTGCCAGCTCGGACTGGCCTATGCCCATAAAGTTGACGGTGATCTTAAGTCCCTTGCGCTCACAACCATATTTGACGAGGATGTCGCCAACTGTGACATGAGCGGCAGCATTCGTCAGCAGATGCATCATCAGCTGGTGCATGAGATTGGTGTCGAGAATGGCCCTGCAATGAGGCGAGAGGTCGGTGGTGACCCGGACGCTGACATCGGGCTTGGTGTAGTTCATGGCCTCACGACGATAAGAGGCCATGAGTTCGGAGAGGTTGACCTCAATGAACGTGAAGGACGGTGTGATGCCCTCGAACTTCGACATCTCGTGAAGTTGCGCCACGAAATCGATGAGTTCCTGAGCGTGGTTGGAGATATTGAGTATCGAATCCCTTACCAGAGCTGGCTGCATGGTTTCATTTTTTTCATCGAGAATCATGTTGCAAAACCTTTCGATGACTTGTAACGGCGAGCGGAGCGTACGGCTGATGTTGTCGATAAACACCGACTTGAGCTGCTGGCTCTTCTGAGCACGCTTATTTGCGACATCCAGAAGCTTTGTATAGTGACGGCGAACGAGGATGAGGCAGATGACAAAGGCGATTAGTAAAATAATAATAGCCAAAGATACTGCATTCATATGATATAAGATTTTGAATTATTTAGTCATCTTGTTATCTGATCGTTTCATTTCGCCTGCGAAAGTAAGGATTATTTTCGAAAGTTCCAAATATATTAGAAAAAAGTTGTATCTTTGCACCCGGAATGATATAAGCTAAATAATGAGAAGGTATCTGACGATAGGCATACTGTTGGTACTGGCGGTGATGACTGCCGGCGCACAGGGGCATAGGTACTGCGACAGAGACTACGGAAGGGCCCGCACGCGTGGGATTGTTGAGAGTTCGGTATCATCGCTGGTGGGCGAAAAGCATATCCCGGTGGTCTTCATCGCCTATCAGGATGTGGGCTTCTCCACCCCCGGCATCGTGCAGAAATGGGATGCCATGCTCAACGAGAAGGGCTACTCTGAGCATGAGGCTGCAGGCAGCGTGAGCGACTATTTCGAGAAACAGAGTGGGGGGAGGTTCAAACTGCATTTCGACGTGATGGGGCCTGTAACCTTGTCGAAGGAGATGGCCTATTACGGTCGTAACATCAACGGGGATGACGTGAACCCACAGGAGATGATACAGGAGGCTTGCCTGCTGACGGGAAAGGACTTTGCGCCTTACGACTGGGACGGCGACAGTATCGTGGACGTGGTGTTGGCCGTGTATGCCGGCTATGGCGAGAACCGTGGCGGTAAGAAGGATGCCATCTGGCCCCATAAGTGGAATATCCGTGGCATGAAGGTGGGCAACCTGGAGCTTCGCAGCTATGCCTGTGTGAGCGAACTGGACGGACGGGGCGTGATGGACGGCTACGGCACGTTTATCCATGAGTTCTCGCACTGTCTGGGATTGCCCGACCTCTATCCTTCGGACGCGGATGTGTTCTCGTATTTTGATGAATGGGACCTGATGGATGGCGGTAATTACGCCAACAACGGCTGGTCGCCACCTAACTACTCTGCTTTCGAGCGACAGCTTTGTGACTGGCTGAAGCCGGTGTACCTCACCTCGGCCACTTCGGTCGCCGGGATGCCTTGTCTGGACGAGGAGCCCATCGCCTACCTGATTCGAAGCGATGACAATTATAAGCAGTACTATCTCCTTGAGAACAGGCAGCAGCGGGGCTTCGACAGATATGTGCCGGGCAACGGGCTGCTCATCACTTATGTGGATGGCTATAACGGGTCGCTCTTCCCCAACAGTGGAAGGGAGCAGGTGAAGCTGGTATATGCCGACAACAGGACCTACCGCCAGTCGGAAGCCTTCTTCGGGAATAACGATAAATATACGCCCGACGGGCATAACAACATCCTCAGTCTGGCGGCTTATCCCTACGTGGCTGATGGCGACGTGAACGACCGGCTGACTGACGGCTCCGTACCTGCCATGGCTTTCCACAAGCCTGTAACGAATATCATGATGAGCGACGACGGCAGGATATCCTTCGACTTCATGAAGGAGGCAACGGCCATCAGCAGTGTGACCGACGACAAGGCCCCGGATACGTGGTACGATCTGCAAGGCCGGCGCCTGCAGTCACGCCCCACGCACAAGGGCCTCTACATCCACAACGGGAAGAAAGTGTTTGTCTTTTAGTTCCTGAAGACCAGACCTTCGCCGAACTCGTCGATGATGATGGGCTTCGAGCGGTCAACCTCGTCGGCCAGCAACTTCTTCGACAGGTCGTTGAGCACGTACTGCTGGATGGCACGCTTCACAGGACGGGCACCGAAGTCGGGGTCGTAGCCTTCCTCTGCCAGGTAGGCGATGGCCTGAGGCGTGCATTCCAGGGTGATGCCCTGAGGCTCGAGCATGTCAGTCACCTTCTTCATCTGCAGGCGCACCACGTCGGCTATCTGCTCCTTGGTGAGCGGCGTGAAGGTGATGATCTCGTCGATACGGTTCAGGAACTCGGGGCGCATCGTTGAGCGCAGCTGCTCTCGCGTGGCATTCGAGGTCATGATGATGATGGTGTTCTTGAAGTTGGCCGTACGTCCCTTGTTGTCTGTCAGTCGTCCGTCATCGAGCACCTGAAGCAGGATGTTGAACACGTCGGGGTGGGCCTTCTCGATCTCATCGAAGAGCACCACGGAGTAGGGCTTGCGGCGCACGGCCTCGGTGAGTTGTCCGCCCTCGTCGTAGCCCACGTATCCCGGAGGCGCACCGATGAGTCGGGAGACACTGTACTTCTCCTGATACTCACTCATATCGATACGCGTCATCATCGTCTCGTCGTTGAAGAGGTAGTCGGCAAGGGTCTTGGCAAGTTCCGTCTTACCCACACCCGTGATGCCGAGGAAGATAAACGAGGCGATAGGTCGCTTGGGATCCTGAAGACCGGCACGGGAACGGCGTACGGCGTCGGAGACGGCTGTGATGGCCTCGTCCTGACCGATGACGCGCTTGTGGAGTTCCTCCTCCAGATGGAGCAGCTTTTCGCGCTCACTCTGCATCATACGGGTGACGGGGATGCCTGTCCAGCGGGAGACGACCTCGGCGATATCGTCGGCGGTGACTTCCTCGCGCACCAGGGAGTCACCATTTTGGGCGTTTGCCAGTTGCTGCTGGATGGCCTTGATATCATCTTCGAGGACCTTCAGTTTCGAGTATCGTATTTCAGCCACCTTGCCATAGTCGCCCTCGCGCTCAGCACGCTCAGCCTCGTATTTCAGGTTCTCCATCTCCTGCTTGTCCTGCTGGATCTTGTTCACCAGCTGTCGTTCGCCCTCCCACTTGGCACGGAACTGGGTCTCCTGTTCGCGGAGTTCGGCAATGTCCTTGTCGAGTTGGGCTATCTTAGGCTCGTCGCCCTCGCGCTTGATGGCCTCGCGCTCGATTTCGAGTTGTGCCAGGCGACGGGTGATCTCGTCGAGCTCCTCAGGTACGGAGTCGCGCTCCATACGCAGTTTGGCTGCTGCCTCGTCCATCAGGTCGATGGCCTTGTCGGGAAGGAAGCGCTCGGAGATATAGCGCTCTGAGAGTTGTACGGCAGCGATACAGGCGTCGTCCTGGATACGTACCTTGTGGTGGTTCTCGTAGCGCTCCTTCAGTCCTCGCAGGATCGAGATGGCTGAGAGTTCGTCGGGCTCATCGACCATCACCGTCTGGAATCGGCGTTCCAGGGCCTTGTCTTTCTCGAAATACTTCTGGTATTCGTTGAGGGTGGTGGCACCGATGGCGCGCAGTTCGCCACGGGCCAGGGCAGGTTTCAGGATGTTGGCGGCATCCATCGCTCCCTCACCGCCACCGGCTCCCACCAGCGTGTGGATCTCGTCGATGAAGAGGATGATGCGCCCCTCGGCCTTTGTCACCTCGTTGATGACGCTCTTCAGGCGTTCCTCAAACTCACCCTTGTACTTGGCACCTGCCACGAGGGCACCCATGTCGAGGGAGTAGAGTTGCTTGTCCTTCAGGTTCTCGGGCACGTCGCCACGCACGATACGGCCTGCAAGACCTTCGACGATGGCGGTCTTACCCGTACCGGGCTCACCAATCAGGATGGGGTTGTTCTTCGTACGACGGGAAAGGATCTGCAACAGGCGGCGGATCTCGTCGTCGCGCCCGATCACGGGGTCGAGCTTACCTTTACGGGCCAGATCGACGAGGTTCTTGGCGTACTTCTCGAGACTCTGGTAATTGTCGTCGGCACTCTGCGACTGGACCTTCTGGCCCTGGCGCAGTTCCTGGATGGCCTTCGCCATGTCCTTCTCCGTGCACCCGGCATCCTTCATGATGCGAGAGGCGGTGGAGCTGACACTGAGCAGGGCCAACAGGATGGGCTCTACCGAGACAAACTCGTCGCCACCCTTCTGGGCGATGTCCTGTGCGCGTACGAGCACATTATTACTATCGTTAGAGAGATAGGGTTGTCCGCCCTGTACCTTAGGCAGGTGCTTGATCTCCTGCTCGACGAGCAGCTCAACCTGCTGGGCGTTCACACCGAGTTTCTGGAAGATGAAGGTCGTAACGTCCTTCGCCTTCTCCAATATACCCTTGAGGATATGTACAGGTTCGATGACCTGCTGACCGTTCAGCTGGGCTGTGTTTACTGCTGTCTGAACGGCCTCTTGTGCTTTGATTGTAAATTTGTCTAATGTCATAGTTCGTTTCCTCCTATTATTTTTTGATAATTGTCGCTCAAACTCCATGCCGAGGGAATAAATACTGACAAAATGGCACGAATTATTGCCTTTTTGTCACCTTGCCCTCAAAAACCTCCTGATGAGAGAATGGATATCTCGAAAAAAGTGTGTAACTTTGCACCCCAACAACAAAAATAGAGATGAGAGCACTGATACTGACAATCCTCATGGCCGTCTGGCTCCCCATGCATGCAGTCACTGTTTGGGAAGGCTCCGTTCGTTTCCCCATCGAGTGGACCACCTCGCAGTCGTTGCCTGCCTCGTGCTTTGCCCAGGCTAAGGCGGGGAATGTGATACGTCTTTGTCATCGTGACCTCTATGGTGCCGCTCAGGTCATTCTCCGTACGGCTGGTTGGGGCGTCATGCCCGGTATGGCGGGAGCTGGTCTGCTCAGTGGGCGCCACTCCGACATCCTCATCAGCGAGGAGATGCTGGCCGAACTCCAGCAGAATGGCTGTATTGTGTTTGGCATCGGGTTTACGCTCACCTCTGTCGAAGTGCTCAGCAAGAAGGAGCGCCCCCGTCTGGAGGTGGGAGTGCCGGTGGTAAACGACTGGATGTGGTCGTCGCCCAGTGTGCCCACGTTCCACGTCAATGTCACCAACCCCACCGACGAGCCCGTGGATTTCGATATCGAGATCACCATCTCCAACGATAAGCTCTCCTCGTCGGAGGACTTCTCGTACCCCTCGTCGCTTGGTGCCGGCGAGAGTCAGAGCTACGACTTCAAGCCCGTCAGGTCGCTACGCCCCGGCTTCTATCTGGCCACCATCCATGTAGCGGGTGAGGAGGCGCGCACCTTCTACTTTGGCGTAGATGCCGAGAAACTGGTCTCGGCCCCCGATATGCAGGCCGACTTCCTCGACTTCTGGCAGGACGCCAAGGACGAACTCGCTGCTGTGGATCCTCAGTACACACTGACCGAACTTCCTGATAAGAGTTCTGCTCTGCGCAAGGTGTATCTGCTCGAGATGAAATCGGTGCCCGATGCCACGGGTGAGGGCATCGTGCGCGCCTATTATGCAGAGCCGACGGCTCCAGGCAGGTATCCGGCCATTCTCCATTTCTGTGCCTACGACGGGGGTGGCGGACTGTCGGTGCCTCGTGCCGACGATAACCCCTCACAGATTGATATCGTGGTCTCCACACGGGGCCAGTCTATCAATAACCGTCCGCCTTATACCAATCTCTATGGCGAGTGGCTGGTGTATGGCTTTGGCAAGCCTGAAACCTGGTATTACAGGGGTGCCTATCTGGACTGTCTGCGTGCCCTCGACTTCCTTCTCTCCCGTGAAAAGGTGCAACCCGAGAATATCTTTGCCTCGGGGTCGAGTCAGGGGGGCGCCTTTACCTTGGCCTGTGCTGCCCTCAGCGACGGACGACTCAACGCCATCGCCCCTGCCTGCTCGTTCATGGGCGACTTCCCCGACTATTTCCAACTCGTTTGCTGGCCTTATAACACCTTCCTGCCCATGCAGCGAGGACTTGGACTGAGCGACGAGGCCATGTATGCCATGCTCTCTTATTTCGACACCAAGAACCTGGCCACACTCATCACCTGTCCTGTCATCATGAACTTCTCCCTGCAAGATACCACTTGTCCGCCCCATACCGTATGGGCAGCATACAATAACCTGGCATCGTCGGAGAAGCAGTATATCCCCAATCCCACACTTGGCCATACCACGGGTGAGACCTGGGGCGACGACCTGCGTAGTTTCTTTGCCTCACATATCAAGGATCCTGATGCCATCCAGAGCATATGGGTACCTAATTCTGACGATGCCATCTATGACCTTCACGGTGTGCGTCACCAGGGCTCGCTCAGTACCCTTCCACACGGCATCTACGTACATCGCGGTAAGAAGATTGTGAAGTAAAAAAGGCCCGTCAATTCTTAAAATCCTTATTAATGGGGATTGTGTAAATGAAAAAATAGTTGTACCTTTGCACCCGAATAAAAAAAAGCAGGATACACATGAGGAAAACAGTGTTGTTTTTATTCTTGGCATTGGCGCTTGTGCTGCAGGCACAGGCTCAAAGGCAGGATGACATGCGGCAGGCGGTGGAGTATCTGGCATCGCAGGAACTGGGAGGCCGGTTTCCTGCCACAGCAGGTGACACGCTTGCTTCTGAATATATCGCCGGCAAGCTCCGTGGACTGAAACTGAAGCCTGTTGTCAAGGAAAAGAAGAATAAGGGGTTCTACCATAACTTCTCGTTTGTGAAAGCCGATGTGGAGCGACATACACACAACATCATCGCAGTGATTCCAGGCAAGGACAAGCGCCTGAAGCACGAATATATCGTCGTAGGGTCGCATTACGACCACCTGGGCATGGGGGGAAAGGATTCTGGTTCGCGACGCCCCGACACCTTAGGGGTGCATCCGGGAGCCGACGATAATGCCAGCGGCGATGCGGTGGTGCTACAACTTGCGAGGTATTTTAAAAAGGTACGCATGCCACGAAGCATCGTCTTTGCCTTCTTCGGGGCAGAGGAACAGGGGCTTATCGGTTCCAAGAATTTCCTGGAGTGGATGAAGCATGCCGACGATCATCGTATCAACCTGCCTGCTGACGTGAAAGGTATTGTGGCGATGGTGAATCTGGACATGGTGGGACGTATGCGTGACCATGCCATGAGTGTATCGGGTACCGGCACCAGCAGCAAATTCAAGGCTATCGCAGAGCAGGTGGCAGAACTGACGAAACTCAACATCTCGTGTACACCTGACGGGTATGGCCCCAGCGATCATGCCTCGTTTGTAGCAGCTGATATCCCCGTGCTCTTCCTCACCACAGGCGGACACATGGAGTATCACACTCCCGACGATGTACCCTCTACCTTGAATTATGACGGTATGCAGCAGACCCTGGAGTTCTCGCAGGAGCTGATTACCCGACTGGCTAACCTGCCGACGACACCCGACTATATCAGTGTGCCCAGTACAAACACAATGAAGCATGCCAAGTTCAAGGTTACACTGGGACTGATGCCCGATGTCATGGGAGCCAGTAGGATTCCGGGGCTTCGTGCCGATATCGTGGTGGCAGGAAAGCCTGCCCATAAGGCTGGTATCCGTAGTGGCGACATTATTCAGGAGATTGATGGTAAGCCCGTCAATAATATGGATGAATACATGCAGCGGTTGTCGGAACTCGAGCCTGATACCACCATCCCCGTGAAGGTGCTCCGTGGCGAGGAGATACTGACCTTCCAGGTGGAACTCGTGAAAAGTGGAAAGGGGAAAAAGTAAAAAGGTAAAATGAAAAAAATCGTTTATTGGATTCTTGCTATAATCGTCACGTTGGTATTGAGCATCTACCAGCGCATGACGGGACCTACCTATCCCAAGAAGGTGGCTATCGAACTGAATGGGGAACGCTATCAGGAGAAACTGCCCCGCAGTGGTGTGCAGCATGATGAGACCGTCACCCTGAAAGGTGTCCCTTCGGATGTCAGGGCGCAGATGCACTACCGTCGCTATCCCACGACGAACGACTATACCACTGTGGATTTCGAATGGAAAGACAATGCCTGGCAGGCCTTGTTGCCAGTACAGCCCGTAGCGGGGAAACTACAGTATTACATCACCGTAGGGGGTAAGGACTATCAGAAAGAAGACCCCGTCGTGATACGTTTCCGTCAGGACGTGCCGGCCCTCATCCTGATTCCCCACATCCTGTTGATGTTTGGTGCCATGCTCTTTGCCGTCTATACCTTCTTGCTGGTGGTGACCAACAAGGAGTATCAGAAGTGGCTGAAGATAACGGTAGGCACCTTGTTTGTAGGCGGTTTCATCCTGGGGCCTCTCGTACAGCATGCAGCCTTCGGTCCCTGGTGGACGGGATTCCCCTACGGTACGGATCTGACAGACAACAAGACACTCCTCAGTTTCCTGTTCTTCGTAGCAGCCCTTGCTACTTTGAAGTGGAAGTACAACAAGTGGGTGGTATGCCTGGCGGTGCTCTTTATGATAGCCATCTTCACCATCCCCCACAGTGCCTACGGATCGGAGTATGACTACGACAAACAGGAATTGAAGAAATAACATATTAACACAAAACAAAATTATAATTATTCGTATGAAGATCAAAAGTTTTATGACAATGGCGGTGGCAGCAATGGCCTTCGCATTTGGTATGAGTTCATGTAGTAGTGATGATGACGAGAAGGTGACTCCTGCAGCCACTGAGGTGGCGGGCGCCTATTCAGGACAGGAGATTGTCATGGTGATGGGTGAGGAATCGTCTAACGACACCAAGACCTACTCGTTTGCCAAGGTCTCTGATACATCTATTGATATGACTGTTCCTGAAATGGGAATGGGAGGCATGATGACGATTCCGGCACTCTCGGTGAAGAACATTCCCCTGACGAAGAGTGGCGACAACATCAGTGGAAAACTGGCATCATACGCTGGTACCGTAAAGAATGCCCAGGGTGATGAGAAAGCCTATACTGTTAGTGATGTAACCTTACTCTTCAATGGCAAGAACGTCGCCGTGACATTCTCGTTGAAGTATGGTAATATGCCGATGGCGATGGAGACAACGTTCACAGGCGTTAAACAGTAAGAAGTGACCAGGCACTTTACAAACATATTCGTACAAACTCTTTTAACTGGCATGGCGGTGTCCATGCCAGTTATCAGTCTTTCTGCCCAGACGGCTTTTCGCGACTCTGTGGAACTGAACCCCATCGTGGTCACGGCGACGCAATCGCCTAAGACTCTGAAGGACGCTCCTGTCGTCACCCGGCTCATCACCCCCCACGACATCAAGATTTCCGATGCCACCAATATCCAGGACCTGCTGATACAGGAGATGCCAGGACTGGAGTTCGGCTTTGCCATGGGACAGGAGACCTCACTCAACATGAGTGGTTTTGGCGGTAATGCTGTGCTCTTCCTGGTTGATGGCGAACGAATGGCTGGTGAGACGATGGACAACGTGGACTACAACCGTATGAACCTCGACAACGTGGGGCGCATAGAGATTGTGAAAGGTGCCTCTTCGGCACTCTACGGCTCCAATGCGGTAGGGGGTGTGGTGAACATCATCAGCAAGGAGAGTCTCGACCCCTGGACAGCCAACGCCAACTCTCGCTTCAACACCTTCGGCAATGAATGGAGGCACGGAGCCGGGTTCTCGTTCAACACGGGGAAATGGAACTCGCAGACCAGTTTCCAGCATACCCGCATCGACCCCGTTGACCTGCCTAAGCCCTACTCTCCGGAGGAGATTGCCGTCGAACTGATGAAGAAGGCACAGGGTCTGCCTTACGACGAGTCGGTACTCAACGACGACTCTAACCTTGACCGTCTCTACGGACAGAAGACCTACAACGTGAAGGAACGGCTTATATGGCGCCCCACGGATCGTCTCACCCTGACGGGTAGGGGAGGCTACTTCTTCCGTACCAGCGAACGCGACACCTACGACTATCACTTCAATGCCTATAGTGCAGGACTGAAGGGGCGCTATGCCTGGAACAAGCGACATATAGAACTCTCTTACGCCTACGACCAGTACGACAAGGCTAACTTCACCCCTGACGGTACACGTACCCATGATCACGACTACAGTAATCGTCAGCACGTTGTGCATGCCTTGTTCAGTCGTTCGTTTGGCAATAGCAGTCTGATGGTGGGTGCCGACTATATGCACGACTATCTCTCCACCTATCAGTTCATTGCCGGCACCAGTCACTCGCAAAGCAATATCGACGGCTATGCCCAGTTCGACTGGAACATCACGCCCCGTCTCAATGTGGTGGGTAGCCTGCGTTACGACTATTTCTCGGCTTCTTCACAGAAGGCCTTCACCCAGCGTCTCGCCTTGGTGTATAAGTTCCCATGGATCACCCTTCGTGCCAACTATGCCAGTGGCTTCCGTGCGCCTACCCTCAAGGAGATGTACATGCACTTCGACATGGGGAATATGGGCTATATGATTCTCGGAAATCCTGACCTTGAGCCTGAGAAGAGCCATAACATCAATGTAGCCATCGAACGACAGAACCGCATCAGCGATAGTGGCATTATCGACGGTGTCTATAACTTTACCCTTGTGGGCTACTGCAACATCTTCGACAAGCGTATCACCACCATCGACGGAGGCGACTACGAGGGTATGCCGAGTGCCCTCTACTGGAACGAAGACGGTGTCAAGGTATGGGGCGTGGATATCAGCATGGGCCACTACTTCGACTGGGGTATGACGCTTAAGTTAAACTATTCGTGGATGCACGAGTCGGGCGACGTGTATTTCTCGCAGTTCAATCAGCCCCGTAATCACTCTCTGACGTGGCGCATCGGCTATGGTCATCGTTTCTCGCGCCACTATGCCCTCGATGCAGCTCTCTCAGGGCGCAACTTCGGCAAGCCCCAGTCGGGGCGCACCGATGTCGATCAGGGCTATACCATCTGGAAACTCATGCTTCAGCATCACCTCTGGAAAGGCATCAACCTCAACACCGCCATCGACAACCTCTTTAATTACAAGCCTAAGGGCTATTACTACACCTCCCCACTCACAACGGGCACTTCCTTCACCATTGGCCTATCCGTCGATATCGACAAACTCTGCCTATAAGAATATCCCTCGTAGGAGGGCGCTTATGAGCATATGGGCCGATGTACCCATAAAAAAAGAGACGGATATGCTTAACTTACGTCTTTTTTTATTATATTTGCAGCCAGAATTAAAACAATTTATCTATTTCGAGTATGAAAAGACAACTGGTAATCTTGGTGTTGGGCCTGATAGCCATGGGAATGTGGGCACAGCCAATCACTGAAAAGCAAGCCTTAGATCGAGTGATGAACTACCTGCATACAAACGGATCCGCCAAGGCCAGAGGTATGGACAGCAAACTGACAAAACTCAACGCTGTCAAGGTGGAGGCGCAGAGCATCTACGCTTTTAACAACGAAGGCGGGGGCTATGTGATTGCCTCGGGCGATAGTCGTGCACTGCCTGTACTGGGCTATGCCACAGAAGGTCAAATCGACTGGGAACGGATGCCACAGAACATGCGTGAATTCCTGAAGAGTTACGACAAGGCCATCGCCACGCTGGGTGATAACTGTGACTTTGCTGATGGCAACTGGTCAAAGGGCTTTGCTCAGACACGCAAGAGCAGGGCTACCATCGCTCCGATGCTGAAGACAAACTGGGATCAGGGAGCTCCCTATTGGGATCTGACACCTCCGTACGAGGGGGCCAACCCTAATTACCAGGGACAGTTGTCCGCCACGGGATGCGTGGCAACGGCGATGGCACAGGTTATGAACTACCACCAGTGGCCGAAGGGGGCTACCAAGGAGATTCCTGCCTACGACATCGTCACGGCCTATGAGAACAAGGAGAAGGTGTGGCATGTTGACGCCTTGCCCTCGGTAACCTTCGACTGGGGAAATATGATAGACAACTATGTGGATGATACCTGGAACATTGTGGGAACGGAAGACCAGCAGAAGGCTGTGGCTACGCTGATGCGCTACTGCGGACAATCGGTGTATATGTATTACTCGCCAGAGGCCTCGGGTAGTGACCACCAACAGGTGGTAGAGGCACTCATCAGGTATTTCGGCTATGACCCCTCGCTCTATGACGCTCCACGTGTGAAATACAGCATCGAGGAGTGGGAGAACCTGATCTACGGCGAACTGGCTGAGGGGCGACCTGTGCAGTATGGCGGTTCCTCGGATGACGGGGGACACTCCTTTGTCTGCGACGGATACGACGGCAACGGTCTCTTCCATATCAACTGGGGATGGGGAGGACAGAGTGACGGCTACTTCTCTCTGGCCGTACTGAATCCCTACAATAATTACAGTACGGGTGCCGGTTCGGGTGGCATCGGATTCTGCACCTTCCAGGATGCCGTTATCGGGGTGAAACCTGCTGCCGAGGGGGCTGAGCCTAAGCCTATCACGCCTCAGGCTTACCTGTATCCGTATGAACCCCTCGGGGTGATTGAGCCCGACTCGGCCTACTTCGAGTATTATTTCAACTCTTTCTCCTATGGTGATAATGAGGTACGCGTGGACTTTGCCTTCGGTACCATTGCCGACGACGGTGCACTCCTTCCTATGTTCATGGGCGACCGTGCTGACAGCATTGTCTATAACTATGATGTAAACTATCATGTGGTGAAAATCGACTCTATGGCTTTCGAACCTGGTAAGTATGCCGTACTCTATCCGATGGTGAAGTTCCGCAGCATTCCCGGCAGCGACTGGCAGATGCTGGGTGCCAAGGAGAACCATATCTATGCCGGGCGCCAGGACAATGGTCAATTCTTCCTTGTCAAGGAAACACCCCAACTGACCATCAAGAAGGCCGAGATAACCCGGGGCGGGGCACGACTGGGAATGCGCAACGACGTGACGCTCACCATCCATAACGCCGGTGCGTCGGAGAGTACCCTTCCGCTAGTGTTGCTGCCTCTCTATTTCGGTGATATGAAACCCGAGGATATCAAACAGGATACGCCCTATACTGAGGGGGAGCCGCTGTACTCGAATGGTTTTATACCTGCTGAGGGCGATGCTGATGTAACCTTCTGCTTCAAGCCTCTGAAGAGTGGTCTAGTGTATCTGGTACTGTACACGCCAGCAGGCATTCCTCTTGCTGACGCGATAGTAGAGGTGAGCGATGTCATGGGCTGCTACGACGACTACGTACTCAATCAGAGCGAGGTGTATGTGACGGATGCCGACGAGAGTGATGAGAGTGAAATCGGACTATACACCTATCACGTGGAGTTTGTGGATAATGCAGAGGAGAATATCCCCAAGGGCAAACCTTCGGAGAATATCTACCGCTATGCCGTCATCGCCGACGTGAACAATACCGATGGGAATGGTAGTGCCGAGAATCATGATATCTACCAGTATCTCATCGACCTGCCTGAGAAGGGTGGCGACGGAACCTATGACCACAGTTTCGACCTTGAGTACAACATCACCCGTGGCGGTAGGTATTATGTGTGGTCGTATATCAACGAGTGGCTCAACGAGGATATGACCGAATACATCATGAGTTGTAGCAAGTACATGGAATTCACCGTGAACGACGTGCCGGCATTGCGCACGGTGGGCAATACCAGTGTGGGCAGTGGGGAGCCCCTCGACCTGCAGTTGCACCTGACGACGGGTTGGCCTTACGACCCCTCCGTCTTTACCGGCAATGAGGAGGTGGAATACACGCTCTTCAGTGTGGAGGGTAACGACGTACTGACTCCCTTGAGATCGGAGACGCAGAAACTGACCTTCGCCCAGGGTGATCCTAACCTTGCGGTGGTGGATACCCTGAAGTTGACTGACGTCCTGCCCGATGGTAACTATCTGATACGTGTGAGTACCAGTTGGGAGCCGTTGGCTCTCAACTACGTGGAATTCTCCGTGGGAGGTACGGGTATCGACAGCGTGGTGGGCGACGAGGCAACTGGTGTCTACACCGACCTGAGGGGCATGCGCCTGGAGGGGCGCCCCGCCCGCAAGGGTATCTATATTCGCAACGGAAAGAAAGTCGTAGTGAAATAAGTTTAATCCCCGCCAATCAGCAGGGATTAAATTTACATCTTAAGGATGGCGTCACGGCACTGCTCCATGAGCCAACGGGGGGTGCTAGTGGCACCACAGATGCCCACCGTTTTGATGTCTTGCAACCACTCGGACTTGATCTCCTGAGGATCCTCCACGAGGTGGGTGTTGGGATTGACACGCAGGCACTCGTTGAAGAGCACCTTGCCGTTGGAACTCTTCCTACCACAGACGAAGAGAATGAGGTCGTGCTTGGTGGCAAACTGCGAGATATTGGGCATGCGGTTGGCCACAGAGCGGCAGATGGTGTCGAAACTCTTGAAAGTGGCCTCTGGCGAGATATGCGTCTGGATGTAATCGATGATGCGATGGAATTCATCGAGCGACTTCGTGGTCTGACTGTAGAGGTAAATGTCGCGAGAGAAGTCGAGAGTGGCCACTTCGTCGAAGTTCTCGATGACGATGGCCGACGACTGTGTCTGACCTACGAGTCCCAACACCTCAGCATGACCTTTCTTGCCGAAGATGACAATCTGGCTATGGGCGTTTTCATCGTATTGCTTCTTGATGCGCTTCTGGAGTTGGAGCACCACAGGACAGGTGGCATCAATGATCTCGATATTGTTCTTGCGGGCGAGTTCGTAGGTCTCGGGGGGCTCGCCATGGGCACGCAGCAGTACTTTCACATCGTGAAGTTGGCGCAGGTCGTCGTGGTTGATGGTAACAAGTCCCATCTCCCGCAGACGATCGCACTCCATTCCGTTGTGCACGATATCGCCAAGGCAGTAGAGTGTCTCCCCTTGGGCAAGCTCTTCCTCGGCTTTCTTGATGGCAGTAGTCACTCCAAAGCAGAAACCACTGCCTTCGTCTATTTCTATTTGAATCATACTATTAATTTATAACACAAAGATACAGAGATACAGAGTTGTTATTTCTTTAGTTCGTTGAAATACATGTCGAGTAGATCTTGGGCGGCTACAAAACTCGTCTTCTGTCCGGCAAGCACAGTCTGCTCGGAGGCAGAGAGCTGTGACTTGATAATGGGGTTGTTGTAGAAGTTAAGACGCAGATGCTCGTTGATGCTCTCATACATCCAATACTTGGCCTGTTCGTTGCGGCGATAGTCGAAGTAGCCGTTCTGCTTGACGAAGTCGATGTACTGGTAGATCATATCCCACACCTCCTTGACGCCTGTGCCGTAGAAGCCGCTATAGCAGAGCACCTTGGGCGTCCACCCACTCTCAGGCAGGGGGAAGAAATGGAGAGCATTGCGGAAGTTGGTAGCCGCCATCTGACAGCGATCCACATTGTCGCCGTCGCACTTGTTGATGACGATGCCGTCGCTGATCTCCATGATGCCGCGCTTGATGCCCTGAAGTTCGTCACCCGTACCTGCCACCTGGATGAGCAGGAAGAAATCGACCATGGAGTGGCAGGCGGTCTCGCTCTGCCCCACGCCAACGGTCTCTACGAAGATGTTGTTGAAGCCTGCGGCCTCGCAGAGGATGATGGTCTCACGCGTCTTACGGGCCACACCACCCAGTGATCCCGCCGATGGACTGGGGCGGATGAAGGAGTCGGGATGCTGGGCTAGTTTCTCCATGCGTGTCTTGTCGCCCAGGATACTTCCTTTGGTGCGTTCCGACGAGGGGTCGATGGCGAGTACAGCCAGGCGCCCTCCCTTCTCGCTCAGGACGTGGATGCCGAATTCGTCGATGCTGGTTGACTTGCCTGCACCAGGCACACCACTGATACCCACACGGATGGAATGGCCGCTATAGGGCAGACATTTGTTGATGACCTCTTGCGCCTTGGCCTGATGGTCGGGATTGACACTCTCAATCAGGGTGACGGCTTGTGAGAGTACAGTGACGTCGCCCTTAAGGATTCCTTCTACCATCTCATCCGCCGTGAGTTCACGACGACGGAAACGGTTGCGCTTGAGGTAGGGGTTGATGATGGCGGGCTGTTCCACGCCGCTGTTTACCTGCAAGCCTGCATATTCTGAACTATTCTCGGGATGTTCCATTTCGTGAATTGATCATTGAGGATTGAATGTTGAGGATTATTTCTTGATGTTGATAATCACTTTGGCGTGGTCGGGATCGTTGGTGATCATCAGGATACGGGGACGGGTGCGAAGGGCCTTCAGTTCTTCGGCCATACCTGTCACTTTGAGCACCGTCGATTGTCCTGGGGCAATCTCACGTTTGCCAAGCGTCACCTTCAGACCGCTTGTAAACATTTGCAGCGAAGAGATTGAGAGTGGCACCTGACCCGTATTGAGCAAGGTGATCTCTGCCGTCTTCTTGCTTTTGCCGCCAAAGTCGGTAAAGTCTATTTCTGTAGCCGATATCTGCAACTTAGGGGCGGCTGCTCCGCCGGAGGGCAGGAGTGGGGGCAGGAGTACGGCCGAGACGGGCATTTCGGTTTTCTGACTTACTTTCTCGCCCAGTTGCTTGGCGATATAGACGGCGGTCTGTGTCAAGCCATAGTCACGCAACTTCTCGCTGTTGAGCATCACGGTGATGGTGCCGGAGCGCCCAGGTGCCAGTGTCTCGGGTTTGACGATGGCCGACAGATAGGGAGGCAGATGCATCACGTTGGGTGTCATCTTCTTGGTGCCGTTGTTCATGATGTGTATCTCCTCCACAGGGGTGTCGCCCTTGTTCACGTTGTCGAACTCTAGTTCCGCCTTGTCGAGCAACAATTCACCCATGGCGACGGGATAGTCGCCTGTATAGTCGAGTACCTCGGGTAGTACCACACCCGTCATGGTGAGATAGACGGGTTTCTTCGAGCCGTTGCTGCTGATGGCCGCCATCTTGTGGAAATGGCCCAACTGGCGCGCATCGTAGGTCATGCGGATGGTGAACTTGTCGCCGGCGCCCACTTCCTTGGGATACTCCACATTGGTGCAACCGCAGTCGGGGTGTACGTCGGTTATAACGAGGCGTTTCAAGCCCTTGTTACGTAGTTCGAAGGTGGCGGTGACGGGTTGTTCGAAACCCGTACGCCCACAATTCATAGTGGTGTTGGTGACAGAGAGACGTTGGGCAGATGCGGGTAGCAGTGCCCATACTATCAGGGGGGTGATGATCAGTCGTTTGTTCATTTGATAATCAGGGTTTGTGATTTGGTTGTTGCACGGAAATCGGGCGAGTAGGCACACTGTACGGTGCAGGTTCCTGTCTCGTAAGTGCCAGTGCGGTCGATGTTGTATTCAGTCTCGATGACATGCTTGCCTTTGGCCATCATGTTGAAATAATAGTTGGTGGTGTTGTCCTTGGGTGAGCAGTAGGCACCGTTGTGATAGCCACTAAGCTGGCGCACGGGCTCCAGACAGGCTGCACGCTTGTCAACCACCTGCACGAAGTCGTAGTCGCGCTCAGCCACGATAGTGATACGCATCTTTACACGGTCGCCCACCTTCAGGTTCTGAGGCTCCTTACCGTCGGCTGTAAGCAGTTCGCGCTTAACGGTCATACCGTTGCCGTGGTCAGTAATGCGTTTCGTAGCCTGGGTGAACTGGGCATAGACGGCACCCCACGAGGTATCGTCGGAGGTCTTCTCGACGGTGAAGGTCTTGGCCGTGGTGGGGAGACTGGTCTTCACATAGCCGATGGCAGCAGTGGCCTTAGGCGTGTCGAGGGGCTTGCCGTCCACTTTCAGTTGGGCGTGGTTGTTGTTCACTGATAATGGCGATCTGTCGTCCATGAGGAAAGCATAGATGGCATTGATGCTGTTCACAGGTGTATCCCATGCCTGGGTGCGCTTCTCCTGAAGCAGCCAGCGTTGCATCTCACGAATGGTCTGATGGTCTTCAGGCGTGATGCGCTCGATGGCCTCGATGGCCACCGTCTGGGTGGGAATCTTATAGTCGAACCAGGAGTAACCGGCACGTGGGGTGTCATAATAGCGACCCATCTCTTCCTTGAACACCGTGTATTCCTTCAGCGACTGAACATATTCAGCGGCAAGCTGGGGCTCACTCTTCGAGAGGACGATGGCTGTGAGGGCCTTGTCGTAGAGGTCCTGACTCTTGATGTCCTTCTTCAGGAGCTTCAGCAGGTAGTCGTTGGCCTTCTGTACCTCTGCGGGCAACTCGCGCCCGTCGAGGGTGGTCAGATAGAGCCATTGCAAGGCTTTATGGCTGGGGAACGACGGTTCACGACCTTCCTCCTTAGCCCACTTCTTTATGTCGGCCACTTCCTCCACAATCTCGTTGCCCATAAAGCGGAAGGCGTTGCTCAGCATCTTTCCGATGCTCTTCTGCTCGCCTGCCATGTCGTTGAGGCGTACCAGCATCTCACTGACGGCCACCGTCATATAGAACGAGCTGGGCATTCCCGGCCACCACGACCATGAGCCGTCGCCTCGCTGTAGTTTCTGTAGCTTCTCGATGGTGGTGCTCAGGCGTTGCTGCATCAGGTTCTGGTCGAAGAAGTCGGCCAGACGTTGCTTCTGTGCTGTCTCGTAGTCGGCATCGAGCACCCATGGTGTCTCGTTGAGCACCACGTCCTTCAGTTCCTGATTCTGTTCGAGGGCACTCATCAGCGAGGTCTCCTGACTCTCTTTCTTCCAGAGATCAAAGGCACGCTTGGCCTCAGGCTGCTGGTCGATGATATGCTGACCGAGGGCATTGGCATAGTAGCTGGCAGCGAGTGAGATGGCATTGTCGTCGAAGGTCATGCCTAAGGTAGGCAGCGACTGAATCATGAGCCATGCGGGCTTGTCGGCATATTCCACGGTGAGTTTGGTCTGACGCGCATCGGCAGGTACCAGTCTGGTGATATCTACCGTGGCAGTACCAGGCTCATGTTGGGTGATCGACTGGGTGACGAAGACACGCTCAGAGGCAGGCAGGATGGGCAAATAATGCTGTTCTCCATCCGAGAACCCCTTGCCGCTCACCATCATCTGGCAAACAAGTAGCGGGTTGCCGGCATCAGGCGTGTAGTCGAAGCTGACGTTGCAAGTGCCACCAGCTTTCAGGGTGACGGGCTTCGACTGTTCGAAGACCACGGCATTGGTCTCTGCATTCATCAGTTTCAGCTGGGCCTTACCCTGCAGGTCTTTCTCGCTGATGTTGAAGATACGGGTGGCGATAGTGGCCTTGTCGCCCTCACGCAGGAAGCGGGGCAGGTTAGGCTGAACCATCACGTCTTTCTGGGCGATGGCTGTGGCCGAGGTCAGACCGTAGCACATATCCTTGGTATGGGCCAATCCCATGAAGCGCCAGGTGGTCAGGCACTCAGGCAGTGTGAACTTCAGGGCAACATGCCCGTTCTTGTCCGTCGTGAGCTGGGGATAGAAGAAGGCAGTCTCGTCCAGGTTCTCGCGCATCTCCATCTGTGGCTCCTGACTGGTGTCGTCGGTGGCTCCCTCTGTCTCCTTGGCATCGGCCATCTCGGCACTGGCATTCATTTCCTTTCTCATCATCACAGGCTCAGCCATCGGCACCATCTCGTCAACCACCATGTTGCCGCCACGTGCTGCATATGCCATGCTGCGTGTACGGCGACGGTTATAGGGCGATGGGATGATATCCTCAACAAAATGACTGAAGTTGAGGCTGACATATTCCAGACGGTTCCAGTCTTTCTGTTCCATATTGCTCACCTCCGAGTAGATGGGGTAGTGCCATCCCGTAATGGGTAGTGCCAGATGCTGGTAAAGTGCGAAACCCCACTGGTGCTTTGCTATCTGGTCGAGACTCTTGTCGTAGAGTGTCGCCATGAGTTGTGCATCAGCGGGCTTGCCGTTGGCATCCTTTACCGAGAGTGTCCATTCCTCCTCCTCCTGTCCTGGCTTCAGCCGATCGCGGAAGGTGGCCCACTCCAGTGTCAGGTTCTTGTCGGGCATGGGGCGCTCGATGGTAGCCTTGTGGGTATAGCAGTGCTGGTTTTTCACCCAGGCGAAGGTGAGCAGCAGCCCGTTCTCGTACTCTTCCTCATAAGTGACGTTAAGGGTGAAGAGCTGGTTGCTGCGGTCCACGGCTCCACGCTCGATGAGTTTCTCGCCGGCAAAGATGCTGAAGACGATATGCACGTCGTTGTCCGACGAGCCCACCTGAATGGTGACGGGCTTGCCGTCGTTGGGGAACCTGGTAGCCGACTGATAGAACCAGTCGTTGGTCTGGGTGGCAGGAGCCACGTCGTTGAGCGAGAAGAGCACGAACGTACGCTCCACCTCGTCGTCGCCACACTGGGCCTTGAAGGTGTGCTTGCCGCTCTTCAGTCCTGCACTCATCAGGGCAAACGGGGTGTTGGTATCCACTGTGGTCCACTGGCCACCGTCGATCTGGTATCTGGCTTTGGCCTTGACGTCCTGTCCGGCAGCATTCAGCAGGTGGATGTTCACCTGTGGCTTCTCGTCGGCGAGAATCTTCTCCTGCAGATCCACCGTCAGTACGGTCTTGCGGTTACCCAGGGGCAACGACAGTTGTCCGCTTCGTGTTTCCCCGGCAGAGTCTGTGACATCGGCGGTGATGACGAAGGTGTAGAACTTGGGGTCGAGGCTCTCCGGCATGGTCAAGGGCACGTTGATGCAGAACTCGCCCTTGTCGTTGGTCTTGGTCTCGCCCTTGGTGATGTCGTCGCCATTGTGTCCATAGCCTATGGTGGCGGTGTCCCAGTAGCGGCTATACGACCACCACCAGAAGGCAGTGCGCCTCACCACCTTGTAGCTCACCGTTCCCTCCTGTACGGGTACGCCGGCATAGCCCAGGGCCTTGCCTGTAACGGCGATGGTATCGTTGGGTGCATAGGCCTCCTTCACCTCGGGGAACTCCACGTAGAACGTAGGCCGCTTGTATTCCTCCACACGGAAGTAATGGCGCGTGTCGTCCACACGGATATGGAACGAGCCGGTCAGACCAGACGAGGGTAGGGTGAAGTCGGTAGCGGCCACACCGTATTCGTCTGTCTCCAACTTCCGCTCTTCCACCATCTTGTAGTTGGCGTCGTAGAGGCCCACCGTCAGAGTCTGGCTTGCGCTGACCTTCTGGTCGATGCCGTTGATAATCTGATAGACCAGTGCCGACATGTGTACCGTCTGTCCCGGGCGATAGATGCTGCGGTCGGTATAGATCTCAGTGCGTGTAATCTCCTTCGGACCGGTATAATAACTGTAGTTGTCGCTATTCGACCTGCTGGGGCAGGCCTTGTCGTTATCCGTATAGGCAAACACCTCCCGACACTGGTTGGAGTATCTTTTGGGTTTGAAGATAAATTCGCCCTTCTCGTCGGTCACGCCCTCGAAGGTGTCGTAGGTGGTATAGGTGATGTATTGCTTGATGCGCAGATGCGCCCCGGCGATGGGCTGACCCGTGTGGGCATTCACCACCACGTAGCGCTCGTCGTCGTTGTTCTGAGGCTCCCCCAGTACAAACACGTCGCTCACGAAGTACAAGCGTCGCACGGGGTCGATGCCCGACGGACTGGTAAACTCAAGCATATACACGCCGATGGGCAGTGCGGGTATGGTGAGCTTATCCTCGAAGAGCTCGTAGTCTTTCTTGTCCTCATACCGGCGTGTCTGCTCGTTCACCACCTGTCCCAGCATGGTCTTGAGTGTCTTGTAGTCCTTCTCCGACGACGGACTCAGCGAGATGTCGCCATCGGCCTTCACCTGATAGATCTTCATGGTGATCGACCCCAGGTTGCGCAGGTCCTCCAGTTTCAGGTCGGTGGTTTGTCCCGGCATGGCCACGGCTCTGTCGAAGTTCAGTTTCATCTGGGGGTTGGTCAGTTCCATCTCCTCGTTACGCAGTTCGTCGGTGCGCTTCCAGCTGCCCCATTTGCTCAGGGCCTTGCGTATGAAGGTAATCCTCTCCTCAGTCGTTTTTCCATGCATGCGGTTAAAGCGTGCAAGGGCCAGTTCGCCAGCCTCTGGCAGGTCCTGATACGTTTCCAGCAGCTTGTCGAGTTCCTCCACCGTCGAGTAGTAGCGGAATGCGTTGGCAGCAGCCACACAAGCCGCCCTGCGGTTACCCGTCCTGTCATAGTATTTGTAGAGTGCCGACCAGTCGTCGAGCTCGATGCCGATGACGCTCAGCAGGTCGTGCCCGAAGATTTCGCTGTCGTTGCCCTTCACCACGAGTGGCACATACTCGTCTTCCTTCACCTTGGCCAGCTTGTCGCAGAGCTCATCGGTAAGCTGTGGCCTGCCCACCAGCCTTATCGAGTAGTTCTTGTCGCCTATCGCGTAGAGCACCGTCTGATATACCGTCTTCACCACCTCGTCGGTGGCCTCGTCGTAGCGCTTCTTGATGCGCATTACCTCCGACTCCAGCGAGTCGGGAGCTATCTCCGTCATCACCTGTGCCGCCATGAGCTCGGCTTTCAGCAAGTGGCCGTAGTCTTTGCCTTTCTCGGCCTTCTTCACGATTTTCTGCAACAATTCATACTCGCTCTTGGGCAGGTCTTTCACTTCAGCCAGAGCCACTTTCTTCCACATGGCGGCGTAATTTTCGCCAAAGATAAACACTGGTATCATCAATGCAAATAGTAAAAAGAGTATTTTTTTCATTTCCTATTCCAACGATTAATTGGTTTAACTATGCAAAGATAAAGAATTAATCTGAAAAACATTTGGAAATTAGGCATTTTTATAATATCTTTGAATTTCATTCGATGATAGGCTGCATCTCGAAAATAAAAATAAATCCGGTTTTATTTTGTATTTTACTCTATTTTCACTATCTTTGCAACCATATGATTAATAAGCAACTGTTAAATCCAGGGAGCATCGTCGTTATCGGTGGCTCCAACAACGTGCACAAGCCCGGTGGTGCCATTGTGCGTAATATCAAGAACGGCGGCTTCGCAGGCCCCTTGTATATAGTGAATCCCAAGGAAGACGAGGTGCAGGGCATCAAGGCCTTCCACGACGTGAAGGACGTCCCCCAGGCCGAGTTGGCCGTCCTCGTGGTGGCCGCAAAGTTCTGCCCCGACTATGTCGATTACCTCTGCAGCGAGAAGGGTGTGCGCGCCTTCGTCATCATCTCGGCAGGCTTTGGCGAGGAGACCAAGGCCGGAGCCGCTCTCGAGCAGCGCATCCTCGACACCTGCGAGAAGTACGGTGCCGCCTTGATCGGCCCTAACTGCATCGGACTCCTGAACCGCCATCACCACAGTGTGTTCACCCTGCCCATTCCCGACCTCAATCCCCAGGGCGTCGATTTCATCTCAGGCTCAGGAGCCACCGCCGTGTTCATCCTCGAGAGTGCCGTCATCAAGGGCTTGCAGTTCAATTCCGTGTGGAGCATCGGCAACGGCAAGCAGATAGGCATAGAAGACGTGCTGCAGTATATGGACGAGCACTTCGACGCCGCTACCGACTCGAAGGTGAAGCTGCTCTATATCGAGAACATCTCCAACCCCGACAAGCTGCTCTTCCACGCCAGTTCCCTCATCCGCAAGGGTTGTCGCATTGCCGCCATCAAGGCGGGCGCCAGCGAGAGCGGCTCGCGTGCCGCCTCCTCGCATACGGGAGCCATCGCCTCGAGCGACTCCGCCGTCGAGGCCCTGTTCCGCAAGGCCGGTATCGTGCGCTGCTTCTCCCGCGAAGAGCTCACCACCGTGGGGTGCATCTTCACCCTCCCCGAACTGAAGGGCCGTAACTTCGCCATCGTCACCCATGCCGGAGGCCCTGGCGTCATGCTCACCGACGCCCTCTCCAAGGGCGGGCTCAACGTGCCCAGGATCGAGGGTCCTGATGCCGAGGAACTGAAGACGAAGCTCTTCCCCGGCTCCTCGGTGGCCAACCCCGTCGATTTCCTCGCTACGGGCACCCCCGAGCAGTTGGGCACTATCATCGACTATTGCGACCAGAAGTTCGACCATATCGACGCCATTGCCGTCATCTACGGCACGCCCGGTCTCACCCAGCTCTACGAGGCCTACGACGTGCTCGACCAGAAGATCAAAGCCTGTAAGAAGCCCATCTTCCCCGTTTTGCCCAGTCTCCATACCGCCGGTCCCGAGGTCGAGGAGTTCCTCAAGAAGGGCCATGTCAACTTCAGCGACGAGGTCACATTGGCCACGGCCTTGAGTCAGATTATGCGCACCCCTCAGCCGGCTCCCACCGAACTCGAACTCTACGGTGTCGATGTGCCTAAGATCCGTGAGATCATCTATCGCGAGACGCGTCGCCTCAAGTTCGAGGGCATCGAGAGCGGCTATCTGGCTCCCGACGCCGTGCGCGAGTTGCTCTCGTGTGCCGGCATCCCCCTCGTGCCCGAGAAGGTCAGCACGTCGAAGGATGAGCTCATCGCCTTTGCCGAGCGAGTGGGCTTCCCCGTGGTGGCCAAGGTGGTGGGTCCCGTGCATAAGAGCGATGTGGGCGGTGTGGCCCTCAATATCCGCACCCCCGAGCACCTCGCCCTCGAGTTCGACCGTATGATGAACATCCAGGATGCCACGGGTGTCATGGTGCAGAAGATGCTGAAGGGCACCGAACTCTTCATCGGCGCCAAGTACGAAGAGCGCTTCGGCCACGTGGTGCTCTGCGGTCTTGGAGGCATCTTCGTCGAGGTGCTCAAGGACGTGTCGTCGGGTCTGGCCCCGTTGAGCTATGCCGAGGCCTATTCCATGATCCGCTCCCTTCGCGGCTATAAGATTATAAAAGGTACCCGGGGCCAGCAGGGCATCAACGAGCAGAAGTATGCCGAGATCATCGTGCGCCTGTCCACCCTGCTCCGTTTCGCCACCGAGATCAAGGAGATGGACCTCAACCCCCTGCTTGCCGACGAGCGCGAAGTCGTCGCCGTCGATGCCCGAATACGTATTGAAAAATAATTGAAAATTGAAAATTGAAGGTCGCGATTGTGGGTGGGGGAGCCGCAGGCTTTTTCCTCGCCATTAACCTCAAGGAACTGAGCCCCCAGGCCGAGGTCACCATCTTCGAGAAGTCTCGCAAGGTGTTGGCCAAGGTCGAGGTGTCGGGAGGAGGCCGTTGCAACTGCACCAACTCGTTTGCCTCCGTGCGCGACCTCTCGCAGGTCTATCCCCGTGGCCACCGTCTCATGAAGCGCCTCTTCAAGACCTTCGACTATCGCGATGCCTATGCGTGGTTCGAGCGCCATGGCGTGCCCCTGGTCACCCAGGCCGACGACTGCGTGTTTCCTGCCTCACAGGATTCCCACACCATCATCAACCTCTTCCTCTCGCTGGCCCGTCGCTATGGCGTCGAGATCCGCACCGAGAGCAAGGTCACCTCGCTCCAGGCTCTCAGCCACTACGATGCCATCGTCATCACCACCGGTGGCGGCACGGCATCCCTTTCGGGCTTACCCCTCGTCGAAGAGGTACCCTCGCTCTTCACCTTCTCCGTCGCCGACGACGGTCTGTGCGCCCTCATGGGCACCGTCGTCGAGTCGGCCACGGCCTTCCTCCCCGGCACCGGCTTTCGCGCCCAGGGCCCCCTGCTCGTCACCCATTGGGGCATGAGCGGTCCTGCCGTCCTCAAACTCTCCAGCTATGCCGCCCGTCATCTCCGCCTCCACCACTACCAGGCGCCCCTCGCCGTCAACTGGCTCTCCCTTCCCGATGCCGATGTCCTCAGCCGGCTTCAGCACATCGTCGCCACCCATCCCCAGAAGCTCGTGACCACCATCCGTCCCTTCGACCTTCCCAGTAGGCTCTGGACCTATCTCGTGCAGAAAGCCCTTTGCGAGCGCGCCCAGAACCGTTGGCAGAACCTCAGCCAGAAAGAGCTCAACCGCCTGGTGAACGTCCTCACGTGCGACGCCTACCAGATAGCAGGGCGAGCCGCCTTCAAGGACGAGTTCGTCACCTGTGGCGGCATCGACCTCAGTGCCGTCAGTCCCAACACCCTTGAGAGCAAAACCCTCCCCCACGTCTATTTTGCAGGCGAGGTTCTCGACATCGACGGCATCACCGGCGGCTTCAATTTCCAGGCCGCCTGGACCACTGCCTACACCGTCGCCCGTGCCCTCGCGTTATAAAATAATGTGTTTGCAGAAAATTTTGGCCTAAAAATTTGGTGATTGCATTTTCTTTTGCTAACTTTGCACCCGAAAATTAAACTTATATATTAATCACCGTTATTTAATTCATTAAAATGAGAACTAAACTATTTTCTGTAGCTGGTTTTGCCATGCTGGTAGGCATGACCATGGTGAGTTGTCAGAGCAAGGATCTCTACGACGAGAGCACTATTCAGGAGAACGAGGCCCACAAACGTGTCGCCAAGTACGAAGACGCCTTCACCCGCACTTTCGGGCAGGTAGCCGCTAACCATCGCTGGGGTTTCGATCAGACCACAGGAGCCCAGACCCGTACAGCTGTCACTTCTACCCACGATTATTGGATTATCCCCGAGAACTTCCTGGGAGGTAGTCAGAACAAAGAAGGGTGGAATGCCAATTCAATTGCTGGCATCTTGACTTCTCTTTATGATCAAAAGGACGTAGCTGGATCGGGCGTTACTTCAAGCTTGTCAGGCTTCGATTTCAGTAACTACTTCTTACAGCACGTTGAGAAGGTTCAAGGAGGAAATATTAAGAATTCCATTAAAGGGTTGCAGGCCTACAATTCCGACACTAAAGAATGGGAGTACGTAACTAATTTCGTAAGAGGTGATAATCCAAATGGAGTGTTCACAGTATCAGCAGAGGGTACTTATTTCTATGCGCCCATCAACTCGTCAGCAAAGGGAACAACCCTGATGACTGAAATGGGAGGTGATGCCGATTCCCAAGGCCACTTGTTCCGTATCGTCTATGACGAAGCCGATGAAGACTATAATTATGATTATTGTTTCCTTACTACAACAGCCTATCATAAGGAACAATATGGATGGGTCGAGGGCGAGCATTTCCTTGCCTTCCAGCTCCCTGGGAAGAATAAGAAATTTGGACCTTCTTACTGGGTGATCCGTCTTGGAGAGGCAACGAAAGCTCAAAGGAATGTAAAAGCTGAGGGCCGTGTGCTCTGCGAGGACATGGGTGCCAACGACTTCGACTTCAACGACGTTGTCTTCGATGCCTATATCATGAAGAATGGTGATCTTAACATCACCGTCCTCGCCCATGGCGGTCAGCTCGACATTAAGGTGGCAGGCGTTCCCGTTACCCTGGGTAAGATGACCAACACCGGTGTTCAGACCGATGCCACTCAGACCATCAACATCCCTGCCGCATCCCATAACTACACCAGCATCGAGGCTATCCCCGTTGAGGTGTTCCCCAATGGCTTTGCCGACAACCTCAACCACTTCCCCCTGGAGTCGATTACAGGTCAGGTCCCCCAGAAGATCTGCGCCCCCATCGGTACCAACTGGCCCGACGAGTATGTCAGGATCAGCGATGCCTACACCTCCTTCAACTCGTGGGTAACCGAGAGCAACCCCGCCCGTTGGACGTTCATCACCGTCCCCCACCTCGTCGATCTGAAGTTGTCTAACAACGGTTCCAACTAACGAAGAACCAATACCATAAGTCCCCAATCATAAACGGACAAAGGGAGCCCCGGAAATTAATCCGAGGCTCCCTTCTTCTTTAGCCGACATTTAATCGTTGATGATTGTGATGCGACCCTCTACATCCTTGTAATTATTTCTGGCGGCAAAATTACATCAATATTACTAAATGACAAATTTAAGTGTAAAAAACGGCTTAAATTTTGATGATTTGAAAAAAATACTTAATTTTGCACCGTCAATTTAACGAAATGCAAAAATGAAACGCTACAAATTACTATGGATGTGGGTTGCCATCCTATTCTGCACCCTATCATTTAATGCTTGTTCTGATAATAAAGACAATCCTTCGACTTCGGAATTTTCAAAGACCACTGAAGGTTTCTTTACTGCGGAAATCAACAAACTGATCGACGCTAATTATCCCGATGTGGTGGCCAATGGCTATGCCAAGCTGATCATCCCGAAGACGATGTATAAGGAGGGCCTCTTCAGTTTTCCCACCAATGCCGCAAACGATATGAAATACATGGTCGATGCAGGTTTTAAGGCCTACGTGAACGGCGGAACCGTACGCGATGCCATTCTCGGAAAGCCTTCTCACGACGTAGACTTCTCCACGAATGCCTCTATCGAACAGATTGTTGCCACGGTGCCTAATGCCAAGTCGTTCAACGCCTTCAGAAACATCTGGGTGGTCAAGGCCTATCACGACGGCGACATAGAGACCGACATTGCCCCGATCTTCGCCATCTTCCCCGAGCTGGCCGGCAAGGCCAACGTACCTGTGTCAAATAATCAGGATTCGCCCTATTCTCAGGACCTGCTCGAAGACACTTACAGCCGCGACTTCACCTTCAACTCGCTCTACTACGATTACGGCAATGGCGATGTCATTGACTACCATGGTGGTCTGCACGACCTGCGTGAGGGATTGGTAAACACCGTTGTCGATGCCGACCTGAAGGTCAGCACCGATCCCCGTGTCATCCTGCGTGGCCTGCGCTTTGCCGCCAAGTATGACTTCAAGGTGGGTGAAGCGTTCGACAAGGCCCTCAGGGCACACTCAGAGGCATCGCTTGCCACGATCGACACCTACAATGCCGTCTATAATATGGAGAGCGGATTCAACGGTGGCTTCGCCCTGAAGTATTATGATCTGCTATATGAATATAAGGTGGCCCAGTTCTTCTGGACTTCGCTCAAGGACCGCTTCGGCACCAGCAGCTATGACAACCTGGTAAGGGGTCTGCTCGGCCAACTGGACCGTCAGGGCAAGGCCGATATGGCACTGCCGCTGGCTGCCATCTTCTGGCCCAGATTTGCCGATGACATCAAGTCGAAGGCGAACCCAACTGCTGCTGACGTGAAGGCCGTCTGGGAAACCATCGACAAGGAGAACCGCGACAACTACAAGTTCGACTATAAGGACTATACTTATATTCCCCAGTTCATTCAGGATGTGTGGTATCTGCAGCTGCAGATGGCCGACAGTGCCAACCAGACAGCCGACAAGGCTGCCCAGATACGCAAGGCCGACCACTTTGCTGAAGCGCTCAGATTGCTTGAGGCACGTGCCGCTCTCGATGCGTCGCTCAACAGCATCGTGGATTACTGGTCATGATATCCATTATAAAGAAATAATAATTACATAACAATAACTAATTAGGTATAATGAAATACTCAAAGTTTTTTAATGTATGGCTGCTCATAGTGAGCATGAGCCTGGTTACTGCATGTACTACTGAAGACAATGCTGTTGACCCTGTTGTACCTCAGGAAGAGGTCATCACTGAGTTCTACAATGAGACCGTCAATAAGATGATTGACGAGAACTATGAGAAAGTCAAGGCTAACGGCTATGCTGAGCTCGTTATCCCTGCTACGCTCTATCCGAAAGGTATGATCAAGATGCCTGCTGCCGATATGGAGGCTATGGACTATGTGGTAAAGTCAGGCCATACGGCTTACGTCAACGGCGGTGCCGTGCGTGACGGTGTGATGGGCAAGGAGCTCCACGACGTGGACTTCTCTACCGATGCTACAGCCGACGAGCTGGTGGCTATCGTGCCCAACTCTCACAAGACACAGGCTGGTAAAGTGGAAATTGCCCAGGCTGAGCATGAGGGTGGCATGCGTACCGACATGGTGCCCTATCAGGCTATGGATATACGCCTGAAGGGGCAGCCGGGTATTCCCGAGAGTGAGTATTTCGGCCAGACTTACAGCAAGAATCTGATTGACGACTCTTTTGGACGCGACCTCACCATCAATGCCGTTTACTATGACTTCCAGACGGGCGACATCATCGACTACCACGGTGGCCTGCGTGACATCCGCGAGAAGATTATCCGTACTCCATACGAGCCAAACCTGGCCTTTACAATCGACCCTCAGTCAATGCTCCGTGCTGTGCGCTTCGCAGCCCGCTATGAGTTCACCATCGAGGAGAATACGGCTCGGGCCATCGAGACCAATCTGCATAAGATAGAGTCTGTCAATCCTGCGCTCCGCCGTTTTGTGGTGATAAAGGGCTTCTGCGACAAGTGCGCTTTCCGCACCTATCAGTACAACGTGAGATACGGTGTGCTTGACTATCTCTGCCCGCTGCTGAAGGACTATATCGGCAATGCCGATTATGAGGACTATCTGAAGACCGTGTTCGACTATGTGGATTCTCAGAAAGCAATGGAAGCCAGTCTGGCCTATTGTATTCTCTTCATGCCTCCTATGATGAAGGCATTTGGCGACCAAGAGCCTACGCTGGAAAACGTCACGGCAACCTTCGACCAAATGGAGCAGGACAGCGGTCAGGACAAGCTTTTCTGGCTGGAGGACTACTACTTCACGAAGAAAGACCCGATGCATATCTGGCTGAATTACCTGTTGATGACCAACGACGAGACCCTGAAGGATGCAGCGTTGATGAACAGCATCAGAAAGGAGTTTACGTTCAAGAGCAGTCTGATGTTGCTCAATGGTATGGCTCTGTACGATCCCAGCCTGAAGAAATACGCCGACGAATGGAACAAGGATCTGCCCACAAGCACCGATCTTGACAACATGGAAGCAGATTACACGGTGAAGGACGGAGAAGTCCTGACAGGAATCAGTGAGTATGGATTGATCATCCCCGACGGTGCGACCATCACCCTGGAGAGTGCCGGTACGATGGAATCCATTATCTGTCAGGGCGATGCAAAGATCATCCTTTCTAAGGGCACCACGAACATTATTAATAATGAGGACCACTATGATAGCGCCATTGTGACAATGAATGGCAAGACGCTGACCATCGACGGAGAGGGCGCACTGGTCGCTTTCGGTGGTCAGGAAGGTGCTGGCATCGGTGGTAACGGTAATATTGTTATCAATAACGGTACGATTGATGCCTATGGCGGTCAGTATGGCGCCGGTATCGGCAGCGAAATGTACTCTCCATGTGGCGACATCACGATTAACGGCGGCAAGATCAAGGCTGTAGGTGGTGACCAGGCTGCAGGTATCGGCAGCGGTCAGGATGGTGAGTGCGGCAAGATTGTCATCAAGAGCACAGTGACGGAGGTTGTTGCCATAGCCGGCGATGAATGCGATAACAACATCGGTGCTGGCGTGGGTGGTACATGCGGCGAGGTGACTATCGAGGATCCCGCCAAGATTAAGAATGAATAATCGAGATTAGAATCTCTCTTTGCGACAGATATGGCAAGCGTTGCTGTGTCTGTCGCAATTTTTTTATACTTGTCACAAACACTTGAGTCAAAATACACGGAAAAAGTTGGAATTCAAAGGGAGCCCCGGTTCATTCCGAGGCCCCCTTCTTCTTTGCCTACGCCCCTACGCAACTCGTGGTGCCGAGGGCGGTGAGTACCGCAGAGATGATCGAAGCCAGAATCTGCAGCGTCCATTTCAGTGTTTCCTTCTTACTCATAAGTTACCTCCTTTCAATTCTTCAATTTTTCAATTCTTCAATTCTTCAATTCTTCCCCTGATCGTCTTCCTCGGGGTCGGAGCCTCCGCCACCCTGGTTGCCACCGCCGTTGTCGGTACCGCCTTGGCTCTGGTTACCGCCCTGACCCTGATCGTCGCCCGTGGTGTTCTCCTGCTCGGGATCCTCCACGGTGCCGGGATCGCTCGAGGTCACGCGCTTCACCTCGTCGCCATTGCGGTCGTAGCAGGTGATCTGGATGGACGTGTTGGCCAGCTCGTCCTTCAGGTCAACGGCCGGGGTGAAGATGATGCGACGGCTCTTGATGAGCGAGCTCTTCACGTCCTCCACCTTCTCCACGCTCTTGGCGCGCAGGCCGAATCGCATCGTTCCCAGACCGGGCAGAGCCACGGAGTGTCCCTCGGTTGCCCATGCCTTGATTACCTCTCCGGCTGCATCCCAGCAGGCCTGCATCACGCCACGGCTCACGCCCGAGCGGAGAGCAGCCTCCTTGATCACCTTCTCCTGGGTGAGTGCGATGTACAGGTCGGGTGCCATCACGTAGCGATAGGTACCGGGATCGTTCTTGCTGAATTTTACCAGCTTCTCTTGTGCTTTTACTTTAAGTGCCATAGTTGTAAAGATTTTTGTTAAATGGTTAATAATAAGGTGTGTTTCTCTCGTTTGCCGTTTTTGAGTCCAATTTTTTGCGCCCTAGTTAGGAAAAAATTTTTTGTGCACTAGAAAAATAATTTTTCTAAGTTTGGGAGCGAATCCTCTTCCTCTTAACGACAGTGCAAAGGTACAAAATTTTCAAACTCATTCCAAGCGTTTTTCTGAAAAACCTCAAAAAACTTTTGCTATCAAAAATAAAACTTCTTGACACTCAGAGAGTTGTGAAGATGAATAAGCTCTGAGTTTTGTCTGAGTTTGACACTTTTTGAAAAACAAAAAATGAACATTCTCGGTTTTCTTCACTTACCACTGCCATAACACTATAACACCGTACCATTAGCGATTTTGAAAAGAGCGAGAGGAGAATACTTTATTAATTAATTTTATATATATTATAATATATATAAAATATAGTATATATAAAACTACCTTCTCCACTTTGAATCCACTCAATGGTACGGTGTTATAGCGTTATAGCGACTAACAAGAACCCTTCATCTGTTTTTGCCAGATTGTGCAAGTATGTATTCTTCGATTCTCTTATTTCGTTTTTCCACGAAATCGATCTCTTTGTTTATAAAGTCGAAATATTGCTCTTTCGTTTTTGGTATTGGCCGAAGCCTACTTCGACAACAAGATGAAGGATGCCAGCGTGAATGTGCAACGCAGGCAACGTACCATCGAGGCGTTTTACCGCCTGCCTGAGGAGTTTACCGTTGAGGAAGCCACTCGCTGCTTCAACTTGACCAACGAGTCGGCGGCGCGTGTGAAGATCAACCGATTGATGAGGGATCATCTGGTGGAGAAGTCGGGCGACTTTGTGGAGAATGGCACGACCAAGGCCATATTCAAGAAAACGGGACGGTTGATTATGCGTTGACGCCATAACACTATAACACCGTACCATTTGGAAAACTAATTTAGAATTGAAGAATTGAAGACTATTGAAAATTGAAGGCTGCGATTAAGCGAGAGCAGAGCCAAGCTTGCTTGAGCTATGCCAAGCGTGAGCAGGCTCGATACGAAGTATCAAGATTGAAAATTGAAAATTATGGAGGAATTATTGATGAATAAGGAAGCGAAACTATCTCCTCACTTTACTTTGGGGGAGCTAACGAAGACGAACGTCAAAGGGATTGATAATACGCCGCCCCATGCGGCAGTGTTGAACCTGAGGAACCTCTGCGAGAACTGGTTGGAGGAACTGCGGTACAGCTATAACGTGCTGTACTGTCTGAAGCCGGGAGAGGACTATGAGACCTCTAGGAACGTGGAGCCGATCGTGATCAACTCGGGCTATCGCTCGGAGGCGGTGAACAGGGCCATCGGTGGGGTGAAGGGTTCCAATCATCTCTCGGGGTGTGCGGTGGATATCCGTTGCCTGGGTATTGAGCAGGCCATCCGTTATGCGGCCATCTTGCTGGATATTGCCGACGGGGCGCAACGGGTTTATGATGAGCTGCTGATAGAGCGCTCACCGAAGGGTACGTACTGGATTCACTTCGCCGTGAGGCCGAAGGAGAACAGGAGGAAGGTGAGGTTTATACAGACCTGATGGCGTGACTACTTGTCGTAGGCGTGGACGGGGTAGTCGGTGGTGAAGTGGAGGCCACGGCACTCCTTGCGCTCCAGGGCCCAGCGGGTGATGAGGTAGCCCACGTTGATCATGTTGCGCAGTTCGCAGATGTCCTTCGAGGCTTTTACGCGTTTGAAGAGGCGCTCGGTCTCCTCGTAGAGCATGTCGAGGCGGTCCCAGGCGCGGTGGAGGCGCAGGTCGCTGCGCACGATGCCCACGTAGTTGGCCATAATCTGATTGACCTCGCGCACGCTCTGCGTGATGAGCACCTTCTCCTCGTTGGTCATGGTGCCCTCGTCGTTCCACTTGGGCACGCGCTCGTTGAAGTCGTAGAGGTCGGCATGCTGTACGGAGTCCTTAGCGGCGGTGTCGGCATAGACCACGGCTTCGATGAGCGAGTTGGAGGCCAGGCGGTTGCCGCCATGCAGACCGGTGCACGAGCACTCGCCGAGGGCGTAGAGGCGCTCGATGGAGGTCTGGCCGTTGAGATCGACCTTGATGCCACCGCACATGTAGTGGGCTGCGGGGCGCACGGGGATATAGTCGGTGGTGATGTCGATGCCGATGCTGAGGCACTTCTGGTAGATGTTGGGGAAGTGGTGGCGCGTCTCGTCGGGGTCCTTGTGGGTGACGTCGAGGCAGACGTGGTCGATGCCGTGGATCTTCATCTCCTTGTCGATGGCACGGGCCACGATGTCGCGCGGGGCCAGCGAGAGGCGCTCGTCGTACTTCTGCATGAACTCCTCGCCGTTGGGCAGCTTAAGGATGCCGCCGTAGCCGCGCATGGCCTCGGTGATGAGGTAGGCGGGGTGGGTCTCCTTGGGGTTGTGGAGCACCGTGGGGTGGAACTGCACGAACTCCATATCGGCCACCGTGCCCTTGGCGCGATAGACCATGGCGATGCCGTCGCCGGTGGCGATGACGGGGTTCGAGGTGGTGAGATAGACGGCTCCGCAACCGCCTGTACACATGACGGTGATCTTCGACAGGTAGGTGTCCACCTTCTGGGTGTCGGGGTTGAGCACGTAGGCACCGTAGCACTGGATGTTGGGCGAACGGCGCGTGACGCGCACGCCCAGGTGATGCTGGGTGATGATCTCGACGGCGAAGTGGTTCTCCTTGATCTCGATGTTGGGATCGCGGCGCACGGCCTCCATCAGTCCGCGCTGTATCTCGGCGCCGGTGTCGTCGGCATGGTGGAGGATGCGGAACTCGGAATGTCCGCCCTCGCGATGCAGGTCGAAGGTGCCGTCGGCCTTCTTGTCGAAGTTGACGCCCCAGTTGACGAGCTCCTTGATCTGTTCGGGGGCCTTGCGCACCACCTGCTCGACGGCTGCGCGGTCGGAGATGTAGTCGCCGGCAATCATCGTGTCTTCGATGTGCTTGTCGAAATTGTCGAGTTCGAGGTTCGTCACACTGGCCACGCCGCCCTGGGCAAACGAGGTGTTGGCCTCGTCGAGCGAGGTCTTGCAGATCATACACACCTTGCCCTTACCTGAGCGGGCCACCTTGAGGGCGTAGCTCATGCCGGCCACGCCTGCTCCTATCACGAGGAAATCATACTTATATACCATATCTGATCAATGAATGTCGAAATTCTCGGCAAAGTTAATAAAAATATGTGATATTATTTGTGTTTTGAGGATTTTTTTTGTAACTTTGCAACAAGAAAACCAAAACCAAGACGAAGATGAAGAGACTGTGGATAATCATAATGATGTTGGCTCCGCTGGCTGTGATGGCGCAGCAGGTGGTGATCAGCGGGCAGGTGGTCGATGACAAGACCGGTGCCCCTCTGGGGCAGGTGAGTGTGTCGGCAGGCAAGGTGTCGGTGGTGACTAACGAGGACGGTGCCTTCACGCTGAAGCTGGTCAGCAGGCCTGAGCACGTGCGCATCTCGCATCTGGGTTACAAGACGCGGAAGGTGGGCATCGTAGAGGGGCAGACCGAGGGGCTGAAGGTGAGGCTGCAGCCTACCACCATACAGCTGAAGGAGATTGTGGTGGTGAATGAGGATCCGCGCGAACTCGTGGATATCGCCATCAGGAAGATTCCCGAGAACTACAGCAGGGTGCCCGAGCTGCTGAAGGGCTTCTACCGAGAGACGGCCATGAAGCGCAAGCACTATATCTACGTGGCCGAGGGCGTGGAGGATCTGTATAAGACGCCATACACCCGAGGGACGGGGCGCGACAGGGTGGCCATCGTGAAGGGTCGCAGGCTGCTGAGTCAGAAGCAGGGCGACACGCTGGGCGTGAAGGTGATGGGCGGTCCGGTGCAGGCACTGATCATGGATGTGGTGAAGAACCGCGACTTCCTGCTGAACAAGGAGGAGCTCGACTACTACCAGTTTACGATGGCACTGCCGGAATACATCAACGACCGTCCGCAGTATGTGGTGAAGATATCGCCCAGGACATCGACCAACTATGCCCTCTATCACGGCAAACTCTATATCGACATGGACAGGCTGGCCTTTACCCGTATAGAGCTCGAACTCGACATGAGCGACCGTGGCAAGGCCACGCAGACGATGCTCGTGAAGAAGCCCCTCGGCGTGAGGTTCAGGCCCAGGGAGCTGTCGAGTGTGGTGGACTACCGTTACGAGGACGGGGTGACGCGTATCAGTTACCTGAGGAACACGTTCCGCTTTAACTGCGACTGGAAGAAGCGCCTCTTTGCCACCTCGTTTACGGCTACCTGTGAGATGGTGGTTACCGACAGCCAGTCGGAGAATGTGCAGCCTATTGCCAGCAGGGGCTCGTTCGACTCGCGCGATGCGTATTACGACAAGGTGGAGTATTTCCTGGATCCAGGCTATTGGGACCAGTATAATATCATCGAACCTTCGGAGTCGCTCGACAAGGCCATCCAGAAATTGGTTTCAACTTATAGGAGAAATTAGGAGATTATATTTAACACAGAGATACAGAGACACAGAGATTGAAGACTATTGAAAATTGAAGGCTGCGATTAAGCGAGAGCAGAGCCAAGCTTGCTTGAGCTATGCCAAGCGTGAGCAGGCTCGATACGAAGTATCAAAATTGAAAAAACTCTGTATCTCCGTGTCTCTGTGTTGAAAAAATAAAGTTTAAAGCTTAATGCTAAAAGATTTGAAGAGTAGATTTTTACTGACGATAGTTTTTGCGGGGGGAGCTTTGATCGGGATGCAGGCGCAGACCGAGGGAGCGATGACTGACACGGCCGAGGTGAGACTGCCCTGGCCGCAGAACCTGCAGATGAGACTCGACACGCTGACGGACAACCCGCTCTTTGAGCGTTCGCAGCTGGGACTACTGGTGTATGACCTAACGGCCGACTCCGTGCTGTACAGACGGGGGGAGAAGCAGACACTTCGACCCGCCTCGACGATGAAGCTGTTGACGGCTGTGACGGCGCTCGACCGACTGGGGGGCGACTATATGCTGCGCACCTCGCTGCGCTATAC
The DNA here is from genome assembly GCA_946415825.1 of uncultured Prevotella sp. GTDB lineage: Bacteria > Bacteroidota > Bacteroidia > Bacteroidales > Bacteroidaceae > Prevotella. Next base: position 28,109 of record CAMKUA010000002.1, on the reverse strand, counting down.
GGGAACGGTGGAGGACAGTGTGCTGACGGGCGACCTGTACTGTGTGGGAGGCATGGACCCGATGTTTGAGACCATCGACATGAACTACTTCGTGGAGAGCGTGCGACGGTTGGGGGTGAAGGCTATCCGTGGCCGACTGGTGGCCGTCACCTCGTTTAAGGACGACCTGTTGCTGGGCGAGGGCTGGTGTTGGGACGACGACAACCCCCAGCTGACACCACTGCTCGTGGGGCGCAAGGACGAGTTTATGAGCCGGTTTGCCGAGATGTTGCGTGCAGCAGGCGTCGAGGTCGAGGCACCCATCACCACGGGGGCCCTACCCAGGGAGACACTGGCCATCTGTACGCGTAACCACACGCTCCGTGAGATACTGTTGCCCATGATGAAGGACAGTGATAACCTCTATGCCGAGTCGGTGTTCTATCAGGCGGCCTCGACGGTGGGCAAGCGTCCCGCAACGGCAGCTCACGGCAGTCAGGCCGTGAAAGAGACACTGGGCAAGGCCGGGGTGAAGGATATCCAGTACAGAATTGCCGACGGGAGCGGACTGTCGCTCTATAACTACGTGACACCCGAACTGATGGTGAAGCTGCTGATCTACGCCTATCGCCATCGGAACATCTACATAGAACTCTTCCCGACACTGCCCGTGGCCGGACAAGACGGTACGCTGAAGAAAAGGATGGTGAAGTCGGTGGCCAACGGGCGCGTGAGGGCGAAGACGGGTACGGTGACGGGTGTGACCACGCTGGCAGGCTACTGCTCGTCGGCTAACGGGCATATGCTGGCCTTCAGCATCATGAACCAGGGGACGCTGAAGATTGCCGAGGGGCGTAACTTCCAGGACCAGGTGTGTGAGATAATGAGTGAACCATAGAAGATCATGATACAGGAACAGATATTAGTAAGGATTACAGGACAGGACCGTCCCGGACTGACGGCCTCGGTCATGGGGATTCTCGCCAAGTACGATGCACAGATTCTCGACATCGGACAGGCTGACATCCACAACACCCTCTCGTTGGGTATCCTCATCCGTATGGACGAGACCAACTCGGGACAGGTGATGAAGGAACTGCTCTTCAAGGCAACGGAGCTGAACGTGAACATCGGATTCTCGCCCATCTCAGACGATGAGTATGAGGACTGGGTGGGTCATCAGGGGAAGAACCGCTATATCCTGATGGTGATGGGGCGCCAGTTGGAGGCACGGCAGATAGAGGGGGCTACGCGCATCCTGGCAGACCAGGGACTGAACATCGACTCCATCCTCCGTCTGACGGGGCGCAAGAGCATCAAGAACCCCTCGAAGCACACCCGGGCCTGTATCCAGTTCTCACTGCGAGGCGAGCCCACAAACCGTCAGGAGATGCAGGAGAAACTGATGAAGCTGTCGCAGGAGATGGAGATCGACTTCTCATTCCAGCGCGACGATATGTTCCGTAGGATGCGACGCCTGATATGTTTCGATATGGACTCCACACTCATACAGACGGAGTGTATCGACGAGTTGGCTGAGCGCAACGGCGTGGGGGCTCAGGTAAGGGCCATCACGGAGAGTGCCATGCGGGGCGAGATCGACTTCAAGGAGAGTTTTACACGACGGGTGGCCCTGCTGAAGGGTCTCGACGTGAGTGTGATGCAGGACATCGCAGAGCATCTGCCCATCACTGAGGGGGTGGATCGTCTGATGTCGATCCTGAAGACCTGCGGCTATAAGATTGCCATCCTCAGTGGCGGATTCACCTATTTCGGCGAGTATCTGCAGCGGCGCTACGGCATCGACTATGTGTATGCCAATGAACTGGAGATCGGTGAGGACGGTAAGTTGACGGGGCGTTATGTGGGTGAGGTGGTCGATGGTCATCGCAAGGCCGAACTGCTGAAGCTCATCGCCCAGGTGGAGAAGGTGAACCTCGCACAGACCATCGCCGTGGGTGACGGTGCCAACGACCTGCCGATGATCTCGGAGGCCGGACTGGGTATTGCCTTCCATGCCAAGCCCCGTGTGGTGGCCAACGCCAAGCAGAGCATCAACACCATAGGACTCGACGGCGTGCTCTATTTCCTCGGCTTCAAGGACTCTTATCTTGGTGAACAGGGGAAACTTTAGAGTTAATAGTTTATAGTTAATAGTTAGGGGTGAGGAATAATGGGTTATTTTTCTCTCACATTGATTCGTTGGTTCCGTGAGAACGGTCGTGATCTGCCCTGGCGACAGACGCGCGACCCCTATGCCATCTGGCTCTCGGAGATTATCCTCCAGCAGACACAGGTGAAGCAGGGGTGGGCCTACTGGGAACGGTTCATGCGTCACTGGCCTACCGTGGAGGCACTGGCCGAGGCGACGGAGGACGAGGTGCTTCGGGAGTGGCAGGGACTGGGATACTATAGTAGGGCGCGCAACCTGCACTATGCTGCCAGGCAGATTGTGGCACTGGGGCATTTCCCTGATACGCTCGACGAGATACGGAAGCTGAAGGGTGTGGGCGACTATACGGCTGCGGCCATCGGGAGCATCGCCTTCGGACTGCCTGCAGCTGTGGTGGATGGTAACGTGTATCGGGTGTTGGCGCGCCACTTCGGCATCGACACGCCTATCAATACTACCGAGGGGAAGAAGGTGTTTACGGCCTTGGCACAGAGTATGCTCCCTGAGGGTGAGGCCTCGCTCTACAACCAGGCCATCATGGACTTCGGGGCCATGCAGTGTACGCCCCAGTCCCCTCACTGTACGGAGTGCCCTCTGGTGGAATCCTGTATCGCCTTGCGCGAGGGCAGGGTGGGCGAGTTGCCTATGAAGAAGAAAACCCTGAAGGTGCGTGAGCGCCACCTTATTTATATTTATATACGCTGTAAGGGCGAGGTGGCCATCCACCGCCGTGGGGCAGGTGACATCTGGCAAGGTCTCTGGGAACCTTATTTAATTGAAAATGGAACATTGAATATTGAAGATTGGCTACGCGATAATTTTCAATTTTCAATTTTCAATTTTCAATTACTTAAGCAAAATGTCAAGCACGTACTCACCCATCGCATCCTCTACGCCGACTTCTACCTCTTGGAAACCGAAGAGAAGCCAGAACTACCGTCCGATTACATCTGGATAAAAGAGTCGGAACTCGACGATTATGCCAAGCCACGACTCATTGAAACCCTTATTGCTACTATTTAATTCTTATGAAAAGTTTGAAAACCTATTTTCGCCCCCTCTTTACTTGCGGTGCTTTCAACCGCCAGGTGCAGAGAGCCATCATGTACAATACGGCCCGCGGCACATGCTACACATTTGAGGACGTATCGGCCCTGCTGGTCAATGAGGTGCTGGCAGGCAAGAGGGAATGTCCTATTGACACAGCACATATCGCTGATGTGACAGGTGCCACTGAAGAACAGGTCGTCGCGTTCTGCCGTGATACTTTGATGCCTGTAGGACTCGTTCACGACCATGTGTTCAGTGACGAAGAGTGGAAGCAGTATCGAAAGGACAATCCACCCTGCATGGGTGCAATGGGCTATGAACCTGCGGACGATTATAGGGATTCCTTACCTGAGGAACTTCGGATTTCTCTGACTTTTGAACTCACCTATGCCTGCAGCGAGCGTTGCCTGCATTGTTTTAACGAAGGTGCTGCCCGCAGCGACCTGCACGAAGAACACCGCCTGCGACCAGATATGCTGACATTGGATGATTACAAGCGTATCATTGACGAAGCCGTAGAATTAGGAATACCTTCAGTAACCGTTACTGGCGGTGATCCATTCAGCTACCCCCACTGCTGGGATATTCTCGACTATATGCACGAGCGCAATCTGGCTGTGAGCTTGTTCACCAACGCCCTGGCGCTCAACAGCAGCGAGAAGATACGCCGTTTGGCCCGCCTGGGGCTCCGGCAGTTGAGTGTCTCCATCTACAGTACCGATGCTGAGGTGCACGACCAGATTACACGCCGTCGCGGCTCGTGGGAACAGTCGATGAAGGTGCTGAGGGAGATGGCTGAATGGCCTGTGCCCCTGAACCTCAAGACCCCCGTGTTCCGTCTGAACACCCGAACCTATTATGGGGTGCGCGAGATAGCCCACCAGCTGGGTGCAGAGAATGAGGTGTCGTGTGTGCTGTCACCTGGTGCCGACGGCGACATATCCTTGATCGAACATCTGCAGACGCGTCCGGAAGCCCTGCGTATCATCTTGATGGACCCGCTTGCGAAGACTCATGTGTCTGCCGATGGGAAAGCCGACGGCTATGAGTTTGGCAGCAAGCATGGGTTCCCATGTTCTGCCAATGGTATGATTATCGTCTCACCGAGTGGGGTGGTCAGTGGGTGCAGCAATATCCCCATCACTTATGGCGACGTACATGATGTGTCGCTCAAGGAGGCCATCATGAGCCAACAGCGACTGCAGATGCTTCAGGCCGATCAGAAGCAGACGTTCCCCCTCTGCGGTCAGCACGACTATTGTAGGTATTGCCGTGTGCCCTGTTATGCCGGTGAATCATTGGAAAAGCATGCCGACGGCACTTTCACGTTCAGAGAGATACAGGGTGACGGATGTATGACAGCCCAGATCCGTATGGAACTGTGCAGGCAAATAGAACAGGGCATCGATCCACTTGGTGGCAAGAGCATCGAGGAATGCCTGGCTGCCCAGCCTGTAGAAGAAGTGCCTGTGTTCCGTAAGAAGATCCGAATTTGATGTAGCCCGACTCCATTGTAATGAGTCATCTTGTGTCGCCCGATGCTCTGTCGGTAGTTCTGGCTCCTGTATTACATGAATGGTGTCAATTGCATCTACCTGAATTTCGACCGCACATAGATATTACCGTTTGGCTGTGTTTTTCTCTTTAAGATACTCGGCGAAGATTCTCGCTGCGCTCTCTACCTTGGCAGCGCAGGGGCGACTCTTGTAGTACTCTGCCGTGCGCTCGGAAGCCACGTAGCTGTTCTTAGCCTTCTCGTAGCCATTGATGCCTAATATCTCGGCACAGATGAGACTGCCGTTCTCTTCTTTGGATTTGGCGAGCAGATCCTGAACGACCTTATAGCAGGCCGACTTGCCCTCGCGGTCGCTACCCTCAGTCTGACCACAGTCAAGACCTACGAGCATCACAATACCTGAGACGGCACCACACATCATCCTCATCCTGCCCACACCACCGCCAAAGCCAGCGGCGATACGTTTGGCCATCGTCTCGTCAAGACCATAAAGGTCGGAAAAGGCTGCCACCACACTTTGGCAGCAGCCATATCCGGCCATGAAGTTATCGACTGCACGCTGAACGCGTAAGTCTAATTCACAATCAGTCATTATTCAGCCTCTGGCTCAGCAGCCTTAAAGTTCTCAAGATCCTCTACACGGAAAGCCTTGATATAGGCAGACTTGCCATAGACATCCTCCTCAGTCATGCGAACATAGACGTTGGCACTCTTGGCGAAGAGCTCAGGAGCCTTAGCTGCATCGCGGATGATGAGGAGCGACATGACGAGTTCAGCTGTCATATCGTAGAGACGACGGGCGAGGAAGTCCTGTGCATCCTGATTCTCGAGAGCCTTCACGGTGGCGAGAGCCTCCTCGTAAACGGGGATGAGCTTCTCAACACGAGCCTTCAGGGCAGCGTTAGCCTCAGCAGGCAGAGCTGCAAGCATATCCTTGATGTTGTTCAGCATCGTGCCGTTGGTGATGTAGCGGATGGCAGCAACAACCTGCAGCTGAGTGGTACCCTCGTAGATAGAGAAGATACGGGCATCGCGGAACAGGCGCTGGCTCTTGTACTCCATGATGAAGCCTGATCCACCGTGGATGCTGATGGCATCGTAGGCATTCTGGTTGGCATACTCAGAGTTCATACCCTTAGCCAATGGTGTAAAGGCATCAGCCAGACGCTGGTACTTTTTCAACTCCTGCTTCTCCTCAGGCTCCAGCTTACGGTCGCGCTCGATATCCTCGAGGCACTTATAGACATCTACATAGCAAGCTGTCTCATAGAGCAGACTGCGACCAGCATCGAGCTTGGCCTTCATGCGAGATAGCATGTCATAGACAGCAGGGAAGTTGATGATCTTGTCACCGAACTGCTGACGCTCTTTGGCGTAAGCCAGACCCTCGTTGTAAGCCTCCTGCTCAACACCTACTGACTGAGCTGCGATACCCAGACGGGCACCGTTCATCAGAGCCATCACGTACTTGATAAGTCCAAGACGGGTAGAGCCGCAGAGTTCTGCCTTGGCGTTCTTATAGGTGAGCTCACAGGTGGGAGACCCGTGGATGCCGAGTTTGTGCTCGATGTGACGCACGTTGACACCGCCCTGGCGCTTGTCGTAGATGAACATCGACAGACCGCGTCCGTCCTTGGTGCCCTCCTCGGAGCGGGCCAGTACGAGGTGGATATCGCTATCGCCATTGGTGATGAAACGCTTCACACCATTCAGACGCCAGCAATTCTCCTTCTCGTCGAAGGTGGCCTTCAGCATCACACGCTGGAGGTCAGAACCTGCGTCGGGCTCTGTGAGGTCCATCGACATACCCTCACCAGCACAAACGCGGGGGATATACTTCTGACGTTGCTCCTCAGAACCGAATTCATACAGGGTGTCGATACAGCTCTGCAGGCTCCAAATGTTCTGGAAACCGGCATCAGCTGCACTGATCATCTCGCTCAGCATCGAGAACACAGCGTTAGGCAGGTTCAGACCGCCATAACGACGGGGCATTGAGACACCCCACAGGCCAGCCTTACGGGTGGCGTCGAGGTTCTCGTAAGTCTTAGAGGCGTAGATCATACGACCGTTCTCAAGGTGTGGACCTTCCAGGTCAACAGCCTCAGAGTTTGGCTCGATGATGTTGGCAGCCACGTCGCCAGTGATGTCGAGAATCTGCTTGTAGTTCTCGATGGCATCGCCCAGGTCAACGGGAGCATAGTCATATTCTTTCGCATCAGCGAAACCCTTTTCTTTCAGCTCAACGATACGAGCCATCAGGGGGTGGTTCAAGTAGAACCCGATCTCAGGATGATCGCTATAATAGTTTGCCATAATCTTATTCTTTATCTTTCTTCTTTAAAAAATCAGGATTAATAATCCAAGTGAAAATGGATACCCCCACACATATAATGATGACATCCACCACTATGGCGAGTACGCCATTGTACTGGACAATGTTGTAAGCAGGAAGCATGTTCCAAATAATGATGAAAGCCAGCCAACCTATAAGGGTAACAATTTTCTTGGTCTTGGTGGTCATTTTACTTCGAGTTCTGCTTATAATACTTAATGAGTTTGGGAACAACCTCTTCCACAGTACCAACAATCACATAGTCAGCAATCTTGTTGATGGGAGCATCGGGATCGCTGTTCACAGAAATGATGATACCAGAGTCCTGCATACCGGCGATGTGCTGGATCTGTCCAGAGATACCGCAGGCGATATACACCTTCGGATGAACGGTGACACCCGTCTGACCAATCTGACGGTCGTGATCCAACCAGCCAGCATCAACAGCAGCACGGCTACCGCCAACCTCACCATGCAGCACCTTGGCCAGGTCGAACAGCATGTCGAAGTTCTCCTTCGAGCCCATACCGTAACCACCGGCCACTACGATGGGCGCACCTTTCAGGTTGTGCTTGGCAGCCTGCACGTGGTGGTCGAGCACTTTCACAACGAAAGCCTCAGGGCTAACATACTTAGAAACCTCAGGATAAACAACCTCACCCTTGGCCTTACCCTCATAGATAGCCTTCTGCATCACACCACTACGAACAGTAGCCATCTGAGGACGATGGTCGGGGTTCACGATGGTAGCCACGATGTTACCACCGAAGGCAGGACGAATCTGATAAAGCAGATTCTCGTAGGTCTTCCCCTCTTTCTTGTCCTCGAAAGGACCAATCTCGAGCTCTGTGCAGTCAGCCGTCAGACCAGAGGTCAGAGATGACGATACACGAGGGCCGAGGTCACGGCCGATGACGGTAGCACCCATCAGACAAATCTGAGGCTGCTCCTCCTTGAAGAGGTTTACGAGGATATCGGTGTGGGGAGCAGAGGTGTAAGGGAACAGGTCCTTACCGTCGAATACAAACAGCTTATCGACACCGTAAGGCAGAATCTGGTCCTCCACCTTGTCCTTGATGCCAGTACCGGCCACCACGGCGTGGAGCTCAACACCCAGTGTATTGGCGAGTTTGCGACCCTTGGTCAGGAGTTCCTGGGAAACTTCTTGCACTTGTGTGCCTTCTATTTCGCAATATACAAATACATTGTTCATAATCTTATCTTTTTTTTCAACACAAAGTCACAGAGTTACAGAGATTATATCTGTGAGTCTCTGCGTCTCAGTATCTCTGTGTTTTAATTTATCCAATAATCTTTTCCTCCAGTAACTCTTTGATCATTCCCTCGATATCAGCATCAGAAGCCGTCAAAGTCTTCGACTCCTTTGCCTGGAACACGATGTTCTTGATGGCCTTCACCTTGGTGGGAGAGCCTGCAAGACCACACTGGTTTACATCGCCGTCTACATCAGCAACACTCCACTGATTCAGATTCAGTTCTGGGCGCTCCTCATACAGATAGTCGTATGGAGTACCTTCGGCAGGACGCTCCATAGGACAGGTAGCGCGCTTGTACTTCATCACCAGCTTAGCGTTCTGGGGGCGACAGGGAGCAGCACTTCCGTTCACGGTGATAACCACAGGCAGCGGAGCCTCTACTGTCTCCACACCACCGTCGATGACACGCTTGATGGTAGCCTTGCCGTCCTTCACACTCAGTACATCCTCAGCATAAGTCACCTGGTTGAGACCCAGTTTCTGAGCCACCTGAGGACCTACCTGAGCCGTATCACCATCGATAGCCTGACGACCACCAATCACGATATCCACGTCGCCAATCTTCTTGATGGCCGTAGCCAGTGCATAAGAGGTGGCGAGGGTATCGGCACCGGCGAAGAGCCGGTCGGTAAGCAACCAACCAGTATCAGCTCCACGATAAAGTCCCTGACGAATAATCTCACCTGCACGTGGAGGACCCATCGTGAGGATTCCTACTGTTGAGCCTGGATTCTGCTCCTTCAGGCGAAGGGCCTGCTCCAGGGCGTTCAAATCTTCTGGATTGAAGATGGCGGGCAAGGCAGCACGATTTACGGTGCCTTCAGCAGTCATTGCATCCTTACCCACATTACGGGTGTCTGGCACTTGCTTGGCCAGAACAACAATCTTTAAAGCCATATAATAAATAATGTGTAAAAGTGATATCCTTTTAAAATCGGGCGCAAAATTACGCAAAATATCCCATATGGCAAAATAAATTGCACAAAAACAACCAAAATGTGCACAGATTAGCCGTTTTGTGCAATAAATACTTTGTATTATTTAACGATTTCCTAAAACTGATTGCGCCATTCGGAGAAAAAGGCCTTGATGGCGTGATAGGCTTTGGCGACGTTGGATTTAGGATTGCTGATACTCCATCTGGCATTGCATTCCCTACCGTCGCTGTATTCCATGAAGATACGATAGATGGGTGCCCCGTCTTCCTCGCTCATCTGCTCATAGCCGTCAAACTCCCAGGGCTCCAGCTCGTTCAGCAGGTTCCAGAGCCTTGTCAGCTTAGTCTTGGGAATAGGCACGAACTCGCATCTCATCTGTTGTTCGAAATCGCTGTTGGCATTAAGACAGACCACCACTCTGATGCTGTCTTCCTGATCAGCGATAAACTCACAGAAATCCTTGCCCTGACCTGCGGGGCGTGTCTCCGAGTAACTGCAATAGATGGGGCGTCCCTCTGGTCGTTTCTTCTTTTTCATGACACCCGTACCCTCGGCATCGGCAGAAATGGCAGTGGTCATCATTGCTATCAGTAAAATAAATGTTTTAAGCTTGTTCATAATTCCTACTTGTTATGGCATTTCTTCCTCACCCTCGAGGATGTCAACCGTACTCCATCGGTAGAGTTTCGACAAGTCGATCCACTCACCTAACTGGTCGATGATGTCCGTCGTCTCGTCATCTGCTCCGAAGCCAGTCGTCACCTTGACGGTGCGCCCCTCGTCGGGATTGGCAAAGTTAGGCAGGTCGCACACCACATATTGCACCAGGTTGCCCAGTACGACGTTATACCACATGCCCCCAGCCATATCGCGATGCACCACAATCACCTGCTTGTTGCCGTTTTTGTGGGTGGGTCCTTCGAAGATGTTCAGTTTCTCGCCATCCTGTGTCTTCTGCCCCAGTGATACGTGATCACCCTTATACTCTGCTATCAGCATCATGTCGCCAATCTCCCCTTCGTTGAAGTTGCAAAAAGCCATCACCGGATTCCCATCGCCCGTCAGGTCCATCATGCAATAGTGCGAGAAAGCATAGCCCGACTCGCTGATGCGCTGTTTTGCCTTAGAATCAGGGGCCAACCTATATTCAAAGTCGGGCATCTGAACACCGTTATACAGAAACTGCTTCCTGTCCCATTTATACACATGGGTGATGGCAGGCATGTTCACGTAATACTCCGAGATGGTAAAGTCGGTACCCTGTCTGGGCAGGTCCCAACCTATGTAGGCCCCCTTCACATCGGGCTTGAATTCGTCGAGCGGACCCTTCTCGGGTGTCATCGTCTGCGTCTGGGGGTCGTAGTCATACCAGCAGAGCAGGTTCTGAGGCATCACATGCTGCTCGTAGAGGCTTATGGCGAAGATCCTGTGACCATTCTCCTTGCGCCACACGCAGGCCGACATCTGGTCGATGTCCGTCTCCGACTCCAGATCCACGTAGCCGTTCCTGCGATCGATGAGGATGCGGTAGTCGTCGTCTTCCTTACCGTCCCAGATAGAGGCGGTACCACTCTGGCGCGTACCCTTGGCAGGGTGATCAGCCTGATTCAACACCTCGCCAACCGCCCATGTGGGCATCACCTGGTTGAAGGCGCGTAATAGTTTCACCACGTCAGGCGCCTCTCCTCCGTCCTTCACGTTGATGGTCTTCGTGCGCCATTGGGCGTTCACTTCTGCGTTATCCAGAAGCTCATGTGCATTGATCCCTATGGCCATCACCATCATCACTAAGATAAAAAACGTCTTCTTCATTTCGGTTTTGGCTTTTATTGGCCGCAAAGATAGTGCAAAAAACTTAAAAAAACAAATAAATTTTGGCTTTTCGCTCGAATAACACTATCTTTGCAGCAAAAAGAAAACTAGAAACCCTCTTATGTCAGAAGGCCCTATCTCCGAAAAACAGCGTTATCTGATTCTCGATGCCTTGAGAGGCTTCGCGCTGATGGGTATTGCCCTTGCCAATTTCCCTGAGTTTGCCCTGTGGACGTTCTTGTCGCCCAGCGAGCAGTCGGAGATGGCGACGGGGGGTATCGACGAAGTGCTGCGTTTCTTCCTTTACATGCTGATCGATGGTAAGTTCTATACCATCTTCTCACTGCTTTTCGGGGTTGGCTTTGCACTGTTCCTCTCTCGCCACAGTGCCTCTCGGTTCTTGCGTCGTATGCTGGTTCTGGCCCTGATAGGAACTTGTCACCTCATGTTTGTCTGGAGTGGCGACATCCTGTTGCTCTATGCCGTCGGAGGAATGTTCCTGCTTCTGTTCAGACGTTTGACTGATCGGGTGTTGCTGGCGATTGCCGTGTTCCTGTTCTTCCTCCCCGTAGGTCTCGATGCCCTCACAGAGTTTGGTGGTATCGACTTTGCCCGTCCTTTCTACGAAGCCTGGTGGCGCGAGGCCTATGCCCAGGGCATTACCGAGGCCAACTTCGCCACCTGGTTGCGCGATGCCAATAGTTATTCCCAGATGTTTGCCTTCCTGCTTCAGGGCGCCTGTGAGCGTATGTGGGAGATCGTCAGCGGGCATCGTCTGGTGCGCGTGGTGGGCATCTTCATTTTTGGCTACCTTGCGGGCAAGCATAAGGTCTATGCCTACCTGCAGGACTATTGCAAGGAGCGTTACCTCGACATCAGTCTCTGGTTCTCCATCCCCTGGTCCATCCTTTACGCCATGAGTGCCGTCAATGGTCAGCCCTATGGCCTTACGGTCCATTCCGCCCTCTACGCCATCAGTGTCGTCTCGATGTCGGCCACCTATATCCTGGGTTTTGGCGTGGCTTATCAGCACACACCGTCTAAATACTTTTTCTTCTCCCGTATGGGAGCAGCGGGGCGTCTGGCCCTTACCAATTATATTGGTCAATCGCTCATAGGCATCATTCTTTTCTATGGTCTTGGCTTTGGTCTTGGTACGTCGTTCGGACTGGTCTTCATCATGCTCACCGCCCTGGCGGTCTTTGTGCTCCAGACCTACCTGAGTATCAAGTGGCTCAAGCGTTTCCTGTATGGTCCCCTCGAGTGGCTCTGGCGCCTTCTCACCTACGGGCACTACTTCCCCATACGACGCATTATACCTAATTAATAGTAGTGTTACTCATAATTCCAATTTCTAGTGATTCAACGTAACTTATCTGGAAATCGATCGATTCAGAGTAAAAATGAGGTGCACCTCCACGAAGTCACTTTGAATCAATCTTAATGTTTTCATAAATCTTGTTTTATTTATATGATTAGTAAAATTCAATTCCATGCCAAAGGTAGCAATATTATTTCATATTCAGCAAGAAAACTGCAAAAAAGTAGTAAATTAAGTGATTATTGTTTCTTAACTTGAGCAAAACGGCTTCAAAACAAAAAGGTAGAGCACCATTTCCACGGTCAGTGGGACGGTTCCACTGATCATTTTTACTACAAAAGCTTTGGTAAAGTGAAAAAGAATCGTTATCTTTGCAGACAACAACCAACTTCGAATACAAACTGATCAATAAAAATAGTAATGGTATGAAACGAAAACAGATTAGCCTTTTATGTCTCTTGGTGATGGGAATGAGTGCTTATGCACAGGTTAGTGGCAGTGAGAGCCCTTGGTATGACGGTGAGCAATATGTTCACAGAAAGACCACCTACGATCTGAAAACAATGCCACTGATCAAGGCGAGCGGGAACAGATTCGTGACCGCCGCCGACGGTAAGGTAATGCAGTTCAGAGGGATTGCCATCTCGGACCCTGACAAGGTGGAGCGTCAGGGGCACTGGAACAAGGCTCACTTCGAGCGTGTAAAGGATCTGGGAGCCAACATTGTCAGGGTGCCCATTCACCCCGTGGCTTGGCGCGAGCGAACCCCGAAAGGCTACATGGAACTGCTGGACCAGATGGTGGAATGGTGTACGGAACTGCACCTGTACGTGATGCTTGACTGGCACACCATCGGCAATCTGGAGATGGAGATGTGGCAGGACCCGATGTACATCACATCGAAGGCAGAGACTTACGACTTCTGGCGCAAGATAGCCCAGCACTTTGCAGGCAACCAGACGGTGGCTTTCTACGAGCTGCTCAACGAGCCGACTACCTACAGAGGACAACTGGGCGTATGCACGTGGGCACAATGGAAGACGCTCGTGGAGAACATCATTACCGTGATACGGGCCTTCGACAACCAGACCACGATTTTGGTGGGCGGATTTGACTGGGCTTACGACCTGACACCTGTTCACGAGAGTCCCATCAATGCACAGAACATCGGTTATACCACCCACCCCTATCCCAACAAGGTGAAACAGCCATGGAAGCCCAAGTGGGAACGCGACTGGGGATTCGTGGCTGCAACATACCCCGTGTTTGCCACCGAATTCGGAACAGATGTGCGTGAAGGCGAGACCATCGACTTCGACGATCCGGAATTCTACGGTAACCAGATTCTCTCTTACCTGGAAGAACAGGGCATGGGCTGGTGTATCTGGGTGTTTGACCCCACCTGGGGAGGCAACAAGATTAAGACCTGGAACTACGAGCCGACAGAGGGGCTCAAGTTCTGGTCGGCCGGTATGAAAGGTGAGCTGAAGTGGCAGAAGAAATAGTTTGGGAGATATGCTCTGACCGCGTACCGACATACCAGCGTACCATTAATCATTATAAACTTAAAAAAAGAAGCCGGATGTGATGAACTTTCGGCTTCTTTTCGTATCTTTGCAGTCGATTATAATTATTGCTGGTATGGTAAATGGTATTTATACTATATTATTGCTCATTTTGAGCAATGTGTTTATGACCTTTGCGTGGTATGGTCATCTGAGGTTACAGCAGTCGGGGGTGTCGTCGAACTGGCCCCTTTACCTGGTGATCGCCTTCTCGTGGATGATTGCCTTTTTCGAGTATTGCTGTCAGGTACCGGCCAACCGTATAGGATTCGTGGATAATGGCGGACCCTTTAACCTGGTGCAGCTGAAGGTGATCCAGGAGTGCATCTCGCTGGTGGTGTTTGCAGTGATAGCCAATATGGTATTCCAGCACGAGCAGTTGCATTGGAACCACGCTGCAGCAGCCCTCTGTCTGGTAGCGGCCGTATATTTCGTATTTATGAAACCATGATAGACAGGGCGACGATAGACAAGATCATGGATGCCACGAATATCGTGGACGTCGTGGGTGAGTTTGTCACCCTGCGTAAGGCGGGTGTCAACTACAAGGGTCTGTGCCCTTTCCACGACGATACCACACCTTCGTTCATGGTGTCGCCGTCGAAACAGATCTGCAAGTGCTTTGCCTGTGGAGAGGGTGGCACGGCCATCAACTTCCTCATGAAGCACGAGCAGATTACCTATCCCGAGGCCCTGCGCTGGTTGGCGAAGAAATACAATATCGAGGTCGAGGAGAAGGAGCTCACGGAGGAGGAGAAGAAAGAGCAGAGCGCTCGCGAGTCGATGTTCATCGTCAACGAGTGGGCGATGAAGTACTTCCAGAATATCCTGAAGAACGACCCCGACGGCATCGCCATCGGAAAGCAGTATTTCCGTAGCCGGGGCATCCGTGATGACATCATCGAGAAGTTCAATCTTGGCTATTCGCTTCAGAAGCGCGATGCCCTGGCCCTGGCAGCACAGAAGGCTGGCTACCAGTCCGAGTTCCTTGAGAAGACGGGCCTCTGCATCAAGGGTGAGAAGGGCCTCCACGACCGCTATGCCGGGCGTGTCATCTTCCCTTGGTTCAACGTCAGTGGTAGGGTGGTGGCTTTTGGCGGCAGGTTGCTAGATGCCCGAACCAAGGGCGTGCAACAGAAATATGTCAACTCGCCCAATTCCGAGATCTACGTTAAGGAAAATGAGCTCTATGGTCTCTATCAGGCCAAGAAGGCCATTGCCAAGGAAGACCGGGTGTATATGGTGGAGGGCTATACCGACGTGATTGCCATGCACCAGTGTGGTCTCGAGAATGTGGTGGCCAACAGTGGTACGGCACTCTCCGCCCGACAAATCAAGCTGCTTCGTCGCTTTACGCAGAACATCACCCTGTTGTATGATGGCGACGAGGCTGGTATCCATGCTGCCATGCGAGGTACGGATATGCTGTTGGCTGAGGGCATGAACCTCCAGGTGCTGCTCTTGCCCGATGGCGACGACCCCGACTCGTTCAGCCGTAAGCACAGTGCCCAGGAATTCAAGGCGTATATCGAACAGAACGCCACAGACTTCATCTCGTTTAAGACGCACCTGACGGTGGAGAATGTGACGGACCCCGTGAAGCGCTCAGAGGCCATCGGAGGCATCGTGAAGAGCATCTCCCTGATACCGGACCAGATACTGCGCTCTACCTATCTCAGTGAACTCTCCCAGCGGTTGGGTATCAAGGAACAGACCTTGATCAACTCGATGAACAACATGATACGCAAGGACCTCGAGGACAAACAGAAGGAACGTGAGCGCGAGGCTGCGAAACAAGAGCCCGAGAAACCTCAGGAGTTCATCGGTCTGCACACCGTCGATGAGCAGACTCACGAGGTGGAGCGCCTGCTGATCAGGACCGTGATACGCGATGGCGAGAAGGTGATCTATGAGAATGTGGAGACTGACGATGGCGAGAAGATTAATCTGACCGTCGCCCAGTATATCGCCTACGATCTGGGACAAGACGGACTGACCTTCCACGACGAGCGCTATAACAGGATACTCCAGGAGGCGGTAGAGCATAGTGGCGAGGGGGGCTTTAAGGCCGAGACCTACTTCATGCAGCATCCTGATATCGAGATCAGCGAACTGGCCATCAAACTGGCCATCGATCGTCATCAGTTGGGTAAGGGGTTCCAACTGAAGGAGCGCGAAAACGGGTTGCGCCAGAATGTGATCCACCTGGTGCTCGACCTGAGGCTCGACATTATAGAGAAACGACTGAAAGAGATACAGGCCCAATTGAAAGAGGCTGGCAATGACACGGAAAAGGTGATGGCACTCCTGACGGAGTTAAAAGACACTCAGCAGATTCGTGATGCCATCGCCAAGCAGTTGGGCAACGATTTGGTGAGGTAGGAATGAGTTGGGTAAACGTCATATTCGTCATCTATCAGATCATCGCCGTCATGGCTGTGATCCATGTGGTGATGGACAATCGTCAGCCTGCCAAGACGATGGCCTGGGCACTGGTGATATGGTTTATCCCCGTCGTAGGTATTGTGTTCTACCTGTTCTTCGGCATCAATACCCGTAAGGAGCGCCATGTCAGCGAACGAAGCATGAACCAACTCACCAAGCGCTCCATGCTCGAGTTTGCCGAGCAGCACGACCTGCGCTTGCCTGAGAAGCACAAACCGCTCATCGACCTCTTCGTCAACCAGAATCTCGCCCTTCCCTTCAAGGATAATCATATAGATATCTATACCGAGGGCTATACGTTCTTCCCTGCTCTGTTGGCAGCGATAGGTCAGGCCCGTCAGTCCATCCATATCGACATGTATATCTTTGCCGACGATGCCTTGGGCACCTTGGTGGCCGATGCCCTCATCGACAAGGCCCACGAAGGTGTGGAGATTCGCGTGATCTACGACGACGTGGGATGCTGGAACGTGAAGCACCGTTTCTTCGAACGAATGCGTGAGGAAGGTATTCAGGTCATGTCGTACCTGCCTGTGCGCTTCCCCTCGTTTACGAGTAAGGTCAACTACCGCAATCACCGTAAGATCGTGGTCATCGATGGTAACGTGGGATTCATAGGTGGCATCAACATCGCCCTGCGCTATGTCAAGGGCACTGGTCAGATGCCTTGGCGCGACACGATGATAAAGGTGACGGGTGGTGCCGTCTATGCCTTGCAGCGGGCCTTCCTCGTCGATTGGTATTTCGTGGACCGTACGCTGCTCTCCGATCGTAAGTACTATCCCCCCGTGCTGCGTGATGAGCAGACCGTCAACAACTGTCTGGCTCAGGTGGTCACCAGTGGTCCTGTTACGCCTTATCCTGAGATCATGCAGGGTTTTGTGCGCATTATCCTTGGCGCTCGTCGCTATCTGTATCTGGAGACGCCCTACTTCCTGCCCAACGACTCTGTGCTCTTCGCCCTGAAGACGGCTGCCTTGGCAGGTGTCGATGTCAGGGTACTCTGTCCGATGTACAGCGATGCGCGCTTCGTGGAGTGGGCCAGTCGCAGTTATCTGCGCGAGGTGGTGGAGGCTGGTGTTCAGGTCAGTCTCTACAAGCCCGGCTTCCTCCACTCCAAACTGATGGTGTGCGATGATGCCATCACCACCTGTGGCTCTACCAACCTCGACTTCCGTAGTTTCGAGAATAATTTCGAGGCCAACATCTTCTTCTACGATGAAGGGGTGGCCCTGAGAATGAAGAAGGTGTATCTCGACGACGAGAAACAGTCCATCCTTCTGACCGATGTGCCTGGAAGAATGAACCGTGGATTCTTTAAGCGACTCTGGGAGAGTGTTACAAGGATGCTTTCCCCGTTGTTCTGAATATCGAGAAGTTTACGCTGCCATAACTGCGATGCTCCACGAAGTGGGGATCGCCCGAGAAGTCGTGGTCCTTGCCATGCTCGAACACGAAGACACCATCCTCCTTCAACAGTCCTTTCTCGAATATCATGCCGGGTATGGTGGGCAGTTCCTTCAGGGCGTAGGGAGGGTCGGCAAAGATGAAGTCGAAGGGTTGTTTGCACGTCTTGATAAATCGGAACACGTCGCCCCGCAGGGGCAGACAGGCGTTGGTGTCCAGCTTTTGCAGACATTGCTGTATGAAACGGTGGTGGTCGCGATCCAGTTCTACGCTGATGACCTGGGCACAACCACGCGAAAGCAGTTCGAGGGTGATGCTGCCTGTGCCGGAGAACAGGTCGAGGGCCTTGGCACCTTCAAAGTCGATGTAGCCTGAGAGCACGTTGAAGATGTTCTCCTTGGCAAAGTCGGTGGTGGGCCTGGCCTTAAATATCTTCGGAATGTCGAAGTGGCGCCCCTTGTATTTCCCAGTGATAATCCTCATCGCCCTTTAATCAAGAAAGTCATCAGGTCGTAAGGCATATCCTTGATCTTGGTGGCAGGCGCTTGCAGGAAGTCGGCCGAGGGGTTGATCACATAAGCCTTCTGCAGATAGCGCTTCAGTTCCTGTACCACCCAGGCCTGTTCAGGGATGTCGCCCACGATGTGCATCTCGTCGTGCTCAGCCTCCAGGCGCAACTGCTTCCACACGTAGAGCAGGAAGTACAGGGCATCATGCCCGTTGGTGGTGTCGAAGGCGTTGCAGAACTTAAAGCGGTTCTGCTGGAAACTGAAGATGTCGAGGCGCTTGCCATGGAAGTAGCCATAGAGTTTGCTGCGATGCCCCGTAAAACTGCGCTGGTGAAGATATTGCCATACGGGCGTCAGGGCGTGGATGAACTGCAGGTCGTCGAAGCGGTCATGTAGCACACCGGCCAGGTCCTTGTTAATGGTAAACAGACAGACTGCCTTCAGCGAGGGCAACACGTTGAAACGGACCACGCGCTGTTCCTGCGTGGCTGGGAAGACATGGTCGTAGAGTTCGGTGATCTGTTCCTCGTCGAACTCCTCGATGGGCACCAGCATGGAGGGCGTATCCATCAGCACCTGCACCCTGCGGGTGTCGATGGCTGTGAGGTCGGCGGTCTTAAAGGCTTCCCTCAGGTTGACGGCCATCGAGATACCGCCTTTCACGACATAGGGTTCGTAGAGTATGGGGCGATCCTTGTCGGTGGGGTTGGGCATTGTGAACGAGAGGGTGTTCTTTCCGATGCGTATAATCAGTTTTCTCTGATAGATATCTTCCATGCGTCTTGGGTTTGTGGTCATCCACGCATCACACTGGCGATGCACAGGCAGAGCAGCCCGAGTGCAACGACGATCAGAATGGCGTTAACGACTTTGTTGTTGATTTGCATATCTGGCTGCAAAGGTAATAAAAAAAATGAAAAATGGAAAAACGAAAGAACGAAAAATGATATTTATTCGTATCTTTGCAGTCGAGATGATTCAAGACGAACTGAAATATCGCATTCTACAGACGCTTGGGCTCCCCCCGACGGCAGAACAGGAGCATGCCCTCGACGTGTTCTCGCTCTTTATGACCGATCGTTCCGAGCACGTGGTGATGATCATGCGCGGTTCTGCCGGAACGGGAAAGACGACGTTGGCAGGAGCCGTTGTGAGGGCGATGGCTGCACTCGAACAGAAGATGGTGCTATTGGCGCCAACGGGCAGGGCAGCGAAGGTGTTCTCGCTCAATGCGGGTCATGCGGCCTATACCATCCATCGCCGCATCTACCGCCAGAAGTCTGCCGGCGACCTCTCTGCCTTTAATCTCAATGTGAATCTGAATCGCGACACTCTGTTTATCGTCGATGAGGCCTCGATGATTGCCAATCAGGGCTATGGCGATTCAGCCTTTGGCAGTGGATGTCTGCTCGACGACCTGATGCAGTTTGTGTATAATGGTCAGAATTGTCGTATGCTGCTCATAGGCGACAAGGCGCAGCTGCCTCCCGTTGGTGAAGACGAGAGTCCGGCACTCATGGCTGAGGTCCTTCGGGGCTATGGTATGAAGGTCTATGAGTGCGATCTCAATCAGGTGCTGCGCCAAAGGCTACGGGTAGGCGGGCCAGGTCCGGGAATGAGCGAAGCATCGGGCATCCTCTGGAATGCCACGATGATCCGGCAGATGATTACGCATGATGAGATGACAGGACTGCCTCGTATCAAGTTCGAGGGCTTTGCCGACATACAGGTGGTGCCAGGCGATGAACTGATAGAGTCGTTGGCCTCCAGCTATGGCAGGATGGGGCTCGACGAGACGATTGTGATTACCCGCAGCAATAAACGGGCTAACATCTATAACCAGGGCATCCGCAACACGGTGCTCGACCGCGAAGAGGAACTCTGTCGAGGCGATCAGCTGATGATCGTGAAGAATAACTATTTCTGGACAGAAGGTTCCAAGGAGATTCCTTTCTTGGCCAATGGTGACATCGCAGTGGTTCAGCGCGTCAGGAATGTCCATGAACTCTTCGGCCTCCGTTTTGCCGAGGTCACCATGCAGTTCCCCGACTATGACGACTTTGAGTTGACGGCTACTGTTGTCCTCGATTCGTTGACCACTGAGGCTCCTGCCCTGACGCACGATCAGCAGGAACAGCTATTCAACGCTGTGATGGAAGATTATGCCGATATCCCTACGAAACCGGAGCGCATCAAAAAACTGAAGAGCGACCGTTACTACAATGCCCTCCAGATAAAGTTTGCCTATGCCGTCACCTGCCATAAGGCCCAGGGAGGTCAGTGGGCTCACGTCTATCTCGACCAGGGGTATATGACCGACGATATGCTCACGCCCGACTATATCCACTGGCTCTATACCGCCTTCACCCGTGCCACGGAAAAGCTATACCTCGTCAACTGGCCCAAGACTCAAGTGGCTTCGGCGTAGTGCTTCATTTTCAACAGGGAAATAAAAAATCCCAGCCGTGCTGGGATTAATCGTTCTTGTTAGTATGTTACCTTGGGTTCCAGTTCCTTGGCCTGGTCTATCATCTTCTGCACCTCAGCCACAGATGGCACTCTGCCACAGATCTTAAACTCGGCGTTGATCTCCTCCAGTTTTGGCTGCAGGTTCTCGGCCACGCGATGACGGAATTCCTTCACGGTGTCCACACCGGCCTTCTCCAGCAACTCAGAGAACTGCGGACCTACGCCGTTGATACGGAACAGGTCGGCATGGTTCGTCCAGCGCAGAATCAGTTTCTCGCTGATGCCGGTAGCCTCTGCCAGTTCCTTGCGGCCCTTGGGGGCGCCACATTTCTCGAGCAGCTCACTCACTTTGTTGATACCTGCGGCCGTCAGTTTCTCTGCATAAACGTCGCCTACACCTTCGATGTCGATAATCTTGTAATCCATAATGCTTAAGTTTTGTAAGTTAAAGAATGATTTTGATTGTCAGTTGTTAGGCAAAGTTATTAAAATATTGCTACACACAGACACAGAGATGCAAAGTTTTTTGTTTTTTTAATAATAATCTCTGTGTCTTCGTGTCTCTGTGTTCGAAAATAATTGTATTTTTGCATCCATTATGATGATAGTCTTATATATAATAATAGGTATAGCGGTGGGCGCTGTGGTGCTCTACGTGGTGATGGACAAGCGTCTCGATGCCCTCAATGTGGCCTCGGGCAAGAAGGATATCGAGCTCTCCATGAAGAGCGAGCAGCTCAGTGCGGCCACGAGCAGGGTGACCCACCTCGAGGCAGAGAACAAGGCGCTCCATGCCCGTGCCGAGTCGCAGGGCAGGGAGTTGGAACTGGTGCGCCAGCAGATGGAAGAAGAGTTGCAGCGCCACGAGGAGCGCTTCAAGAACATGGCCCAACAGCTGATGGAGACCAGTGCCACCAAACTCAAGGAGCAGAATACCGAGGCCATGACGGGCATTACCCAACCCCTCAAGGAGGCTATCGCCAACATGCAGAAGGCCATTAACGACAATCAGAAGGAGAGTGCGGCCCATTCTGCCTCGTTCCGCGAGCAGATGCTCCAGATGATGCAGCAGACACAACAACTGGGCGAGAAGGCCGAGAACCTTACCAATGTGCTCCGTCGCGATAATAAGGTGTCGGGCAATATGGGAGAGATTATCCTGGGCGACCTCCTTGCCTCACAGGGACTTACCGAGGGCATCCACTACGAGGTGCAGGCTCGTCTGCGCGATGAACTGGGGCGCCCGTTGAAGAACGATGAGACGGGGCGCGAGATGCAGCCCGACGTCATCCTGCACTATCCGCAGGGTCAGGATGCCATCGTCGATTCCAAGGTGTCGCTCGTTGCCTATGAGAAATATGTCAATGCCGAGACGCCCGAGGACAAGGAGCGCTATCTGCAGGATCACATCAAGAGTGTGCGCAGCCATGTGAACGAACTGGCCCGCAAGGACTACTCGAAGTATATCAAGAACGGGCGCGAGACGGTGGACTTCGTCATCATGTTCGTGCCCTTCGAGTCGTCGTTGCAGTTGGCCCTTGCCAACGACCCCTCGCTCTGGCGCGATGCATTTGAGAAGAAGGTCTTTGTGACGGGCGAGCAGAACCTGTTGGGCATCCTTCACATGATCCACATCGCCTGGGTGCAGAACCAGCAGGCTGAGAATCAGGAGAAGGTGTTCGGTCTGGCCGAGCAGTTGCTCGACCGCTTAGGCGACTTTGTGCAGCGCTACAACGATCTGGGCGAGAAGATCCATAAGGTGCAGGAGGCTTACGACAGTGCCAACAACAAGTTGATTACCGGCAGGCAGAGTGTAGCCCAGAAGGGGCGCGAACTCGTTGATCTTGGGGCGAAGGAGAATGCAAACCGTAGGATTCCGATGCCAGAAGTGGGACTGGAGTAGGCGAGAAGTGATAGTATATAGTGGATAGATGATAGTTGATAGTTATGATTACCTTGGTGGCGGAGGATATTTGGGGGTTTGACCTGGAGGCGGCACTGAACGAGATCTCCGAGCAGCGGCGCGAGCAGGCACTGCGCCTCAAGCA
Organism: uncultured Prevotella sp.; assembly: GCA_946415825.1. Lineage (GTDB taxonomy): Bacteria > Bacteroidota > Bacteroidia > Bacteroidales > Bacteroidaceae > Prevotella. Next base: position 5,265 of record CAMKUA010000002.1, on the reverse strand, counting down.
CTTGCTGGGTCAGCGCCTCTGTGTGCTCGCCTACCAGCTTCTCAAACAGGGTCTTCGCCAACACTACGGCATCACTGGGAATCCTCTCTTTGAGTACAACGAACATGGCAAGCCCTCCATCGTGGGCCGTCCGGAGATTTTCTTCAACCTCAGCCACTGCCGGGAAGCCGTTGTCTGTGCCATCAGCGATCAGCCCGTTGGTGTCGATGTCGAGTTGATACGTCCCTACAAGGAGAGTCTGGCGCGCTATACCATGAACGACGACGAACTGAGCGCCATCGAGTCGTCGCCCGATCCTGCCAGGACCTTTATTCGATACTGGACCATGAAGGAAGCCGCCCTCAAACTCATTGGCACAGGTATCAGCAACGATCTTAAGACGGTGCTTTCTCGTCCGGATTTAAGGTTTGAGACCGTCGAAAGTGTGGAAAAAAGCTATATTTACACATCAAGTTGCTTTGTTTTTTGAAAAAGTATCCCCAAAAGTGTTGTCGCATCATTTTTTTTAGTATCTTTGCGGCGTAAAAGATACCATTAGAATTGTGAAGAAGTTAGTAAATGTATTAGGCTTAGCATTATTGCTTGTTGTTAGTGTATGGTCAACAGGTTGTCAGCGCTCTCAAAACACTGGCACTGCCGTGGCCGTCAAAGATAGTGTCTTGAGTGAAACCCAGAAGTCGGAGATGGCCTTGGCCTTAGAGCGCGAGCTCGTGCTCAATCGTGTGAAAGGCATCTATTCCATCATCCAGCACGAGTGCACCTATATGGGTGGCTCTGTGGAAAGTGATATGCTCGACAAGACCTTCTGCAGCAAGCGTTGGAACAATCTCCTGATGGCCGTGCGCGCCAAGGAGCATCTCACAAACTCGCTGTTCTTTGAGGTCAACCGCTGGACCATGGCCTACGACTCCCAGCTCATCAGCTTCGACGAGTTCGAGGTGGCCGATCTCACCGTTGGTCCCAACAACGAGAAGACGGCTGTGGTCAATTTCACCGTCTATGACCCTGAATCATACACGCCAGCCCGAATCGAACTGGTGTATGAGGATCATCAGTGGAAAATCGATAATTTCTATCATCTGAAGTACATGCTCAACCTTCGTCAGTGCATGTACCGCTATCTGAACAGCGATATGCTGTACCTTATTTAGTCAGGTTGCCCTGAGTTCAGGGAGCCTAGGGCTCATGAGTGTCTAATCCGCCATGAATTAGAAACTCAGTTTGGTCGTGAACTCAAACGTGAAGGGGCGGATGAACGTACCCGCCATCACATAGTCTTTGTAGTTTGAGGGGTCGGTTATCAGGTCGGCAGCGGGGATGGAACCGCTGGCACCTTTCTGGTTGAGAATGTTAACCACGTTTGCCGAGAAACTCAGGTAGCGGTTCAGTTTGAAATCCACACCTCCGAAGGTTTCCCAGCGCCCATTGAAATAGAGCGTGTTGGTCTTGTTGATGTATTGCCTGCTGAAATATCTGACACTCAGCCACACGCGCCAGTCGCCAAAACGGTAGGAAGGCTCAACCTCCAGTTCCGCTTTGGAGAGGGCGGTGATCGTCTTGTCGGTAAAGTCATACTCTTCCGTCACCCCGTCGCTGAAGGTGGGGGTGATCTTGTAGCTCTTATACCGTGGGTCGCGTATGGTGAACATCACGTGAATGCTCAGATCCTTGATGGGAGTAATCATGGCATCGGTCAGCCATCCGAGCGTTGCCATGTCGTAGAAGAATGGTTTGGTGAACGACTCGATCATACCGGCCTTCATGTCGCCGACATCTTTGGTCAGCACATGACTGAAGTTGGGGCGTTCCTGCGAGTTCTTCATGCTGATGTAGGTCATCTGCGAGGTGAGGTCTATCCACTTGTTCTTCCAGTAGATGCCACCCCTGAAATAGTTCGTCGGCATGCTTTTCTGGGTGGGGTAGTTGTAGGTACCGTAGTGGAACAACTGTGAATGGATAGTAGCCGAAGAATACTCGGCCTGTAAGCCAAATCCGGGGAACAGGGCATAGCGGATGCAGCCGATGAAGGCATAGTTGAAATAGTTGTTGTTGAAATGGTTCTTTTCAACACCCTTGTCCGCCAGACTGAAACCTGTATGGCGTATGTTGCCCTCGCATGGTTCGTTAGCGGCCCAGCCCTGCACATTCAAGTACTCCAGCCTGACACCTCCGTAGAGCCACAGATGGTTGGATACGTTCCACTCATCAGATGCCAGTGCAAATAGCTTATGCTCATGTCCGTCGTAAAACTCTGCGTACGAGTTGTACGAATAGCCATCACTTCCGTTGAGCAGCAGTAGCTTCGGATCTTTCTTCACCTCATGCGCGAATAGATACATGGAGGTGTTCGTTCCTCCGTGGTTGAGCCAGTAGTCAGCCTCTGCACGCCATTTGTGACGATGTTTTTTTGATCTGCCAGTCAGTTCGGCATTGGTCATCCAGGAATGTTCGAACCCGTCGAAGTGCAGCATCCTGCGCGTTTGTACCTTACCCGTATAGGTGGCGCCGTCCTCGTAGGTAAATCCGCTTTCGGCAGTGGCGTCGCTCACGCCCATCACAGTGGGGTTGGCACGGAAGGCATGACCGTGCTTGAACTTGCTGTGTACGGCCAGCTTCACGCCACTGTCCCATTGATAGTCCAGCAAGAAATTCACATTGTAAATCTTGTTGGTGTTTGCATCATCGATGTCCTGTTCTTCCATCTGTCCTGTAGTCACATCCAGATACTTCGTCGTCTTGTTGGCAGGGCGGTATTGGTCAATGCCTAACCTGAAGCCGTCGTACTCCTTCACACTGCCGTCGCCCACGAAGATGAAGGGACCGAAGTTCTCGACGATCTCCTTGTTATGCGAATACTGGAATACGAGCCCAGCCTTGCCCCTGCCTTCGTTCCAGACCTTTGAGACGGCAGCCTTGTAGAAGTGCACACTTTCCTGCAAGGTTGACATGTCGAGATGGTTGCTTCCAGGATCCATGTTGTGATAGGTGCCGATGGAGAGTCCCCAACCCTTTCCTACTGGCGTGGAGACATTCGCATCCACCGCATGACGCCCGAAGTGATTCAGCGTGTAGTTGACTTTCCCTTCGAATGTGTTGCCAGCCAGTTTGGAATAACTGTCAACGCTATAGGTGATGACGCCATACTTCAATGCCATATCCTGAGGCCCAGTGGTCCGTACCGACTCATGGCTCACACCGCCGTGCCACGACTTGTAAGGATAGACCTGGTAATTATAATAGGATACCGGCAGACCGTCTTCATAGAGATAGGCATGGCCGGATATGGGAAGCCCCAGTGAGATCTGACGTGGTTGTGAGACAGAGGCCGCATTCATCAGCACGTTCCTGTTGTTGTCGCCCGATGATCTGATGACACTGTCGGCAACAACCTCCTGAGCCATGGCATCGATGGCCGTGGTGATGCATAATAATACACCAGTGAAGGCTCTTAATAGTCTCACGAGCTGATGTGATGGTTATCGTAGTGACTTGGCCTATTTAATCAGGTTGCCCAGAATGTCGCGCGTCAGTTCCCTGGTCACTGATCGCGTGGCAGCACTGGTGGCATTCTTCACCACACGGCCTGTGGCTGAAGTCTTCGACTTCGTCTTCTTACCCGTAATCTTGTCGCTCACATAAGTACCGAGGATGGTGGCCAGCGTACCAGTGACGGCAGTGATGATGGCCTTCCACACCTTACCCATGATGCCCGGCTTCTGCTTGCCCTTGGCAGCCTCCTTCTCCTCAGCCTTGGCAGCTTCCTCCTCCTCTTTGGCAGCCGCCAGCTGGTCGGCCTCGGCCATCAGCACCTCGAAGGCACTCTCACGGTCGATGGGGGTGTCATATTTTCCGAAGAGACGACTCTGCTTGATGATGTCCAGGCGCTGACCTTCTGTCACTGCGCCTATCTGCGACAAGGGGAACAGAATCTTGGCGCGCTGCACGATGCTGGGGGCACCCTTGGCGTCGAGGAAGCTCACGAGTGCCTCTCCCGTCTCCAGATTCATGATAGCCTCGTCGGTCTTGAACGCTGGATTGGTGCGGAAGGTGTCGGCAGCGGTCTTCACGGCCTTCTGGTCCTTCGGCGTATAGGCTCTCAGGGCGTGCTGTACGCGGTTACCAAGCTGTCCGAGAATGTTCTCGGGAATATCCGTCGGACTCTGGGTGATGAAGTAGATGCCCACACCCTTCGAACGGATCAGGCGGATCACCTGCTCAATCTTGTCCAGCAGTGCCTTCGAGGTGTCGGTAAACAGCATGTGGGCCTCGTCGAAGAAGAATACCAGCTTCGGCAGGTCCATATCGCCCACCTCGGGCAGGGTGGAGTAGAGCTCGGAGAGCAGCCACAACAGGAAGGTCGAGTAGAGTTTGGGCTGCATCATCAGTTTGTCGGCCGCCAGCACGCTCATCACACCCTTGCCGCCTTCCGTCTGCATCAGGTCGTAGATGTCGAACGAGGGCTCTCCGAAGAACTTGTCGGCTCCCTGCGTCTCCAACTGCAACAGCGCGCGCTGGATGGCACCGATGGTCTGAACCGAGATGTTGCCGTATTTCGTGGTGTACTCCTTGGCGTGCTTTGCGGTCCAGTCGAGCATGGCCTGCAGGTCTTTCAGGTCGAGCAGCAGCATGCCGCGGTCGTCGGCAATGCGGAACACGATGTTCAGCACACCGTCCTGCGTCTCGTTCAACTGCATCAGGCGCGACAGCAGCATCGGCCCCATCTGCGAGATGGTGGCGCGCATCGGGTGGCCCTGCTCGCCGAACACGTCGAAGAACCTCACAGGACAAGCCTGGAACTCAGGATTCTCGATGCCGAACTCAGGCATACGCTTCTCGATGAAACCACTCAGCTTTCCCGTCTGCGAGATACCGCTCAGGTCGCCCTTCATGTCGGCCATAAAGCAGGGCACGCCTGCCTGGCAGAATGTCTCGGCAATCACCTGCAGTGTCACGGTCTTACCCGTACCTGTAGCACCAGCTATCAACCCGTGGCGGTTAGCCATCTTACCTTCAATACTGAGCGCGCCGTCAGCGCAATGGGCGATGTACAACCCTCTTTCTTTGTCTAACATAAGATTTATAGTTTTAAAATTTTCTGCAAAGATAAGTATTATTTTCAGAATTTTCGTATTTTTGCAGAAAAATTTGCGGGACATTGTTTTTGGCAGAAAAGTTTGGATGATTGGAAAACTTGTCGTAACTATTGCAGCCGAATAGTATATTAACAATAGAAAGGGCAGGACTATGGCATTGAAAATAGCAGCA
>CAMKUA010000001.1:0-243567 GCA_946415825.1 uncultured Prevotella sp. | reverse complement strand
TTACCTGGTGCCACGGAAAAACAAATCAGGAAGTTGTTAAAATAACAAATACCTTTATCTTTAACAATTGCATAACTATACCTTTCAGAAACGAACGGCGACACTACCTTTGAAATCTTTTTCCATAACTTATATGAGTCTTTGGATTAAATCTAGTGATACTTCCTTAGAAACCTATTTTCCTTCCATCAATGTGGCAGTGCGCACTCTTGACAAGGTCTCTGGAGTCATCTGAAGATAACTGGCAATATACACTAATGGAGCACGAAGCACCAACTGAGGCTGATTCTTTACCAGTTTCTGGTAACGATCCTGTGCACTCTCAAAGCGCAACATATCAGCATGGTGCTGCGACAGAATGAGGGATTCTTCCAAGATCTTACGATACAGGATCTGAATGTTGACGCTTTTCATAGCCACAGCTTCGAGGTCAGCCTTGGGTATGGCAATAAGAACTGACGGCTCAAGCGCCTTAATCTGCAACTGAGATGGCTGCTCACGGAAAAGACTCTCGATACACATGACAATCGAATTCTCTGTCGCCATATACTCGGTCAGTTCCTTGTCGTTCTTGAAATAATACTGTCTAACCAGTCCTTTTACAACCCAAAAGATATTTGTGCATGTGTCGCCTTCTTTCAGGATCATCTCGTTTTTTGCAAATTTCATAGGCACAAGAATGCTTTCGAGCAGGTCAAGCTCGTCATGTGTCATTGTGCTGTAACGACGTGCTAATTCTCTCGCAACGTCTCTGGTTGTCAAACTAATACTTGGCATAGGTCTTTTTTAAAGTTTTTAGTCTAATTTCAACACTGCAAGGAAGGCTTTCTGAGGCACCTCCACATTACCAATTTGTTTCATGCGTTTCTTGCCTCGTTTCTGCTTCTCAAGCAGTTTGCGCTTACGGCTCACGTCACCGCCATAACACTTGGCTGTTACATCCTTGCGCACTTGTTTTACAGTTTCACGGGCAATGATCTTTGCACCGATGGCGGCCTGTATGGCAATATCAAACTGTTGACGCGGAATCAGTTCCTTCAGTTTCTCACACATACGGCGACCAAAGGTGACGGCATTATCCTGATGCGTCAATGTCGAGAGTGCATCAACAGGCTCTCCGTTGAGCAGGATATCCAACTTGGCCAACTTGGAAGGACGGAACCCGTCAACATGATAGTCGAACGAGGCATAACCCTTGGATATCGACTTCAACTTATCATAGAAGTCAATCACGATCTCGCCCAATGGCAACATAAAGTGAAGCTCTATACGATTACCGCTAACATATTGCTGGTCAATCAGTTCTCCTCGCTTGTCGAGACAGAGAGTCATAATGGGACCGATATAATCAGCCGCCGTAATGATGGAAGCCCTGATATAGGGTTCCTCAATGTGCTCAATCATCGTCATGTCGGGAAGACCAGAGGGATTATGCACCTCCTTTACCTCTCCCTGTTTGGTATAGCACAGATAACTTACGTTAGGCACGGTGGTGATCACATCCATATCAAACTCACGGTCGAGTCGTTCCTGAACAATCTCCATGTGGAGCAATCCCAGGAAACCGCAACGGAAGCCAAATCCCAATGCGACAGAACTCTCTGGCGTAAATGTCAGCGAGGCATCGTTCAACTGAAGTTTTTCCAACGATGCACGAAGATTCTCATAATCAGTGGGATCGATGGGGTAAACACCAGCGAATACCATGGGCTTAACCTCCTGGAATCCCTCGATGGCAGCAAGGCACGGATTAGCAACGTGGGTTATCGTATCACCCACCTTCACTTCCTTCGAATTCTTGATACCACTGATAATATAACCCACATCACCAGTACTCAGTTCCTTACGTGGAATCATGTCCATCTTCAGCACACCAATCTCGTCGGCATCGTACTCCATGCCTGTATTGAAGAACTTCACATGATCTCCCATATGTATCACACCGTTGACAATCTTGAAGTAGGCAATGATACCCCTGAATGAGTTGAACACCGAGTCAAAAATCAATGCCTGAAGAGGAGCATTCTCGTCACCCTCAGGATGAGGAATGCGCTCAACCACAGCATTCAGGATTTCTTCAACGCCCTCACCTGTCTTACCCGAAGCACGGATAATATCAGTACGGTCACAACCAATCAGGTCGATAATCTCATCCTCCACCTCGTCGGGCATGGCTGAGGGCATATCAATCTTATTAATGACCGGGATGATTTCCAGGTTATGGTCGATGGCCATGTATAGATTGGAGATGGTCTGAGCCTGAACACCTTGGGTGGCATCTACTACCAGCAAAGCACCCTCGCAGGCAGCAATCGAACGCGAAACCTCGTAAGAAAAGTCAACATGTCCCGGGGTGTCGATCAGGTTCAGGATATATTTCTCGCCCTTATATGTATATTCCATCTGGATGGCGTGACTCTTGATGGTGATACCACGCTCACGCTCCAGATCCATATCATCCAGCATCTGACCTTCGGTGACCTGAATGGTCTTCGTAAACTCCAACAATCTGTCGGCCAAGGTGCTCTTACCGTGGTCGATATGCGCGATGATACAGAAATTCCTAATATGATTCATTAAAATTATATGTCCTTTGAACTGCAAAGTTACAAAAAAATCATCGTAAATCTTATATTTTTGCTTTTTTTTGTATCTTTGCACCCAAAAATAGCATTCGTTATGAAAAAGTTTTTGATATTTATTGTCTTTACAGTTCTATTTACTGCCTGTCAGGAGTCTTTAGAAGACCGTTGTGCCCGTGAAGCGAAAGAATATACGCGGAAGAATTGTCCTGTCAAGTTAGATAATACAACGACGCTCGACAGTATGACCTTCGAGCGTGAAACCCACACGTTGCATTATTACTATCGTCTCACAGGCTTAGCTGATCAGGACAGTATCCAAAGGCCATTTTTGGTTGACATGCTGAGAAATGAACTGAAGAACACTACCTCACTGAGAGTGTATAAGGAAAACAAATTCCGTTTTGCCTATACCTACCATTCTGAAAAGAATCCTCAGAAGGTACTGTTGGATGTTGTGTTTACAGAGAAAGACTATCAATAAAAAAAGATTCCCCGCCTTCATCAAGCGGGGAATCATTTTATGGGTTAATCCGTAATCTCCTCTGGTTTCATGTTGGTGTAAACCGTCTGGACATCGTCGAAATCCTCCAACTTCTCAACCATCTTGTCGATGGTCTCACGCTGTTCGGCAGTGACGTCTTTCAGATCGTTAGGGATACGGGTAAACTCAGCGCCAGTTACCTCGAAGCCATTCTCCTCAAGGTGCTTCTGGATAGCCCCGAAACTTGAGGGATCGCCATAGATGGTGATGCTGTTCTCCTCTTCGTCCTCGTCGTACTCATCCTCAACACCATAGTCAATCAGGTCGAGAATCAACTCGTCCATATCCAGTCCGTCTTTCTTCTTGAAAGTAAACACGCTCTTGTGGTCGAACAGGAAACTCAAACTGCCCTGTGTTCCCAGATTTCCGTTAAACTTATTGAATACGGAACGAACATCACCCACGGTACGTGTGGTGTTGTCTGTCAGTGCCTCCACGAAGATGGCAATTCCGTGAGGGCCATATCCCTCGTAGGTTACCTCCTTGTAGTCGCTCTGGTCCTTACCCATCGCGTTCTTGATAGCACGCTCGATGTTATCCTTCGGCATGTTCTCACGCTTAGCGTTGGCTATGATAGCACGCAGTGTAGGATTGTTCTCGGGCTCAGGACCGCCTGCCTTAACAGCAATGGCAATCTGCTTACCGATCTTTGTAAAAGTCTTGGCCATGTGGCCCCATCGCTTCAGCTTCGTAGCCTTACGATATTCAAATGCTCTTCCCATATGATTAAAATTTAAAAATTCTAAAATGTAAAAATTATCTGAGTTCTGCGTTGAGTTGTTTCTTGATGTTGGCGATGAGTTTCTGCATGATGGCATCAATCTGCTTGTCGCCCATGGTTTTCTCCTCGTCTTGCAGGATGAAGTTAACAGCGTAACTCTTCTTGCCGGCAGGCAGCTTGTCGCCTTCGTAAACGTCGAACAGCTCCACCTTCTTAAGCAGTTTCTTCTCTGTCTGACGGGCAATCTGCTCTATCTGGGCAAACTCTACGCTGTTGTCGACCAACAGTGCCAGGTCACGACTAACGGCTGGGAACTTAGGTACTTCTGTGTAGAGTACCTCGTTCTTCTTGATAACCTTCATCAGTGCTGTCCAATTCAGTTCTGCGTAGTAAACAGGTGCGTCCAGTCCGAACTGCTTCTGCAGTTTCTTGGTGATGATACCCATCTCAACGAGTGTCTTGCCACCACGGTTCTCGAGTGACAGTCCGGCAGAGAAGATATCGTTGTCGCTCTTCTTGCGAACAATCATACCCGACTTCACACCGATACGACGAAGTATATTCTCGACATAGGCGCTCAACTCGTAGAAATTGCTCTCCTCGTTGGCATGTGCCCACGAGCCTTCAACTCTTTTACCGGTAACCCACAAGGCAGCATGATACTGCTCCTTGTAAGCCTGCATGGGATCGTCGAGATTCTCTTTCTCAGGATCAAAGGTATATACATTACCGAACTCGAAGAAACGCAGGTTCTGACGCTTGCGGTTCACGTTGTGCTGAATGCTCTCCAGACCACCGAACAACAGTGTCTGGCGCATCACGTTCAGGTCTGTCGAAAGCGGATTCATAATCTTCACACAGTTCTCAGCCTGATAGGCGTTGTGACCTTCGTAGTAGGCACCCTTGGTCAGCGAGTTGTTCAGGATCTCGTTGAAGCCCTCGCCTACCAACTGCTCGCTCACGAGATTGGCCAGTTTGTGCTTCTGGTCCTCATCGCCCTTGATGACGAGCGAACTCTTCAACTGCGTGGGAATCATCACATTATTATATCCATAGATACGCAGGATATCCTCGACGACATCACAGGGACGCTGCACGTCGACACGGTAGGCTGGTATCTCAAGGGTCAGCCCCTGTTCGTTCTCGTACTTGATCTCCATCTCAAGCGAGAGGCAGATGGCCTTGATGATCTCCGGATCGATGTCCTTACCAACCAGGTCGTGGACATACTTGAAACTCAGGTCTACGACAGCATTCTTGATGGGCTCGGGATAGACATCACAGATCTCCATCGACACCTTACCCCCTGCCAACTCCTGACACAGAATGGCTGCCTGTTGCAAGGCATAGATTGTTCCGTTGGGATCGACGCCACGCTCGAAACGGAACGAGGCATCCGTGCTCAGACCATGACGGCGGGCACTCTTACGGATCCATGTGGGATGGAAGTAAGCACTCTCGAGCACGACATTCTTCGTGGTCTCATACGTGCCGCTACCCTTACCACCGAAGACGCCGGCGATACACATCGGCTCCTCGGCATTACAGATGGCCAGGTCGCGGTCAGAGAGTTTATGCTCCACGCCGTCGAGCGTCTGGAACGGTGTTCCATCGGGCATCGTCTTTACGACAATCTGATGACCCTTCACCATGTCGGCATCAAAGGTATGCAGAGGCTGGCCATAGGCCATCATCACATAGTTAGTGATATCAACAATATTATTGATGGGGCGCAGGCCGATGGTGTTCAACTTATTCTTCAACCACTCAGGACTCTCCTTCACCTCACAGCCAGTCACACTGACACAGGCGTAGCGCTTGCAGGCCTCGGTGTTCTCAATCTTCACCTCGATGGGCAGGTCGTGATTATCAACCTTGAACTTAGAGCAGTCAGGACGATGCATCTTGGTCTCGTAGCCATTGCTCTTCAACCAGGCATAGAGGTCACGGGCAACACCCCAGTGCGAGAGTCCGTCAGCACGATTGGCAGTGATGTCCACTTCAATCAGCCAGTCGCTCTCCAGATGATAATACTCAGCGGCAGGTGTTCCCACTACTGCATCCTCAGGCAGCACGATGATACCAGAGTGATCATGACCAATGCCAATCTCGTCCTCAGCACAGATCATGCCGTTGCTTTCCACACCGCGCAACTTCGACTTTTTGATCACAAACTCCTGATCGCCGTCGTAAAGCACACAGCCCAGATCGGCCACGATCACCTTCTGCCCTGCAGCCACATTGGGAGCACCACACACAATCTGTGAGGGTTCACCCTTACCCAGGTCAACCGTTGTTACATGCAGGTGATCACTGTTGGGATGAGCCTCACAAGTAAGCACCTTACCCACATACAGACCCTTCAGTCCGCCTTTGATACTCTGTACTTCTTCCAATGCGTCGACTTCAAGACCTGTCGATGTCAGGGCATCGCATACCTGCTGTGCAGTCAGGTCGAAATCCACGTATTCCTTCAACCATTTGTAGGAAATATTCATTATACCGATTCTTTAGTAATTACAAACTGTGAAATTTCAGCGTGCAAAGGTACTAAAAAATCGGTATATACACAAATTTTTTGCCGAAAAACTACTCAATGCAATTCATCAGGAAATCTACAGCGCCGTTTATGCCGAATTTCCTCACGTCGATACAGACGTCATAATTGCGTGCGTCAGTCCAGTCCTTACCCGTAAATGTCTTCGTGTAGAGCTCACGGCTATAGTCGTTGTCAACCACCATCGCAGCAGCGTCTCTCTGGTCCAAACCATACTTGTCGGCGATTCTGCGCTTACGACATTCCTCTGAAGAGTGAATGAAGATTTTCAGGCAGTTAGGATGGTTCTCGAAGATATGGAAGCCACATCGGCCAACAATCACGCACGATTCCTCGGCAGCGATATGACGGATGGCATCAGCCTGAGCATCAAACAACTCATGCGATGTCTGATCGTGCTCTGCACCATCATATTCAGCCTTGCTCATGTAGTTTTGATAGAAATTGGTAAAATCATCGCGCCAGAGCGGGTTACGCGTTTCTATCTTTTCCATAGCTTCCTCAACAATGCGGTTGCGCTTGGCCACCTCATTCAAGATCTGCTTGTCGAGCAGTTTCACACCCAACCTTCGGGCTAATTCTGCTCCGATTTCATGTCCGCCTGTACCGAACTGGCGGCTAATCGTAATAACGAATTTTTCCTCCCTGTTCATGATACGTCTATTAGTTAGTTAAACATTTTACATGTGGCAAAGATACAAAAAAGATTTGTAAGTTCCAAATCTTTTGCTATCTTTTTTGTAAAAAGGCTGCTGCTGCCTCTGCGCATCGTTCTCCATCGACCCCTGCAGAGACGATTCCGCCCGCATATCCAGCCCCTTCTCCACAAGGGAAAAGTCCCTGAATACGAATATGTTGCAGTGTCTCGTGATCCCTGAGAATCCTCACAGGACTGCTCGTCCTTGTTTCAACGGCTATCAGTACGGCCTCGTTCGTCAGGAATCCGTGCGAGTTGCGTCCGAAGGTCTTAAAACCCTCCTGAAGCCGACGGGAGATCATCTCGGGTAACCAGAAATGCAGCGGACTCGAGATCAGTCCTGGGGCATACGACGACTTGGGCAGGTCATAGCTCAACTTATGGTTAACGAAGTCCGACATCCTTTGGGCAGGAGCTGTTTGCTGCATATTACCCTGTTGCCAACAGGCCCGTTCCAGTTCTTCCTGGAACCGCATCACCTTCAGGGCGTCGTCGCCCTCTATATCCTCAGCCCTCACCTCGACCACCATACCCGAATTGCTCCATTGGGTACCACGACTGGCAGGACTCATGCCGTTGACCACAATCTGTTCCTTGTCGGTGGCAGCGGGAATCACAAACCCTCCAGGACACATACAGAACGAATACACGCCACGCCCCTCTACCTGTGTCACCATGGCATATTCGGCAGCAGGCAGATACTTACCTCTGCCCTGCTTCGAATGATACTGTATCTGGTCGATCAAATGCGATGGATGTTCCAGTCTGACGCCTACGGCAATTCCCTTTGCCTCGACTTCAATCTTTGCTTCAGACAAATATCTGTAAACGTCTCGTGCAGAGTGACCTGTGGCCAGAATCACAGGACCACGGAATTCTGATTGAAGATTGAACATTGAAGATTGAGGATTATTTGCCACTGCCTCTACTCCAACGACTCTGCCTGTTGTAGAATTGTCAATTATCAAACGCGTCATGCGCGTTTGAAAGTGTACCTCTCCGCCACAACGTATGATGGTGTTACGCATGGCCTCAATCACCTTGGGCAGTCTGTCGGTACCGATATGCGGATGTGCATCTGCCAGAATCGCTGTCGAGGCTCCATGCTGACAGAACACATTCAGTATCTTTTCGGTATTACCCCGTTTCTTTGAGCGCGTATAGAGTTTTCCGTCAGAATAGGCACCAGCCCCACCCTCACCAAAACAGTAGTTGCTCTCCGAGTCCACCTTCTGTGTCTTGGTAATGTTGGCCAGGTCTTTCTTCCGGTCATGCACATTCTTGCCCCTCTCGAGTACGATGGGACGTAAACCGAGTTCTATCAGTCTCAGGGCAGCAAACAGTCCTCCAGGACCAGCCCCAACCACGATAACCTGAGGACGGCCTTCCACATTCGGGTAGTCCGTCCTCACGTATTCGTCATCATGGGGTTGTTCATTGACATATACGCGCACCTTCAGGTTCACGTATATCTGTCGCTGGCGCGCGTCGATGCTCCTTTTCAGGATCCTCACGCCCCAGATCGTCCTTACGTCAATGCCATGTTCGTCAGCCAGATAAGCTTTCAGCCTATCCTCCTGTGCCGCAACTTCAGGCACTACCCGTATCTGATACTCGTTTGTCACAACCGGTTAGAAGGGCAGGTCGTCGGTACTGCCTCCCTCACTGGCAGGCTCCTGTGCTGGTGGGAAAGGAGCTGTAGCGCCGGCAGCCGGTGGGAAGGGAGAAGCCTGTGGAGCACCGGCAGCAGGTGCCACCTGACTACGAATCACATTATAGGCGCGAATATCGTTAAACCAACGTCCGTTAAACTCATGGGCATCAATATCAAACTGCACGGTAAGATCTTCACCCTGTTGGATATTGTACTGTTTGATACGGTCTTCACCGAAGATACGGAAAAGACATTTCTTGGGGTACTGTCCTGGAACCTCTATGACATAATCCTGAGACATCCAGTTGTTTCCCGTACGTGCCGACACACCACTCTGGGCAGGCACCACTGCAATAATTTTACCTGTTAATTCCATTACTTAAATGTTTTTATTTGTTGATTTTCTCGTTTTCACGTGGCGAAATTACTAAAAATAGTTTGAATAACATCATTTTCTTCTAAAAATTTTGTTCATTACAACGTTTTTTTGTAATTTTGTCGTCAATTATAAAATATGTAATCAAGAACAAAAAGAAACTATAAAACTATGAGATTTACATTATCTAGCACTGCACTGAGCTCTAAGCTCACTGCCCTCTCGAGAGTGATTAACAGTAAGAACGCCTTGCCCATCCTTGGCGATTTCGTGTTCGAAATCAAAGACAATGTATTGTACCTGATGGCCTCCGATAGCGAAAACGTGATGAAGACCCAGTTGGAGTTGACCGAGAGCGACGGCTACTGCCGCTTCGCCATTGGCAACCACGACCTGTTGGAAGCTGTGAAGGGATTCTCCGAGCAGCCCATCACTTTCGATGTCGACCAGCAGCAGAGCATCGTGAAAATTTCCTATCAGAACGGTCTTTTCTCCCTGCCTATTGAGAATGCCGACGAATTTCCAGTGGCTCAGCCCATCAGTGAATATGCCAACAGCATTACCATTCCTAACCTGATTCTTGCCGAGAATATCAACCGCGCCATCTTTGCAGCCGCACAGGATGAGTTGCGCCCCGTGATGAATGGTATCTATTTCGACCTGGGTCCCGACTATCTGGCAGTGGTAGCCACCGATGGTCATAAGTTGGTTCGCAATAAGATCTTCAGCATTAAGAGTGAGCAGCCCGCATCGTTCATCCTGCCTAAGAAGCCAGCCAACCTGCTGCGCAATCTGCTGGGTAAGGACGGTGGTGATGTCGTTATCCGCTTCGACGATCGCAATGCCGAGGTGAACTATGGCGATGGCATCATCCAGTGCCGTCTTATCGAGGGCCGCTATCCCAATTACAACTCCGTGATTCCTCAGAACAATTCCAATGAACTGCGTGTCGATCGCCTTGGTCTGTTGGCTGCCCTGCGTCGTGTTCAGCCCTTCGCCAACGATTCCAGCAACCTCATCCGCTTCCATGTGGAAGACTCAACCCTCCAGCTCGATGCCGAGGATTACGACTTCTCAAAGACAGCAACTGAGCGCATGACGTGTGAATATAATGGTCAGCCGATAAACATTGGTTTCAAGGGTTCTTCGTTTATCGATATCCTGAACAATTTCGACAGTGCCGAAGTCCTCATCCTGTTGGCCGATTCCAGCCGTGCTGGTCTGGTACTGCCTTCTGAGCAGCCCGAGAATCAGGATGTGCTGATGCTGATGATGCCCATGCTCATTAACAACTAATCGCGACAGATGAAACTGAATCTGAAGAAACCTCTGGTCGTCTTTGACTTAGAGACCACTGGTCTTGACCTGGTGAAAGATCGTATTATCCAGATCTCTTATATCAAAGTCAGTCCCAATGGTGAGGAAGAGCGTGGCGACGAGTTGGTAAACCCCGAGAAACCCATCGATCCGCTTATCACCCAACTTACGGGCATCTCCAACGACGATGTCAAGGGCAAGCCCACCTTCAAGCAACTTGCCCAGACGTTGGCCGACAAGTTTACTGGTTGCGACTTTGCAGGTTTCAACTCCAACAATTTCGATATCCCCCTGCTTGCCGAGGAGTTCCTCAGAGCAGGTATCGACTTCGATTTCTCCAAATGCCGTCTCATCGATGCTTGCACCATCTTCCGGAAGATGGAGCGCCGCAATCTGGCAGCAGCCTATAAGTTCTACTGTGGTCGCAAGATGGAGGAAGACTTCGAGGCCCACCGGGCTGATCAGGATACCGAAGCCACCTACCGGGTACTGATGGGCCAGCTCGACAAGTATGCGCCAGGGGCTAACGAGGATCCTGAGAAGGTGCTCGAGAACGATATGGACCAGTTGGCCGAAGTATCCAAGATGAATAAGAATGTGGATTTCGCTGGTCGTATTGTGTGGGGCGAGGTGAAAGACCGTCAGGGAAACCCCGTGCTCGACAAGGACGGCAATCCCAAACTCGTCGAAGTGTTCAACTTCGGCAAGCACAAGGGTCTGCCAGTGGCCGATGTGCTCCATATCGATCCAGGCTACTATAGTTGGATCCTCTCGGGCGACTTTACCTACAACACCAAACAGGTTCTCACACGAATCCGCCTTCGTGAAGCCCAATTGAACGGATGAAAGCTATCAGAACGATACTCACATCAGTCATCATGCTTGCAGCTCTTGGCGCTCATGCCCAGGAGCTGCAGGCTCGTATAAACATCAACCACAGCCAGATTTCTGGTACCGAGGTCAGCGTGTTCGAGAACCTGCAGCAGACACTTGAGCAGTTTGTCAACGAGCGCCAGTGGACCAACCTTCAGTTCCAGAAGAACGAGCGCATCCAGTGCAGTTTCAATATCACGGTATCCAAGTATATCCGCGAAGAAAACCGCTTCGAATGTTCTGCCCTCATCCAGGCCAACCGCCCCGTCTATAACTCTTCCTACACCTCCACCTTATATAATAATAAGGACGATAATTTCCAGTTCCAGTTTGCCCAGTTCGACCAGTTGAACTTCGACGACGAGATTATTGACAATCAGCTGACGGCCCTTTTCGCCTACTACGCTTACCTCATCATCGGCATCAATCTCGACAGCTTTGCGCCCTTAGGCGGTACCGATGTACTTCAGCGCTGCATGTATCTGGTGAACAATGCCCAGAATCTGGGATTCCCAGGCTGGAAATCGTTCGAGGACAGCCGCAACCGCTTTGCCATTATCAACGACTACCTCGACGAGTCGCTCAAACCCATGCGCCAACTGCAGTACGACTACTATCGCAAGGGACTCGACGAGATGGCCAACAATGCCGAACGTGGGCGCACTCAGATTTCGGAAGCCCTCGAGACCAACCTCAAGGCAGCCCATGAGAACAAGCCCCTGAGCCTGTTGCCGCAGATATGGACCGACTATAAGAAAGACGAACTCTCCAATATCTACAAGGGTAAGGGCACACAGAAGGAGAAAGAACGTATCTACGACATCCTGATGAGTATCAACGCCTCACAGAGCAACTCATGGGACATCATTCGACAATAGTATGATCAAACACCTATATATCAAGAATTTCACACTGATCGACTGTCTTGACATCGAGCTGCATCCAGGTTTCTCAGTGATTACCGGTGAGACGGGTGCGGGCAAGAGCATCATCCTTGGTGCCATCGCCCTGCTGCTGGGACAGCGTGCCGACTCCAAGGCTATCAAACAGGGAGCCGACAAGTGCGTCATCGAGGCCCACTTCGACCTCTCGCGCTACGACATGCAAGACTTCTTCAGTGAAAACGATATCGAATACGAACAGTCCGACTGCATCATCCGCCGTGAACTCACCTCAGCCGGTAAGAGTCGAGCCTTCATCAACGACACGCCCGTACAACTCTCCATGCTCAAGGAACTCGGCGAACGCCTCGTCGATGTCCACTCCCAGCACCAGAACCTGTTGCTCAACAAACAGGATTTCCAGTTGAGCGTGGTTGATATCATCGCTGGCGACGAGAAAGAACTGTCCGACTATCAAGTCACCTTCAAACAAGTTCAGACCACAAGCAAAGAACTTGAGCAGATGAAGGCCGATATCGAGCAGAACCGGCAGAACCTCGACTTCCTGCAGTTTCAGTTCAACGAACTCTCGCAGGCAGGCCTCGTAGAAGGTGAACAGGAAGAACTCGAACAGAAGAGCGACGTGATGAGCCATTCCGAGGAGATTAAGAGTGCGCTCTATGAGGCCGACAACGCCCTCTCTGCCGAAGGCACAGGCATCGTAGGCACCCTTCGCACGGCTATCTCTGCCCTGAAAGGCATCAGTGGCGTTCTCCACGATGCAGCAGAGCTCTCCGAACGCCTCGACAGCAGCTATATCGAACTGAAGGATATCGCCCACGACATCAGTGGCAAACTCGAGGATATCGACTTCGACCCGGCAGAACTCGACGCCGTGAACAACCGTCTCGACCGTCTCTACGACCTCGAAAAGAAATACCACGTCGATACCGTCAGTGAGCTCATCGAGAAGCGCGACACGCTCAAACAGCAACTCGGCCATATCGAGAATGGCGACGAAGCCCTCTCCGAACTGCAACAGCGCCTCGACCAACTGACGTCGCGAGCCCGGAAACAGGCCAGCTCACTCACTAAGTTGCGCACCAAGGCAGCCCGTCAGATTGAACAGGATATGCAGGCCCGACTCATACCGCTGGGCATGCCCCATGTACGTTTTAACATCGACGTTGCCGCCACCGACCTCAGTGCCAGCGGACAAGACAAGATATCCTTCCTGTTCAGTGCCAACGCCTCCACCCCACTCCAGCCTGTCTCTCAGGTGGCTTCGGGTGGCGAGATTGCCCGCGTCATGCTCTCCCTGAAAGCCATGATCAGCGGGGCGGTCAAACTGCCCACCATCATCTTCGACGAGATCGATACGGGTGTCAGTGGTAAGATAGCCGAGAAGATGGCCGAGATCATGCAGGAGATGGGGCGCAGTGAGCGCCAGGTTATCAGCATCACTCACCTGCCCCAGATAGCCGCCCTGGGCACCACCCACTATCGCGTGGAGAAAGAGGAGACAGCCCAGGGAACGGTCAGCCGCATGACGATGCTCAGTCCCGAAGAGCGCATCCGCGAGATTGCACAGATGCTCAGTGGCAGCGATGTCTCGGATGCTGCCATCCAAAACGCCAAACAACTATTACGATTATGAAGAAATTATCCCTCATAGGCTGCCTGCTCATGGCAGCTGCATGCGTGTTCGCCCAGCCAGGTTGGGTGAAGAGCGCCTCGAAATCCGTATTCACCCTGAAGACCTTTGGTACCGACGGTTCGATGATTGCCAGCACCACAGGCTTCTATACAGGTCCTCATGGTGAGGCTATCAGCAACCTCACGCCATTCAAGGATGCCTCGCGTGCCATCATCATCGATGCACAGGGCAAGGAGTATCAGGTGTCGGCCATCCTCGCTGCCAACGAGATCTACGACGTCGTGAAGTTCCGTGTGGCCAACAACAAGACACAGCCGCTCACGCTCAGCACCACCATCGCCCCCGTAGGCAGTCAGGTGTGGCTGTTGCCTTACCGCGAAGTGAAGAATCTCAATAGCGGTGAAGTGCGCAAGGCCGAGACCATCATCGACGATCAGAACGAGTTCGGCTATTACACCGTTGCCATGCCCATGACCGAGAATCTTGTCAGCTGTCCCCTTTTCAACGAGGCCGGCGAAGTGATCGGCATGATGCAGCAGCCCGCCTCGTCTAAGGACACGCTGAGCTACGCTATCAGTGCCAGCTATGTCGATTCACTGAAGATGACCGGCATCACCTTCAACAATACCACCTACCGACAGACCTTCATCCGTAAAGAGCTGCCCGCCGATCTCAAGGAGGCCAACCTCGCCCTCTATCTGTCAGCCTCCCAACTCGACTCCGCCTCCTATGTGGCCGTCATCGACGACTTTATCCGTCAGTTCCCCAACGTGCCCGACGGCTATACAGCCCGAGCCCTCCAGGCAGCTGACGCAGGTCGTTTCGCCGAAGCATCGCACGACATGGAGCAGGCCATCAAGTGCGCCTCGCCCAAAGACGATGCCCACTTCACCTACGCCCGTATCATCTATAACAAGGAGATCTACCAGGCCGACCAGCCCTACAGTGACTGGAACCTCGACAAGGCCCTCTCCGAGATTCAGGCAGCCAACGCCATCAACCCCCTGCCCACCTACCGACAGCTGGAGGCCAATATCCTCTTTGCCCAGAAGAAATACGACGATGCCTACAACATCTTCGACGAGCTCACCCGCTCCGACCTTCGCAATGCCGAGATCTTCTATGGAGCCGCCCGCTGCAAGGAGATGCTCCGCGACACCACTGCCATGCTGGCCCTGATGGACTCCACACTGGCCACCTTCAGCAAACCCTATCTGAAAGAAGCCGCCCCCTATCTGTGGGCACGAGCCGAGGCCCGTCGCAATGCAGGCAAATACCGTGATGCCGTTGCCGACATGAACGAATACGAGACCCTGATGACCGCCAATGTCAACGACAACTTCTATTATGTGCGCCATCAGACCGAGATTCAAGGCCGCCTCTTCCAACAGGCCCTCAACGACATCGACAAGGCCATTCAGATGAATCCCCAGGAGACGCTCTACTACGCCGAGAAAGCCTCACTCGAAATCCGTGTGGGCATGTACGACGCAGCCATCGCCACCGCTCAGGAGTGCATCGGCCTCGATGCCGACCTCAGCGACGGCTACCTCTTCCTGGGCCTCGGCCAGTGCCTGAAAGGCCAAAAGGAAGAAGGCATCAAGAACCTTCAGAAAGCCCAGACCTTAGGCAATCCCCAAGCCGCCCCTCTCATCGAAAAATATCAGTAAGCATGCCAATAGTAGTTATTTTACTGCGGTAACTCCAAAAAAAAGTGGGTTACCGCAGTAATATAACGCTAAGTCTGGATAAATCTAACCTTCCGTCGGTTATCCTTCGGGCGCACCGCGAAGTGGAGCCAAAACGTTCCCTTCGGGCTGCGCTCGATGAGTAATTCATCGAAGTCCTTTTTATTGACATCTGCTATATCCAATAAGATACAGGCATAGCGAATCAATTGCTCAGCACCTGCCACATGGATGTCAGCAGCACAACCTGTGAGATGATTGGAACCCTTCACGCCTCCTATCGACTTATTCACAGCTTCTGATCTGTAACCTGAGTTGATCACGATGGGGTCGTCACCCTCGCCATAGCGCAAGTTCCACACCAGACGTAGCCTTTCTAACCAGTTCTCACACAAATTCTTTAAATTCTCAATATGTACGCGCGAAGGGATGTTACCATCCGTAGTCTTCGCACTTGTTTTGCACATTTCCCCGAGCGTAAAATGTTCGGATAACTTTACTTGTTTATTCATTTCCACTTCGTTCATTTTCTTCTTTTCTTGTTGATATTAATTGATGTACTTCTCGGGAAAGCTTTGCTGTAGGCTGCATCGAGGTCTTTAAGCTTTACCTTGCGCAAACCGATACCCAGTCGAACGGCTACGACGGCACGCAGGAATTCTCGATGCCGGTGGGGATAGAGCGAGGGTAGCGGCAGTTCGTTCCAACCTTCCTGCTCGCTCTGCGTACAAACCTCCCAGATCATACGGTCATTGGCCTCACCACCAAACCACGATTTCAACACGTTGCGGATGCAGAACCGTTTGCACTGACCTCCGAGGAGGCGCCTCGTGCGCTCCAGCATCAGCCAGAGCTCCACGAAGCATTCATGAGTATTCTCAATCTCCATTCTCAAAATCCTTAATGACAATCATGACAAATGACATTAATGACAAGCCTCCTGCACCTTCCTGAACCTGCCCGCTTCCGTCTGAACGATCAGACCCTGCTTCTTCCAGTTCTTCAGCATCTGATGAACGGTGTTCCGCGTCGTGTTAGATCCCTTGACACTGATGGTGTGCTGAAGGGCACCCTCGAAACTGAAATCCATATCGAGACGGGCAAAGATAGAGTCGTTCTTACCCATTCGGCGACGGTCATTGTTGCCAGCATAGTCACGACTATTAAAGGCATTCTCAATGCGGTCACGGAAGAAGTAAAGCGCGGTTTCCATCAGATAGTCGGCAATCACGTCGTAGATATCCAACATCTGCGGTGTCTGCACTTTTTGCAGCATGGTTCGCCAGACGTTAGGGTTGGCTTTCAGCTGCTGCTCGGCTCCGTTGAAACCGTGTTTGGCTATCAGTTGTTCGGCCACCTTGCAGAGCATGATGCAGCAGGTCATGCGTTGTGCTGTCACGCAGATGCGGAAGCGCTGACGAGCCTTTACCCTGTCGTCGTTCTTAATGGTTTCCAGTCTGATCTGCTCTACCCACTCACGCCCTTTGGCCTCGAGTTTCGGCAGTTCCACCACGCCTTGCATCAGGGGCAGCAGATGGGCGATCTGGCGGATACGTTCAGCCTGGCGATCGGTCATCACATAAGGCTTATCCTCCAACTTGAAAAAGGTGTTGTCGGGCGTGCATGCCACAGCGATTCGACTCTGAAAGCCGTCGGTGTAGTTGTTCACCACACGGTAGAGGGCGTCGGGCGTGCCGCACATCGTGACATTCCAAAGCAGATGTTCTATATGCACATTCACCGCCTCGGCACTGCGAGCCTCGCGTTCGTACTTCGAACCGTCGTAGCTTTGTCGCAACATCACGGAGAAATCACTCATGGCCGACTTCCATTTCTGTGCCACCGTGTCGGCCTCAGGGGTAAACGAGAAGGCATGTTTCCCGTCAGTGTTTGACAGTCGTTCAGCCAGATTCGCCACCGTATTGTTGAGTGTGATAAACCTCACGGGCAACTTCAACTCTTCGGGCTGGTCTTTCTTGTTCTTGGCCGCATTCTTCTTCGAACGCCACTCATCCTCCTGATCCTGATACAACTTGTCGAGAGCCCTCACCTCGCTCATCCAGGCAGCTATCACGGGATCTATCGAGCCCTTCCCACTACCGAAGTCGCCTGCGATGTAGGAAATAAGGTTCAGCGTGTTCACCGATCCGTGAACGTCGAGCTGCACACCCGTTGCCAGTGCACCGATACAAGGACAGACAGCCGTGACGGCAGGCATCGACAAAGCAGGACCAACGGCGTCAATCGAGTCCTTTACGCCTTGCGGCATCTTCGGCAGACGGTTGTAGTAGAAGCGTTCATCCTCTTGCACAGCCTCATCCAGTCCTTTCGCGTCGTCAGCATCAGCACCGTTCATCATGTCGCGACGCACCTGGAAGAGCACATCCTTCAAGCGTTTTGGCATCTGCGTGCGCCTCTCTGCCAGTGCCGAGTCGATGCACTTCATCTTCTGGGCGTGCGAGAAGTGGTCATAGCAGGGAATCACCTGATCCATCAGTTCGCGGTCGAAACCGCAGATGTGGCGCAGGTTCACAGCCAGCTCAAAGGTCAGCACGTCGCGGTTGTTCTTTACCGGCTCTTTGCCTTCGTTATAGAAGTCCCACCACTTCGCAATGATATCCTTATAAGGCAGACCGTTGTAGTCCAGCTTAGAGCTTTCAGCCGTCTGAGGCTTTACATCTTCATCTTCCGTCTTACCTCTTCCATCAGACATCTCCTCATCCCAAGGCCGATAGTGCTTGTTAGCTTTTTTGGCACCTGCGGGAATATCCTCCTCGCCTCGGCTTTGGCGCTCTTTCAGCCGCTCATACTCAGCCTCGCACTCTTCTGCCGACAGAGGCTCATCAAACAGGCAGTCATCCAGATAAGGCAGATCTTCCTCGTTGCCGCTGGTCGAATATACCACCCGTTGCAGATCCTTGGCACTGGTATCCATTTCCAGTTGCAAGATCGTGGCAACGCGTACCTGATTCTCCAAGATGGTCGTGCCCGGCACACGCTCGCAGATCAGGTGCCAACCGCCACTTGCCGAACGTTCAAGTCCCTTCAGTCCAATCTCATCTTTCTTCGAGAGAATCAGCTCCTTGGTCTGTTCGGAATGTTCGCAGTCGTAGCAGTCCACATCGTGGAAGAAGTAGCTACCGATGCTTCTACAGCCTGCCAGTGCTCCTTCCACATGGCCTATGTTGTAAGCCAGTTGCAACAATTTGGCTTTTGCTGCGTCGTCGCCCTGACGAGCCTTGTCGAGGTTCTCCAGATTCTCTGGTGAATTGCGCAGCGCCATCAGTTCCTCGCGGTTTTTAACAGGGAGGGCAAATTTGCGTTTGCCCTCGTAATAGATTCTATAGATCATAGTTCTTAATGGTTAAAGGTTATCTTCTACGAAAAACGCAGCCTCGTCAGCCTCATCGAGCAACAGCTTGCAGAACTCTGTGCGCTGTTCCGAAGGCAGGGTGAACGTGAAGCGGTCGAAACCATCCTCACCGAACGATACCGAACTGTGCAGCAGCTTCAGCGCAGGCTTACGTTTCTTACGGGGTTTGCGAATGAAGTCGAAAGTTCCGTTGCTCAGCATCTGGCCGTAACCCATGCCGTGAAACTTCTCCACTTGTCCTACACAAGGATTGTCAGGCAACACCTGTACATAATCCATTCCAGTCTCAGTCTTGCTGACGGCCAATGTGGCGCTCAGCGAAATAGTCTTCTTGTTAATACGTTTCATAATCTTGCGAATTTGTGAGTGAAGGGTTTGTGTCGGAATTTGGCCATTTTCACTACGTAGACTTCCTTCACTTCCACCTTCGCCCGATTAATTAATTAAATGTTTTGAATATCGTTTGCCACTACATCCTGAAAGAACGAACCGTTAGTTTCGTGCGTCTGGAAACGCAGAGAAGCAATAACGGTTTTACCAGCGTCAAACTTACAGAGAGCGAGGTTGCCGAACATCGCGCAGATGTACTCATCCCCATAATCACCACCAAGCTCCTTGAGCCTGATCATCGACTTGGCCAGTTGGCCGTTGTCTGATTTCTTACTCGGCACATTAACGGGCTCCGTCTGTGCCACTACTTTTAAAATCTTTGTTACCATATATTCCTTTGCCAACGCATCAAGTGGTCGATTGACGGTGCAAAGGTATATAAGCTGATAATCTGGACAAATCTGAGCGAATAATCTCAGATTATTTTTTTTGAATAACGTAAAAGCCTTAAAATCAATTCAAAACAAAAATGCCCGATTCTCAAAAACAGAGAATCGAGCACTTATATATACCGCTCAGATTACGTCAGATTACTTCTGAGGCACGTAAGCATCCAGCAACGGCAGTACCTCACTTAAGCCTGTCGGCATATTGCCCCTACTGGGACGCCCCTTGTTGATATTATCAGAGCCTTCCTTATCACCAAAGAAATCCATGTTCAGCATTGGAGCACTCTTTATCTTCAGAAGACCTCTGTCATCGAAGTACCCCACCATGTTCTGCCACGTAACCCGAACACGATCACCGCGTCCGCTTTCCAATAGCTGCCACAATCCTTCAGACAATTCTCCCTCTTTACCCACTAAAGGAGTCTCGCCCTGTCCTAATATCGTTTTCAGCATCACTTTTACCTTGTCTGCTATCTCGTCATCCACCCAGTCACCATTGTCTGCAAAGTCAAGCAACTGGTCAAGGATATGCTGACGTGCCGACTGTCCGACATTCCACCGATCTTCCACTTTGGATGGTTGTTGCACCTTGCTATAATCTGCGTCGAAACCATATTCAGCGGCATGACCTGTCAGAATGTCCGTCAAGATACAGATTCTGTTGAGTGTATCAAAGAAAACAGTGATTTCTTTACTTCGGTCAGCTTCTCCAAAAGGAATATTATGTGCGAATATGCGCCATGCCTGATCATCATCCTTCATCTGGTACCACCGGCTGGCGATTTTCATCTGTGAAAACCGCTCTATACTAATCTCACGCTCTTCAAATGCTTCCTGAAGTAAATAATCTCGCTGACAACCCCTGCTCCATACTATTATCTTTTGTTTAGCAGGGTCGAAAGTCGTGATGAGATTCAGCGCAAAGCAATACTCTATGTTTTCCGAAAGTGATGTATCCAAACTGGCTTGATTATTACAAGACGCAATAACCCCCTGACAGAACTCTCTGACTCGTCGAATTGAGAACAAGCTATCGGCGTCAGTCTGCAAACGCTCCATCCTCTGCTGTCGCGCTTCTGTATAATGATTATACAAATTAGATGTCATTGCCTTTGTAAATATTCATCAACCAATCCTTCAAATATGCCAAAGGCAGACTATGCTCATCATCCAGTTCCATATCAACATCATACTTTTCTGCTATCGGTAAAGATAATCTTACAATGTCATCGACAAAAAAAACTTTATCCTCATTCGTCTTTTGTCCGTCAGCAAAATTATCAACGACAACCTTTACTCTCTGCCAGATCTCCTGAGCAGCAGCAACATAGTTCTTGGGATAGCTGTGCGGTATTTCTGTCCATAATGAGTCCACTAAACCAATCTCCTCTATTGTCAGTCCTTTCTCGCGCCCATTTCGTATATGAAAATCAACATCGTCAATGGCATCGTGCAATCTGTTTATGTATCCAAGACAACTCAATTTGTCAGTAAGGTCGATATTTTCACGACCACAACGGAATACATAGAAATCGAATAAGGCACTGTCTATCTTGGATGCCTCAATACATGCCACACTCTTTACCATTTTGGCAATAAGGAATCCTGTTCGAGAATATGCTGGAAGATAATCAATCAGCTCTTGGTTACTGGGTGAAAACTGCTTCGTACCATCTTCTCCCATCGGCTTGAACCTGCTATCCAGCCTGTTCAGATCAAATGGATACATGAAGGGATCGTTTACCAACAGGTAGGCCAGCAGACGCATCAGTTCTACAAGCCATCCGGCCAAACCATCCTGAGGCTCCTGAATCAGAGGGTTTTCCTTGATAGGATTCAGGCTGTTGTCAAAGAAACAAAAGGCATGTTCGCTGGCAAAGTCTCCATTTGCATCTTTGCCTAACATCTGGTCGGCAACACTAACCCTTGCCCATTTCTGATAATCTGCATCTTTGTTCTGTAGGCCCTCTATCTCGATGCCCATCTTGCCGAACACATCATTCTTATAATACTCCAGCAATTCAGCCGCTGTCATCTTTTTAAGCTGTAGTCTGTCCATGTTTTTAGATAAGGGTTTGTTCTTCAGGGCTTAAATTATACATGTTTGCCAATACAATATCAATCTTTCTCTCAGCTTCCTTATCGCCTGAGATAGCAAGGTCAACAAGAGATTCTATCTCCTGTATCTGTTCGTCACTAGGATGCTCTATCACAGGGATCAGTTTAACAAACTGGGGTTTATACTCATAATATCCTCCATTGCGAACTACAGCAATAGTTTGCATAAAGAAGTCTGCCAGTCTGGAATTGAGAACTGCTAACAGGTATTTCGTACCAGGTGTTACCATCACGGCAGGAGCATTAATATGCATTTCCTCGGGCATCCATGTACACGAAGCACGATTATTCAGATTGCCCCATGCTATCTTTATTTTCTTAAATTCTTTATAGAAAGCAATATTATCTGAAGTTTCAAACCATTTATGAGCCGTCTTCTTTCGCGACTTGATGGGCTGGCCATTAGCATCTTTCAACTCCTTGCCATCAATGATGACAGTTTTACCTTTCTGCTCTAAGAATAACTTACCAAACTCAGCCATTTTTTCTTCATCATTAGCTATGTCGGCGTGGCCTTGGCTGATAAGCCAGTCTTTGGCATAAAACAACAAATGGTGCTCTACGGCTGGATAGTTGCTGATATCAAGATGCAATGTGGGATAGAAACCTATCACCCACTTATCGGCCCACTGATGCTGATAACGATGAATATCGCTTCCCTCGATTAATGGATGTAATAGGGTCTCTGTGCGCTGGTGCTCTTCGTCGGTTTTACAATTAGCAAGTATCTGACTACGCTGATCATTAGTGATAATAAAAGCATCGTTGCGCCCCGTAACCACTCCTCTTGCAAATTTTATGCTTTCCCATTTCCCCAGAGGTTTTCCTTTTTCCAGCATCTTTTGCATAATGTTACGCTTTTCGTCCGGCAATATGAGCCATTGCTGGTTTTCGGCGAACTGGCAATGAATCTGATTCTCTTCTACAAACAGACCAATGTTCTTAACATCGTCAATATCCTTACCTTCTGTCGTAGCACAAAGGGTTGCAATTTCCTGATTGGCTTTATTTCGAACCAAGATTATATTGTTAACCACCGTAGCTCGTTTGAAAAGATTCTGGCCTGGGAAATCAAGCAACTGCAGAGGTTGTGAATTCTTTACAAGATAGTTACGCAGTTTCTTGGCCGCATCGTTACGCATCCATTTATCTGATGTGATAAAGCATAGTAACCCCTCTGGACGCAGCAGTTTCAGTGAACGTTCGTAGAACAGGAAATAGATATCACCATTGCTGTCAAAGGTCTCGTAGGCGCGTTTTTGATAGCGCTTGCGAAGTCGACCTCCGTCGGCACCTAATGCAATATAGGGCGGGTTACCTACAAGGACGTCGAAACCCTCAAATCGTCCGTTCTCGTCAAGAAGTTCTGGGAACTCCAACATCCACTCCATATAGTTCTGCTCGGTATCTTCGCCTTTTACACGCGAAATTTCAAAGTCAAGAAAATCAGATTGTATATGTTGGCGCAATTCACGCTTAATAGCATACAACTTACGTTGTATCTCAAAACGATTGGCATGACCTGTGCCCTTTTTATAGGCGTCCACCAAATCTTTATATTCACGGGTAATTTCCCTGATACTCTTCGTGGTAGGTATCTGCGAAGCAGATTCTTTTTTCACTTCCACCTTCAGGTGAGACATCAATGCGTCGCCTTGCTTGATATTAATGTCGATATTGGGAAGTGTCTGTAGCTGGTCGTTATCATAATAGGCATTTTTTAACAGTTCAATCCAAAGACGCAACCGACAGATATCCACACTCTTAGGGTTAATATCCACACCATAGAGGCACTGACTGATGATGCAGCGTTTCTCTTCGAAAAGTGTGCGTTGAAGAGCCTGACTCAGTGTATTATCCTGATCATAAGAGAATATTTTACCCGTTTTTGCTTCTCTAATAACTAATTCGTCATCAACAACGTCAATAAAACAACCATCGACTCTCTGACGAGCATATTTCCTTGCAAATTCGGAATATTCTAAAATATGCAGCTTGTCTTTTAGAACAATCATTTCGTTCAATGCTGACACAAGGAAGTGTCCGCTACCTACTGACGGGTCACAAATACGGATACTATTAATAACAACGTTAGCCTGACGTCGTACTTCTGGATCGTAATAATTCAGATGCTCTGCTATTTCATCTATCGTATCGCATGTCCAGCCGAAGTGCTCATTCATACGGGTCACTACAGCCCGTTCTATCGTCTCACGGCATATGTATTCACAGATATAGCCAGGCGTAAAGTAGGCACCCTCCATATATCCGTTAATCTTCTCAAAAATCAGTCCTAACACCGAAGCATCTATCAGTGTTTTCTGTTCCTCTTCACTTTCATCCTCGTCCTCACTTTCGTAAGCACCGAAATCGTAAGCCTCTAGGAATCTCAGCAGGTATTCGAGTGAGTCGATATCATCTTTGAGCACTTTGCCTTTCTCATCTTTCAATACAGTAGCTGAATAGACGTTCATCATGCCGTGCGGCAGTGCGTTGATAGTAAAGTACTGCCTTTCAAGTTCCGACACCTCGAAGAGCGCACTGTTCAGATAGGGTATGCGTTCATACCGGCTACCTATGTTCGGGTCACGTTCGTCTATTGTTTTGCTTAACACCTTGAAAAACAAATCAAACAAATCGTGATAACTGTTTACAATAGCTGGTTCTTTTCCGGTCGGAGCAAGGAATTTATACTGTTGCTGACCTCCATTAAAATTGACCAATTGCGTTTCCAATAATTTCAGGAAGAGGATGCGGTTTATCCATGATATAACCAATCCCATAGCGGTATCATACAGGTCATCCTCCTTGACGCCCAATTCCTGAAGATGCCATATGGTCTGCTCCAACAGAGAATAGTACTGGCGTTTCTTTTCAGGCAATCTTTGAATGACATCCAATTGTCCCACCCGCTTCTCTTCCACTCCCATTAGATAAAGCAATTCATTATAGAACTTTGTATCCAGATGATTGTGGTCAAAGTCGTAGGGGAGCATACATAGATGAGTAGGCGAGAAGAACTTGCATAATGCCTCAAAACTACGTTTGTGCAGAACACTATCATCTTTCAACAGCTTTTCAAACTTACGTAAATCAAAATAAACATAGCTGAAGTCTTCCTGCACTTTACGCACAGTTGGCGCAATGATTTCTAGATAAATTTCGTCATTCGTCTTTCCTTCGCGCTCATATCTCTTTACGTCATTCCACAAGGCACGATTTGTACCGAAGTAATGATAAAAGAGTTTGCGCTCAAAGAAATACCATTCGTATCCGTTTGTAATAGCCAGATGTTTTATTTCTCTGTTATCACGTTCCTTTTCTTCTTTAAGATAATAAAGAACCAACTGATAGAAGCTCTTACGATCAAAATGACCATCTTTGGGCATGTCGGTATGATTATCTGGAGCCTTCATCTCCATCAGGACCCAAGGACGGGAACTGTCCGGACCGAATATGGCTTGATCAACACGCTTGCTTGTATTTACCTGATATGGGTCATCATAAAAAGAATGAGTCAGGAAATCTCGAATCCAGGTTTTATTATGTTCTTCGTCTTCCTTAACATCAAGTTTATTCAATAAAGAATTAAGAGAATTACGAAATTGCACCTTTGTTTCCATCGATTCGTGGTTGCGAAGGAAACTGCGGTTAAGTACTCTGCCTGGTGATAATTCTGTAGCCATCATTATAGATTTTGTGCAAAATTACATATTATTTTTGAGAAATAATGCATTTTTCACTACTTTTCTTTAAAAAGAAAGAAAAGTTTGTATAATCAGATATTTGGAATAACTTTGCACCCATATTTGTGAGTAATTCTAATTAATTTAAAAAAAATGAGATATAACAAGATTGATCGTTCTCGATTCAGTAAGGCAAGAAGGCATCTAATCGAGCTAACAAAAGCTTATGGTTTGAAACATATAGAGGTGGTTAAAAACGGAGAAACTACACCACAAAAAGTGTTGGTCCGTACATATGTGCTTATGGAATGTAAAAAGTTAGGCATACGCTTTGATGAAGAAATGAGTAGACTAGACAACTGGAAAGCAAGAAATAAGAACCTAACATTAAAACAGATGACCGTTTTGGTTTTAAGAGCCTTTATAGACTTAAAAAAAGGATATATTGAAGACTTTACTCCCGAAAACGATCTAGATAGGGAAAAGATTGACACCATCAACAAATCGATGAGAAAAGACAATAAATATCTAATGACATTCAGCGAGTACGACGTTGAGTCATTAATAGCTTTCCCATTAAATGAGCTCTACGAAGGCACTGTAACAGATGAACGCTGGGAGGAAATCAACAACTGCAGAAAATGGCTCAAATCGATGCATTTCAACCTTGGGACAATTAACGGGATCAATGGCGCGTTCTGGACTTTTTCTCTGGCAAACATCAGTATAACACAAAACTTGCGAGATGCGATGGTGAGCTACACCGACTCCCTGGAAGTAAGAGATTATATAGACTACTGTTGCGACAAATATAACATGATTCAGTCTGATATTGAAGGACTAATGAATAACAAAAAAGATACCAGCTTAAAGAAGACATTCCTAGCTGAAAAATTGAAAGAAGAATTGAATAAGATAAAGGCTGAGTCGGAGGCAAAAACCTTAAAGAACAAAGAATACAAAGAGATAATAAAGGAGAAGAATCAAGAGATTATTAAGTTACAAAAAAGGTGTTCTGAGGAAAACATTACCAAATTGGAGAAAAAAATCAGTATAAGAGAAAAGAGAATAACCAAATTAGAGAAAAAAATAAAGAAGTACGGTGGTTATAAAGGTGTCGTTAAATATCTTTGGACAGGACTAATTTCGCCCAACAGCAAATTTGGTAATGTATACGATCTAAACAAGGAGGAAGATATGCATCTTTATCTTAGATGGTTTGAGTACAGTTTGAAACAACTCCAAGAGAATACAGTGGAGCAAATTGTCCAACACCGTATAGTAGACGAGGCTGCTGCTGAGCGTTTCCGGCAATTGGTAGGAGAAATGAATGCGAGAATAAAATTTGCTGCGGAGTTGGGAAAGGCTGACGACTCGGAATTAGAAGAGTAAAACATAATAGAATGTCATGATTGTCATTGTCACGATGGTCATTAACATTTTCTGATTTGGAGAGGCGTTTTTACGACATAATAGAATTATATATAAATATATAATTCTATTATGAGCTATTATACTCCCGAAATCCTTAATGACATTCGTGACAAATGACATTTGTGACCACATTTTTGTAATTTCTCGAAAAAAAACGGGAAAATATTTTAGACCGCAATGAAAAGATTATACCTTTGCAGTGTCAAATGAAAGATGTAGCGACAGCGGGTATTAAAGCAAAAAATTGCGAGAATTAATTCTAGAAATTGCGCGCATTAATAGGAACAAGATTTTCACTTAATGGCCCTCCAAAACTGCTCTGACAGGCGACAACGAGAGAACTAACAAAATTCTTGACAGAGTCAAGCGACAAAGTCGAGTCTTAACAACAAACAAAAACTAAACTAGATTGAATTATGGCTATTAAAGTAATTGCACAGCTCCGAGAGCTGAAAATTGGTAAGAAACCGGGTAAGAAGTTCGTGATGCGTCCCGACCTGTACATCCCTATTCAGGAGAAAAAGGTGTTCGCAGAGGCATCTACCCACAGCGGAATCTCCGCAGGTGTAATCAAGGCGGCTTGGGACGCTGCTGGTGAGGTAATCCGTACGTGGGCAACCGAGGGTCACTCCATCCCCATCCCCGGACTGGGAACAATGCGCTTCGGCGTGCGTTCGAAGGCTGTCGAGAAGCTGGAAGATGTGAAGACCGGTCTGATCACCACCCGTCGCATCGTGTTCACGCCCAGCGTGGAGGTGAAGGACGAGCTGCAGAACACCTCAATCCAGATCACCTGCCTCGACGAAGAGGGCAACGTGCTGAAGCGTGTGACATCGGGCGACAGCGGTGACATCGAGGACCCCGATCAGGAGAATCAGAATCAGGGTGGTGAGAACAACGGTCAGGGCGGCGGCTCGACCTCTGGTGACCAGGGTAGCAACCAGGGCGGTGGAGACCCCGACCCCGAGGAAGACGATCAGGGGAAGAATTGAAAAATTGAAGGCCACCATTAGGGAGCACCTCCTCCCTGCCCCACACGTGGGGAGGAGGTTATTAACTGAATACTAACCTAAAAACGAACCAAGGCTTATGACAAAGAAGGAAACTATCAAGTGGACACTGCAAATCATCGCGTCGATTATCAGTGCGATACTGACCGCACTCGGCACTACAAGTTGCATGGGGTATAACCCAGGAATTTAACACCTTGACGCACAAGCGAGAGGTTATTGTTCGGGGAGTCTTAAAAAGATTCCCCGTTTTTCTATATTGTAGCCTACCGAGACACACAATAAGCGGTACGGCAGTGCTTACAAGTGGCGTGTGTGACTACAGTGGCAATCTGCTTTCATTTAAGGATGCAATAGAGTAAATTAATTAGAGAGTGTGAAGGAAACCAAGCGGCAAGTTCTTCAAAACCGCCCTCAGTCATTTAGTCATTTCCCAACCGCTGCAGTCTGTCGATGACGAGCCGTTCGTAGGCCTCTTTCATGTCGTCAGTGAGGAATGATTCATACCACCAAGGATCTTTACTTGATATTACGTTTAAACCAAATTTTGAAAACAGGGTCTTCCAGATAGACGTTATCCTTATCAAAGTCTATCATCTCCTTATCTTGCAGTGTAGTCTTGATACGTGAGATGTTCGACTTGCTTCCGAGATTATAGTTCTCCAGAATGGCCTTGCTGCCAAAGTCGGAACTTACGCCATCACACAAAGCGCGCAGAAAATTCATCTGAAAACTTGTCAGTCCCTTCAACTGCTCTTCGAAGAGAGCTGAACACTGAGCCAATAAAGCTTCTACACCACGACAAAAATCCTGTTCTGTAGTAACCTTCTCTGTCTCAGCCAACACATTCCAGGCCAGTTGCTGCACATACGAGGAATTGCCCTCTACCGTTTCACATATACAAATGCCTTGTTCATATCAATACAGTTATTTTGGCTGCAAATATAAACAAAAAATTTAAAGTACACAAGTTTGTGGACCACAACTTTGTGTACCGATGCATTTTTGGTCATGATTCTAAAACCTGCATGGTCATCTGACCGGTGTAGGTGATGAGGGTTTGGATGAGGTAGCAGCTGGCTCCGTCGGGGATGCAGAGGGTGGCGTTGAAATAGAGGCCCTGGGCATCGGCGTGACTGTACTCCATATTAACTAATATGGCCTCGTTGAGGAAGGTCTCGGGCACAAGCTTGGCAAACATCTGTTTGCGAAAATCGGAGGAGAAGAGGCGACGGGCGCCCTGGAAGACGCTGACGTGCATGATGTTGTCGTAATAGACGTTCTCGACCTCAATGCCGTCGTCGTTGTAAGAGCGCTTGATGACCTTGTATTTCGTGGGGTTGATGGCGATATACCAATGGTAGCGCTCGCCATTGTACATGACCACCGAGTCGGTCTTCACCTGATGGGTGTAGGTCATAATCTGCGGACTGTCGTGGACAAAGGCTGTCGAGTCGGCTGGCTCACTGCTGCGCTGCAGTTTCACAACATCGCCGTTCTGATTGACAAACCAGAACAGGTTGGGTGACAATTTCTCTATGGCATAGGAGGTACCGGAGCCCATGATGAGCGAATCGCCGACGATGCGGAAATAGGCGGGCATGCTGGTAGAGTCGGTATAGAAGATGGAGTCGCCCTCGATGCGCATCGACGCGTCGCCACTCTCAGCCTCTACCCATACACCCTGAAGCATCGACTTGGCATGCTTGTCTTCGGGCACCTCCGACTGACCCTGACAGCTACATACTGTCAGGGCTATAGTCAGAAGCCATATCGATTGTCTTATCTTCATTTTCCTATGCAGTGATACTCGAAGCTATTCTCCTCAAGTTCCTCTGTATCAAAGATGTTACGGCCATCGATGACGAGCGGACGCTTCATGGCCTTCTTGATGACGCCCCAGCCTGGCAGACGGAACTCCTTCCACTCGGTGAGCAGCAACAGGGCATCGGCATCGAGCACGGCGTCGTACATGTCGCGGCAGTAGGTGATGGTATCGCCGATACGGCGCTTACACTCGTCCATGGCGATGGGGTCGTAGGCACGAACGACGCAGCCGGCGGCCAACAGCTTGTCGATCATGACGAGGGCTGTAGATTCGCGCATATCGTCGGTCTCGGGCTTGAACGAGAGTCCCCACATAGCGATGGTCTTGCCCTTGAGGGCTTCCTCACTGCCAAAGGCCTTGACGAGTTTCTCGAAGAGTACGCTCTTCTGCTTTTCGTTAACACGCTCCACGGCCTTCAGCACCTCCATGGAGTAGCCGTTCTGATCGGCTGTCTTGATGAGGGCCTTGACATCTTTGGGGAAGCACGAGCCACCATAGCCGCAGCCGGCATAGAGGAACTTACGACCGATGCGGGTATCGGAACCTATGCCCGCGCGTACCATATTTACATCTGCACCTACGCGCTCGCAGAGGTTGGCGATATCGTTCATAAACGAGATACGCGTGGCGAGCATCGAGTTGGCAGCATATTTCGTCATCTCGGCCGAGGGGATATCCATGAAGATCACACGGAAGTTGTTGACCATGAAAGGCTTATAGAGTTTGGTGAGCACCTTCTTGGCATGCTCGCTCTCGACACCTACCACCACACGGTCGGGCGACATGAAGTCCTTGATGGCGTTGCCTTCCTTCAGGAACTCAGGATTGGAGGCGACGTCGAACTCGATGTCGACACCACGCTTGGCCAGTTCGTCTTCGATGGTCTTGCGCACCTTCTTGGCAGTACCTACAGGTACGGTGGACTTGGTGACCACCACCACGTATTTCTTCAGGTTCTCACCGATGGTCTTGGCCACCTGGAGCACATATTTCAAGTCGGCACTGCCGTCCTCGTCGGGAGGCGTGCCTACGGCTGAGAACACAATCTCAACATCGTCGAGCACTGAGGCCAGATCGGTGGTAAACTTCAGGCGCCCTGCAGCCACATTCTTCTTCACCAGTTCGTCGAGACCAGGCTCATAAATGGGGATGTCGCCATTCTGAAGTCGCTCGATCTTCTTCTCATCTACATCTACACACGTCACATTGGCACCTGTATCGGCGAAGCATGTTCCCGACACCAGACCAACATAACCGGTTCCTACAATTGCTATATTCATTTCTTTATGATAATAAATTGTTAATCAAATACTTCTGCATCTTTGAAAAATGGCTGCTTCAAGTCTTTCTCACTGGTCTGAACCTTCGAGAAATCGATGGGCCACTCGATGGCAAGGTCGGGATCGTTCCAGCGGATTCCAGCCTCGGCCTGGGGGGCGTAGGGATTATCGACCTTATAGGTAAAGATGGCCTCGTCGCTGAGTACCAGGAACCCATGGGCAAAGCCACGGGGGATAAAGAACTGACGCTTGTTGTCCTCGCTTAACTCTACCATGACGTGCTGACCGAACGTGGGACTCGACTTGCGGATATCGACTGCCACATCGAGCACCTTACCCTTGATGACACGCACGAGTTTGGACTGAGATAGCGCTCCCTTCTGGTAATGCAGACCACGCAGCACGCCAAACGAGGACTTCGACTCGTTGTCCTGAATAAAGTCGATCTGACCGACATGTTCATTGAACTCCTGCTGTTTCCAAGCCTCCATGAAATAGCCACGGGCATCACTAAACACCTTTGGCTCAATGATATAGACGCCCTCAATCGCTGTTTTGATATATTCCATCATTCTGATTTTTGGTGCAAAGATACAGCAAAAAAATCATTTTTACTACATTTTAAGTTTCTTTTATTTGTTTATTTCAAAAAATAGCAGTACTTTTGCATCGTGATTGAACTAGAAAGGCATATTGAGATACTTCTGCTGAGCAACGACTGTGTCATTGTCCCAGACCTAGGTGGATTTATGGCACATCACGTCAGCGCGCGCTATGACGAGGACGACGAGATGTTCCTGCCGCCATTGCGCACACTGGGTTTCAACCCCCAGCTGAAGATCAACGACAGTCTGCTGGCACAATCATACGTCGAAGCCTACGACATCAGTTATCCGGAAGCCCTGCAGCGCATAGAGGACGAGGTGAACGAGTTGAAGATGCACCTTGCCACTGAGGGCTCGTACGAGCTGAACGACATCGGCTTGCTGTCGATGAACGAAGAAGGCAATTATCAGTTTACTCCCTGTGAGGCTGGCATCCTCAGTCCTTCGCTCTACGGTCTGGGAGCCTTTGAGATGAAGCCCCTGAAGGCTGTGGCTGCTCCGCCAGTACCTGTGGAAACGGAAGTTGAAGCCACTCAGGAAGAGGAGGAAGAGCCCACCGCCAAGATTTTCGGCATCGACCAGTCTGAGGATGAGCAGGAGGAGGATGAAGAAGAGGATGTGGTGAAGATCAAGTTCTCGTGGATTCGTAACACGGTGGCAGTAGCCGCCATCCTGTTGGCCCTGTTCTTGCTGACTCTGCCCACTGGCAAGACTGACATGATGACGCGCACCATCAGCAATATTAACAGCAACATCTTGTTTGGCATGATGTCGAAGGACACGAACA
Organism: uncultured Prevotella sp.; assembly: GCA_946415825.1. Taxonomy (GTDB): domain Bacteria; phylum Bacteroidota; class Bacteroidia; order Bacteroidales; family Bacteroidaceae; genus Prevotella. The sequence continues at coordinate 211,120 of CAMKUA010000001.1, read as the reverse complement.
CCAGTAAGATTGACATCAAAAAGAATGACATTGAGAAGGTGCCCGTCAAGGTAGATACCATTCTGAAGAAAGACACGGCACAGATAGTGAAACAGTCTGACTCGCTCGCTACAAAGAAAGGCTATTGTATCGTACTGGCCAGTTATGTTAGCAAGCAGAACGCCCAGATATTTATCGACATGCTGAAGCAGAAAGGTCTTGACAGTGTGGAGATTTACATGCACAAGGATGTGCGTCGTGTGATCTACGGAAATTATCAGACACAGAACGAGGCGTATATAGCCTTGCAATCCATCCATAAGCACAAGGAACTGGGCGAGGCTTGGGTCTATCATTTCAGTAAGCCATGAAAAGAGTACGCTGTCCGAAATGTGACCAATACATCACCTTTGATGAAACCAAATACACGGAGGGTCAGTCGCTGGTCTTCAAATGTCCGGATTGTGGCAAGGAGTTTGGCATCAGGATCGGGGTGAGCAAACTGAGGGAGCGCCAGAAGGACGAGAACCCCGACGAGCAGGCCAACGAACAGGGCTGCGGTTCGATTGTGGTGATCGAGAACGTGTTTCATTTCAAGCAGGTGATTCCCCTGCGTATGGGCGACAACGTGATAGGTCGCTACCAGAAAGGCAATCCTGCCAACACGGCCTTTGAGACGGTGGATCCCAGTGTGGACCTGAACCACTGTACGATCACCGTCAGTCGTGACAAGCAGGGGCAACTGAAATATACGCTGAAAGACAATAACAGCAACACGGGAACCTTTGTGGACAACGTGGAACTGTCGCCCAAAGAGCGTCGGTTGATTGACGACGGAACCCTCTTTACAATTGGTGCTACGAGCATTATTTTGCGTAGCGCAGAGAGTAAAGAAGACTAAAAATGCCTCTCAGGCAAAAAAAAGAATAAATTCTTTTTGTATTGCGCCCGATTTTTCGTAACTTTGCGCCTTGAAATTTCAAAGTACAAAGAAAACAGATGGAAACAACAGCAATTTTGCTCCTTCACTGCCCTGACCAGCAGGGTATCATCTCGGAGGTGACGAAATTTATTACCGACAACAAGGGCAATATCGTCTATCTCGATCAGTATGTGGACAAGGTAGATGGCATGTTCTTTATGAGAATAGAATGGGAACTCGACGGATTCCTGATTCCACGCGACAAGCTTTACGACTATATCACCACGCTCTACGCCCAGCGCTACCAGATGAAGTTCAGTCTTTACTATAGCGACAAACGTCCTCGTATGGCCATCTTCGTCTCGAAAATGAGCCACTGTCTCTACGACCTGCTGGCACGTTGGAAGGCGGGTGAGTTTAACTGTGACATACCCTGTATCGTGTCGAACCACGAGGATCTGCGCTATGTGGCCGATCAGTTTGGCATTCCCTATTACGTGTGGAGCATCAACAAAGACCATTCGAACAAGGCTGAGGTAGAGAAGGCCGAGATGGACCTGCTGAAGAAGGAGGACATCTCGTTTATCGTGCTGGCCCGTTATATGCAGATTATCTCCGACGAGATGATTGCCGAATATCCGCATCACATCATCAACATCCACCACTCGTTCCTGCCGGCCTTTATCGGTGCCAAGCCTTATCATCAGGCTTACGAGCGTGGCGTGAAGATTATCGGTGCCACCAGCCACTATGTGACGGCAGAACTCGACGCCGGGCCTATCATCGAACAGGACGTGACGCGCATCACCCATAAGGATACACCCGAGAGTCTGGTGCTGAAGGGCAAGGATCTGGAGAAGATTGTGCTCTCGCACGCTGTCTCGAAGCATATCCAGCGCAAGATCCTGACGTATAAGAACAAAACGATCATATTTAGTTGATAGTGAATAGTTGATAGTTATGAATGTAGCTATTGTAAAATATAACGCAGGTAACATCTACTCGGTGGTGAATGCCCTGAGGCGAATGGGGATTGAGCCCTTGCTGACGGATGATGCCGAGCAGCTGATGAAGGCTGACAAGGTGCTGTTTCCCGGTCAGGGTCATGCCCGTGAGACGATGGAATACCTGAGAGCACGCAGGCTCGACGAGGTGATTCGTTCGCTGACACAGCCCGTGTTCGGCATCTGCGTGGGACAGCAACTGCTCTGTCGTCACTCTGAGGAAGGTGATGTGGACTGCATCGGCATCTTTGATGCTGAGGTGAAGCGTTTCCAGCCAGAGAGGCACGAAGACAAGGTGCCCTGCATGGGGTGGAACGAACTGAAATTGAAAATGGAAAATGGAAAATTGAATATTAATCCTATACTCCAGGGGCTCGGGGAGCATCCTTACGTTTACTTTGTGCACAGCTATTATGTGCCGGTATGCGAGGAGACCATTGCAACGGCCGACTACATCCTGCCCTACTCTGCTTCGATGCATAAGGACAATTTCTATACCTGCCAGTTCCACCCCGAGAAGAGTGGCAAGGTGGGTGAACAGATACTGAGAAACTTTTTGAGTTTATAGTTGATAGATTATAGTTGATAGATTGATGAAGATAGAACTGATTCCTGCAATAGATATTATCGACGGAAAGTGCGTGCGCCTGACGAAAGGTGACTACGACCAGAAGACCGTGTATCGCGACCATCCTGCCGAGGTGGCGGCTGAGTTCGAGGAGATCGGTTTCAAGCGTCTGCACGTGGTAGATCTCGACGGTGCGAAGTCAAAGCATATCGTCAACGACAACGTGCTGAAGGCCATCACCACGAAGACGGGATTAACCGTTGATTTCGGAGGAGGTATCAAGACCGACGAGGATATCGAGAAAGCTTTTGCAGCCGGTGCCTCGATGGTGACCATCGGTTCGATTGCCGTGACACAACCCGAACTGTTTCTGGGATGGCTTGAGAAATACGGTCCTGAGCGTATGATTCTGGGAGCTGACGTGCGCCATGGTAAGATCAGCATCAACGGATGGAAGGAGGATTCGAGCGAAGACCTGTTGCCCTTCCTGAAAAAATATGTAGATGCCGGCGTTCGCAACGTGCTCTGTACGGAGATCAGCAAGGACGGTACCCTGACAGGTCCTGCCATCGATCTCTACCGTCAGATTATGGACGCATATCCAGAACTGCATCTGATAGCCAGTGGAGGTGTGTCGTCGAAAGAGGATATCATGGCTCTCGACGAGGCGGGCATCCCAGCCGTCGTCTTCGGCAAGGCCATCTACGAAGGAAGAATTGACTTGAGAGAATTGAAGATTGAAGATTGAAGAATTGAAAAAATTGAAGCTTAAAGCTTAAAGCTTAATGCTTAATGCTTACAGAAAAAATAAGATGGGTTTAGCAAAACGAATCATACCCTGTCTGGATGTGAAGGACGGTGAGACTGTGAAGGGGACAAACTTCGTGAACCTGCGCAGTGCAGGCGACCCTGTGGAGTTGGGAAAGACCTACAGTGAGCAGGGTGCCGACGAATTGTGCTTCCTGGATATCACAGCCAGTTTCGAGGGTCGCAAGACTTTCACTGAGATGGTGACACGGGTGGCTCAGGAGATCAACATCCCCTTTACGGTGGGTGGAGGCATCAACGAACTTGCCGACGTGGAGCGTCTCCTCTATGCAGGAGCCGACAAGGTGAGTGTGAACAGCGCCGCCATCCGACGTCCGGAACTGCTCGACGAGATTACCAGTCGTTTTGGTTCTCAGGTCTGTGTCTGTGCCATCGACGCCCGACTGGATGAAGACGGCTGGCACTGTTACCTGAAAGGTGGGCGCGAGCGTACTGAGCGGGGGCTCTTTGAGTGGGCTCACGAGGCTCAGGAACGTGGTGCAGGTGAGATACTCTTCACCTCGATGAATCACGATGGTGTGAAGGAGGGTTATGCCAACGAGGCCCTGCGCCAACTGGCCGACAACCTCTCGATTCCCATCATCGCCAGTGGTGGAGCCGGGTGCAAGGAGCACTTCCGCGACACCTTTATCGATGGTCATTCGGATGCTGCCCTCGCAGCGTCGGTGTTCCATTTCGGGGAGATTCCCATTCCCGAACTCAAGCAGTATTTAAAATCAGAAGGAATTAATGTGAGAATTGAAAATTGAAAATTAAAATATGAAGATAGATTTTGAGAAATGCGGAGGACTGGTTCCGGCTATTATCCAGGATGTCCAGACCAAGAATGTGCTGATGCTTGGCTACATGAACGAAGAGGCTTATCAGAAAACCATCGACACCAAGAAAGTGACGTTCTGGAGTCGCAGTCGTAACTGTCTGTGGACGAAAGGTGAGACATCGGGCAACTTCCTCCACCTCGTGGATATCAAAGTGGATTGTGACAACGACACGCTGCTGGTCAAGGCTAACCCCGACGGACCAACCTGTCATACTGGTACTGATACCTGCTGGGGCGAGACCAACGAGAGCAATCCCCTACTCTTCCTTACTGAGTTGCAGGACTTTATCAACCTGCGTCATGAGCAGATGCCCGAGGGCAGTTATACCACCAAGCTCTTCAAAGACGGTGTGAAGCGTATTGCCCAGAAGGTAGGCGAAGAGTCGCTCGAGGCCGTAATCGAGGCTTGCACAGGTACCAACGAGCAGTTGACCTACGAGGTGTCGGACATGATCTACCACCTCATCGTGCTGTTGGCCAGCAAGGGCATGCGTATCGAGGATATCGCCACAGAACTGCACAAGCGTCACGATCCGGAGTGGGATAAGAAGCGCCGCGAAGCAAAGGCTAAAGGACTCATGTAGTAAACATAATAAAGAAAATATATGCTGATCAGTTATAAGAAAGCCAATATCTACCAGCGTCATGGCGTCTGTGTGTTGAAGGATGTCAACTTCCAGGTTGACGAAGGCCAGTTCATCTATCTCATTGGGCGTGTAGGCTCCGGTAAGACGACACTCATGCGATCGCTCTACTGCGAACTGGATGTCGATGAAGCAGAAGAGGCCCAGGTTCTCGATTACGACCTGTTGACCATTCGTCGTAAGGATATTCCTGCACTGCGCAGGCAGATTGGTGTAGTGTTCCAGGACTTCCAGCTCCTGGCCGATCGTACGGTCTATAAGAACCTGGAGTTTGTGCTCAGGGCCACTGGTTGGAAGAAACGTGACGAGATCGACGAGCGCATCCATAAGGTGCTGAAGGCTGTGGGTATGGAAGACCGTCCTGGCAGCATGCCCTTCGAACTCTCGGGTGGTGAGCAGCAGCGCATCGCCATAGCACGAGCCATCCTGAACCACCCTAAACTGATACTGGCCGACGAGCCTACGGGAAACCTGGACCCCGAGACCTCGAACGAGATTATCAAACTGCTCTTCCAGTTTGCCGACCAGGGTACGGCTGTCGTGATGTGTACGCACAACCTGCCACTCATCAAGGAGCATCCCAGCATCACGTTCCGTTGTCACAATAGTATGATAGAAAACGTCACCAACGATTTCCATCACTTGATCATTGCCGACGACACACCTGATCCCGACGAGACGAAGATCGTGTATTCGGAGAAGGAAGAAATTTAGGAGAATTGAAGAATTGAAAAATTGAAAATATAATAAGATTATGAAAGTGATGAAATTCGGCGGTACTTCCGTCGGCACCCCACAGAGAATGAAAGATGTGACCGCACTGGTTACAAAGTCTGGCGAACCTGTCTTCGTTGTGCTCTCAGCCATGTCGGGCACTACCAACTCTCTCGTTGAGATCTCGGATTATCTCTACAAGAAGAATCCTGATGGCGCCAACGAGGTGATCAACCGTCTGGAGCAGAAATATGCCAAGCATATCGAGGAGCTCTACAGCAAGGAGGAGACCAAGGAACTGACACGCGAATTCCTGCGTGGCGAGTTCGACTATCTGCGTTCGTTCACAAAGGAACTCTTCACCAGTTTCGAGGAGAAGAGCATCGTGGCCCAGGGTGAGATTATCTCAACCAACATGGTGGTGAACTACATGAAGGAACAGGGCATCAAAGCCGTACTCATCAACGCCCTCGACTTTATGCGTACTGACAAGAACTCAGAGCCCGACCCCACGTATATCAAAGAGAAACTCAACGCACTGCTCGACGAGAACGAAGGATATCAAGTGTATCTTACTCAGGGCTTTATCTGTCGCAATGCCTATGGAGAGATAGATAATCTGCAGCGTGGCGGCAGCGACTATACTGCCTCGCTCATCGGTGCTGCCATCAATGCCGAGGAGATACAGATCTGGACGGATATCGACGGTATGCACAACAACGACCCGCGTGTGGTGGATAAGACGGAGCCCGTGCATCAGCTCCACTTCGAAGAGGCTGCTGAGTTGGCTTATTTCGGAGCCAAGATCCTGCACCCCACCTGTGTGCAACCAGCCAAGTATGCAGGCATTCCCGTTCGTCTGCTCAACACGATGGATCCCGACGCAGAGGGAACCACCATCAGCAACAAGACCGAATATGGTAAGATCAAGGCCATTGCCGCCAAGGATAATATTACAGCCATCAAGATCAAGTCGAGCCGTATGCTCCTGGCCACAGGTTTCCTGCGCAAGGTGTTCGAGATCTTCGAGAGCTATCAGACCAGTATCGATATGATCTGTACCTCAGAGGTAGGTGTCTCAATGAGTATCGACAACTCTTCTCATCTGGGTGAGATTGTGGATGAACTGAAGAAATATGGCACAGTGACGGTGGATACCAACATGTGTATCATCTGTGTGGTGGGCGACCTCGACTGGTCGAACATCGGTTTCGAGACGCTGGCTCTCGACGCCATGAAGGATATCCCCGTGAGAATGGTCAGCTATGGAGGCTCGAACTACAACATCTCCTTCCTGATTCGTGAGGAGGACAAGAAGCGTGCCCTGCAGAGTTTGAGTAACACCATTTTCAACAAATAAAGGTAAGAAAGCAAAAAGGTAAAATAGGCAACACAACACATATATAAGACTATGGCAAAAGGAATATTTCCTATAGAGAAGTTGCAGTCGATACAGACGCCCTTCTACTACTACGACGCTGAGTTGTTGAGACAGACACTGCGTGCCATCAACGACGAGGCTTCGCGTCACGAGGGATTCGTGGTGCACTATGCCGTCAAGGCCAATGCCAATCCCAAGGTGCTACGACTGATTCGTGAGGCAGGACTGGGTGCTGACTGCGTGAGCGGTGGTGAGGTCGAGGCCTCTATCAAGGCTGGATTCCCCAACCACAAAATAGTCTTCGCCGGTGTAGGCAAGAGCGACTGGGAGATCAATGCAGGACTCGATAACGACATCTTCTGCTTTAATGTTGAGAGCATTCCGGAACTCGAAGTCATCAACGAGTTGGCTGCTGCCAAGGGTAAAGTGGCGCGCATTGCATTCCGTCTGAACCCCAATGTAGGTGCCCATACCCACGCCAACATCACGACGGGTTTGGCAGAGAACAAGTTTGGCATCGACATGAACGACATGCTCAAGGTGATTGAGGAGGCTTCGAAAATGCAGAATGTCAAGTTCGTGGGTCTGCACTTCCACATCGGCTCACAGATTCTCGACATGGGCGACTTCGAGGCACTCTGCAACCGTGTCAATGACTTGCAGGACCTGCTTGAAAAGCATCGCATACGTGTAGAGCACATCAACGTGGGTGGTGGTCTGGGTGTTGATTATGCCCATCCCAACCGTCTGCCTATCCCTGACTTCAAGGCATACTTCGACACCTACGCCAAGAAGTTGAAGTTGCGCAATGGACAGACGCTCCACTTCGAACTGGGACGTGCTGTGGTGGCACAGTGCGGTTCGCTCATTACACGTACCTTATATGTGAAACAAGGCGCTGTGAAGAAGTTCGCCATTGTCGATGCCGGTTTTACAGACCTCATCCGTCCTGCCCTCTATCAGGCCTACCATAAGATTGAGAACATCACAAGCGAGGAGCCCCTGCAGGCCTACGACGTGGTGGGTCCCATCTGTGAATCCACCGATGTGTTTGCCAAGCAGATCGACCTGAACGGTACCAAGCGCGGCGATCTGCTCGCCATCCGTTCTGCCGGAGCCTATGGCGAGATCATGGCCTCGCAGTACAACCTGCGCCGTCTGCCTGTAGGCTATATGAGTGACGAACTGTGAAAGGTAAAAAGGTAAAAAAGTAAAAAGACAAAAAAGTAAGAAAGTAAAAGAATAAATGAATCAGAAAGAACGTAGTTTCTCTATCATCATGACGGTTTACGACCAGGCCTCTGAACTCAGGGACAATCTGCCTATGTTCCTCACTCAGGAGTATGAGCCAGGCTATGAGGTCATTGTCATCGATGAGACATCAACTGATGAGACATCCGATGTGTTGAAGTTGTTGAAGGAAGACTACCCACATCTCTATACCACCTTCCTGCCCAAGCCTCATAGTCCACAGATTCGTAAGAATAAGATGGCTATCAACTTAGGCATTAAGGCAGCCAAACACGACTGGCTCATCATCACCAAGATCGGTAACAAGCCCTGGGCTGAAGACGTGCTGAAGGTGATGGATGAAGTGATTGACAAGTATGCGGAACTGACACTCGGCTACTTCACCAAAAAGGGCATGACCCTGCAGGCCTTCGCTGATTGTCACGACGCACGATTTCACATTCTCAAGACAGAACGACGACTCAAGAAGATCACAGAGCGCCGTCGCCTGAAATTTGCCTGGGGACGTTACGACTTTATCATCATTCGCAAAGACCAGGCTCTCGAGATCCTGAAATACTACGAGGAGCAAATACCTGCAAAGACCTTGTTGGGTTACCGTCTGCGTATCTTCTGGAAGAATCTATTCGCCCATGAGAGTATTACACATCTATTCAAAGGCTGACGGTCTGATAGCGCAACACGTCAAGTTGCTGGCTGATGGCATGAGGCATAGCCTCGAAGAAGTCATCACTGCCGACAGTGCGTCGAACCTCCGACAGCTGATCATCGAGCACGAGCCCGACATTCTGCATTGTCATGGGTGCAGTCTTCAAAAACTGGCCCGTGCAGCACGTACAGCCAGGCATCGTGGAGCTCGTGTGGTGGTGACCCCTCACGGACAACTCGAGCCCTGGGTGCTCAGTCAGCAGCCTGTTCACGAGAAGGTGACCAATGCCCTGCTCTGGCAGAAGGAGACCATCACCAGCGCTTATGCCATCATCACTCTGGGCAAGCTCGAACGCAGCAACTTCCTGAAACTGGGATGGAACAAACGTGTGGAGGAGATCCACAACGCCGTCACCACCAATACCATCAAGCCCGAGCAGATGTGTTCTGAGACCTTCGCCGTCTATCAGAAGGTGATGGATTCCAACACCCTCGAACAACTCGATGAAACCAGCAGGAAAGCCCTGGCCACCATCATCAAGGCCGGCATCATGGGCGATCGTCGCTGGTGCCTGTCGCTAGGTAGTGTCAACAACCCGCAACAGATAGACTGGCGCAGACTGCTCGTCTATGCTGAGCACGAGAATATCCGTAACTACGTGGATTACGGCATCAATGTGCTCGACCTGCCTACGCCCGCTATCGACACTGAGCGCATTGCAGCCTACTTCCCTGACACCTATACACGACCTCGTCCGCTCAAGGAGATCATAGGCGACTATCAGGGCGACGAGACGGCCTACCTCATGAAGATGATCACCAAGATCAACAAGCAACCCTTGCTGCTCCATCTGATAGAGTTGACACGCGAGCTCTATCGCGACACTGTGAACGACGACCTGTTGGTATCAGCACTCGAGGAGAAAAAGCTCATAGCCTATACAGAGAGTCTGATGCATGTGCTGCAGGAGCAGACAGAACTCGACGAGGGCTACATGCCCCTCGCGCAAAAAAACAACCGACTCACGCAATCTATTCTCAAACAGATCAATAACCACTTGAAAATATGACGACTAACGCTTCGAACAACCTTACGACAGACATGCATTACCTGCAGCTGCTCTCACAGTCATTCCCGACGATAGCAGATGCCTCTACCGAAATTATCAATCTGGAGGCTATCCTGGCATTGCCCAAGGGAACAGAGCACTTCCTGGCCGATATCCATGGCGAGAGCGAGGCTTTCAGGCACGTTCTCAAGAATGCCTCAGGTAATATCAAACGAAAGGTCAACGAACTCTTCGGCAACAATATCCGTGAAGCTGAGAAGAAAGAGCTCTGCACACTGATCTATTACCCTGAACAGAAACTCGAAATCATCAAGGCACGCGAAGAAGACCTAGAAGATTGGTATCGCATTACCATTCACCAGCTTGTGAAAGTCTGTCGCGACGTGTCGTCGAAATACACCCGCTCGAAGGTGCGCAAGTCGTTGCCTGCAGATTTCTCATATATCATTGAGGAACTGCTTCACGAGAGTCTCTCTGATAACGACAAGGCTGCTTACGTCAGTGTGATTGTCGATACGATTATCTCTACCGGTCGTGCCGACGACTTTATCTGTGCCATCTGTAATGTCATCCAGCGCCTGGCCATCGACCAGCTCCATATTCTTGGTGACATCTACGACAGAGGACCTGGGGCACATATCATTATGGACACCCTGCGCCAGTATCACTCCTGGGATATCCAGTGGGGCAATCACGACATCCTCTGGATGGGTGCCTCGGCCGGAAATAATGCCTGCATCTGCAACGTGCTGCGCCTCTGTCTGCGCTATGCCAACCTCGCCACGATCGAGGAATATGGCATCAACCTCGTACCTCTGGCCACCTTCGCCCTCGAAACGTATGGCGACGACCCCTGCGAAGAGTTTCTGCCCAGGATACTGCCAGGCAACCAGATGGACGAGAAGACACGTCAGCTGACAGCCAAGATGCACAAGGCCATCGCCGTCATCCAGTTCAAGGAAGAAGCCAGAATCTTCCGTCGTCGCCCGGAATGGCAGATGCAAGACCGTTGTCTTTTCGATCACGTCGATTACGAACGGGGTGTGTGCACCCTTGATGGCAAGGAGTACGAGATGGTTCATTGTCATTTCCCGACGGTTGACCCCCAGGATCCCGACAAGCTCACAGAAGATGAGGAACTGCTCATGCAGAAGCTACACCACTCTTTCCGCATCTGCGAAAAGTTACATAAACATATCCGCACACTGCTGTCGCATGGCTGTATGTACACGATCAGCAACTCGAATCTGCTCTTCCATGCCAGTTGTCCGCTCAATGACGATGGCACACTGAAGGAAGTGGAGATTTATCCTGGTGTCAGGTTCAGCGGCAAAGAGTTGATGCACCATATCGGCATGATCATCCGTTCGGCCTTCTCTGGTCCCAATGAGGAATACCCCAGAGATTATGCCCGCGACTTCTTCCTCTACCTCTGGTGTGGCAAGGACTCACCCCTCTTCGACAAGTCGAAGATGGCGACTTTCGAGCGCTATTTCCTGAAAGACAAGGAAACCTATAAGGAGGAAAAGGGCAACTATTTTAAGTTGCGCGACTCGGCGGATGTGTGCGATCGTATTCTCGATGCCTTCGGTGTGAAGGGCGAAAACCGTCATATCATCAACGGACATGTGCCTGTTCATGCCTCCAAAGGTGAGAATCCCATCAAGGCTGGCGGACGACTGATGGTGATTGACGGTGGCTTCTCGGAGGCCTATCACCACGAAACGGGTATTGCGGGCTACACGCTGGTGTACCACTCACGTGGTTTCCAACTTGTTCAGCACGAACCGTTCACCTCTCAGCAAGACGCCATCGTGCGTGAGATCGACATCAAGTCAACCACACAGATTGTCGAGATGTCATCCCACCGTATGCTTGTGGCCGATACTGACAAGGGCGAGGAACTGCGCGCCCAAGTGGCCGACCTTAAAGAACTGCTCTACGCCTACCGCTTAGGAATCATTAAGGAAAAACGATGAAGAGATTAGTGACGATCATCCTGTTGTTTCTGCCAACGGTATTGCTGGCGGGAAACAAGATCTATGATCCGCAAGTCAAGTCTCTCCAGGCTGTGGTGAATCAAGACTGGCTCTCACCAGCCATCATGCGCCTCCACGGCAACGACCATCTGCATATCGGCTTCGACGAACTGTCTCACGACTACCATCGCTATGTCTATCGACTGGAACACTGTGAGGCTGACTGGAACGCCTCAGAAGAACTCTTCGAAGCCGACTGGCTCGAGGGATTCAACGACATTGTTATCGAAGATTTTGAGCGTTCCATTAATACCACCGTGCCCTACACCCACTACCAGTTTACCATCCCCAACGAACGCTGTCGTCTGAAACTGAGCGGGAACTACCGGCTCAGCATTGTCGATGATGATACCGACGAAGTGGTGGCTACAGTGGAATTCATGATTACCGAACAGGCCATGACTCTCTCTATGGCCATCAGCACCAATACCGACATTGACACCAACCTCTGCCACCAGCAGGTGGAGTTCGGACTGAAATACGGTGCCCTACAAGTGACTGATCCACAGGAGCAACTGCAAACTGTCGTCATGCAAAACAACCGTGAAGACACCTGGCGCAGGAATGTGCGCCCCAGTGCGGTCAGTCAGAATGGTCTGGAATGGAAACACCGTAAGGAACTGATCTACGACGCAGGCAACGAATACCGTAAGTTTGAAGTGCTCGATCCCTCCCACCCCACAATGGGTATCGACCATATCTCGTGGGATGGCGACTACTATCAGGCCTTCCCCTTTATCAGTGAGCCTCGTCCCAACTATCTCTACGACGAGGATGCCAATGGCAGTTTCTATATCCGCAACAGCGACAACCGCGAAAACGATATCATCAGCGACTATGTCTGGGTGAACTACCGTCTCAAATCACCCTATCGCCAGGATGGTCAGATTGTGATTGATGGCCGTTGGACCAATGAGGCCCCAGAGACCTATCAGATGGCTTACGACGAGACGAACGACCTATATACGGCCTCCATCCTGCAAAAACTGGGTTATTACTCCTACCAATATCTATGGATTGACAACGACGGCAAGGCCTACCCTCTGCCATCAGAGGGTAACTTCTATCAAACGGAAAACCGTTATCAGATCCTTATATATTATAAAGGTACGGGTATGCGCACGTGGCGGTTGGTAGCCTTCAACCAACTCTCCATCCACTAACGCTTTTTCCTGCGGAATGCCAATGGCGTCATTTTCTTCTCATGGTAGAAAGTGGCGATAAAGTAGTTTGGTGTTGAGAATCCGCAGAGGCTGGCTATTTCAGGAATGTCCATCTCCGTATCAACCAACAGCCCTGTCGCCTTCGTGATCATCATACGCTTTTCCAGTTCCCTTGGATTCTTATAGATATTTGCCATTACCAGACGGTAGAACCGCTGAACATTCATACCAGCCGCATCGCTGAGTTCACGCATGGTCATCTCTTCAGATTCCTTTGCCAATACAGTGGGCATCAGTTTCACCATCATATCCATAAAGTCGGGATCCAACTCGTTCTGAGGGTCTTTTTTATTACCGTGTATTTCCTCGGGAATCGCCTCCAGTTTCTCTTGTCTTAGCATACTGCCGCGCTCAGCGAAATTCTTGATACGCTTAATCACACTCTGTTCCTGACTATTACGCAGGGTGCGCATCTTTGTGTTTCTCAGATAGAAATAGCCGTTAACAGCTAACAGCGCCAACAATATCAGACAAGCCAGTGCCAGTACACCCGTGGTGCGCCACCAAGGCTCGTGAACATTGACGACCCACTCATAGGGCACAGTATCAAATTTGTCGGGTACCAGTGATGTCTGTACCTCGATGGTATAACTGCCAGGCTTCAGAGATACAAGCGGCAGGTGCAGTTGTCCCACACGGTCCACCAGTCCACCCGAGTTATAGCATGTCAGCACATGCCATGTGTCGTCGAGTCCCCTTACCCTTATACGATAATAGGTCTGCTGAGGTCTGAAGAAATTCAATGCAGAGAAAGTGAGCGACACCGAGTTCTGGTTATAATTCAGATTTATCTCTGCCGTCCTGCTCAGTGCCTTTTCAAGAATCACGTCACCATCGAGCTCCTGACCTGTACGAATCACGTTTCCATTCACCATCAGTCTGACCAACTTAGGATACACTTCTACCAAGGCCCTGTCATCAAGGGTGTGCATCTCGTTGGGGTTGAACTTAATCACATGGTCTAACGTCTGCATGACAATAGAGCCATCAGGCAGTTTCTTGGATTTGCCGTTCATAAACGACTCATTTGGAATATCCTCCCATTCGTTATAGGTGTTGATAAAACGCAGCTGGTCGTTATCCATCAGCAGACAACACACACCGTAACTCGTACCCACCCAAATATTATGGATGTCGTCCTCGATAACGGTATGAATCACGTTGTTCAGCAGTCCGTCCTGTCGTGTGAAGATTTGGGGCAGATTATCACTCGGTTTCTTATACAATTGCAAACCAGATGATGTTCCCACCCATGTCCAGCCTCGTGAATCGCGAAAGACACAGTTCGCCGGCTTGCCTTTGTAGGTGGTTTGCTCAGCAAGGGATTGCATCATCTTCGCTATTTCCTGAGCCTTCGGATCACTATAGTGATAGATTTCAAAAGGCGACGTATAAGGACGTGCATACAAGAGTCCGCGCCTCTGCGTGCCAAGCCACAGTCCACCTTGGTGATCAAAGGCCATGGTATTAATATCTGTCAGCAGTTCCCCACCAGTCGACATCACCAACTTCTCCATATGCTCCGTCTTTTCTGTCCTTAGATCGTAAGTCCAATAACCATACGATGAAGGCACATAAAGCACGCTATCATGCTGAGCAAAGTTGTTCATGTGGTAAGGCAGTTGCAACAATGTCTTGAACTGCCATGTCTGCGGGTCGAGCCTAACCAAGATCGACTCCTTCTGACCGTTTCTCACTTGAAACAGCGAATGGTCATCGTTCATCAGCACCGACGAACGATTCAATCTTCCAGCCATGTCACCGGGATAGGCTCTTACGTCTTTGATGACCTTAGCTGTTTCTAAATCGAGTACCTCCATCAGTCCGTCGTTGTAAAACAGCAACAGATACTTCTCCTGGAAGATATCCATATCCTGCAACTCATGCCCTTTGCGAATCGGATATGTGCGCTTTGTATCCACATTGAAGAGTCCTTGGTCGGTCATCAACCACACAATGTTCTTGTGATCCACGAACAAATCTTTGATTTTCTCACTCACCCCAAACTCCTTCAGCAGCTGGTCGATCGATTCGACAAACTTCTCTGTAGTGAGGTTCACGCAGGTTACAGAATGCTTGTCTTTCAGCCACAAGTGATGATAGCGGTCAAAATACAAGTGATAGTTGCCCGTGTAATTCTTCAGCGGGTATACGTTTTCAGTACTCGGATCAATGTAAGTAAATGTCTGTCCGTCGAAGAAATTGATCTGCCCCATGGAGGTAATCACCAACCTGCCCGTTTTCGTGACACTGATTGTCTGTACACTGTTATCCGACAGTCCGTTCGCCGCATTATAGACGTAGAACCGATGATCAAGTGCCGATGCCGATAAACAAGGAATCAGCAGTAAACCCCAAATTAAAGACAAAATATATTTCTTCACGCTGCAAAAATATATAAAATTCCCCAAACTCACAAGAATTTGGGGATATTTCTTCAATAAGTCACTCGCTGTAGGCCTTTTCACCTATAGATTCCTGGGATCCGATCGTCATTTGACGGAGATCATAGTAGGAACCGTTATAGATATTGAAATCGACATTGCCCTTGATGCCTGGGAGGCGCCCCACATCAGTATGCTGCCAGAATTTCCACTGTCCTTTATACTCGAGCGAATCTACGTAGTAGTGGGCTATCCAGTAGGGATATTGGTCGAAGATAGAGTCGTTGAGATAGCGCATCTTAAACTTAAAATAAGTATAGATGATAGGTTTAACCTGATAGTGCTTCTCAACCATGTCCAACCATTGGAGTACCGAACTCTTAAACTCGGCATCAGTCTGTTCCTTCGGCTTATGTTCTACGTCGAGCACCGGAGGAAGATCGCCATTTTCAAGTTTTACGGTGTTCATAAAATGCCAGGCTTGCTGGTCGGCAGGTGTATGGACACTATAGAAATGATAGGCACCACGGGTAAAACCATTCTCACGGGCCTGATAGAAATTGTCACGGAAGTTCTCATCGGTCTGGGTAGCACCCTCAGTGGCCTTGATCATGACGAAACGGATGGGACACTTGTTGATAGAGCCATTGTCCTTGAGTTCGTCCCAGTCGATGCGCCCCTGATGGTGGGAAATGTCGATACCGTGGATCTCATAGCCTTCGGGATAACTGACATCGCCATAGAGGGCACGCCATCGGAATCCGAAAGGAGAAACGAAGAAATAATAGAAGAACCAGATATAGCCTGCAACAACTGCTGCGCCACCTATCCACCAACCCCATGAAGGAACTTTTTGAAGAAGACGCACAAAGATATTCGTCTTACGACGGCCACGAGGACCATGGTAAGTATGGGTCGTTCCGATCCCTTTTCGACGAACTACAGATCTCTTCTTCAATGATGGGCTGACAGTACAAAGTGAATAGTGGATAGTGTATAGTTATGATGACTCACAGCATGTGCAAGGAATCCATAACTATCAACTATCCACTATCAACTATACATTATTTGCCTTGTTCAAGGGCAAGTGTTCTCGTGGGCTGGTCGCAGACCTCTGTGGGTCCCCAGTACTGGATAGGACCAGGATAGACAAAACACGTCTTGCGAGCCCACTCGTCACGATGAGCAGCAAACTCCTTGAAAGGAGCGCCGTCAAGTTCTACGAGGGCCTTGCGGATCACGGGCTTCATCTCACCGGCACGCTTCTCCATATTCATCATCATCGTGATGGGCACACCACCGGCAATCCACTGCTCAGCAGGAGCGGTCGTATTCTTCACAATAGCCATATAACCGGTCTTGCCATTGGCAATCAGCTGGGCTGCTGAGGTACCGAGGGCATAGCAGTAGTCAGCATCGAAGTTAGAAGGAGCAGCGCAACGTCCCTCATAGCCGAAGAAGTGGTGGAGAGCAGCAAACTTACCCACATACTTACCTTCCTTCTTCATCTTCTCTAACTTCTGGGCCACCATCGTAGAGAGCAGCTTCTCAGTCTCGATGAGCGAAACCTGAACATTTCCGTGAGGGTCACGGTCGAGGGCTAACTGACGAGCCACGCCAACGGGCAGGCTGTTGAACACCTTCAGGTTCTCTTCAGTCAGGTGACTCTTCAAGAAGTCAACCTGCTCGTCACGGCTAATCTCCTTAGCCTCAGGTGTAGCCAGCACATCGTTAAGTTGTGCAATAAGCTTCTTGATGGCAGGGATAAACTCGATGACACCCTCGGGGATGATGACGGTACCATAGTTGTTGCCATCGGCTGCACGAGCAGCAACAGCGTTTGCGATATAGTCAACGATATTGTCGAGACTCATGGCCTTGGCCTCAATTTCCTCTGAAATAAGGCAGATGTTAGGCTGTGTCTGCAGAGCGCACTCCAGAGCGATGTGAGAAGCTGAACGACCCATCACCTTGATAAAGTGCCAGTACTTGCGTGAAGAGTTACAGTCGCGCTCGATGTTACCGATAAGCTCTGAATAGGTCTTACAAGCTGTATCGAAACCGAAGGAAGTCTCAATCTGGGCATTCTTCAGGTCACCGTCAATGGTCTTAGGACAGCCAATAACCTGTACTCCGTACTTCTGGGCAGCATAGTACTCTGCGAGAACGCAGGCATTGGTGTTGGAGTCATCACCACCGATAATCACAATAGCCTTGATGTCGAGTTCACGGATAATCTCCAGACCCTTCTCAAACTGGTCGACCTTCTCTAGCTTGGTACGACCCGAACCAATCATATCGAAACCACCGGTATTACGATACTCATCGATAATCTCAGGAGTCAGCTCCATGTAGTTGTGGTCCACCAGACCGCCAGGACCCAGAATGAAACCATAAAGACGGTTCTCGGGGTTAAGTTTCTTAATCTGATCGAACAGACCTGTAATCACATTATGACCGCCAGGAGCCTGACCACCAGAGAGGATGATACCTACGTTCATCTTAGAGTGATTAGCCTCTGTAGCGGGCTCAAACTCAACGATAGGCATACCGTAAGTGTTGGGGAACAACTTTTTAATTTCTTCCTGGTCGCCTACACTCTGAGTAGCGGCACCCTCTTTTACCTTCACTGCACCCTGAAGCGCCTTAGGCAACTTAGGCTGATAAGCGGCTCTTGCCTTCTGCAATGCACTTTTTTCCATAATTACGTATTTGTATTTTTGAATGAATTAATTGTTTTCGACGTGCAAAATTAGTTTATTTTTGTTAGAAATGCGAAAGAAATCGGGGTATTTTGTGCATTTTAATATTTTTTGGGGATGAAACACTTGTTATCTCGGAAAATTTGCTTATCTTTGCTTAGTCAATATAACAAAATCAACCGAAAGGAAACAATTAATAATTAATAAGTATGGCAAATAAAAGAACCCTAAAGAAGAACATCAGAAAGACTTGTGAGTCACTCTTCGCAGAGACATTGGCCATTGCGCTCTATGGTCCTGAGAAAGACAAGGAGAACTTGGAAGCCCTGTTGAATTCGATTGTGAGCATCAACAATGATTTCCTCGATCGTGTATCGCATCCAGAGCCTGGTATGAGTGCCAGTGATTATTATAGGGATCTCACAGATAAGTTTATGGCTCAGATCGGAGAGATTGAAGATCAGCTGAACAATTAACTATGTGGCAGAAACTCTGTAAGTGGATTCTTTACAAGCGTTGGGGATGGACAACTGAAGTGACAGAGGACCACCCCGACAAATACATTATCTGCCTGGCTCCCCATACGACGAACTGGGATTTCATCCTAGGACAGTTATATGCGGGTGCCCAAGGCTGGCAAATCAATTTCCTGATGAAGAAGGAATGGTTCTTCTTCCCCCTCGGAGCGCTCTTCAAGCGTCTGGGAGGCATACCCGTGGTGAGATCCAAGCACACGAGCATGACCGACAGTATGGCCGAGAGTGCCAAGGAGGCCAAGACCTTCCGCCTCTGTATCACACCAGAGGGGACACGGTCGCCAAACCCAGACTGGAAGAAGGGCTTCTATTTCATTGCCCTCAAGGCAGGCATTCCCATCCTGCTTTATGGCGTGGATTACGAAAAGAAACTCATCAAATGTACCAAGACCATCATTCCTACCGGTAACCTGGAGGCCGACATGCAGGAAATCAAACGCTACTTCAAGGGCTTCAAAGGTAAGAAGCCTGAGAATTTTGACATCGGAGACTTATCATGAAAAGAATCATCATACTCGTCCTGACGTCCTTGCTGCTGTTACCTGCAAGTGCACAGAAGGCTCAGAAGGACCCACTCAAAAACAGACTAGACGACTATTTCAGGAACTACCGTCCCTTCGGACAACAAATACGCTCGAATGCGCATCTGAAAAGCATCGAGCAAAACGATTCGTTGCGCACCATCGACGTCATTGCCGATAATCACTTCGGAGAACAGACCTTCACGCCACAAATAGTGGACAATATATATAAAGAGGTGAAGGCCTTGATGCCGGACTCGACACGCGATTACAGGCTCACTATCAAAAGCGGAGGCTGGAGGCTGGAGCAACTGATACCCAACAGACTGAAGAAAATGGATGATGCCACGCGTACATGGGGCGACATCGACTATCAGGGACAACCATGGGTGAGCAACGCCTCCCTGCCCTATAAGATTACCAGTGGTCTGCAGAATCGTCATCTGACGATCTGGGCCAGTCATGGACGCTATTATCACATCAAGGACGATGTATGGAAATGGCAGCGACCTCCCCTTTTTGGTACGCGAGAGGACCTGTTTACCCAGACCATCGTGACACCCTATCTCATCCCCATGCTCGAAAAGGCCGGTGCCGTGGTGTTCTCACCACGTGAGCGCGACTGGCAGAAGCACGAGATGATAGTGGATAACGACACGCGCAGAACGGCGATGGGTGTGTACATCGAGACACATGGCAGTGAGAAATGGGAACAGACCGACTCTGTGGGCTTTGCCTATCACACGGGTGTGTATATGGACGGTGAGAATCCCTTCAGGGCAGGTAGTGCCCGACAGGCCCAGACGGTGGATCACGTGCGCCATCAGAGTGAGATATCTTACCAGCCCATCATCCCTGAAGCAGGCAGATATGCCGTGTATGTGAGTTATCAGACCGTCAAAGAAAGCGTGGATGATGCCCATTATACCGTGTGGCACCAGGGTATCCCCACGGAGTTCAGGGTTAACCAACAGATGGGTGGCTCCACATGGGTGTATCTGGGGACGTTTGACTTCGACGAGGGTAACAATGCACAAAACCGGGTGGTACTCACGAACCTAAGTGAGAAAAAAGGGGTGGTAACAGCCGATGCAGTAAGATTCGGAGGTGGCATGGGTAATATCCGTCGTGGTTATACCACCAGTGGATTACCTCGTTGTCTGGAAGGTGCCCGTTACTATGCCCAGTGGGCTGGTATGCCCTGTCATGTGTACTCGTCGAAGAACGGAGAAGACGACTATGGTGACGATATCAATGCGCGTTCGCTGATGTCAAACCACCTGGCCGGCGGTTCCTGCTATATGCCCGACACCATCGGTTGTAACGTACCCATCGAATTATCGTTGGCAGTCCACAGCGATGCTGGTTATACACCTGACGGAAAGTCTCATACCGGCACACTATCAGTATGCACAACCTATTTGAACGACAGCATCTTAAGTAGTGGACGTTCAAGACTTGCTTCACGCGATCTGGCTGATGAGCTGCTCTCAACCGTTCCTTATGAAATGCAGCGGAAATATGGTAGTTGGCAGAAACGTGAACTCTGGGATCGTAACTACTCTGAGAGTCGTGTGCCCGAAGTGCCGAGTGCCATCCTCGAGACGATGTCGCATCAGAACTTTGCCGACATGCGTTACGGACAGGATCCTAACTTCCGCTTCGATTTTGCACGCAGCATCTACAAAGCACTCTTACGCTATGTTTGCAGGATGCACGACAAACCGTACATCGTGACACCGCTCACACCTAACCATCTGCGTGTTGAACTGACTGCCCATGGCGAAGCCAAACTTAGTTGGAACCCAGTGGCTGATCCTGAAGAACCTTCTGCCATGCCCACGGGATATGTGGTATATACGGCTGTGGAAAAGGGAGGCTTCGATAATGGACTGTATGTAAAAGGAGAGACAAGTATAACCTTAAAGATAGCACCCGAGCAACTGTACAGTTTCCGTGTAGCAGCAGTGAACAGCGGTGGCGAGAGTTTCCCCAGTGAGGTGGTATCTACCTACTACGTGCCAGAAGCCCAGAAGACGGTTCTCATCGTCAATGGTTTCCATCGTCTGTCATCACCAGCCGTGCGTGATAATATGGCAGAACAAGGCTTCGACCTGAAGTACGATGCCGGTGTAAGCTATGGCAGAACAGCAGGATGGTCGGGCTATCAGACATGTTTCAACAAAGCCACGATGGGTAAGACAACGTCAGATGGTCTAGGTTACACCGATGACTCACTGGCTGGTCAGTTTATCGCCGGCAACGATTTCAACTATGTCCGCACCCACGCCGAAGCCATTGCTTCTGCCAAGCGCTATAGCATTGTCAGCTGTTCGTCGGAAGCCTTGGAGAAGAACGAGATACGTCCCACAGAGTATAATATGGTGGACCTGATCCTGGGACTCGAAAAGAACGACGGTTGGTCGTTACGCAAATACCAGGCTTTCTCCCCCATGATGCGCCAACACCTGCAACTCTTCACCTCTCGAGGTGGAGCCCTGCTGGTAAGTGGTTCGTATGTGGGAGCAGATATGTGGATGCCCTCTGAGCGTATGTATCTGGAGAAGGTGCTAAAATGCTCATACGAAGGTGTGAACCGTGACAGTCTGGAACGCGACATGATCACCGGACTCGGAACGACCTTCGAATTCTATCGTCATCTGAACGACATGCACTATGCTGCAACGCATCCTGATATTCTGCAGCCTGTGGCTCCGGCTTTCTCTGCCATGAAGTATGCCGACGACTTCAGTGCCTGTGTGGCCTATGATGGTAAGGATTACAAGGCCATGACACTCGGATTTCCGTTCGAGTGCATCAAGTCGGAGCAGAAACGCCATACACTGATGCGGGGTATGCTGACATTCCTATTACAATCATTATAAATCAATCAAAAAAAAGCATTATGAAAATCCAGACCAATTCCACAGGAACCCGGAGCATTGAAGTCTCTGACGAGCATCTGCAAACCATTGAAAAGTATCAGCTTTTCCGTGATCTCATTGATTCTACCGGTTATGTTGACGAGCAAGTACTCGACAAACTGAAACTGAACATCCGTAGTCTTCTGTCGGGTGATGCAGGCAAGGACAAGGCTTTGCTCGATCTGTGCCTCGACGTCATCTATCACCCTAATATGAAGGCGTTTGGACTGCAACAGCTGGTGCTGCTCTACATCAACTGGAAGAACAAGAGCAACGAGAGTCTGGGAAGCACCACTCGTGCCTTTCAAGGCACTCCGTTTAATTAATTCAGGTGAAAGAGTATAGACTGACAGATTTTCTGCCAACGACGAAAAAGGAGTTGGAACTAAGAGGATGGGATGAATTAGATGTCATCCTCTTCTCGGGTGATGCCTATGTCGATCACCCCTCCTTTGGTGCTGCAGTGATTGGGCGCACCCTGGAGGCAGCAGGCTATCGAGTGGCCATCGTACCACAGCCAGACTGGCACGGCGATTATCGCGACTTCAAGAAACTGGGGCGTCCGCGTTTGTTTTTCGGCATCGCTCCCGGGTGTATGGACTCGATGGTGAATAAATACACCGCCAATCGCAGACTTCGCTCCGAAGATGCCTATAGTCCTGACGGTCGTCATGACATGCGACCAGAATATCCCACCATCGTCTATTCCAAGATCCTGAAACAGCTGTTTCCTGATGTACCCGTCGTTTTAGGAGGTATCGAGGCCTCCTTGCGAAGGGTTACCCATTACGACTACTGGCAGGATAAACTTCAGAAGTGTATCCTCTGTGATTCGGGGGCTGACATGATTACCTACGGTATGGGTGAGAAGGTTACCATCGAACTGGCCCGCCAACTTGCTGAGGGCAAATCCATCCACGACATCCATCATCTGCCTCAAACGGTCTTTCTATCACGCAAGGAAGCCATCCCCGGCGGGATCCGCGAAGACGACATCGTGCTGCATAGTCACGAGGAGTGTCTGAAGGATAAACGTGCTCAGGCAGAAAACTTCCGTCATATTGAGGAACAGTCGAATATGATGCATGCCCAACGACTGCTACAAGGTGTTGATGGTCGGTATGTGGTCGTAAACCCGCCCTACCCGCCTATGACCACTGAAGAACTTGATGCCTCCTTCGACCTGCCTTATACCCGTCAGCCCCATCCCAAGTACAAGGGGAAGCGCATTCCTGCCTACGACATGATCAAGTTCTCTGTCAACATCCATCGTGGCTGTTTTGGCGGCTGTGCCTTCTGTACCATCTCTGCCCATCAGGGTAAGTTTATCTCCTGCCGTTCTAAGGAGAGCATATTGAAAGAGGTAAGACAGGTGATGGAGATGCCCGACTTTAAGGGGTATCTGAGTGACCTCGGTGGTCCTTCTGCCAATATGTATGGCATGCATGGACGCAATCACAAGGCCTGTGAGAAATGCCGTCGTCCCAGCTGCATCCATCCGCAGATATGTCCTAACCTCGACACCAACCACCAACGCCTGTTGGATATCTATCACGCTGTAGATGCCCTGCCAGGCATCAAACGCAGTTTTATAGGCAGTGGCGTGCGCTACGACCTGCTGCTCTATCGGAGTAAGGACGAAGAGGCCAACCGGGCCGCCCAACAATACACACGGGAGTTGATCAGTCGCCATGTGAGTGGACGTCTGAAGGTAGCCCCTGAACATACCAGCGACCGGGTGCTCTACCTCATGCGCAAACCCTCGTTCCAACAGTTCTATGAGTTTAAGCGTCAGTTCGACCGCATCAACCGTGAACTGAACCTCCGTCAGCAGATCATTCCCTATTTCATCAGCAGTCACCCAGGCTGTCGTGAAGAGGACATGGCCGAACTCGCTGTCATCACTAAGGATCTGGACTTCCACCTGGAACAAGTACAGGACTTCACCCCAACCCCCATGACCAATGCCACAGAGACCTGGTACACAGGCTATGATCCCTATACCCTCGAACCAGTGTTCAGTGCCAAGACACCACGTGAGAAACTGGCACAACGACAGTATTTCTTCTGGTACAAACCCGAGGAACGACGTGGCATCGAACAGAGTTTACGACGCATCGGGCGTCCCGACTTGATTCAGAAACTGTATCGTCGTCGTAAATGACTTGATATTTTCCTTTGAAAATTTGGCTGTTTCCGAAAAAATGCCTACCTTTGCACCCGAATTTACAAATTCATACACAAGGTCGGTTCCGTAGCTCAGCTGGATAGAGCAACTGCCTTCTAAGCAGTAGGCCTCGGGTTCGAATCCCGACGGAATCACTAGGCAAGCAATGAAGAATACATTATTTTATCTCACAGTACCCATGCTGGTACTGATACTCTCCAGTTACATTCTCCCCCCACCCCGACATGTGGGAATGGCCCTTTCGCCAGTATGTCTGGTGCCCACGCATCCCCAGGAGGCATCGCCAGTGAATCCCCACATCCAGGAAGAACTCGATTATTACCTTGAGCGTCATAATGTGGAGGATGAAGGCTATGAGATGGTAGTAGCCTTTGCCAATGGTCAGCGACTTCACATTGAGCCCGACCACCACATCGATGTCAGGAATATCGATCTATGGGAAGGCGCTTGTCGCCAGGGAACAGCCATCATGCTCGACTCACTGGGTCGTACCATTGTAGGCTGGTGCCGCGATGACTCCCTGACATCAGGTTTGCGTCAAGATTCACTTGGTATCTATATGGGCGACTTCAAGAATAACTTAGCCCATGGACATGGGGCCTACCATGCACCAGACGGCAGTTATTTCGAGGGACATTGGGAGAACGACCGTCGCCAGGGGTTCGGTCTGGAACTCTTTACCCCCGTAGATCAAGATACCCATCTGAGAGTGGGCGAATGGAACAAGAACAAATACCAGGGTGAGCGCATGCGCTATACCACAGAACGCATCTATGGTATCGACATCGCCAAGTACCAGCATGGAAAAGGGCGTCGCCCCGTTCCCATACAATGGAACAAGTTACGTATCACCCATGTGGGCAAACGAGGCAGTCAGAATGTCAGAGGAACGGCCAACTATCCCTTGTCGTTCGTATATATCAAAAGTACGGAGGGTATCACCATTCGTAATAAGTTCTACCCCGGCGACTATGTCCAAGCCCGGAAACACGGCATACGCACAGGCGCCTATCACTTCTGGTCTGTCCGTACCAGCGGTGCCTCTCAGGCAGATTTCTTCCTGAAGCACACCCGTTTCAGTCATGGCGATCTTCCCCCTGTGCTCGATATCGAACCCAGCGATGCGCAGATTAATCAGATGGGAGGTGCCGAGAACATGTTCCGTCATATCCGTACGTGGTTGAAGATTGTGGAGAAACGTGTGGGTGTCAAACCGATCCTCTACGTCAACCAGATGTTTGTGAACAAATACCTTGTGAATCAGACCGACCTGAAACGTGACTATCGCATCTGGATAGCGCGTTACAGCGAATACAAGCCCGACCTCCGTCTTACCTACTGGCAACTCTGTCCCGATGGTCGTGTCACTGGTATTCTGGGCGATGTCGATATCAACGTCTTCAACGGATACAAGAGTCAGTTTGAATCATATCTGACCGAGGAAACCATCAAATAGCGATTCTTATTTCTCCTTCGCAGTGACAACGGTGACGATGTAGGCACTGAGGAGAACGAGGATTCCTGCTACAGGCTTGTCCCAGGTGAGGATATCCTGTCCGAGGATGATGGCAATCACGGAGGCGACGACAGGCTGGAGGTTGGTGTAGATGGAGACGGTCGTGGCCTGCAGATACTTCATCGCAAAGGGAATGAGGAAGTAGCCGAGGGCTGTGGCACAAATCACGATAAAGGCCATCTCGAGCACACCGTCCCATCCCCATGCTGACGTGTAAAGGGCATTCACAGGTAACTCAGGGATAGCGATGGGAACGGTGACAATGGCCGATATCAGGAAGACATACTTCATCTGCGTGACGGGCGAATACTTCTCAGCAACCTTACGCGTAATAATAAGGTATATGGCCCACGTCAATACGCTGAGGATGGCCAGGGATATACCGATCAGATCGTTCTTGCCAGAACCTAACGACTGACTCATCAGCACCATCAGCACAGCACCTGCAATGCCAAGGAGTACACCCAACGATTTCATGGGGGTAATCTTCTCTCCTATCGTGAGGGCAGCACAGAGCATCACAGCCACTGGGGTAAGTGTGGCGATAAGCGAGAAATACACCGGACTGGTATAGTCGAGCGCCCATGCCGTAAGCGATTGTGAGATTACAAAACCCAGCAAACCACCGAAAAGGATGGTGATGAGATCGCGCCTCTCCACATGTTCCTTAGGCATAAAGGCCGCAATGATCCAGAACAGGATGCACGCACCCAGTGAGCGCGAGGCCATATAACCCATCGGTGTTACCCACTCATCGAGCAGCAGTTTGGTAACAGGAACACCAAGTCCAAAGATGGTGTTGGCAAAGAAGATGGCGCTATGCGCCTGCAGTTTCTTATTCATATCATTCATCATTTTGCCTGCAAATTTACGATTATGTGAGCAAATAGCCAAATAATCCATGATTTTTCTATATATTTGTTTTTTCTTAATTCTTAATTCTTAATTCTTAATTAAAAATCGTACCTTTGTCCTCGAAATAGGAATAAGTATGGACGAGATACAGAGAATAGAGCAGTTGCGCAAGGAACTGCATGAGCACAACTACCGTTACTACGTACTGAACCAGCCCACCATCGGTGATCAGGAGTTCGACTTCATGATGCATGAGTTGCAGGATCTGGAAGCCCGCCATCCTGAGATGGCCGACCCCAACTCCCCCACCCAGCGCGTGGGCAGTGACCTGAATGCTGAGTTCAGACAGGTGGTGCATAAATACCCCATGCTGTCGTTGGCCAATACCTATAATGAACAAGACGTAGCCGACTGGTACGAGAGTGTGAAGAAAGGACTGGCTGGCGAGGATTTCGAGGTTTGTTGTGAGATGAAATACGACGGTCTCTCTATCTCGCTGACATACGTTGATGGCAAACTTGTCCAGGCAGTGACTCGTGGTGACGGCGTTCAGGGCGATGACGTAACAGCCAACGTGAAGACCATCCGTTCCATACCATTGGTGCTGGAAGCTCCTGTGTCTGATGATCTCTTTGCCGCACCCGCCTATCCTCGTGAATTCGAGATCCGGGGTGAAATACTGATGCCCTGGACCGTCTTTGAGCGTCTGAACAAAGAGCGTGAGGAGGCAGAGGAACCCCTCTTCGCCAATCCCCGCAATGCAGCCAGTGGCACACTGAAGAGTCAGAAATCAAGTCTGGTGGCCAGTCGTCAACTCGACGCGTACCTATATTATTTATTAGGCGAGGAGTTGCCTGGCGAAGGTCATTACGAGAATCTGGAGGCGGCCCGTCAGTGGGGCTTCAAGATCTCTGAGGGCATGAAGAAGGTCAAGACCCTACAGGGTATCTATGACTACATCAACTACTGGGACAAGGAGCGTAAGAACCTGCCCGTTGCTACCGACGGCATCGTACTGAAAGTGAACTCGCTGCGCCAACAGCGGGCCTTGGGTTTCACGGCCAAGAGTCCTCGTTGGGCCATCGCCTATAAGTTCAAGGCAGAGCGTGTCTGTACACGTCTGAACGAAGTGACCTATCAGGTGGGGCGCACTGGTGCCATTACCCCTGTGGCCAATATGGATCCTGTACAACTGGCAGGTACGACCGTCAAACGTGCCACACTGAACAACGAGGACTTCATCAAGAGTTTCGACCTGCACATCGGCGACTATGTGTATGTGGAGAAGGGAGGTGAGATTATCCCAAAGATTGTGGGCGTGGATATCGACCAGCGCCCCGCCGTGGCCCAACCTGTAGAGTTTATCAAACGCTGTCCGGAGTGCGGAACACCTTTGGTACGCTACGAGGGTGAGGCTGCCTGGTACTGTCCTAACGATACGGGTTGTCCGCCACAGATCAAGGGGCGCATTGAGCATTTCATCGCCCGCAAGGCCATGAACATCGACTCCCTCGGTCCTGAGACTATCGACGACTACTGGCGCCAGGGACTCATCCATAACATAGCCGACCTCTACGACATCGAGGTGCAGCAGATCAATGGCGACGGCTCGCGCACCAAGTCGGCCCAACGTATTGTGAACGGTATCGCTGCCTCGAAGGAAGTGCCTTTCGAGCGCGTGGTCTTTGCCCTCGGCATTCGTTTCGTGGGTGAGACGTCAGCGAAGTTACTGGCACGCCATTTCAAGGACATCGACACACTGATGAATGCTGGACTGGAGGAACTGCAGGAGATTGAGGGGATCGGCGAGGTGATGGCCAAGAGCATCATCACCTATTTCCACGACGAAAAAAACCGGGAGATTATTGAGCGCCTAAGGGCTTACGGCCTGCAGATGGAACTCTCTAACGCCAACGCTCAACTCTCCACCAAACTTGAGGGACAGAGCATCGTGATCAGTGGGGTATTTACCCATCACAGCCGTGATGAATACAAGACCATCATCGAACAGAATGGCGGTAAGAACGTAGGTAGCATCTCCAACAAGACATCCTTCATCCTGGCCGGAGAGAACATGGGACCCTCCAAACTCCAGAAGGCCGAGAAATTGGGAATTAAGATTATGAGTGAGGATGAGTTCTTGGAACTTATTCGTCCCAATAACTGATGACGCGTGTCTGCTTGACCTGAACAATCTGCGTACGAGCACCTTTCTCCCAATAGGTCAGCTGCATGGTATTGGCCGTCCAGTTGTCATTGTCATCACGCTCGGAGAGGTCGTTTTTCATCGTGATCGACAGCACACACTCGTTGTTCTTGTCAAACACTTTCTGACTCTGTTGGATAATCTCATAACTGGTGTTGTAACGGTATTCATTCACCGAACGGATACCAGTAGCCGGATTGATCAGCGTACGTTTTACCAGACAATCGTCTGAATCATACTCGTAGGTGAGCTGACTCTTACCACCGTCTTTCTCTATCATTGAGGCCCTGACCAGATAGCCAGCCTTGTTATATTCCCTGTCAATCAGTTCGTCGGACACCAACTTACCTGTCGGGTCGAAATGATTGATATCGTTCTCAGCCACCGGGTTCTCGGTAATCACCTCCTGCACCTGTCCCTTCATACCCATATTAGCAGCATCCTTATAATAAGGTGAGGAGTTCAGATAGAAGTAGCGGATGGTATGCGAGCCATCTTCATGCAGGGGTGTCGTTTGCTGGATATAACCATAGTCGTTGAGCAGATAGAGTGCCCCGGAACCATCGCCCTTGGCCTTGAAGTTACCCCACTCTCTCTGGAGTTTGCCCAACAGGTATTTCTGATTACGCTCATAGAGTTCCCTTGTACGGTAAGGACCACAAGTGAAGAGTGCCGACGACAGCAGTTTTGTCTTCTCGTCCACACTGATCATCACGTTCGACTTGATGCCATAGAAGTCGCCTGTAAAGTAATAGGTGTCTGCCTCGGCATCGCTGGGAAAGGTCTGCACCAGTCCGGCTTCCTTCATGGCTTGTACAAACACCGTATCTGGTCCTTCCAAAGGCACACCCATCACTGAGATACACTTGGCATCAGTGAGTTCCTGGCTCCAGACCTTCATGGTCAGAAGCAGCATAAACAGTATGAATGTGTATTTCTTTCTTGACATCAGCGTGCAAAATTACGCAGAATAGTCGAAACAGCCAAATAATCCATAATATTTTCTATATATTTGTTTTTTCTTAATTCTTAATTCTTAATTCTTAATTAAAAATCGTACCTTTGTCCCCATGAAAAAGGGATTAGTACTCGAAGGAGGAGCCATGCGTGGCCTTTACACAGCCGGTATCATCGACGTGATGATGGAGGCTGGTGTTGAACCCGATGGCATCATCGGAGTCTCTGCAGGTGCCGCCTTCGGATGTAATTACAAGTCGCGCCAGATTGGCCGGGCCATCCGCTATAACATGCGCTTCGCCAAGGATCCCCGTTACAGTGGCATCAGGTCGTTATTGACGACAGGCGACTACTTCAATGCCCAGTTTGGCTATCACATCGTGCCCAAACAATACGACATCTTCGACGATGATGCTTTTGAGAACAATCCGATGGAGTTTGTGGTGGTATGTACCGATGTGCTGACAGGAAACCCCGTCTATCGGTCGCTTACTCAGGCCAACTACGACACCTATGAGTGGATTCGTGCCTCAGCCTCTATGCCACTGGCTTCGAAAGTGGTGGAACTGGAGGGTATGAAACTGCTCGATGGCGGGGTGGCCGACTCTATTCCTTTGGAGCATTTCGAGAAGATGGGGTATGAGCGTAACGTGGTGATCTTAACACAGCCCGACGGCTATCAGAAGGAGCACAACCGACTGATGCCCCTGATGCGAGTGGCCTTACGTAAATATCCCGAGATGATAAAGGCCATGGACACGCGCCACCTGATGTACAATCGCGAACTCGAATATGTACGTCAGGCAGAGAAAGAAGGGCGTTGCCTGGTGATTCGTCCAGAAGAAAAGATCCCCATCGGACATATCTCCCATGACCCTGACCAGATGCGGCTGGTGTATGATATGGGGCGTGAGTTGGGAAAAAAGAGAATTCATGAAATCAAAGCATATTACGAATGAGAATAGATATCATTACCGTATTGCCTGAGATGCTCGAAGGCTTTGTGCATGAGAGTATTCTGGCACGGGCAGAAAAGAAAGGGCTGGCAGAGATCCGCCTGCACAACCTGCGCGACTATACGCTCGACAAGTGGCGACGTGTAGATGACTATCCCTATGGCGGTAGTGCCGGTATGGTGATGCAGTGCGAACCCATCGACCGTTGTATTTCAGCGCTGAAAGCAGAACGCGACTACGACGAGGTGATCTTCACCTCGCCTGATGGTGAACGCTTCGACCAGCATATCGCCAACGAACTCTCGCTGAAGGGTAACCTGATTATCCTTGCAGGTCATTATAAAGGTATCGACCAGCGCATACGCGATCATCTGATTACCCGTGAGATATCTATCGGCGATTTTGTGCTGACTGGTGGCGAACTGGTGGCAGCGATGATTGCTGATGCCGTGGTACGCGTGGTGCCTGGTGTGATTGGTGATGAACAGAGTGCTCTCTCCGACTGTTTCCAGGACGACATCCTGGCTGCGCCCATCTATACACGTCCTGCCGACTACAAAGGATGGAAGGTTCCCGACATCCTGCTCAGTGGCAACGAGGCCAAGATTCGTGATTGGGAACTGGAACAGGCCATGGAGCGCACCCGCCGCCTCCGTCCTGACCTTCTCGATAAAGAATAGATAAATAACTACTTGTTTGCGAAGCGCTCGGCTTGTTGGCGGATAAGTTCTGTGTCGTTGAAATAGTCGATGCGCATGGCCTTACGCACCTCGTCCATCGTCTGGGCACCTACCTCACGGGCTTGTTCTGTACCCTTCTTCAGGATGTTATAGATCTCGGGAATATCCTTCTCGAACTCGGCACGGCGCAGGCGCATGGGCTCCAGGAACTTGTTGAGGACCTGATTAAGGAACTTTTTGCATTTCATGTCTCCCAGACCTCCACGACGATAGTGATCCTTCAGTTCGTCGAGGTTCTGATACTCGGGCCAGAACTCGGCAAAGTCGGCATCGCACGAGAAAGCATCGAGATAGGTAAACACAGCATTACCCTCCACATGACCGGGGTCGTTCAGGTTGATGTGCTCCGGATCGGTGTACATCGAACGCACCTTCTGCCACACATCATCGGCAGAGTCGGAAAGATAGATACAGTTGCCCAACGACTTCGACATCTTCTCCTTGCCGTCAGTACCAGGCAGACGGCGAGCCGTCAGGTTCTCTGGCAACAGGATGTTGGGTTCGACAAGCACAGGGGCATAAACCTGATTGAAACGGCGTGCTAGTTCGCGGGTCACCTCGAGCATCGGCTCCTGATCCTCACCTGCAGGAACGGTGGTAGCCTTAAAGAGCGTGATGTCGGCAGCCTGAGACACAGGGTAACAGAAGAAACCAAGAGGAATGCTCTCACCCTCGAAACCGCGCATCTTCACCTCGGTCTTCACCGTAGGGTTGCGCTGTACACGACTTACCGAGACAAGGTTCATCAAATAGGTGGTGAGCTCAGCCAGTTCGGGTATCTGACTCTGGATAAACAGCACGCACTTCTCTGGATCGAGACCAGCAGCGAGATAGTCGAGCGCCACCTCAATGATATTCTGACGGATCTTCTCCGGGTTATCGGCATTATCAGTCAAAGCCTGTACGTCGGCCATAAACACAAACATACGGTCGTAGTCGCCCGCATTCTGCAACTGGACACGACGGCGCAATGAACCAACATAGTGTCCGAGATGAAGTTTTCCGGTGGGACGATCACCGGTCAATATTACTTTTCCCATTGTATCTTTTTATTAAATCGGGTGCAAAGATACTAAAAAAACTACAAAGGACATGCTATTTAATAAAAAATGTGTATCTTTGCAAAGAAATTGAATAATTATAAAGCAGACTACTATTCATGTTTAGCAAAGGAACTTATATCAGGCGCCGCCAGGAGTTAAAGAAACTCGTTGGCAACGGCGTTATTCTGTTCTTCGGCAACAACGAATCCCCAGCCAACTATCCAGCCAATGCCTATTCGCCGATGCGTCAGGACTCTTCGTTCCTCTATTACTTCGGTCAGCATCGTGACGGTCTCGTGGGTCTGATGGATATCGACAACGATGAGGAAATTCTCTTTGGCGATGATATCGACGTGGAGGATATTGTATGGATGGGCTTCACGCCCAGTGTGGCTGACTTGGCCGCAGAGGTGGGTATTACGAAGACGGCTCCGATGAAAGAACTGTCATCTTACATCAAACATCTGACATCAGACATCCACTTCCTGCCCCCCTATCGTTTCGATACAAAGATCCAGATCATGGATCTGTTAGGCATCCATCCTAACGAACAGAAAGGGAAAGCATCACTCGCTCTGATTCAGGCAGTTGTAAAGATGCGTTCAACAAAAGAACCACAGGAGATTGAGGCTATTGAGCGTGCCTGTGATGTAGGCTATGCCATGCATACCACCGCCCAGCTGCTGATCCGTCCGGGCATCACCGAGCGCTTCATTGGCGGACAGGTGGATGGTGTGGCGCGCAGTCTGGCCCAGGGCGTCAGTTTTGCCACCATCTTCACCCAGCATGGTGAGATTATGCACGGCGGTCCTTCTGATGCCAAACTCGAAGCAGGGCGCCTGGCCCTTTGTGATGCCGGTTGCGAACTCGACGACTATTGCTCCGATAACACCCGTACGATGCCTGTCTCTGGTACGTTCTCCCAGCGTCAGCTGGAGATCTATTCGATCGTGGAGGCCTGCCACGACTATGTACTCGAGGTGGCTAAGCCCGGAGTGAAATATGCCGATGTCCATTTTGCCGTCTGTCGTTTGATGACAGAGCGCCTGAAGGAACTTGGACTGATGAAGGGCGATACCGACGCCGCTGTCGCTGCAGGTGCTCACGCCATGTTCCTGCCTCACGGCCTCGGTCACATGATGGGTATGGACGTACACGATATGGAAGGTCTTGGACAGATCTACGTGGGTTTCGACAACGAGACACATCCGAACCTCGAACAGTTTGGAACCAATTGCCTGCGTATGGGCCGTCGCCTGGAAGAGGGTTTTGTGGTAACCGATGAACCCGGCATCTATTTCATTCCCGCCCTGATCGACGATTGGAAAGCCAGTGGTCATTGTAAGGAGTTCTTGAACTTCGATAGACTCGAGACCTATAAGGACTTCGGAGGTATCCGCATCGAGGACGACATCCTGATTACGAAGGACGGTTGTCGCTTCCTCGGCAAGCAGCGCATCCCCTATCACCCCAAGGAACTCGAAGCCTTCATGGCCGACAATGCCCAATAATCACTTAGCACTAATCACTTAACATTATAACAAAATGAAGAAAATTCTAACTTTCGCACTCATGGCCCTGATGGCCCTCAGTGCATCGGCCGCTAAGAAGAAAGAGGCTGCCAAAGACGCCAACAAACCCGTCTTTACCGTGATCAAGGAAATCCCCATCACCAGTATGAAGGACCAGAACCGTTCGGGTACGTGCTGGGACTACTCCACCCTCTCGTTCTTCGAGGCCGAGATTCTGAAGGCAACAGGCAAGACTTACGACCTCTGCGAATCGTTCGTGGCCAACAAGACCTACCTCGAGCGCGCTGTTCAGGTGGTACGCTACCATGGTGACTGCCAGTTTGCCCAGGGCGGTTCTTCCGAGGACGTACTCCATACACTGAAGACGCACGGTATCTGTCCCGAAGATGCCATGCCTTTCCCCGGCTCACTCTATGGTGACTCACTGAACAACTTCAACGAGTTCTTCAGCCTGTTGGAACCCTATGTAGCCGCTATCTCCAAGAGCAGTGCCAAGAAGATCTCCAACCAGTGGAAGGTTGGTCTGCAGGGTATCCTCGACGCTTACCTTGGCAAATGCCCCGAGAAGTTCACCTACCAGGGCAAGGAATATACCCCGAAGTCGTTCATGGCTTCATTGGGTATCAACCTCGACGACTATGTGAGCATCACCAGTTATACCCACCATCCTTTCTACAGTGCTTTTGCAGTAGAGGTACAGGACAACTGGCGCTTCCCGCTCTCATACAACCTGCCGATGGACGAGATGATGCAGGTCATCGACTATGCCGTAGAGAATGGTTATACCGTAGCATGGGGCGGTGATGTATCGGAAGATGGTTTCACTCGTCAGGGTCTGGCTTACGCCATCGATGCCAAGGCTGCTCAGGGTCTCGGTGGCAGCGACATGGCGCGCTGGCTCAAGCTGACGGCCGAGAAGAAGCGCAACCTCATCGACTCCCTTGGTTGCACCGTTCCCGAGATTGTTCCCACCCAGGAGTTACGTCAGGAGCGCTTCGACAACTGGGAACTTACCGACGACCACGGCATGCAGATCTACGGTGTGGCAAAGGATCAGAACGGTAAGGAATATTACATGGTGAAGAACTCTTGGGGTGAGACTGGTGAATACAAGGGCACCTGGTATATGACCAAAGCCTTCATCGCCGCCAACACCATGGACTTCCTCATCAACAAGAACGCCATCCCCGCTGAGATTCGTAAAAAACTCGGCATCTGATATCCTATAAAATAGGTAAAAAACGGCATAATCTGTTAAATTTTCGGCAGATTATGCCGTTATTTCATTTTTTATGCTTACCTTTGGGCGCTATATTGCCTTAATGGGCTTTATTACTACCAAAGCGACAAGAATAAAAAATAAAATATTAAATGCATTTCAAATGGAATTACGAACCACCTACATCAGAACGACAGACGGCAGCTAAGGAGCTGGGAGAGAAGATCGGTATGAGTCCGATCCTCGCCGACCTGCTCATTCAGCGTGGCATCAAAACGGAGAGCGCAGCAAAGCGTTTCTTCCGTCCGATGCTAAATGAACTGATAGATCCGTTCCTGATGAATGACATGGACTTGGCAGTTGACAGGCTGAATGATGCTATGGGGCGCAAAGAGCGCATCATGATCTACGGCGACTACGATGTCGATGGATGTACGGCGGTAGCTTTGGTGTATAAGTTTCTGCAGCAGTTCTACTCAAACATTGAGTATTATATCCCCGACCGTTATGAGGAGGGATATGGTATCAGTTTGAAGGCATTAGACTATGCAGCGGAAAAAGGTATTAAACTGATTATCGTGCTCGACTGTGGTGTGAAGGCCATCGATGAGATTGCCTACGCCAAGTCTCTGGGCATCGATTTCATTGTGTGCGACCATCATGTGCCCGATGAGGAACTGCCCCCTGCAGTGGCCGTTCTCAATCCCAAGCGCGAAGACTCTACATACCCCTTCAAGCATCTCTGTGGATGCGGTGTGGGTTTCAAGTATATGCAGGCCTTCGCCAAGAACAACGGCATACCCTTCTCGCGGCTCATTCCCCTACTCGACTTCTGTGCAGTGAGTATTGCGGCCGATATCGTACCCATCATGGGCGAGAACCGCATCCTGGCCTTCCACGGTCTGAAGCAGCTCAACACCACGCCCTCTGTCGGTCTGAAGTCCATCATCGAGATCTGCGGTCTGACAGGCCGAGAGATCACCATGAGCGACATCGTGTTCAAGATCGGTCCGCGCATCAATGCCTCCGGACGTATGCAGAATGGTACTGAGGCTGTCGATCTGCTTGTGGAGCGCGACTTCGACAAGGCACTGGCCGAGGCCAACCATATCAATGAGTACAACGAGCAGCGCAAGGATGTGGATAAGCAGATGACGGAAGAGGCCAACCAGATTGTGGAGAAGCTCGAGAGTCAGAAGCACCACGCCAGCATCGTACTCTACGACGAGAACTGGAAGAAAGGTGTGATCGGCATCGTCGCGTCGCGTCTGACCGAACTCTACTACCGTCCTACGGTGGTACTCACGAAGTTCAATGGCATTGCCACAGGTTCGGCCCGTAGTGTGGCCGGCTATGATGTCTATGAGGCCATCAAGAGTTGTCGCGACCTGCTCGAGAACTTCGGTGGTCACACTTATGCAGTGGGTCTCTCCCTGAAGATCGAGAATATCCCTGAGTTCCGTCGCAGGTTCCAGAAATATGTCATGGAACATATCCTGCCGGAGCAGACAGAGGCAACACTCGACATCAATGCGGTCATCGATTTCAAGGATGTCACCAAGAAGTTGCACAATGACCTGAAGAAATTTGCGCCTCACGGTCCCGACAATCCCAAACCGCTTTTCTGCACACGTAATGTCTATGACTACGGTACCTCGAAGGTGGTGGGTCGTCAGCAGGAGCATATCAAACTGGAACTTGTCGATTCCAAGTCGAGCAACGTGCTCAATGGTATTGCCTTCGGACAGAGCGAATCGGCCCGCTATATCAAGTCTAAGCGTTCGTTCGATATCGTCTATACCATCGAGGACAATATTTACAAGCGCAGCGAGGTACAACTTCAGATCGAAGACATCAAACCGAGTGAAGAATAGATAATAGTGAATAGTGGATAGTGAATAGTTATGATTACTACTAACTATCAACTCATACTTAGAAAGTACTGGGGCTACGATGACTTCCGTGGTATTCAGCGGGAGATCATCGAGTCAATAGGTAGTGGTCACGACACACTGGGTCTGATGCCTACGGGCGGTGGCAAGTCCATTACCTTTCAGGTGCCCGCCCTGGCCCAGGAAGGCACGTGCATCGTCATCACCCCCCTTATTGCATTGATGAAGGACCAGGTGGATAACCTGCGCCGCAGGGGTGTCCGTGCTGCTGCCATCTATTCCGGACTGACGCGCGAGGAAATCATCATCACCCTCGAGAACTGCATCTTTGGCGACATCAGGATCCTGTATGTCTCCCCCGAGCGTCTGTCGTCGGAACTGTTCCAGACCAAACTCCGTCATATGCATGTCAGCTTCATCACGGTCGATGAAGCCCATTGCATCTCACAATGGGGCTATGACTTCCGTCCCACCTACCTCGAGATAGCTAAGATACGCAAGTTGGTGCCCCACGCCCCTGTTCTGGCACTCACCGCCACAGCCACACCCCAAGTTGTTGAGGATATCCAGCAGAAACTCTCACCTTCCACCCCTCAACACTCATCATTCCACGTCTTTCGCATGAGTTTTGAGCGCAAGAACCTGGCTTATGTGGTGCGCCAGGCAGAAGACAAGCGCGAACAGCTCATTCATATCCTTAACAGTCTGAAAGGACCGGCTATTGTCTATGCCCGCAGTCGGAGGCGTACCAAGGAGTTTGCCGAACTGCTGACGGAGGCTGGTATCCCAGCTACGTTCTATCATGCCGGACTCGATGCGGCAGTGAAAGACCAGCGCCAGCAGGCCTGGCAACAAGACGAGGTCCGTGTGATGGTGTCCACCAATGCCTTTGGTATGGGTATCGACAAGCCCGATGTACGACTGGTGGTCCATATCGACTGTCCCGACAGCATCGAGGCCTACTTCCAGGAGGCAGGACGTGCCGGGCGCGATGGTCACAAAGCCTATGCCGTGCTGCTCTACAACAAAGCCGACCAAAGGAAACTGGAGAAGCGCATTGCCGACACCTTCCCCGAGAAAGACTATATCCGTCTGGTCTATGAACACCTGGCCTATTTCTATCAGGTGGGTATCGGATCGGGCTTTAACCACACCTTCGAGTTTAATATCGACAAGTTCTGTCATGCCTTCCGCCACTTCCCCATCCAGGTGGATTCCGCACTGAAGATCCTGAACAGGGCCGGTTATATCGAATATACCGAGGAACAGGACAATCAGGCCCGTGTGATGTTTACCATCACCCGCAACGACTTGTATCGCCTGGAGAACACCTCACCCAACGAGGAGAAGGTCATCACGGCCCTCTTACGCAACTATGGTGGACTCTTCACCGACTACAACTATATCGACGAGAGTTTCATTGCCCAGCAGACAGCCCTCCAGCCCCATCAGGTCTATCTGACGCTGAAAGGTCTGAGTGAGCGACATATCCTGCACTTCATCCCCCAGAAGAAGACACCCTACGTGCGCTATACCCAGCGGCGTGAGGACATGGAACACGTGCAGTTGCCTCCTGCCATCTACGAGGCCCGCAAAGACCAGTTCCAACAGCGTATCTATGCGATGATCGGCTATGCCACCAACGACAACGTCTGTCGGAGTCGTCAGTTGCTCCGCTATTTCGGCGAGGAGAACGATCACGACTGTGGTCAGTGCGATGTCTGCCTGAGTCATCGCAAGCAAGGTTTGGTGTCAGAGCCTCGACTCAATGAGGCCATGATCAAGATTCTTGAACTGTTCGACGATGGTGCCGCTCACCCTGTAACAGACTTGTGCGGCATCCAGCTGCCTACCGCAGAACTAGATGCCGCACTCGAATATCTCCTTAAAGAGGAATACCTCCGTCAGTCCGACGGTCTCCTCTATAAACAATAATCCAGCTATCAGCTAAAAATCAAACTTCAGCTGTCGCTCGTCTTCATTGTCATACTCATGACAATAGCTGCTGCCGTCGAAGCAGTGCGTGCAGAGCTTACACTTCGGCATACCGATGGCCTCCACCAGCGTTTCCAGCTTCGCAAACTTCAGCGAGGTCAGTCCTAAGCGCTTGGCAATCTCATCCACCATACGCTTATACTCCGGAGAGTCGGTCTGAGCATACTTATCCAGATTCTTCTTGTCGTCACCCTCGAAATCCTTGATAATCCGACGGGTGATCAGTTCCATATCGCTCTTCGATGATGTAAACCCGATAAACGGACAGCCATACACCAGTGGCGGACAAGAGATACGGCAGTGTACCTCCTTGGCACCATACTCGAAGAAGGTCTTGACATTATCTTTCAACTGCGTGCCACGCACGATCGAGTCGTCGCAGAACACGATGCGCTGATCCTTCAGCAACGATGGGTTGGGTATCAGTTTCATTTTGGCCACCAGTGCCCGACGCTCCTGATTACCTGGTGTAAACGAACGGGGCCATGTCGGTGTGTATTTCAGAACAGCACGCTTATAAGGCACGCCCTTACCCTCGGCATAACCCAGAGCCATACCGACACCCGAGTCAGGCACACCACAGACGCTATCCACCTCTGTCTCATCGGTTTCACCCATCTTCTTACCGTTCAACTCGCGCACAGCCTCCACGTTGATGCCGTTATAGTCGGAGGCAGGGAATCCGTAATACACCCAGAGGAACGAGCAGATCTGCTCGCGCTTAAATGGTTCCTGCAGCACCTCCATTTTGTCGGCTGTCAGATAGACAATCTCACCCGGTCCCAGGTCTCTCACACGATGAAAATCCAGATTCGGGAAACTCGTCGTCTCACTCGATACAGCGTATGCTCCCTCCTTCTTACCGATCACGATGGGCGTACGTCCCAGAAAGTCGCGGGCGGCAATCAGTCCGTTCTCTGTCATGATTAGCATCGAGCACGAGC
Source organism: uncultured Prevotella sp. (assembly GCA_946415825.1). GTDB lineage: Bacteria > Bacteroidota > Bacteroidia > Bacteroidales > Bacteroidaceae > Prevotella. The sequence continues at coordinate 170,919 of CAMKUA010000001.1, read as the reverse complement.
CTTCGATCTTCCGGTACACCAGATTGATACCATCCACGAAGGTGCGGCCCATATTGATGAGCAGGGCCACGAGCTCCGTCTGGTTGATGGTGTTGGCCGAATACTCACTGAAGTGCATACGGCGGTCGAGCAGTTCCTTTGCAATCTCCTCGATGTTGTTGATTTTCGCCACCGTAACCACCGTGTAGCGTCCCAGATGAGAGTTGACGAGGATGGGTTGCGGATCGGTATCACTGATCACGCCGACACCCTGATTGCCTGAGAACGAGTCGAGCTCATCCTCAAACTTCGAACGGAAATAGTCGCGCTCCAGGTTATGGATCTTACGACTGAATCCCTTCTCCTTGTCAAACATCACCATACCTGCGCGCTTCGTTCCGAGATGCGAGTTATAGTCAGTGCCGTAGAACAGGTCGTTTACACAACTCTTAGTGCTGATGGTTCCAAAGAAGCCTCCCATACGTTATCCTCTTTTATATTTTTACCTTTTTATTTTTTACCCTTTTACCTTTGTACCTTGTTTATTATTATACAAAGTAATAGAGGAACGAAGCGATACCTTCAAGAGCAGGCTTGCGCTGTCCCTCAATCTCAATCTTGAAATCAATCTCTACCTTACAGATGCCACGCAGGTTCTGGATGTTGTGCAGCTTGGTGGTCATCCTGACACGCGACCCCGTCACTACAGGCTGTCCAAAACGCATCTTGTCCATGCCGTAGTTCACGAGCATCTTGATATTGTTCACCTCGATGATCTGGTCCCACAGATAAGGCAGTACCGACAGTGTCAGATAACCATGGGCGATGGTACTATGATACTGACTCTCGGTCTTGGCGCGCTCCACATCAACATGGATCCACTGGTGATCGAGCGTAGCATCAGCAAACAGGTTGATACGGTCTTGGTCGATTAGCAGCCAGTCAGAGACACCCAGTTCCTGTCCCAGGTGAGCTGCAAATTCATCATACGAATTGATTACTAATTTTCCCATATACTTATTAAAATAATTTGCGGGGGTACACGCACCCCCGCAAATCGTATTATTTAAACTTCCTGATTCTCTGGACGAAGTTTGCGCACGGTCTCACCAGCGCGCCACATCTCCTGGTTGCGCATAGCCTCCAACTCTTTCTCCAGACCAGCGCGGTAGTCGGGTTTCGAGTTGGCGTCGATGGTAATCTGCGCCTCGTTACCCGTCTGCACAGAGTAGTACAGCCACTCCATCACAGGCTTGATGGCATCGTGGAAACGGGGAGCCCAGTCGAGTGCACCACGCTGAGCGGTGGTCGAGCAGTTAGCATACATCCAGTCCATACCCTTTGCACCGAAAAGCGGGCCAAGGCTCTGAGTCAGTTCCTCAACAGTCTCGTTGAAAGCCTCTGAGGGAGAGTGACCATGCTCGCGGAGCACTTCATACTGTGCCAACAGCAGACCCTGGATAGCACCCATCAGCGAACCACGCTCACCAGTCAGGTCACTGGTAGCCTCGCGCTGGAAGGTTGTCTCAAACATATAACCGGCACCGATACCGATACCGAAGGCCAGTGTCTTGTCCTTAGCCTTACCGGTTGCATCCTGATAGATGGCGTATGAGCAGTTCAGACCGCGACCCTCGCAGAACATCGTGCGGAGACTGGTACCCGAACCCTTAGGAGCCACCATGATCACATCGACATCCTTCGGGGGAATCACACCCGTGCGGTCGCTCCAGTTAATGGCGAAACCGTGGCTGTAGTACAGCGTCTTACCCGGCTTCAGATATTTCTTAATGGTGGGCCACTGCTGAATCTGACCAGCGTCACTCAGAAGCATGCAGAGGATGGTACCCTTCTCGGCAGCCTCCTCAATAGAGAACAGTGTCTCACCGGGCACCCAACCGTCGGCCACAGCCTTGTCATAGGTCTTACCCTGACGCTGACCTACGATCACGTTAAAACCGTTATCGCGCAGGTTGCAGGCCTGTCCAGGACCCTGTACACCATAACCGATCACGGCGATGGTCTCATTCTTCAATACTTCACGTGCTTTCTCCAAAGAGAACTCTTTGCTGGTGACTACAGTTTCCATCACGCCACCGAAATTCATTTCAGCCATTTTAATTTTATTTTAAATGTTAATTTAGAAATCGGCGACAAAGATACTCAAAAATAAGTAAAATACCAAAGAAAAACAAACTTTCTTTGGCATTATTCCTATATTTTTTATCTGAAAACAATTTTGCTGCGGCAGGTCTCGATTTCCTCGCCTGAGGCAGAATCGGTCTTCACGATGCGCACACAATATTCCAGATCGCCCATCTCTTCCATATAGAAACTCAGTCTGTCGCCCCCATGCGCCTCGGCCACGTAGGCTATCTCGAAACGCTTAATCTGATGATCCCGATACCAGTCGATATCCCAAAGGTCAAGCACATGCTCTATATATTTAACAGAATTGATGTGACCGTTGATATCCACGTCGTTATAACAAGTATCGATGGTACGCATCAGCACGGCTCCGTCGTCCATTTTCACCCGTCCGCCCTTGTCAATCGGACACTCCTTTTCCTTCACAATCCAGTTGTTGATGGCCCCGTTGTCTATCGAATAGATGTCCGTGGGCTGACGGTTCTCGGTATCGATCATCGCCCAGATGGAACGCCCATACCCATACACCTTACCGTCGTTATCCACCACCCGGAAGTTACGACTGGTGAAATAGCGCATGGCACTCTCCACCCAGGTCTCCACATTAAACTTGGTGTACATTTTCGGCATCTCCTCCATCTCAATGGCCAGGCGCGACAGCACCCACGACCGCTGGATGGTCATCAGATACTGCATTCCAAAGCCGCGCGCTGTCGAGTGGAAATCAGCCGCATTCAGCATGTGGTTGCCCAGATGCCCCATAAAGAGCCGTCCCTGAAAGTCGCAGTGAAACGGCTCCGCCATAAACTCGTATATTCCTACTTTATCCATACTTTCTTCATAAAAATCCTAAAACTGGGTGCAAAATTACTGATTTTTCTTCGATTATTCGTATTTTTGCAGTCAGAATATTCAGCATAGAAACGAAATCAGTATGAGAAGATCAATAATCATAGGCTTTTTGGCTGCATGTATGGGCCTTGGTGTCACATCGTGCAGTGAGAAAAAAGGTAAAAGCCACGACGCAGCCAAGTACGAGACGATGGTGGTGGGACGGAAAGATATGACACTTGAGCGACAGTACAGTGCGCGGATGACAGGTCGTCAGATTGTGGAGGTGCGCCCGCAGGTATCTGGCTGCATCACAAGGATCCTGACAGGTGAAGGTGAGGCTGTCCGTAAGGGACAGACACTGTTTATCATCGACCAGGTGCCTTACCGTGCTGCATTAGAGGTGGCAGTGGCTGCCCGCCAGAGTGCGGAAGCCCGACTCGCCACGGCTAAGATGAACTATGAGAACGAGCAGACACTGGAGCAAGGTCATGTGGTAGGCGACGTATCGGTACAGACGATGCGCAATGCCCTGTTAGAGGCAGAAGCAGCCTTGGCACAGGCCAAAGCACAGGAGGTGAATGCCCGCAACAACCTGAGTTATACGGAGGTCAAGAGTCCTGTCAGTGGTGTGGCCTCGATGATTCCCTGGCATGTCGGTTCACTCGTCAGCAGCAATATCAGCGAACCCTTAGTGACCGTCGCCGATGACTCGGAGATGTATGTCTATTTCAGCATCAGCGAGAATCAGGCCCTCGACCTGATCAGTCAGTATGGTTCCATCGAAGCTTTCATCAGCAAAGCACCATCGGTGAAACTCCGTCTGAACAACGGACAGTTGTACGACCAACAAGGGCGCATCAGTGCCGTCAGTGGTACAGTCGATACCCAGACGGGTGCCGTATCCTTGCGCGCCACCTTCCCCAACAGCGGTCATCTGTTGCATAACGGTGGCAGTGGTACGGTGGTGGTACCTACACAACGCCAACAGTGTATCGTCATTCCACAGGAAGCCACCTACGAGCTGCAGAATCGCATGTTCGTATATCGCATCGTAGACGGTAAGACCAAGGCCACTGCCGTGGAACTGTTCCCGCAGAACAATGGTAAAGAGTATATCGTAGAAAACGGACTCAGTGAGGGCGACACCATCATTGCCGAGGGTGCCGGTCTGCTGAAAGAAGGAATCCAAATCACAAGATGAAGGTTAGGACTTTTATTGATAGGCCGATATTAGCGGGAGTGATCTCGGTGTTGATGGTGCTGGTGGGCATCATCGGACTGAGCAAGCTCGCACTGGAGCAGTTCCCTGAGATTGCGCCCCCCACCGTCCGTATCATGGCCAGCTATACCGGTGCCAATGCCGAGACGGTACAGAAGAGTGTCATCGTCCCCTTGGAAGAGGCCATCAACGGTGTCGAGGGTATGATGTACATGACCTCGTCGGCCTCGAATAATGGTACCGCCTCCATCGGAATTTTCTTCCGTCAGGGCACTGATCCCAATATGGCCATGGTGAACGTACAGAACCGTGCTGCCACCGTACAAGGCCGACTGCCGAGTGATGTGGTGAAAAGCGGACTCACCGTCCGTAAGCGTCAGACTTCGAACATCAAACAGATTGCCGTCTATAGTCCTGACTCTACCTTCGACCGCTCGTTCTTAGCCAATTATACGAAGATCAATATCGAACCACGCCTGAGTCGCATCCCCGGTGTGGGTGAGGTCAACGTGATGGGTGCCGACTATTCCATGCGCATCTGGCTCGACCCGTTGAAGATGGCCAGATACAACCTGACACCTGCCGACGTAACACAGGTGCTCAACGAGCAGAACATCGAGGTGGCCACAGGTACACTGGGTGCTGAGAGTCAGAATACCTTCCAGTATGTGTTGAAATACCGAGGCCGCTACGAGGAAGAAAAAGAATACGAACAGATGGTTGTCCGTTCACTGCCCGACGGAAATGTGCTCCGCATCAGTGACATCGCCCGTGTAGAACTCGGTTCACAGAACTATAACATCATTGGTGAGACCAATGGTTGTCCGGGTGTGAATATCTCTATCAATCAGGTGGCCGGCTCTAACGCCAATGAGATTATCAAGCAGATTGACGCCGAGGTAGAAGATATACGCCACTCATTGCCGCCTGGTATTGTCATCGAGGACCTCGAGAGTAAAAAAGACTATCTCGACGCCTCCATAGCCAACGTGGTAGAGACGTTGCTTGAAGCCCTCGTTCTGGTGATTCTTGTCGTGTGGTTGTTCCTTGGCAGTTGGCGCGCCACGATCATCCCCGCCATCGCCATCGTCGTGTCACTCATCGCGACATTAGCCGTCATTTACGCCATCGGCTTCTCACTCAACATGCTCACGCTGTTCGCCCTCGTACTGGTGATCGGTACGGTGGTCGATGATGCCATCGTGGTAGTCGAAGCGGTACAGGCGAGACTTGAGGCGAAAGACGGCACCGACGACGCAAAACTGATGACCGAGCAAGCCATGCACAGCATCACTTCAGCCCTGATTACCACCACATTGGTATTTATGGCCGTCTTCGTGCCTGTCTGTTTCATCGGGGGTGTCACCGGTACGTTCTACACCCAGTTCGGTCTCACCATGGCCATCGCTGTGGCCATCTCATTGTTCAACGCACTGACGCTCTCCCCTGCCCTCAGTGCCATCATCATGCATGACCAGCCGCCGACACGCTTCCATGCCAAGTTCAATACCATCTTCATGTCACTATCCGACCGATACAAACACGCTGTCACAGGCATTATCGGACGTAAACGCTTAGCTGCACTGCTCGTCGTACTGGCCATTTTCGTTCTCGGCTGGATGATGCGCACCACCCGCACCGGTCTCGTACCCAACGAAGACATGGGTACCGTGTTCATCAACGTACAAGCCTCACCCGGTAGCAGTCTCCAGCAGACCTACCATATATTAAAAGAGGTGGAAGCGCGTATCAAGGACCTTCCCCAGTTGCGTATCTACTCACTCATCGCCGGCAACAGCAACAGCTTCGAACAGTCATCGTCGAATGGTAACTTCACGTTGAAACTCAAGAAATGGGACGAGCGCAAGGGCAAGGGCGACGACGTGCAGAGCATCGTCGATGAGATCTACCGTCGCACGGCCGATATCGCCAATGCGAAGATCCAGGTGAACACCCAGAACATGCTCCCGGGCTTCGGACGCATCAATGGTTTCGAACTCCACATCCAGGACAAACACGGTGGTACCATCAATGAGTTGTTCGACTACACCAACCGGATGATCGCAGCGCTTAACGAACGCCCGGAGATCAGTCGCGCCTTCACCAACTTCTCACTGAAGTACCCGCAATACCGTGTGGAGGTTGATGCAGCCCTATGCAAGCGTCGCGGTGTATCCCCTAATGAGGTACTCTCAGCCCTCGGTGGTTATGTCGGTGGCACCTATGCCTCCAATTTCGTGCGTTTCACCAAACTCTACCGCGTGATGGTACAGGCCTCACCCGAATACCGTCTCGACACCGAGTCGCTCAATAATATCTTCGTACGCACTAACACTGGTGAGATGTCACCCATCGGCCAGTATCTGACGTTGACGCGCGTCTATGGTTCCGAGACCCTTTCGCGCTTTAACCTCTTCCCCTCGATACAAGTCGGAGGAACGGCCGCAGAAGGCTATAGCAGTGGTCAGGCCATCGATGCCATCCGCGAAGTTGCCGCCGTGGTACTGCCAGAAGGCTATGGCTACGAGTTTGGTGGTATGACACGTGAGGAAGCCTCGGCACAGAACACCACCGCTTTGGTCTTCATACTTTGCATCGTGTTCATCTATCTGATTCTCTGCGCCCTTTACGAGAGCCTCTTCATTCCGTTGGCCGTCATCCTGAGTGTACCCTTCGGACTGGCAGGTTCGTTTATCTTCGCTCAACTCTGGGGCCTTGAGAATAACATCTATATGCAGACGGGACTCATCATGCTGATCGGTCTGTTGTCGAAGACCGCCATCTTGCTTACCGAGTACGCTTCTACGCGTCGCCGTCAGGGTATGAGTATCATCGAGGCTGCCCTCGATGCTGCAGCCGTCCGCCTGCGTCCCATCCTCATGACCTCGCTCACGATGGTCTTCGGCCTCCTGCCCCTGGCTCTCGCCACTGGTGTCGGAGCCAACGGCAACCACTCCCTCGGTGTCGGCACCATCGGTGGCATGGTCATCGGCACCATCGCCCTCCTCTTCATCGTCCCCGTCCTCTTTGTCATCTTCCAAACCCTCGAAGAACGCCTGAAACGATAGCATAGGGTTTCATTGACGATGCAAAGGTACGTCCTTCTGAATTGTGAGCTACGACCTTTTAAGATCTTCTAAGACCTTCTATGCTTTTCCATGCTTTTTTAAGGCTCACCAAGATAGTCAACAAGGTTTTGGCTTGTCATTAAGTTGATTCTGAGGAGGAATCAAGTTAGTTTTTTCTTGGTTTCAAGTTGGAAATATGAATGTCAACATATTGTTTTTTGGGGGGCCTCAGTGAAGGCTCTGGGGGCCCCACATACTACATTCTCTCTCGTAGAGAGAATTACGTATGGGGTCAGACGCTTCACTTCGGCAGCAAGGGCGTAGCCACCTATACTAACAGCAGCTATATATCCCCCGGTATATAGCTGCTGTTAGTATGGTAGGTAGTGTATTGGTATCAGTTGGTGACTTCACCACCTGTAGTTTCACGGGCTGGGGATGGTGTAGAATTTTCCTTGCCGATACGGACATTGGTGCTGCCGGTGACGTCGGCCTTGTTGCCGCCACCATAGACGTTGCCGCGGATATCGACGCCCTTGACCTCGTGTGAAGCATTATCACCTGTCACATAGGTCTCCGAATTCGTCGTACCGATATTCACGTGGGTACTACCCTCCACTGGAGCCGCATTGCCACCACCAAAGACATTGTTGATGACACCAATCTTGCCCTTGCCATGAGGAGGAATAACCACATTCTCACCGTCAATTTCCTTAGTAGTGCCCTTGTAACCAGTGGCATCATACATATAACCCGGTGTATTATAATCAGTATCAGACTCATCTGCCACCTTGTCTTTCCAGTTTCCTTCCACCACATTGACGTTCACCGTCGGATCACCATACATCACTGCCGTCTCACCATAGCCACCGCCATAGATATTGCCGATGCTGGTAAACGACTTGACATTAACCACGGGATCAGGATACACCTTATCACCAGATGTCTTAGGAGTCCTATCGTCATTATAGCCATAGACTGAATACGGAGCCTTGTTACCTCCACCGTAGAGTTCACCGATAATCAGAGGCTGACAGCCCGTCTCCTCGATGTTCACCGTAATTTTACCATGAATGGTGCCACTAATGTTGTTGCCACCGAACACGCGGTCAAACGTACCGTTGGTGATGTTCAGCGTCACATCACCCATGACATCAGCATCCTGTGCACCGCCATATACCTCATTCAAGCCGGGAAGACAAGCCATCAGCAGCTTGGCCTCGGCATCCATCGGGGCACTCTTACCGCCACCGTATGCTTCATCAATCACAAGTGAACAAGGGTCCTCGTTGTCAAGGATGGTCACGGCTGTTTCACACACATTACCCTTGGTGTTCGACCCGCCAAAGACACGATGGATCCTTCCACCATAGATATTCACAGAGGCTGCCCCAGATCCATACATATAGTTGGTCCTTCTCAATTCTTTCGTCGAGGCATCATCTTTGTCCTTACAATTATAAGGAGAAACCTGTGTACCGGTTCCGGTACCGTCAAGTTCCGAATAATTACCATAGCCCACGTTAGCACCAGGATTCTTAAAGTACTTACCATTCTCCAGAACATCATCAAGGCCGTTACCACCGCCAAATACCTCGTCAATCTCATACGCACTATTGACGATTACATTCGTTCCCGGCGTTGCGGCAGCATTACCACCACCGTACACCTGTTTGATACTGGTCAGGCCGCAGCCATCAATGATAACTTTGGCATATGACAATGCCTTCTCCTCAGCTGTTGCGTTCTTCCTACTGCAATAAGGCTCAAAAGCTGCCTGATTACCGCCGCCATACACAGCTGTCAAATCATAGGTTGAACCATCCCTGTTTGCAGATTTCTTATGTGCATCATCATAACCAACCGTCTTATACACATGCACCGTCACGGCATTCTGCGGACTACCGTTCAGATTGTTACAACCGAAGATATCGCCCTTCACCACGCAGTTGTCCTTATAGGATGTCACAGTCTGCCCCTCAATGGTTTCCGTAGTTGGTGTCCCGTTAAGTTCCACCAGCACGTCACCATACACCTTGGCCTCAATGCCTTTCACAGCCTCAACTGCTGGCACATAACCATCCTGACCTGCTTCACCTATGGCAGCCTTACCTTCCACGGTTTTTCTGCCTAAGCCGCCACCATACACGTTACCATTGATGGTACCGCCCGTCAGAGCAACTTCCGTAGTATAAGATGTCGCATGCGTTTCTTGATTGTATTTACTGGTTGTCCACGTATTTTGATAAACATTCCAGTTATCTACATTCGTATTAGCCAGCGCACCGCCGCCATACACATCTTTCGACACCGTTCCGCCTGTGATGTTCACTTTTACACTACCTTTGGTAATACCAATCTGACCACCGCCAAAGACGGAGCCTTTGACAATCGCATTTTCGGCGATAGTAACTTCAGGCTTAGTAGCCAAGGCCAGCGTTTCCAAAAATGATAAATACTGAGCCTCTGAAGCAAAAGAATCCCATACATTTATTCCTTCACTATCCTTAAACATACGTTTTGAATTACCCGGATCAAAATGAGGATCGACACCCTTGCCAGCACCAAAGACATTTCCGGTGTCATCTGCCCCATCCGATCCGATGATGGCATTGTCTCTGACGATAACAGTACAATCTCCACCACTTCTCGTTTCATACGGCATTCCCAATGGTAATCCCTCGGGCGGTTCAGGTGCACCGGGAAGAGGTGGCAAATAATTTACCCAATATCTTCCCACAGAAGCAATCTCACCACCACCATATACATTTTGATTCACCTTGGCATTACCCTGAATGGTGACAGCACTGTTGCCACGCATCAAGGCCGAGTATCCATGAGTCTCCACACCAGCACCGGCACCAAACACACTGCCTTTGATAAGAGGAACTGGAGTATCCGATTTCGTTTCGTTCTCAACGCCTATCGTCACGACTGTATTGTTTTCCACTCGGCCAATCTGACCGCCACCATAGAGGTTACCATTCACCATGCCTTTACTAACATTAATATTGGTACCGTAAACCATAGCTTTCTCACACTCGAATGTCTCAGCCTCTCCCCTGCCTGCTCCGAATACATGACCTTTAATCTCTGCCGAAGCTCCAGTGATAGAAACCGTGCAAATGCCAGTGTTATTAGTCCAACTATAACTGTTGATATTTGCCTTGTTTATCGTACCCACATCACCCAGTTCGCCGCCGCCATAGACAGAGCCGTTTGTGATACCGCCGCTGATCGTGACGTTGGTGTTTCCCTTCACTTTTCCTGCTTCGGCAAATACACTAAGGCCCCTTCCACCGCCAAAGACATTACCATAGTTAGTGGTGCCTTCCGCACCTATTATACCAGCCTTAATCTCCACTTTTGTATCGTCCTGCACGAAACCACTCTCACTGCCGCCATAGACGGAACCCTTGACGGAGGCGACGGAGGTACTGCCGTTAATGGTCACATCAGTAGAGGTAACCAAAGCCAGAGACTGCAGGAACTCTAAATATTTGTCTTTGCCGGTCTTGTAATCATCGCCAACAAAATACTCCCAAACATATCTCTCATCTTTATCGCCATTCTCATCTACATAATAATCCCAATTAACCCCTTCTCCTTCACTTGTATGCTTCGTCGAATTATAGTCCACCATACGTCTGGACCACCCTGCTTTATTATCTGTACCATATACATAGTTAGGCTCTACGCCCTTGCCTGCACCAAAGACATGTCCTTTGTATTTATCAGCTGCTTCATAAGCTCCGATTTGAGCTTCGCCTTGAATGGTGACAGTGCATTTTCCACCGCTTCTCGTTTGATACGGCATCTCATTAGGCACATCTGGCTCTTCAGGCTTATCTTCACCAGAACAAGTCTTTGCAGGAATACCTTTCACCCAATATCTGCCCACCGTAGCCTTCTCACCGCCACCATAGACGTTTTGTTTCACCTTGGCCTTGCCCTGAACAGTAACACTGCTATTGCCACGCACCAGTGCAGAGTAGCCATGTGTCTCTTTACCTGCACCGGCACCAAACACACTACCCATAATTTCGGGGGTTCCATCGCCGACACCAATGGTCACCTGCGTATTCCATTCCACTCGGCCTATTTCGCCACCTCCATAGACGTTACCATTCACCGTGCCGTCACCTATGATGACTCTTGTTCCATTATTCTTATTAGTTTCTGAAGCGGGATTCTCGCATGCACCTGCGTCATTAACACCCACCATGGCTTTATCACACCTGAAATTATCATCTTTACCCTTGCCACCGCCAAAGACATTCCCGGTGATAGTCGGGTTTCCTTCCACAACCGACAAATCATTTCCATCCTGTTTAGCGCAAATGTAAACATTGGTATTACCGCTCACATTTGATTCTTCACCACCGCCATAAACACTTTCTGCAACGGTGGTTGAGCCTTTTATAGTAAGATTGGTATTAGCCACCTCGCCAAGGCCAGTTAGTGCAATGTCAGTATAAAGTATGTGGTTGACTAGATCGCTACCGGAGCTATTATTTTTTAGAGTAACACCTGCTGCTTTAGCATTTTGCCAGGTAAATGTTGTCGTACCGGAAAAAACACCGGGTTCGAACATACCTGATTGGGAGTTGTAATTAGGATCCTTTGTAAAACCTCCATCTCTAACTTCGACAGTAGGAAGTGATGCAGAGTATCCTGCACCATAGGCACTGCCTTTTACCGTACAGTCTTCAAGCACAGAAGTGGCAGTACCTACCACCTTTCCCAAGTTGCCACCGCCATAGAAATTGGTCTCAACAGTACATTTCTTCAAGGTAGAAGAAACATTATTGCACTGTGCCAGCGAGAATGCAGCGAATTTAACATATAAACGTGCTCCCGTCGCACCACTAGTCCACACAAAGAACTCATAGTCGAAATCGGTAGCCACGCCAGGGCCCTTTTTACCGTAGTCTTTACCTGATGTCTGTGAGGACCCTGTGGTGCTTCCGTCAAAGTATTTGCCTCGGTCGGTGGTGTAGTAGCCTTGAAGGGTGGTCCAGTTGTATGTAGAGTTGTCGTAGTATTTCTTCTTGGAGATGGAGGTGCCACCGTATCCGGCGCCGAAATAGGTTCCGAAGACGCAACCCTCGGCACTGGTGGTGACGGTCTTGTTGGCCTGCATGTTGCCGAACTTGGGACCGCCGCAGAAGAGCGTCACGTGGCTGTTGTAGATTTCCGTGGTGATGTCGCCCTTGATGGGCTTGGCGTCGTTGATGCCGCCGCCGAAGAAGTTGTCGATGTCGGCGTTGTATATCTGCCACCGCACGTTGCCGTCGATTTGTTCGAGCGACGCTCCCGCCGCCTCGTGGATATAGCCGCCGCTGATGTAACATTCGGCGTTGTCTGTACGTACCTTAGCATCGGCCTTGTAGGTTCCTGTGAGGTAGAAGCCCGGGAACTCGCCCCCCGTCACCGACACCGGCACGTGAGGCGTCGACTCGGCGCCGTCGCTGTGGGTACCCATGCCGAACTCCTTGATCCACACGTTGCCGCCCACATGGATATAGATGGTTTTACCGGTTACAGCCTTGCTTTGTGTCGACACAAACTGGTCGACCACGCCACCAAGCAGGATGAGAGGAGCATCGGTCTTGGTGTTGTTATCCAAATTCTCATACTCCAGCTGCGAGGTGTAGAAAAGAGCTGTATTGGTAACCTCGAACCAGCCTCTGGTCTTGAAGATGGTGAAGTTGCAGATGAGGCTGGCGCCATTGGGCTTCTGCGCTTGGGCTGTGCCAGGGATGTTCAGGAAATCATAGCGTATAGGGGTTATGCTCGATCTTCCTGTATGGTGATAGATGAGACTGTAGTCTGGCTCATGGTCGTTGTCCTCGTCCACCGACATCATGGTGAAAGGTGTGGTTCCGTTTTGCGGCACAGTGTTCAAATGAAGATTACCCACGAGCACGAGCGCGTTGTCATAGACGGTAGGACCCCAGCCACCCATGTTGTTGTTTATGTTGTTTAAAGCACGCTCTATACTCGTTTCGACATTCTGTCCATTAAACAGCGTTGTACTCGTGTTCACCTGCGTACCGGTTTGGCTTACACCCTGTTTCCCACTATAATCAGCCTTATATACAACATCGTAGTACTGGTCGGCGAGATAGTATGCCTTGCCCCAGTAAGGCTCGATGGTGATGGATGTGACGCCATAGGGCACATCGAAGTAGGCGCCCTGCGAGAACACGCGACCACTTACAGAGTAAAGGTCTTTATTAGAACTCTTGCGGTCGGCAAAATTATAGTTGGGATAATCAAAATAGCTTTGGTTCGAAGCATATGTCTTGGAGTAGTCATAGTTGGCCGAGGTGTAGGGGTCGTCGGTGACGGCGGTGATGGCCGTTATCTTCCAGCCCGTCACCACTCGGTTGCCTGTGTAGTTGCCCGTTCCCACGTCGTTGTAGTAGGGCAGCTGCACCTTGTCGTAGTTGTAGTTGAAACGGTCGAAGTCCTTGTCGGTACGGGTTAGGGTAAGGCTACTGGTCGTGATGGTGGCCCCAGAAGGCTTGGTCTGACCACCTGTGGTCTGCTCGCTGCTGATGGTAACGGTAAGGGTATTCCTTGGCGAAGGCAGCTTACCGCCATGGTTTCGGCCTACGGTGGTGCTGTCGGGAGCATTAGCGGCGTCGGGGTTGATGATGGAGGGGTAGTAGCCTTGTGCCTTCAGTATAGGGTAGGTCTTGGGGGTATCGTTTTTGCGATCGGCTGTCTCCAACACCCATTTGAGCATCTGGTCGTCATCGTCCACATTGCCGGTGACGTAGAAGGCCGCCAGTTTCTTGTTGCTGTTGAGCAGCAGACGGTAGAACTCAAAGCGGTTCAGGTATTTCTCCTCGACAGCCAGCGCGCTATTATATTCGCTGATGGCCTTGGTATTCAGCTCATCGTAGGCATAGTAGTTGAAGGTATTCAATCCACCTTGGAGGTTAGCGATATTGGTGCCGCCAAAGACTGGTGATACAGTGGAGCCGTCTGTGATATCACCGTAGAACATACAGTTCATTACCATGGTCTGGATACTTTTTGCTGTGGTTGTCGCATTATTGTTGCCTACAATGCCGCCCACATTGCTACCACCTGTGATGGTGGCAAAGCTATAGCAATTGATAACACGTGCTGTACCCTCCAGTAAACCTACAAGACCACCAGTGTTTCCTTTGCCACCGACTGAGCCGCTAAGGATACCTACATTGTAGATGCGGGCAGCGCTGTTAGCCGTACCGGCTATAGCACCGGTATTGCCGTTATTGTCGCTGATATTCACACCCTCCAGCACCAGATTCTTCACCGTACCAGTAAGCGTTTCAAACAAAGGTGCGCTCAGGCCACTGATGCGATAGGGCATATGGGTTTCAGGATCAATCGCAGCCTCCAATGTTCCACTAAACGTTTGAACACCAGGCGAACCACCGGAAATATCTGAAGTAATGATATAAGTACCACCAGTTTCGGTAATTTGGCTAAGTGATGTGATGTTTGTAGAAGTTGAATTGATTATCGTTGCTTTGATATATACACCATTAGCTTCATCAGCCGGCATGGTAAAAGTATAGGTATCGTCAGAATTTCCATAATCAATCTGAGTTGCTCCTGGATTTATACGTGTGGGGCTTGGGGAGAGAAAATCATGTGTTGTATATATGATAAAATTAGTGACAGTATAGCCTGTTTCCGGTGTTAAAGTCAGCACGGCCTTCTTACCATTTTTTCCACTTACGGTAGCCTCGCCACTGGCATTAAAGGATGTCACGGCTTCTCCATCTACTTGAAGTGACCACGTGTTATGACCACCTGTAATATCTACGACAATCGCCTGGTCTGCCCACATGGCGGTGACAGATAACACCAACAGCAGCAGCGTTATCACGCCGCGCTGTAACATCGAACTATAGATCTTCTTTTGTATCATTTCTTATTTTACAATAACTTTCTTTCCATTATGTATGTACATACCTTTGCGGACAGGGGCGGTGCTGAGGCGGCGGCCATCAAGCGTGAACCATCCTTCTACCCTATTCTCTACTATCTCCATTTCTGTGATGCCCGTCGTACCGTCAACGCCACCGATGGTCAGCAATCCGCGGCTTCTGGAAGCCTGCTCCTGATTCAGGTCGAGGAATACCATGCCCGTAGGAAGGGTGCCTCTACCCATCATGTAGAACATACCATCGATAAAGACGAAATCTTCATACGACGTGGGCTGTACCTCTGGTGAACCGACACGCAGCAAGTTGGCCGCTATCTCTTCATCAGTCATGGCCGGGGTGTCGGCACTCTTGCTGCACAAGATAAACTCGCTGGCCGTTTCGTCGGTCACGAGAATGGTCGGTACACCAGCTGGCAGATAATCCAACTGGGTGAGGATGACCTGTCCGCTGTTGAGATCCACGCCTGTGACAATGTAAGCACGGATTCCCTCGGGCACGGCATAGTCTTCCTGAGCCACAAAGGTTGCAGCCTGTGATCCATCTTCACCACCAATCGCATCGAACTGAACGATAACCACCGTACCTGCCTCTTCCAAGGTCCAAACGGGCGTTCCGTTGTAGATCTGCATCAGTCCGCGGTCGCCATTGGCATCAGGCTCACCCTCAGGATAACCTGTAGCTGCATTGGCCTCACCAGAAGATGACAGGAAGGGCTTGTCGCCGGCTTTCGAGTTGAGTGTCGTACCCTCGGCAGCTCCGGCCGGGGTAATGAGCACATTCGGGAACTCGCCGTCGAAACGGAACAGCGTACGGCTCTCGTCGGCAGGCAACTCCTCCAGATGAACCACCTTCTCGCCTGACACGTCGCTCCATACGACATACTGCTGCAAGGCTACGTTCTTCAGTTGGTAATAGGTTGCACCATCCTGCTCAACGAGATAGACCTGCCATTGCGAGTACTGCTCGTCGAAGGCATCATACTGCACGCCCTTGGCCGAATAGTCAAGAGCCGGTGCACTGATGTCGTTGAAGGTGGTCAGATAGGGATGACCATCACCATCCTCATTCACAGAAGGCCAAAGATACCAGTGCTGGTTGCCACTGACGAAACCGATGCGGTAGATGCCACCATCGATGAAGCCATGAACCTTCTGGAAGTTGGCCTCCATCACGTAGATGCCGAAAGGCTGCGACACAGTCACGGTATATTCACGGGTCAATGTCAGGTCATCGGGATCTTCACCCTCGAGTGTCAACAGGTCGCCTATGCCAATCTGTGCGTCAGCACGCGTGAGATTGACGGGCAGTGTAGCCACGACCAGAATATCATTCTTAGAGATAGCATAGCCCGATGCTGGCGTCACCGTCAATGTGACCGTGACACTGCCGTCGGAAGCTGACACAGACTGCGACTTCTCCTCAACACTACCTCCGATGAAGGTGCGGGTATCGACGGTAACATCCGCCAATGTCACCATGCACCACATCGTCAGAAGTACTGTCAGTAACAGTCGTCCTGCGCTCTGAACTATCGTCTTAATAACCACTCTATTACTTGATTACCAGTTTTTTACCATTGTGAATATAGATGCCCTTGCGGGTTGGTGCTGTGCTCAAACGGCGACCGTCGAGCATATACCAGGCAGACTGATTCTCCACCTTATTAAATAAAGGAGCGATACCCGTCGTACCATCGCCGTCGAAGCCGATGCTGCTACGTGTATTAGCCCTGGGCTCCTCTCTCATGTCGAGATAGACGCGATAGGACGAAAGCGTGCCAGCCTGCGTGAAGTAGAACCTGTCGTTGTAGAGCAGATACACCTGACCGGCGGTGACTTCAAGTCCCTCAGCAGGAGCCACCTTCAGATATACACCTGTGGCAGTGCCTTCCATCTCGGTCAAGGATGTAAAGAAGGGGGCGCTGACTATATTGGCAGCCATCAGCAACACGGGAATGCCGGCAGGAATCACACCGTCAGGGACTTCAGCCAGTTCGAGGGCCGAACCATCTTCTGTCAGCCCAGAGATGACATAGGCTTTCAGAATGCTGGGAATCCTGAGGGGCTGATCCATGCTGACAAAAGTACGGTAGCTGTTATCAGCATCAAAGATGACGCCCGTCATTTCCACGGCTCCATCAGCAGGTTGGATGGTCAGAGATCTCCAACCGTCAGTCATCTGATACTCATTGAAGAGATGACCAGGCACCTTGATACCGACACCCTCGTCAAAGGCGTTCTCACCAAGCGCAAGAACGGCGACATTGTTCTGGATGGTCACAGTTGTCAGTCCTCCGAAATTCTTGAAGATGTTGGCACCGAGAGCGGTCACCCCCTCGCCTATCACGATTGACGTCACAGTTGAGCTCTCTGTCCTGAAGGCTGCAAGCGGATCCCCGCCTTCCAAGTCAAAGTCCATCGTGGCACCTGTTCCCGTGATGGTCATCACCGTATGATCCTCATTCAAAGACCATGTTACGGCAGATGCATCCTCACCACCACCAATCTGATACAGGGCATCGGGCGACTGGAAGTTGGCATCGTAGATCACAACACCCAGACCAGTAGGTACCGTGAACGTATAGTTGCGCGCCATGGTCAAGGAAACTGGTTCATCACCTGTAAGCATCAGGGGGTTGTCATAGTTCATCGAACGGGTGTTCGCAGGAACAGCCGCATAGACCAGCACATCCTCTCTATGAATGAGAAAGCCAGCATCCGGTGTCACCGTGATGGTCACATCGGTATTGTTAGCGTCTTCCGCATTGGGCACCTGCTCCTTGACCATAACCGTACCACCCAACTTGGAGGCGATGGTCAAGTCGTTTTCTGTCGTCACAGTAAACGCTTCACCATAACCAATGGTTACCTGTGACTTTGCCACCATGCCGACCATCAGCATGAGTGCAACTGTCAGTACTTTTTTCATTACCTTTTTCATAACTTTCTTTATTTTATTTCTATTATTATCTAACGATGACTTTCTTCACATATTTACCGTTTTCTGCATAGACGATATATACACCGTTGCTCTCTACACGCGTCTCCACAATCTCGCCCGACTGGACGTCGAAGGTGGTGAGTGTAAGACCTGCAGGTGTAACGATTCGCACCTCCGTGGTATAGGGCAACAGCGACTCGCAGGTAATCTTCTTGCGACCGCCATTTACGAGGAAGGCATCCCCTGCCCTCATGCGGCTATCGATGTCACCACCCTCCAGACGGGTATCATCATCGTTGAAGATGATGCTCGTCACTTGATGCTCACCACGTGTTCCTGAAGAGCCTCCAGGTTCGAAGTACGGACGGAAGGGCAACAGTGTCTTCTTGGCCACTGAAGTCGTTACCTTCTCATATCTGTCACCATCTTTATGGAGGATGAAGTGGCCGTCTGCCAGATCAATGGTAGCATAGTTCGGAGTGAAACGATAGCCATTCTTAGTAACGCCGGTCATTTCATCATCACTGACGTTAATGGTTACCACTTCCTCTGGCGATGCTTCAGCCGATGCGAAAGTAATCACCTGTGCGTCTAATTGACCAGGTGCAGGAGTAGCTGTATTGTCAGCACCAAACTTGCCACTCAAGTCAAACTCATAATAGGTCTCTCCCGGGAATCCAATCAGATAAGGCGTTGCGGCCTGATATCTCGGATAACCCTCATAGGTATGGTCTGAGTTATAATAATTCTTCTGGTATTCGTCGGCGTTCGCATCGAGATAACTGTTCTTTGAATAATAATAATCCCAGAGGAAATGATTGGTGAATACCTTAGCCGTGCCCCCGCTATTGGGATATGTGAAGTTAGCTGATAACACACCATCCACATTTACAGATCCGGCACTTGTAAACTCACGGAGCCAGTACTCGTGGCCTGTGGTGCTACCCTCATAGAAGTGGGTAATCTCGCCCTTATCCTGCGTCGTTACGAGATCCGCAGTAAATGGCAGAGAGATATCCTCCCATCCCTTCGTCTTATCTGTTGTCCGGATGACAAACCGGTCTGGCTTGCGCTGATACCACATACGATAACCATTACCCATGTTGTATGCTATCGGACAGTTGAAGTCCTGCTTATCCACGAGCAGATGGTCGTTCGTAGTAGTCTTGCCACTCTGAACGAGATGACCATGAATGGTGGAAGTGTTTGCAACTGCCACACGATTATAGTTGTTTCCATCGGTGTAGTTATTATCATCGTAATCACTGAACGCCGGCTCTGCAAAGTGCTCATTGAGCACATTGTAGGTCTTCTGATTGACAGATGCTGCAGGTGCATAGACCAACAGGTTCTGTGTCTGACCATTCACAGTAATGCCCGTCAGCCCGTCATCATCGAGCAGCGGCGGGTAGAACTTGCTGCCACTGAGGCCCAAGGCATAGGCCTCTGCACCCTTCAACAGGTCGTTATGACCTGCGAAGTCGATGGCTGTCATACCAGGATACACCTCCTTCATATTGGTAGCCGTGATGGTCTCAGGCTTGGAGTTCGGAATCAGGTAAGCATACGGATTGAAGTAGGCTGTTGACATGTTCTTGTCGTGGAAATAAGCTGGTGCACGATAGACGCGGTTGCTGACGTTGGTCTGCGGCAGACGGCCACTACTCTTCACGATACGAGAAGGCTGTGACTCATGCGGACGGGAGTCATCATAGTCGTAGGTCAGCATCTGTCCGAAGAAGATATAGTCGTCAGGCCAGATGGGGGCATAGACGATAACCTTGGATTCTCCATCAGGGATCTCTCGCTGATGAATGTCAGCCGTCTCTGGTATCGAACCACTGGCATAGATGAAGTCCTCGTTTCCGAAACGACGCTCCACATAGCCGATGTCACCGTATTCAGGGGCAGGAGGATTAGGATAGTAACCCATGGTTCTAAGTTCCTTCAGACTGCCTGTAGTGGGATCATCCTCCAGATACTGGTATTGTGTACCGCCCGACTGACTGATGCCGTCATAATAACGTTTGTTCAGGTAGAAGCCGTTCAGATTATAGGCAACGGTTCCATTATAGAAATCGCGTTCCTTCATCTTGCGTGCATTCCCGCGAGGATGATCGGTCTCACTATACTGATTGGTCTCGGGATAATAGCAGTTGACAACCTGCATACCATGGTCATCCGAAGGATTACCAAAGACGGCCTTCACACTGCTATTGACATCCTCCGCACTACTCTTCACCCAACAGTTCTCCACATAGCCATCACCGGTATCGACGATACCTGCCGAGGTGAATGAACCGGTGACACCGAGGTTATAGACATTGCCACAAAGCTTATGGAACAACGAGTTGTCAAGTCCGCTGATGGTATAGCCGTCGCCATGAAGCGTTCCCTCGAAGCAATGGCTGTCGTCACCGATAGGACTCCACGTACCCGTATGACTGAGGTTACTGCTCAATATGAAGTCCAGATTCTTACAATTGCCCACCTGCGTCGTGTTCAACGGCTTATGATCAGCTACCGACGCGCCTGTACTCAAGTCAAAGAAACTCTTCAGCAGGTCAAGCTGGTTCTCTCCCTCATGCTTGGTCTCATTGAGGTATATCTTCGGGGCACGGAGATCATCAGCTTCCACATGATCCACATACATGTGGTGGTCCTTATCGGCCATCACGTCGGAGATATCATGGTAGTTGGCCACTGTGAAGGGCACGACGTTCGAGTAGGTCTTACCCAGATAGTTCATGGCATAGTAGGCCACATAGTACTTCTGGTTCTGATACCAGTACAATGGTGTCTCATTATTCTGATACTCCACACCGTTGCGGTTGTGCATGGCATCATTGAGGTTGTCGTAAATCTCCCAGCCACCACCGATGAGTTCTGCGGCACCAGGCTGTACGCTCGGCTGTGTCATATTCACCACTGATCCTGGCAGGACAATGGGTGGCGGCAACAGCTTACCGACGATGGGCACGCCGCTCTCAAACTTCAGGTGAATATTCACGATATGCAGCTCATTGGCCAGTTCTACATTCTGACCGGATATGTCACTCTCATTATAGGTGTACTGATAGATGACCGTGATAATCTTTTCCTTCGACAGATCGTTGATGTCGCTCTCACGCGATACGTAGAAGGTGGTTGTAGCCGTAGGCTCCATACCCTTAATCGCGAAATCCTTCTGCAGATTAGGCAGCCTTGTGTAATCAGCTTGTGAGATCACCCATCCTTCTTCTACCGAAGTCCCAGAACCAGAATCTATCGTATTCGTTACCGGTACAGTTCCTGTATAGGCCTCACGGCAGTAGAAGTAGAATACATCTTTATTACTCGTATTCGTGAAATGAAGTGTCTCCACATATTGTTCACGTTCAGCCTGAGATAGCGACCTGAAAGTACCGGAGTTGATGACCTGTCCCTTGGCATAAGGCACGTCACCCCGGGTGAAGTCCTCCTTGGCGATGTAATAGTCTGTACCACCAGCCTCCGTCTTCTCCACCCGGATCGGGGTGTAGTGGTATTGTTCATTGGGAATATACTGCTCATAGTCCTCACGGCTAATAATGTCACCCGTTTTAATCTCATGGCCACCATAGTTGATCGTAGATGTTCCATTGTAGATGGCATCGTATTCCACAGATTTGATCTCATCATACGGATGACCATAAGCGCTTGCATTTCCCGCATAATTGGGATCTAACAATACATCGAATGCATCCTGATTGAACTTGAACTTCTGACGGTCTTCTGCAGACAGGGCACACCAACCGTTCAGCGCATTATAGTTCTTATCACTGCCATAGCTGGTTCCACCATATAAGCCTGTGCTTTCACAATACCAGGCATTCTCCAAATACATGTTAATGTCTGCCTCAGGTATATTATAGGTAGAACTCAGAGTAGCCACATCATCAGCATTCAACAAATTGCCATAGAGCAGATAATGGCTATCGTCAAGCTTCAGCGAGGTGGTACACATCTTGGCCTCCTTGAACTTCTCTGCAACCGTTGGATTATTATTTTGCAGATAGTTATATTCCTTTGTAGAAATGGCGGCACCAGGGTTGACACTCTTGGCGTGGCCATCGTACGTATATGACAATGACTCTGAAGCCACATAGGCCCTGGTAACCACGGCCTGATCACTGGTTCCCGGATTGGTGTAAGTGCTGACGACATCATCAGGAATGATCTGACCCTCAGTATAAGTCCGCTGACCATAGACGCCAGATTCTGTTGTATAGAACGTCGGACCTTCAGTATATTTTGACTTGTCAGTCTCTCCATTATTGTAAACCGAGGAATTGATTTTTTCACCATCACCTCTCGAAGCAGGTGAATACCAGTTACTCCAGTCTGTCGGTGTATCCATCTTCAGACTTAAGACATAGCCCTTGTCGTGGCTCACATTGTTGGAAGAGTGGAATATCTTATCGACATCAACTTCCATATCCCTCTCCACGTCGTAGAGAGTAGGATGACTGCTCTTGAACGCATCAAAATCAGCAGGCAGCATGACGACACCAGCAGCATACTCTGTGGCATCATCCCTATTAAACTTATAGGCCGAAGTGCTGACCATGGTTTCCGGGACGAACAACTCCCGTTCTGTTTCGTCGAGTTGGCTCCAGTCCCAATAGGTGATGACATCATTCAGATAATAGGTCGTTCTTCCTTTATCCACCTTCACACCGTCCTCGCCAATCTGGGATGACTTGGTATTGTCAGCATAATAGGCATAGAGGTTGGGCTTTACATTGACCATCTTCAACTGGCCATGCGACCCCGGGGTGATGGTCAACGGCAGATGGACTTCCTTCGAATAAGCTGACGGAGAACCTGTATAGGCCGACAACTCCATATCATAGATATAGATACTACCCTTCACATACCAATAGTGGGCCTCGGAATATTTCTCCGTGTGCGGAGTATACTCCATATTGTTAGGATAGCAGTCGTCGATGATGGTCTTACGGGAGTCGTGGACAAAGTTACCCGAGGTCTGGATTTTCTCCAGATCACCGGCCGACTCACTATAAGTGTACATCTTATAGGACCGCAAGTCTGTATTATAGGGGGAGAGCGTCACCATGGTATAGGAAGAATTACTTCTCTTTCCATGCTCATTCTTTGCATATACATAGCCACCACCGACCTCATCGGCCTTGGCATTGATCAGATCCAGTTCAATGACACCGGTGATATAGCCATATTGTTTATGATCCTCCGTACTCTCTTCCGTGGTCAGTTCCAGGAACACACCCGAAGCCAAGGCCACCTCGTTGTGGCAAGTGGCGGTATTACGGGTACGGCTATTGGGATTTGCAGCCTTCCAGTCATGATAGGTTTGGGTATCTGTAATATGATCCAATTTTCGGTTATCGGTCATCAGGACATCACTCGTCAGATTACCAAGGAAGTTCACCACATTGTAGATGCCGAAATAGTTGCCATGCGTCTTGTTGGTGTCATCAGTCTCACCGGCAGGAGAGTCAACCTTCTTCAATGACAGCTCACCTACGCGGTTGATGGTGTATCGGGTATAGTCCACCTGATCCGGCACACGGTCACGTGCCCCCTGCAGCACCATACGGGAGCCATAGACACCACAAAGGTCTGCACGCTGGATGGTGTTCAGCAGACGACCGGCATAGATAGAGCAGACACCGTCCTGATTCCAATATGTGCCAATGGTCTTAAGATTGTCCGGCAGGTCATTGTACTCGTCTTCAAAGATTTGGTCGCCCTCATTGTGACCCTTGTAGGCGATTCCGTCAGCAGTACCACTAGGAAATGACTGCAAGCAGGTGTAACGCAGTCGGAAATAGGCGCGCTCACGGTCAGTCAGACTGGCATATTGTTCCATGTTGATCTCCGTCTGCAGTCCATAATAGTCTGTGCCGTAGTTGGAGACATGCAGCTCGCGGTAACCATTCACCAGCGACAGGTTGCCACCACCATAGAGACCGCCTACATGCTCAGTTCCGATGGTAATGAGGTCACGACGATAGACATCGCGCAGTGAAGCCGTGACATTACCAAACACGGTAACAGCGTTGGCATACACCTTATCACTACCTTCAGCCACATTACCACCACCAAACACGGCATTACGGATGATGACACCACTGGCATCCAGAGCATCCCACGTTGCTTTATCTGTAACGTCATCCTTACCCCTCAGCTTGTTTAAGTCGTCAGTAGGCACATATTCATACTTATTATATGTCGTGCCACCAATTGTGACATTATCAGCATTTATGACCTGAGCGTACGGTTCTACAACAACCTTACAGTCCTCAGACCATTGGCCATTTGACAACTTATAATAATAGTGATTGGGAGAAGGTCTAACGCCTGTCTTGTCTGCCTCACCTATACCATAGACATAGCCGATATCGCCGCCACCGAACACGTTGCCGTAGTTTTCTGCAAGACCTTCAACGGTACCGATCTCACCTCCACGGATATAGACCTCCGTCTGGCCGAACACGTAACCGTCGGTATAATATTTCTTCTTCCTACCATAGCCTAACTTGTTATAGCCCTTACCACCACCATAGACATTCCGCAGCACGTGACCCTTATACATCTCAATATGGGTCTTACCATGCTTGTAGATTGCTTTGAGCTCACGTACAGCCCCATCTTCCACCTTCATAGCACCACGACCGATAGTGGCAATCTCACCACCACCGAAAACGCTGTTACGGATCCAACCGCCTTTTATGTAGATATTAGAGAAGTCCACACTACTATTGTCGTCATAACCGCCACCATAGGCATTACCGCAGTCTTCCAGACGGTTATCACCCGCATAGGTACCATTCTCATAGTAGGTCTCATCATTAAGCTTGGCTTCATATCGCTCATCAACGGCTGTTGCCGGATTATCCGTGCCACTGGCATTATACACATAACCGATATAGCCATTGTTGATGGTCAGGTTGGCTGTACCAAACACAGCTCCACCCTCTCCGCCACCATAGGCATTACGCTGAATGGCAGGCACACCATTATAATAACCATAGCCCTCAGGGGGATTCTCATTGAGAACACCAATCACCACATTCGTCTTGCCGTCAATGTTGGTACCACTGGTTTCACTGAGGTCACCATCGTGTCTTCCGATACTACCTTCCCAACTGCCGCCATAGACGTTACGGGCACTTCCTCCCTGAACATAGACGTTGGTCGTGGCTACGAACACGTTATTTCCCAGTCCGTACAGATCCTGCACAGCACCACTCGTACCGCCGCCATAGATATCCTTGGACACCGTTCCGCCCAACAGACCGATAAAGGTCGTACCGCTGACAGCTGCTGTAGCACCATAGCCGCCACCATAACAATAGCCCCATACTTTGGCATCTTTATGGATATAGACATTGGTATTGGTCCTTAATCCCAAAGGATTCTCCCTGACCAGATAACAATTCAGACCTTCGTCCTCATAACCTGGTGCGATATCCAACGGCAGATTGGAAGGTGCTCCTTCTGCAAGGCCCTCATCAAGGATTTCCTGCCATTTCTTAACTGACTCTTTATTGAGCACACGACCACCATATCCTCCACCATAGACCTCATAGACACTGGCACCTGGCAAGAGGTTCACCTCCGTATACTGTGACCAACAACCTTCACCATAGCCACCACCAAACACCTTGGAGGAATAGCCTGTTGCCTTATCCTGTAATACACTAGAGTCAATATTAATCCTACTATAGAACGTACGGCCATAGGAATTGTTACCGCCATAGACGGCACCTGCTACGAAATCATATTCACCGGTGCTCTCATTGAGCTTAAAGTCTTCCTGTACAGACTTGTCACCTTCAGCAACAGCATCATTACTATGATAATTGACATTGGCCTCATAGACATCACAGACCACTTCGTTCTTCAAACCATAGGCGCCACCGAAAATACGTTTCACATAAATCGTGGAGTTCTTAGGCACATTGACGATGGTACGACGCGTGACACCTTCCTTGAAACTGGCTCCATAGGCGGCATAGATCTGACCGCGGGCCAGGTCTATAACGGCAGAAGCAGTTACGCCATCGGCATTTGTCTTAGCAATATCAGGAGAGAGGGCTGTTGGTAAACTTGTATCGTTACGCATACCGATACCGCTATAGTCACCGGCACCGAAGACTTCCATATTATTGAAATTAGTAACATTCTGCGGGATGTCGATCAGTACATAACTGCGGTCCTGCATCACGTCACGGTCTGCTTCGCCAGAGTACCCCTGCCCTGCCCCGTAGATCTTGGCCACGGCACTGCGCGCATTGTTGATGGGTTTGAAATTGACAAAGGCATTTTCCATACGAGGCTTGATGAACCCGTCTTTAGGAGAGCCATCTTCGTTGGTATAATCACTAAAATACCTATCTTTATAATCATAATAGCCGTAGCAACCGCCAAAGATATAATCCACACGACCTTGCAGGTATTCCATATAGGCAGATGCCTTAAGTACATCCGGGTCATCCTTGGCCTTTGGATTATATACCATGCCCATCGTTGCGGTATTGACACGAGACTTAAAATTGGCTGTGTTCAGAATCCTTCCACCCAGGTCGTTACCACCATAGACATGGTCACGTACCCACGGGAAGCCCTCCACATCCTTACCGTCAGCATCCACGCCACTACGGCCAATGTAGGTCTCCGTATGTCCTAGGATATCGCCATTACAACTGCCGGCAAATGTATTGAAGATACGACCATTACCAAGGTTAATATGGGTATCACCGACAATCGGTCCGAAGAATCCACCACCATAGACGAACTCCGCTTCGGCCATATTATCATCATCGCTCAACTCACCGGCAGGATCTTGATAGCCCCTATAAACACCCGGTTTAGCTCCCGCCAGATTGATATAAGTGCTGTACTGCGAGTCATAGGTGCTGTACTCTAACTTACCTTCGGCATTTCTTACACCCTTGCCGATGGCACCTTTTTCACCGCCACCGAAAATCTGGAAGACATAGCCTGACTTCACGTTTATCGTGGTACTACCCCAGATTTCGGAGTCTTCACCAAAGCCACCACCAAACACATTCAGCGCCGAGCCCAGCACGTCCATACCCTGCTCGTTCAGAATCACACCGGAGTGACGCTCTAAAATCTTATAGTCTTCCTTATTTTCTTTATTCCTATAAAGGATGGCTTCACCCTCATTCTCCTCAACCTTATCGAAAATGGCATTATTACCTTTTCGGTCGACAATGGACGAATTGATATTGATGACAACATTACCGTTTACATGCCCACTATTGTAACATCCACCATAGATGTTACCACCAGCAAAGCGACGGTTGACATCGTTTTCAGAACTTGTCTCAGGATTAGCAGGAGTGGCTCCAGAAGTGACAGGTGCCGTATCCTTTCCTGTAAGGGCATTAAACGTGTTGAATTCCAACTGACGTATGCCCTGCCCATCGAGGATATACTGCTCATTGCCCTCTTCGTCAAGCACTTTCTCATAATTAGCATCCCTCTCAACAACCCAGCGGAGGGGCTGGATCTTCAATCCTTCGAAATTGAGTTCCAGCTTATCACCATCTTCATTTTCACCAAGAATACCACCTTCGTATCGTGCGTTATAGGCTGTTTGTGGAACATTGGCATTATTACAGCCGCCCACCACTTTGTTATAGACAATAATCGCATCCTTGAATTCGATGGTTGTCTTTCCATTCCTCACCATACTACCCACATTTCCACCACAGTAGAGCGAACCAATATAGGTGGAATATGGAATATAATTCTCGGGGTCACCGCTTGCTTTACTATCAAACGACACACTGGGCATCAGGGGCATGGCACAACTCTCCATATATTTGGCAAAGACAGTAGCATCCGTCAGATCCATAGAATTGACATCCTTTAAAGTACGTAAGACACCACCCTCATCGCTGTTCACCATGTTCGCACCGTTATTGCCAAGGAACACCTTATCGGCTACGACGTAGGATCCGATTTTAAGCTCTACCTTAGGTCTGGCCTTTGTAGAGGCAAGCGTGGCACTATTTCCGCCGACATAGAGGGCACCGCCAATCACAGTTCTCTTATCCGCTGTACCATACAGACGAAGGGATACCTGCTCTGCATTGGGACGGAAATCGTTCAGGGCCTCTACGGAATTACTGCCTGGCTCATAATAATAGTCGCCATAATCGAGGGTCTCCTTGTATTCTTCCTTATCGGTATATGGATAGGAGCCGTTGCCACCGCCATAGACATCACCATTGACACTGGAATAGATACCCACGGCATTACCGCCATAGACGCGACCAGAGATATCATTACCACCATAAACATTATTGATGTCACCGCCACGAACCAACAAACGGGCAGAGAAGCCAGCAGGGAACTTATAGCCTTCCAGCTGAATATCACTTTCTGCCACCTCAGCCCCATTACGAAGCGGATGGACATCGGCCTTACGACATCCGCCATAGACGTTGTTGATCACCAACTGCTTCTTTTCCTCAACGGTGGTTCCTTTGGGATCAATCTCCAGAAGCAGACCGACAGGAGAGGTCATTCTTCCTGCATTACCACCACTATAGAGGTTGTCGATCTTACCTTTGTTCAGATGCCACGTGGGCTGGATCTTCATCTCAGCCAGGTTGTTGCCGCCAAAGACACGAGAGTAATGGTATTTGTCGCGTAAGGCATTCGTCCCAAGGGCGGAAATGCCCATAGCGCGAAGGCGTTCTGAATCCTCCAACAGATTGTCCTCACCTGTACTGTTCGTCGGAATAGCTGTCGTAACCTGACTCAGGTTGTCAATGCAGATATCGGTTTTAGCGGTCACCGTCGCGTTGTTACCACCACCATAGACATAGGCGACGGTACCACCCTTCAGTTCCAGGTAAGCCTTGCCCAACACGGGTGCCTCCATACCGCTATAAGCCTCACTGGCATAATCATAGTCACCATTACCACCGCCGAAGACATTACCAATGAAGATATGATGGGTCTGGATGGTGACAGCCTCATTACCTTCACCTGTTGTGGTTTTCGGCTCTGGACTGATACGTACAAAGGCGCTGTATTGATTGTTATTCTTACCAGCTTCATTGGTTATACCATTGACCACCTCATCTTCAATATCATCTGGAATAGTAATAGAAGAACCGACATGACCAGAGATATCATTACCACCATAGACGGAACCTATCAGAACATCATGGTGATCAGCACCGATGTTGACAAAGGTGCTGCCACCGACATCTGCCTGCCGGGCACCACCATAGACACTGCCACGGATGTCGATAACCGTCTGAGCCTGAACAGACAGTCCCCCTAATAGCGTGAGCATCAGGAGCAGCTGACTAAGGCCGTTCCTGCCATATATCTGGAATGATAGTTTCTTTGTCATCATATTCTCCTTTTATTCTGTTCCAACAACGATTGTCGGGTTGTTCAGATCATCGTCCGACAATATATATAAATAGGTGGGTTTGATTGTCATATTCACCGTTTTCTTCAATCCTCGCGTCATGCCTGTGAGTACAGTAGAGAGGTTGTTCACGGCATAGCGTAACTTATGATTCTCCGCATCATCCGGGGACGGCAGGAGATTGCCCTTCTTGTCGTAGACCACGTAGGTACTCTCTATCTTCAGGTCTGTCCCATAGTTGGGGGCGAAATAGCCGGGGATGTAAAATGGCGTCGTGGCACTTAACTCATCACCATCGGCATTAGCGGAACGAAAGAGCACGATTTCCTCTTCCTGATTATTGCCTGAATCTTCATAAACCGGATTGGCTGTCATCGGATTGGCCCCTGTTTCATTCATCGTCATCTGAATGGTGGCATTCAATTTTTTAGTCCGGGCTGTTTTCAGCTTCACCGTCAGCAGTTTGATGGTACGTAAGGCCGCATAATCAGGATCCACCAGGAACTTCAGATCTGCGGCAGCATAGAGATGGTCAACCAAAAGGGAGACACCATAGCCTTCTTCTGTATCTTCCGGGGCATGGTATTTGAAGGAACCTGCCGCCACTTTCTCATTGGCAGCCAGCTTACCTTTCACACCGATGACCACACAGACATCCTCTGTGCTGATGGACGACAGATCATTAATCTTCATCGTGACGGCATTATCATTGACGTTTACCGTGAAATCAGACCCTGCAACAACTGACGGCATAAATCCGAATACCAGATAGTCTTTTCCGGGTTTTACCCTCAGGCTGGAGGCACCGAAGGTCACATCGCTATTCGTGTTTTTACCACTATATGTCAATTCTCCTTGCTGAGTATCATTTGCACCAAACTGTTTCAAGAACAGTCTGACAGTCTTACCACTCATAGGGTCGGAATCAGAAACCGGGTCTTCATCACCACGAGTCATACTCGCCACATGCAGTGGAAGCCCTCCCTGCTCGTCAAGATGATCCTGATCGATGTCTGTATGGTCAGAGCAACTTGTCATCAGCCCACTCCACCCCAAGAGCAGTACTGCCAGCAAACCTTTGTATATGTAACTACTTATCTTCATTTCTTTCCTGTCTTTATTACCAGTTATAGACTGGATGGTCAGTGGATGACGTACCCCATTCGGTGGAATCAATAGAATATATTTTCAGTAGCTCCTTTCCTGCGAAATAGCCATAGACAATCCATGTGTGGTTGCGCGTAAAATCAAATTTCTCGTACATCGAGAAATCGGCATCCTTCGCTGCCCCATTGCCGATAGTATAGTTGATCTTTCCCGTGATCTTCAGATCGGATTCCTTGAGGTAGAACCGTCCCACCTGAACCAGTTCTGGCACACCTTCGTTATCTTCACCCGTGATACCACGATTGATCAGGTCTTCATAATCCTGACCTGTCATCTGGCCTTCCCTACCCTCGATATAGGCGTATTTAGAGGGGTTGGTACATATAGGTACCTGATCTGCATCTTTCAGCGGGGTTAAGTTACCAACATCTTCATAATTATTTTCAACAATGCGCCAGGTTCTGTCAGCATAAGCATTATCCAAGAACAGATACTCCTGTTTTGGAATCATACCGTGAGGCGTTTCTCCACCATTGGTGAGCGTGATGCTATTAATCGTCAATGGTAAGTCATTGCCGTTCTCATCCTTGCTCTCGGTACGGCAGAACACGAAACGCACCTTGGATACGGTCCTGACCACCATCACGGATTTAGGCACTTTCAAGACTGGCAGACTGACTGTCAACTCCTGGTTTTTCAGGACACCCGACATCGGCAGGCCAGCATCAGGAAGTTCACTTGTCGGACTAGCCAGACCAAAAGAGCCCTGAGTGATAATGACATTCTGAAGATCGTCACGTGGAGTTTCCTTGGACAGTGTCAGACTGGTACCATCAGCCTTACTTAGGCTTACTGATGACTTATTAGCTACGACATAGACATCGACATTGGGATGATTCATAGCAAAATCCTCATTCACAGGAATGTGATATTTGCCTACAAACCCTGACGAGCCAGGTGTAGATTCATTCAAGGACAGATAACCAACTAAATCTCCAGTATCATGGATAAACACCCAGATATCCAGCGTGTTAACAACCATTTCATCCTCATCGGGCTCTACCAAACCTTCATCAGCGCGGGTTACCACCGGATGGTCAGGCATATAGACATCGATTTCCAAATCCTTGGCAATCTTACTGCCATCATTACCAGAGCCATCACCATCAGACTCACTACCACTACATGCAGTAAATAGCAACATCAGCATGCTGCACATCCAAATTACGATATGTCGATAGTTCTTATTCATCTCATTCTTCAAATTCTATGGTTGTAGGCGTAGCCTGTGTCCACTTCAGATTCACTTGTACGCTCAACTCCAGACGGTCGGACTGGATGTTGGGCATCACATTGTAAGCTTGAGCCAACGACTTCACAACCATATTGAGGGAGGTCGTATGGTCTTTCGTAAAGACGCGCGACTTGATATCGGCATCAAGACCGTCATAGGCTTCATCGTCCTTATTAACATTCCTCAAGTCGATCTTACCAACCAGATAGAACTTCGTGCCTTTATACACGATTCCACCTTCATAACCCTTAAAGTCATCGCCTGTATTTAACAACTCCAAAATAACATTCACACTCTCCTCATCACGACTCTGCAACACCAGCGTATAGAAGTCGCTCGTCGGGGTTGGAGTCAGTGAAAGCTCGGTCGAACCCAGGCAACTGTCGTAGATATAATGCTCCGCATCGGTAGCTTTGGTATCGTACCTCGGTGTAAAGTCATAGTTCTGAGGATACTGGCCACTCACGATAAGACCTGTGATGGGGAAATTGGCCGTAATATCGGCATCATCATGATCTTTTAAGGTCTCGGCATCCGCTTTTACATTGGCCTGGAAACGGGCAACGGCATACTGAAGGGGGTGCTCGATAGCCACAGACTTGGTATTGGAGGTAACTGCTGTACCATCATCATAACTTGCCAACAGCTCACTCCAACTGGTCGCATTAGCGTAATCGCTCTGCTTGATTTCAGCATTGGAAGTCTTGATCGTACTATTGTCATAATAATAGAGCTCCGGCGGGTAGGCATAGCGGTCGATACCGCTGATCTGAGCTTCGGGAGTGGCCTTGATCTGAGGAACAAAGCCGTAAGATGTACCAGCAATCCTACCCCATTGGAGTACGGCAGCACCATCAGGCAGTCCCAGACTGGCCGGATAATTATCACAGCTACCCAGACTGGTCACCTTGTTCGTGGGATCTTCGCCTAAAACCACATTGAATAGTGTAAAGTTATAGCCTATGATTCGCTGCTGGATAGCTTTTGCAATGTTTCTTTCACTCTCCTTCTGATCGTCAGCAAAATCATTGTCTATCAGCGTCTGGAGGCGCTGGTAGAAGTCGTTCACATAAGCTTTCACGTTGGCGGCAGAACCTGCCAGGACATTATACGTGCCAGAAGAAGGCTCACTGATAAAGTCTAAATAGAGACTGTTGAGGGACTCGTTACCCTTCCAGTTGGGCGTATTGGCGATATTCGTCAGATAACGCGCGATGTTATCGCCCTCTGTGGGGATACTGGTACTATTGTAGATGGACTCCAGCTCAAAGCCAAGACTGGCGGGCGACACCGTCATTCTGTTTGGCAGACTTGTCCTTACCTCATCCAGTGTCGTCAGCATCGAGCCATAGAACTTCTTACTGAAGATGTCATCCGACAGATAGGAAGGCGTCGCTGGCTTCACAGGTGTAGTCTTAGCGGACTGACCATACATCAGAATCGAAGCCACACCATGTTTCAGATAGATTTTATCATAATAGCGCAGTTGCTCGTTGCCTACTTGCTTGGTGTAATTGGAAGGATTTGAGAATTCCACGTACGAGGGCGCATCATTCGGCCCTACAAGCCCCTGCGTAGTAAACGGTATGATGCTCAATGTGCTGATGCCACGGAAGCCACCGTCAGCAGTTCCTCCCTCGGTCACGCCTTGATCCATACGTGTGCCAGGGGATGAAGGCGGCAGCGACAAGGCCAGGTCAGCCAGGACATAGTTGACGGCATCGGATGTCGGGCTATCCAACACCTCGTCCTGCTTCTGACAGCCTGTAAGAAGGACTGTCATCAGACCTGTCATTATGAGCAATCGTTTCACTATTCTTTTTACCTATTTATTATATACTCGGGGTCAGATTCAGACCAGGTTTCCATTCCAGATCTACGGATGTTCCTAATTCCACACCAGGACTGGTGAGGTTGGGAATACCATTGGTGGCATTGCCAAGGCCTTCTGGCACCAATACGTTGGTAGGATATTCACCTGTCGATGGATCACACATGATAGGGATATCTACAATGCCATCACCATCGGTGTCCCATCCGGGGCCACCTTTGTCAGGATCAGCGATGAAGGTGTCAGGTGTGCCGTCACCATTGATGTCATAGGTAGTCACAGGGTCTGTACCTGGCTTTGTTATCACACCGATAGGTTCGCCAGTTTCAGGATCAAGGGCATAGACATCAGGATTGCCATCACCATCCCTGTCAACGCTCTGACTACCATTCTTGATCTTCACGGTCAATTTGGTCACATAGTCCTGTGTGATGATTTTGTTAAGTGTCGTAGCATTATAATTAGTGGCCGTAGTAGGCTCAAGTTTCACCGTCAGGTAGAATGTACCACCAGCAGGAATAATACCATCAGCACCTTGGAATGCCTCACCGCCATTCACCAGTTCCACAGCGGCATAGACCTTCTCGTCTTTCTTTGTCTCCAAAGCCAGTGTCTGGTTGGCTGTCGCGGTTGTATTTCCAGGAGTCACATTAATACCCGTTGGCACCTCACGGTCGTAGATAGTCCAGTTCTTAGTGCCAGAAGATGTGGAAGTCGTAAAATCAAACTTTGCATCGTTCTGACCACCGAGCAGCAGACCTTTCAGTGTATAGCCGCTACCAGTAACCACTTCCTGACCGGCTCCATCATAGAACGTACCCGACCCCATCTCCAGTTTGGTCTCTAAACGACCGACAGCATACTGCACAGGATTGACAAGCGCAACAGACAGCGTATTACCACCTACAGCATCACCTGCACCACTATAAACCTCATTGATCACTTTGCTCCAGGCATCCTTGGAGTCGTAGTTCGCTGACTGTACAGCATCAGAAGCCTTTATCGGTGTGCTGACATAATACCAGAGGGCAGCGGGATAAACGTAATCCGTGATGCCCACCTTCATACCGCCACCATAGCTGGCCGACATATCCTCGAACTCAGTGCCATTCCAGCGCACACGAGCAGCACCGTCAGGCAGACCCACATTGGCAGGATAGCCTGCATAGTCGGCTTTCAGGGTAACGGGCGAACCGATGACCGGTTCTGTACTACAGACACTGGCAATCTTATCCCTGATGGCTATAGCCAGGGCATTTGTGGGCTGAGCAGTAATCACTCGCGTCATACCATCATATAATATGCCCAGGATTGCGGCCAAATTGGCTGATGAAGAAACAGTCGTCCGGATAAAGTTATCATAAAGCGGCTTCAATCTGGCATCGGAACATGTGCTCCATGCATTCTCTGGAGCTGTGCCCGTAGAGGTAATGTTTGCCAGACTGGTCATAAATGTTACGATGCCACGGCCTACAGCATTATTCTGCTGTTGTTCTGCACTGGTATTTATCTGTTCCAGACCAAAACTGATGCTATTGGGACTCGTGAAATCTGCATCCGTCAGACCTTTCACCTTAATGACACCATACTTAAACTTATCAGCCATCGTGGTGATATCAGTCTCAGCCGTATTTTCAATAGCCTTGCCATAGAACAGGAAATTCGTGGTTGTCATGGGTACAAACTGATTGGCATAGACCTTATAATTCAGTGAACCAGGTTTTTTAAGAGCATTGTTAGCGATACTGGTCAGACTCATGATACTGCCAAGTTTTGTTGATGAACCTGTAGGCGCTTCTGAGAAAGCAATCAGTCGGATATGATCCATTCCTCGGAAATCGTTAACCGACCCGGAACTCTGTGTTTCAGCATCACTCATACGCGTCTTGCTGCCTACCACCGAACGGGGTATGGAAATGACGAACTCTGGTCTGACACCAGCATTTCCCTGGTCGTCAACCACTACATTGGGGTTTTCCATCTCGTCCATGTCATTGGAAGAGGAACAGGCGGTAAGACCTGCAAGGCTCATCAGAGCACCAGCCGCCATCAGGGCGAAATAATGACTTTTCTTCATATCTCTATCTTTTAATTAATTATTCTTTATATCTTGATAAAATGATATCGTCATAATAGAGCCCACGCTCCCATAACAGGTTGACACTGAGACCTACTGTAGGATGAGGGATGTCAAGGTTTGGCAAACCGTAGGTTGCCGTGGCCAGACCAGTGAGGGGCTTCGGATTTCCCTCGTTGTCAAGGTCGGGGTCAGGCACACCGTCACCATTGGTGTCACGCCAGCCTTGATTGATGGTAAGTTTCACCTTCGTAGCATGGTCACGGTCAAAGATCTGGTTCAAACTCGTACTGTAGTTCTGTCCCTCTGCCGGTGACAGGTTAGCTACAAGATAGAAGGTAGCTCCATGAGCGATCACACCATCGGCTCCCTGAAAATCGGCACAATCGTTGACCAATTCTAATGCGAGATAGATATTGTCATTGGCACCAGTACCCATGCCTAAGATATAGTCCTCTTCTGTCCAATCTGATGCTGTCACCTTCTGAGGCGTATTACCGAGACTGGGGAAAATGTCGTAGATAGCATACGAACGACTGCCCTCCACGGGCTGGAAATTGTAGTCCACCTCACGCTGACCTCCCACAATATAACCTTTCAGGGTAAAACCATCTGATACATCAACGGACTTACCTTTGGCATCATAGAGGAATCTATTCGCTAATATGGCTTTGAGTTCCATCTGCCCGACGGCATAGTTCACCTGCTTGACCATAGCCACAGACTGGGTTGTCTCAGACACTACTGTCGGGGCATCCTCATAGAGATCGTTGATCAATTCCTGCCAACTGGAGCCGGTAGTAGATGAACCTGAACCGCCACCAGAACCTGAACCGCCACCAGAACCTGAACCTCCACCGGTTTCTGTATCCGTCATTACAACCACCTCGTCAGATGCGACGATGTTTGACAAGACTTGGTATTGCAGGTTCATCGGGTAGACATAGTCATTGATTGACAACACATCCAGTTCCTTGCCGTAGGCCTGCTTGGCAGGAACAACAAACTTCTCAGTTGTCTCGTCCCAGACGATGCGAGCAGCGCCGGCAGGCAGATAGATATCTGCAGGGAAACCTTGATAGTCGGCTGTCAGTGCTGCCCCCTCAGATGTTGGAGTAGCCGTAAAGCACTCGACGATCTTGGTGGCAATGGCGCTGGCCAGCGTATAGCACTGGTCATCGGGAACGAGCAACTCGTTACCTGCCATCACAATGTCCACAAACTGGTAGATAGCAGTCAGCATCGTCTGCACATTATAGGATGAAAGGGTCTTCAACTGCTTCATACGCTGATAGGCCTCGTTCAGATACAAATTATTCGCGGTTGACCATTTATTATTTGGAGCATCTGCAGACACCGTGATGCTCATCAAGTCATTGAGCAGGTTGAACAGACGCAGTCCCACCGCACTGCCGCCGAAAGGATCATCAGAGTCGCAGATAGGAACAGGCTTAAACCGGATTCCGCTGTTGTCCTGATAGGAACTACGACTTAATCCTACCGTCTCGATAAGACCGTATTTCATCTTATCCACATGAGAAACAATGGGTACGTCATCGGTTGCCTTGGCATAGAAGCTGAAATGATTGGTACCGATTGGAACATTGACTTCGCGGAACTCTGAGTGGTCATTATTCTGAGAGACATCTACGGTCTCGTCGGTGGTTCTCATTTCAATGGTCTTTCCGATCTTCTTGGAGTCTTTGGAGGGATACTGGTTGAAGCAGAGCATCCTGACATCGCTGATGCCACGGAACGCACCCGTATTCTGAACCACATCCGCATCCATACGGGTTGATGCCTTATGTCGGCCAGCGACCTGCCCATCGAAAGAGAAGATAAACTTAGCCTTCACCGTCGGTACATTCTCCTCATTGATATCGATACTGTCTTCGCTTGATGAACAACCTGGCATCAGGACAAGCCCCAAAAGGCTCATCCACAACATCCTACTTCTATGTCCAAAATTCTTTTTCACCTTAATTCAATCTTAAAAACTAAATCAATTCTCAATCACCAGTCCCTCATGCCAGTCGAACGTTACCGAGGTAGTCACCTCATTATCTGGATCAGGACTGGGACCAGGACCAGGATCGGGACCTGGGTCGGGGCCGGGACCAGGGTCGGGGCCAGGATCAGGACCTGGGTCGGGACCGGGACCAGGATCGGGGCCGGGATCGGGACCAGGATCGGGATCAGGATTTTCCGATGGAACAATAATCTCACCATTATCTCCTATCCAGCATTGGATAATCTTGTACTGTCCCGAACGCAAAGGCGTCTTGACGTTGAGCACGGATCTCGTAATGCTTCCGTTGGGCTGAGGCACATAGACTTGGAACTCCCAGAGAGCCTCCTCGCCAGGCTGAGCGATAAACGGCTCCTCTGTCTCAATCACAGAACGAGTGCATTTGGACTTTTCGGGATCCCGTGAAGGGAAGGTAACGGAAGTGAAAGCCAGCCTCTCGTCTTCTTCTGGATTCTCCAGTCGCATTGTACGGACAATAGGCGCTTTACCATTAAAGGTATAGACACTGTCGCAGATGTTGAAACCTGTGGCAAATCCCGTGCTATAGACACGTATCTTGTCGAGCAGTCCATGTCCTCGCGGGTCAATCACCAGCGTGGCCGCGCAGTTGACCATATACAGACGAACGTCGAAGTTCTGGCTCACGTCGCCCAGAACCTCCATCGGTTGACGGGCCGTGAAGATTCCCGTGGTGTGGGAGTCGATGGTGTCGCGGATGACCTGAGAGATCATTGAACGATGACAACGGTTGTCGTTCATGACATCCACAATCTCATTATCCACCACATTGGCCGCTGCCAGATGCATATAATGGCGCATGGGCAGGTTCAGCGAATAGCTGGCCTGATTGGCATCCATGATATGCTCATCCTTCTGCAGCAAGATCGAGTCGCCCACGGTATCATAGAACGACAGGTCGACGTCATGGGCAAAATCCGTGAAGACATCCGACAGCTGGTCACGCAACTTCTCTGCCAATTGCAACTCTGTCTGGGTGGTCAACTCCGTCTTGAGTTCGGTAGAAATATTAGTCACCAACCGCAATTCATAGTTCAGCGAAGCCTCGGGCTCCTCCTTACAGTTGCTGAGGTCCTCGTCAATCACCGAACACGATGCCAGTAAAAGCAGAATCACGCTATATGTCAGCAGACGTCTTCTCATTTTTATCTTATCAATTACCACCACCAAATTCCACATCAAACTTTAGGCCTGTCTCCCACTTCATATCTACGGAGAGTCCCAGCGTCACTGAACTGGAACGCAGATCGGGAACGGTCAGGTAGGCGCTCTTAAGGGAGGTCTCACCTAACTTGAAGTTGACGACCGTCTTATGATCCTGAATAAATACACGTTGTACCCTATTACATGTGTTATCGCTATTATAGGGGGGCAGCGCATGGAAATCTGACCATGATGATATCGGTGTTGTTGGGTGAGCAGGATCAAGTAGTCCAACAAGATAAAAGTTACTGCCATTCGGAATCAAGTTGTGCGCTCCAAAGAAGCCCTTACCAGTATTATTCTGTAGTTCCAATGCTACATAAACTTTGTCCTGGGCATTCTCTCCAGCTTTATAATTATCAAATACCAGCGTATAAGTGGGATCAGAAGTGCCTGATGCAGGAATAGAGCCATTACTTGCCATGACTTTGTCATAGATCCAACCGTTATTGGTATTTGTATTTGTTTGGCTCTCTGGGTTTTCAGGATCAGGTTCTAAAACTTCTTTTGGCAGATAATTCCAGCCAACTATGGGATATTGGCCGCCAATCACGATTCCTTTCAAAATAAAAGATGTTGCTGTCGGGGTAATCTCATTGTCTTCTTCTGTCACTCCATAGTCTCTTTGTTGAATCGCCTTATTGTTATCCTTTAATTTTTTACCACTAACATAGCCTACTGAAGTCGCAAGCAAAGCTGTACCATAATTAATATCGTTTTTCATCGCAACACTCCGAGTCGATGCTTTCACGCCTACTTCTTCCCATTTGTCAGCGTCTGCAGTAGATTTCCAAAAGTCCAAATCACCATTATGCCAATCTGTCGTTGTCTTGGGATAATCTCCAGCTTTATTTTCTTTATTCGAAACGAGAATGGGACTGTTACCAAAATACAGAAGTTCGGCTGGATAATAGTAGTCATCAACTTTAAACGTCACACCACCGACAGCACCTGTATTAAAATTCTCATAATAAGAAAACATCTTTGTGGTCGTATCAAACTTGATGTGTGTTGCGCCTTGTGGCAAATCGAATGTCTCTGGGAAAACCTTCAAATCATTTGTTGAAAAATTCTCGATGCTAGCGAAATCGCCAGCTTTGGGTTTTGTTGAATCCTCTCCGGGCCAATAAGAATCTGAAACCAATGCAGCTGTTATGGTTGAGATAGCTTTAAATTCAACGCCTGTTATTGGCCCACCAGTTTGTAACTCTGAAGAACTTGGTTCAAAATACTTATTTAATTCCTCGTGAATCAGTTGAGCCATATATTTAGCAACGGCCTCATATTCACTGGTTGGATTTGCACAACGAACGTGGTTGATATTTGACCAAAGATCCTTGATGGTTGACAATAGTGCTGGTGCAGAAGCATTACGCATCTCCCCTTCCTGAATGTTGGTTATCTCATAATAAGCCTTAGCCAAAAACTCCTCCAATGGTGCCATAGGCACATTAGCATCTAACGGGCTCTTCCGCAGATCTATTTCTTTATGATATTCATAGGCCGACCAATGCATACCATTTATCAATTTTTCTATTCCATCTTTGTTGGCTTCTTCGGTATTTGATTTTTTCACAATATGATAACCATAAGGATGATTAACACCTGCATTAGCTGCAACATCAGGAGTACCAATATCCGTTTCCATAATACAGGTCAATATATCAGCCAACATACGCTCAATTTGAACTAATTGTGCTTTACCTGATTCTGTCAATCGTCTGCCAAGTTGGAAATAAGTATCGTTCAAATTCTTTTCCACATGATAACCATCCAGATAGCCAAATTGGTTTTTGTAATTGCTATTTGTTCGATCTGTAATGGCACGACCATAGAAAACAACCGTATTGGTCCTCAAAGGCAACGACATTTCCAACACGCGGGTAGAGTTCGAGTAATCAAGCGATGCAGCTGTTGCCACGCGTGACACATCGAAATCTCGGGTTGCCTCTGCTGGGGATGCCAGGAATTTACCATTATCGCCCTGCTCAAAACACATGATGTGCGTGTCCTCAATGCCTCTGAATTTGCCTGAAGCCAGATTGTCATAGGCCTGAGCCGCATCAGCCGTCTGACGTGTCCCTGACTGGGCACTGCCAGCAGCCAGGTTGAAAACAAACTGCACTGGCACTTCACCTGTCACTGGATTATAGCCCGGATTTAGATTCACCTCTTCCTCATCGACAGAGCTGGAAGTACAGCTGGCTAAACCGATGGTGCCTGTCAGTACTATTGCACTCATCAAGGCATAGATTGAATTCTTCTTCATAATCTTCATATTTTTTTAGTTATTATTTTCAGTTGATGATATACACGACATTAATTCCTAATTGAGGAAGGAGGAAGATGCGGTCGCCCTCACCCAAATAGGTGCCACAGGTGGGACAGTCGTACTCCTTAAACCAAGCATAGCCGATGGCCAGTCCTGCCTCGGCTTCTACTCGCCAGGTACGGGCGAGGATCCAAGAATAGCCAAATTTGCCCCCTAAAGCGAATAGGTCACCTTGTAATCGTTTCTCCTTGACGGCATCGTAAAGGGAGAAGGGTATCGTGGTGTTACCGACATTGAAGTGACTGTAGATGAGATCGCCTTCAAGGTAACTTTTATTAAAGGGCGAGCGATTGAGCCAACGACGCACATTAGGTTCGATGAGCAAGTGGCGCCACTTCTTGTTCTTATCCTTGTCGATATCCCAGGCATTCAGTCCAACGATGGCACCAACCGTCCATATAGAATCGAGACGTATATCGGCTCCAAGGTTGGGCGTCAGCGTGGCATCGTAGAGCAGATTATTACGCAAGGCTACCTTCTGGGCAAATATCCTCTGACTACTCATCAAGGAGATGAGCATCACGACAAAAACAAATATATTCTTGACCAAATTCATTATTTTAACTTATTTTATAAGTGCAAATTTACTGCTTTTCTTCTATAATAATAACGCGTGAACAAAAAAAATAATTACATTCAGTCTTTTTGATGCAACATTTTGTCATTCTACATGTTTGTAAAATCGTAAAAAAGACTTAAATTCAGAAATATAACTTGACATAATTAACAAAAACCAGTCACGACTCGAAAAAACAACACGTCCGTATAAAAACATAACAATTTGTCAAAACACTTTATAATCAAATAGTTATAAAGTGGCCGAATGACACAATTTGTCCAAAAACCAAAGCTCTTTGAATATAGATAATTAATTTGCCAAAACCTAATTTTTGGGCAAAAACACATTCTTCATCTTCTCACGATACTCCGAGGGCGTCATATTATACGTTTCCTTAAAGATGCGATTGAAGGTAACAGTGTTGCTCATGCCACACTCAGAAGCTACGGTAGAGACGGTGTACTCGGGATGTTCGAGCAACAATTTGGCACCATACTCCACACGTTTGGTGTTAATATACACAGAGGTGTTGGAGGCATTGGCATACTTGCTCATCATCTTACCAAAACGGTTCTTATCGACGCCGATGAGGCGCATAAGATCGTCGCGACCCAGTCCTGGCTTGAGGAAAAGGCGCTCGCGTGTGACCTGTGTGTCCATTTCCACAAAGAGGCGACGATCCTCATCGTCAGGACCTTCATCATCGTCAGGTTGTAAGTCCTCAGGGAGTCGGGCTGCACGCAGTTCTTCGATAGCAGTCACAATCTCGGGCGATGTGGGTGAGGCACCATTCATCACTGCCCGGCGATAAGCATCAAGACTGTTGAGTATATGGTGTAATTCCTCATTACGACGACGGATATAGCGAACATAATAAAGAATAACAAGCGACATCAAAACCACCACTACAATAATAACAGTAAGAAGACTGAGCCACAACGTCTTACGGTGAGATGCCGCCTGCTCTTCAAGCAGTTCATATGTGGTCTGCATCTGAACGCTGGAAGTGGAGATATAGAGTTTTTGGGCTATATCACCAGCCTTACGGCCACAACTTGCAGACTGTTCGTAATCGCCCATTTCAATCAGCAACAGGGCCTCTTTGTTATAGGCAGAAAACATGCGATAAGACAGGGTGTCGCCACGCTCCTGAAGAAAGTGGCGATAGGCGGAAATCGTGGCCAGAGCCTCGTCGAGATGACCACTCAGCTGCAGGTAGTCGTAGATGTTCATATCATCGATGGCATTGGCAGTCTTGGTCTGCTGCCAAATGGCATAGGCCCTATTGGCCTCAACCATGCGCCCTGCCCTAGCAAGTACACTGGCCCTGAGGGCATAAACGGCACGCAAACCGCGATCCTTAGCATTCCTGATGAGTGCCGGTGATGGCTGGAGAGCCTCGGTCTCTTGTAGCTTTGACATGCGCATGGCATCATCGAAACGCCCATCGGCCGCATACATCTTCATGAGTTCCCCATAATAGCCACACAGTTCGACATGTTTAAAGGGATAATCGGAGGATTTCATATTTTCAACAGCCTCAAGGCAGGCACTATAACCCGTCTCTTTCTGACCATGATGATGATGCCATTTGCCACTGATGAAGTAGGTCATGGCCTCGAAGGCTTTATCGCCATTAGTTTGTGCCTTCCTTCTTAACTGTACGGCGCTCTCTATTAGTTGGTCTTCATTATATAACGCGTCATGACATTCCATCAAGCGTTTCATCACTATCATCTGTACGAAATTACTATCGCGGACTGACGGATTGTTTTTGACCCGCTCGTAGAAGGGCAACGCCTTCAGATATTGGCGTCCATGGAAATTAAGATCGCCCTCGGCATAGTCGATGAGACTCTCGGACTCCAGTTGTCGCTCACGAACCATATTTAGTATGGCCTGGGCAGTATCAGGGCTGACAAAGAAATATGTAAATGCCTTTCTGACTGACAACAGGGAATCGGGCAAGGACATCTGCGCGTCGATACTGAGCGACACGACGAGTAAACAAGCCAGCAAAAAGTGTTTCTTCATCATGATACGTTATTCATTATTGATCCTAGGAACTGGGTAGGCGTAAGACCCGTTGCCTCCTTAAACTTCTTCTGGAAATAGCTGCGGTCGCTGAAGCCACAGTGCTGGGCCACAGCTTCGTTGCTCCATTCGGGATGGGCGCGAAGCACGCGCTTGGCCTCTTCGATACGCAGATCGGTGAGCCATTCACTATAATGGCGGCCTGACTCTTTGAGCCAGACGGACAACAGATAGCGCGGGATGCGCATCTCCTCAGCGGCATTGGGGAGTTTGAGACCGTTCTTGAGATGACCGCCAGAGGCTGTCCACTGTTCCACCGCCTTTTCTACACGCTGAAGGGCTTCGTTAGAAACCATATAATTATTCTCCTGATCCTCACGCTCCGACTCGTCCTCATTCTGTTCGGCCTCCATCACTTTCTGAGGCGCTGAACTGACAACATATAGGCAGAAACTGTCAACAAGATAGAAGATACCGACAAAACACATCACACCAAATAAGGCCAGCACGTAGTCGGGGGCAAAGATCAGCAGAGGTACCATCATGGCCAAGATGACCAAGATGAAAATGCTGAATTGCATC
The DNA here is from genome assembly GCA_946415825.1 of uncultured Prevotella sp. GTDB lineage: Bacteria > Bacteroidota > Bacteroidia > Bacteroidales > Bacteroidaceae > Prevotella. The sequence goes on along the minus strand of CAMKUA010000001.1, from coordinate 126,285 downwards.
CAGCGAAGCAGACCGTTCGTATCGAGGTCATAGTAATTAGCCAGTGCAGAGCGCATGGCCCTGAGATTCGTCAGATGACGCCAGGTGTAATATGCCTGCATGACCAGATATATGCCCGATGAAACAAGCTCGGCATGACGCAACTGAGATGTATCGCTTAACAAGGGCTGTCCGTCGATGGCAGCAGCTGCGCCCAAGAGGATCAGCACCACAACCCAAGCCAGCAGTCCGACAAACTTATCCCAGAACCAGATATGCTCCTGGCGTTGGAGATGAAGAACGGCCAACGCGAACAAATAGGTGCAGGGGATAAAAAGCGTAAGATTCAACAATACAGCCTGAGTGACGCCCAGTGCCCGCAGACCTAAACGGTACTGCAAGAGGAACTGTACGCCAAGTAGTGCCGTGCCTCCCGCCAACAGCCAACGGGACTTGCTGATGGACGGATTACTGGCGGCCTGACGGGGCAACACCAATAGTTTCATCGTCAGCAGCGTCATCAGCACCAAGGCCACAAACTGCATCTCTTTCATCGTATCAAAATATGCGCTGCAAAATTACAAATTTTCTGCGAATTAGTGTGTATTTTACCGCAAAAATCCACACTCGATTATAAAAAAATCCACACCATTGTTGTGATTTACACACTTTAAAAACGCATCTTTTACTACTTTTGCACCACGAAAATTAATGTATCATAAACAAAACCAAATGAAAAAAATTGTATTATTTATCATGTGTCTAATGGTATTCGCAGGTTGCTCGAGGAACACCAATTATTACGAGGAGCCCGTACCCAACCCTGAGAATACCGACAACAAGAATGAAGCACAAAAGAATGCTGAAAAAGTATTCGGCACGACCTTCGATTCTAACCAGGACTGGTGTTCGACGACAAACGGTCAGGTAACTATCGAGGTCAACAGTTCTGTGACTATGGTCCAGTTGCTGGTTGAAGTCAGTGAAGTTAACGAAGACTGTCCTTCGTACGTCACCCGTAATTCCATTTATGTGTTGAATGAAACCAACGTGAATGGTGAGAGTTCTGTCACACTGAACTATGACGCGCCTAAGGACAACCTCGGACTCTGGGTAGCCTTCTATACCAAGGAAAACGACTACCTTGTGGCTAAGGTTCATGGTCAGACAGCCTCTATCAACGATGTCATTACAAACGCCAGGACGAGAACGCTCTTCACAAACTACGTGCTACCCATCGGTGACTTCAAGATCAGTGAAATCAAGGAATCATACGCATCGGAGCGTAATTGGAACAAAGGCGAAAAGCTCTATAACCTGAGCGAGGACGACTATGGGAGGCTCAAGATGACGTCAGACCCCTACTCTACGGAATTCCTGACTCTGTTCAACAAGTTCGTGTTTGACAACTTCCCCAATGGAAGGGATTACGACAATCTGCCTAAGGTGATGAATAGTGGGTGTGTGAATGAGAACTCCTACCCCATCACGACTGGCGACGAACCCATCATTGTGACACCTGTCTATAAGTGCGACAATCCTGTGTTGTATGGTAATGAGGTGTATAACTCCGAGCTATACTATTATTATTTTAAGGATAGCGACCTGGCTAATTTAGACGATGACGGTAAGGTAGCCTACCTGAAGGCACTGCCTAAATACAAGGCAATCCCCCTGGATCAGTGCTTCGAGAAAGACGGTGATGACAATGCCGTCAATAAATATGGCTCGTTTGCCCTGTTATTCTACGGCGACGGCACTCCCTGCATCGGCACAAAGGGAACCTTCAAATTCGACCCCGGCTACAAGATCGGTTTCATGGTGCGCGCCAATACCGACTGGGACGGTGGCAAGAAGAAGGGCGAGGTATATTGCGACGGACGTCTCAATGATAAGATCAACACATCAAAAGATTATAATTTCAAAAGCTCCAAGTTCTCAGCCACCGATCCTCGTGCCGCATGGCTCACCATCAACAAGCACCTGCTGCTGTGTTGGGAGTCGGGTACCGACAGAGACTTCAACGACATCATCATGGACGTAGAAGGTGGTATCGAGGGACCGAACCCACCGCCAGTATTCAACAAGAACACCTATACCTACTGCTTTGAGGATACCTGGGAGGGTGATTACGACATGAACGACGTCGTGATAAAAGGTGTCAGAGAGAATGCCACCACGGTGGTATGGAGTGTGATTGCCTGCGGTGCCTACGACGAACTCTATATCCATAACATCACCGAGGAACTCAGTCAGAAGGAGGTACATTCGCTCTTTGAGGGCAAGCACCCCAGAGAGTTTGTCAACACGGTGGCATCGGACGACAAATGCGCTCCCTACACCTTCACCGTGACTGTTGATGAGGACTACAGCTTCCTGACGGCACCTCAGCCGTACATCTACGACGCCACGACGGATCAGACCATCTATCTGTCGCATGCCGGAGAGAATCCCTTCGGAATCATGATACCCAACAATTTCAGGTATCCGTTGGAGAAGACACCCATCAACAAGGCATACCCGTTGTTCAATGAGTGGGGCGAGAATGCCATCCTTTCCACCCTTTGGTACATGAGTCCCGACCTCAGTAAGGTCTATACCAAATAAGACACCTTAACCAACTAAAATCTGAACATAGTTTATGGACAGGTGTGTGAATTATTATTAATTTGCACACCTTTTTCATGCTTTTTACACACTTTATAACCTATTTGTTAGGTGTTTTTGTGGTAAAAGCACTATATTTGCAAACGAAATAACGACAAGTGATGGAACTGGAACTATATCGTACGACACTCATGCTGGCGGGAGCAGTCAATATTCTGATTGCGATAGCCCTGCTGCACAACAACATATACTTCCGTTTCTACGATGTCTATCACCGGGCTCGTTCGCTGGTGGCACTCAATTACATCATCTTCGGTATCGGGTTCCTGCTACATGCCCATTTTGGCTGGCGCACGACATGGCCAGAGGCTGCCTCGACACTGACCGTCACTTATTTCCATTCGGGCGGGATACTCTTCGGATGGAGTCATACTTCACTGATGAGGCCTGACTATCTGAAACGATCCATCATTATTCGCGACCTGACAATCTATGCCATCGGACTTGTGGTTTATTGGACCGTCATGGCCGACTGGACTTTCATTATCTTCTTCGTCCATGCCTCGTACATTATTTATATATTCTATCGCACTTACTTCCATGTGAGACGTAGTCTTACCAGCATGCCTGCCGATGAGAAAGCACCTGCGTGGTGGACGACGGAGGCCAAGCGGACCGTACTGGGATTCCATCACTCGTTCGTGATCAGTTGTCACCTTATCGTGCTTTTCGGTTTGGGAAGTGTGGCTATTACCGCTGTTTTCCCTCACGACATCTGGCCCTACACCTTGCTGACCATGGCGGGCATCGCCGTGTTCTGCCAGATATTCTATTCGCTCGTGGAGTACGGCAACGTGATAGAAGCGGCCACCAACGCCACTGAGGATGCGGCACGTAAATAGAAACTGCCAATGAAGACGATTCTGATACTCGTGGGGAAGACCACTGACAAGAACTTCCAGAAGGGCATTGACGACTATGTAGAGCGTATCGGTCACTACATGCCTTTCGAGGTGGTTGTCATCCCGGAACTTAAAAATACCAAGAGTCTTTCGGAACAGCAACAGAAGGCAGCTGAGGGAGAACTGATTCTGAAACAGATTCAAGCCTCGGACACCGTTGTACTACTCGATGAGCATGGGCGCGAATATCGGAGTATAGAGTTTGCACGCTGGCTGGAACAGAAACGTAACACGGCTCGACGACTGGTGTTTGTGGTAGGAGGACCGTATGGTTTCTCACCTGCTGTCTATGAGAGGGCCAACGAACAGATATCACTCTCGAAGATGACCTTCTCTCACCAGATGATCAGACTGGTATTTACCGAACAGATCTATCGTGCCTGTACGATTATAAAAGGTGAGCCCTATCATCATGAATAAAGAATAATCCCCTGCCAATCAGCAGGGGATCTTCATTTCTTAGAGGTCGTTGTAGTTCTGGACGCTGAAGGTCGAGGTGCGCATGTCGCCTGTCTCGAAGCCGCGCTTCAGCCAGCGCTTACGCTGATCGGAGGTGCCGTGAGTGAATGACTCGGGCGTGGCACGTCCCTGGGCTTTCTTCTGCAGCCAGTCATCGCCAATAGCCTTGGCCAGTTCGAGACCCTTTTCAAGGTCGCCATACTCCATGGAGTGGTTCATGGCATCCTCGTAGTGAGCCCAGACACCAGCATAATAGTCGGCCAGAAGCTCAAGACGGACACTGATCTGATTGGCACTTACCTTGTCGGTCTGGTTCATGGCTGAATGGGCTTTACTCAACGAACCAGTGAGGTTCTCGACATGATGACCGATCTCGTGGGCAATCACATAGGCATAAGCAAACGTGTTACCCTCCACGCCCAACTGGCGCTTCATCTGCGTGAAGAACGACAGGTCGATGTAGAGTTTCTGGTCGCCAGAGCAATAGAAAGGACCAACGGCGGCCGTAGCAGAGCCACAGGCTGACTGTACCTGATTGGAGAACAGTACGAGCGTCGGAGGGGTATAGGTACCACCCATCTCCTGGAACACTTTGCCCCATACATCCTCTGTCGAAGCGAGGATCTTCTTACAATCACTGGCAAGCGCCTGTTCCTCCTCGGTGAAGTTCTCCTCACCAACGGTCTCTGTGGGTGCCGACATCTGCTGCTGGGCTGCCTGCAGACCAGCTGACAAGGGGTCGCCACCACTCATCCAGGCAAATAGTGCTGCAACAATCACTGCGCCAATACCGCCGATACCGGCTTTTGCACCACCACTCAAACCACGGCGATCTTCCACGTTTGAGCTTTCTCTTCTACCGTCTAATCTCATAATACTTTCAGTTTTTAAGTTAATATTGAATGTTATCTTACTGTCATGTGGAAACAACCCTGCTTGACCTCGTACTTGATGTAACAACGACCCTTCTGGCGCATGTCGCGCAACACCTCGGAGAGCACATACTTCAGCGTGTCATTACGCACCTCGCGAGGTCCTACAGCGTGATAGCGGTTGTAACAGATATCAAAGGTAGTGCCATAGAGATGACAGGATTTCTCGGTGGCATTGCCATTGCGACGTCGCAGTTTGGCCACATCGTCCTGTGAGCGGAGCACACTGGTGACAATCATCTGGTGAAGGGGCAAACCTTTCACGTGGAGACTGTCGAAGAAAGCCTGACCTATATCCTGAAGAAGGACGGCAGCGCGAGGCACTAAGTAAGGTATGCTGGAGTACAGGGGATCGACGTGGTAATAGGGATTTGCAGCCATATAGACGAGCTCGCGCTTGCGCGACTCTGCATCCTCGCGATTCTTAACAGGCGACACCCCCCACTTCTGGGCTGCTACCAGTTGTACAGCATTGGTATCAGGGAAGGCCGCTGCGTAACTCGCTACAGAACGAATCTTGTGAGGTAACTGACGAGAGCTGACAGGTGAGGGTTGAGAGGTGACAGGGGGAGCAGGACTGGCTATGGTGGTACGAGGGGCTGCTACGCCAGGAAACACCCAGCGCACCAAAGCCAAGAGAACAACTACGGCAATAAAGCCCTGCAAATATCGTTTTTTTGATAGTTTCATTTAAAAAATCTATTTTGCGTTGCAAAGATACAATTATTTTTTGTAACTTTGCAACCAAATTTAAATTTTTATATCATTTGATAGAGAAACATCTTGTGCTAGAGGATATTGACCCCGTAGTTTTCTATGGCGTTGGCAACGGACACTTGCAGATGATCCGCTCGCTCTATCCCAAACTGCGCATCGTGGCCAGAGATAATGTGATACGCGTGCTTGGCGACGAGGAACAGATGGCGGCCTTTGAGGAAAATGTGGAGAAACTGCGTCAGCATGTGCTCCGCTTTAACGCATTGAAAGAGGAGGATATCCTCGACATCGTGAAGGGAAAACGCACTAAAGACGATGTGCCCGAGGACGTGATCGTGTTCTCGATGTCGGGACGTCCCATCAAACCACGCTCCACCAACCAGCAGCGGCTGATAGAGGCCTACCAGCAGAACGACATGGTATTTGCCGTGGGACCTGCAGGTACGGGTAAGACCTATCTCTCCATCGCCCTGGCCGTGAAGGCCCTGAAGGAGAAGACGGCCAAGAAGATCATCCTCTCGCGCCCAGCTGTAGAGGCCGGAGAGAAACTTGGTTTCCTGCCGGGAGACATGAAGGACAAGATCGACCCCTATCTGCAACCGCTCTACGATGCCCTCGAGGATATGTTGCCACAGGTGAAGTTGCAGGACATGATGGAGAAACACATCATCCAGATAGCGCCACTGGCCTTTATGCGTGGTCGTACGCTGAATGATGCGGTGGTGATACTCGACGAGGCGCAGAACACGACACCCGCACAGATCAGGATGTTCCTGACCCGCATGGGTTGGAACACGAAGATGATTATCACGGGCGACATGACACAGATAGACCTGCCCCACTCGCAGAAAAGCGGACTGATAGAAGCCCTACATATATTAAATAATGTGGAAGGCATCGGCGTGGTGAACCTGGACAGTCGCGACATCGTGCGCCATAAGCTGGTGACAAAGATAGTCAACGCATACGAACAATACGATAAAGAACGAAATAGCAATGAAAGCATTAACAAAGACTGAGTTCCAGTTTGAGGGACAAAAGAGTGTTTATCATGGTAAAGTGCGTGATGTATATAACATCAACGACGACGTGTTAGTAATGGTGGCAACAGACCGTATTTCAGCATTCGACGTGGTGCTGCCCAAGGGCATTCCCTTCAAAGGTCAGGTTCTGAACCAGATTGCAGCCAAATTCCTGGACGCCACGACTGACATCTGTCCGAACTGGAAGTTGGCTACACCAGATCCCATGGTGACCATCGGACTGAAGTGTGAGGGATTCCGTGTGGAGATGATAATCCGTTCGATTCTGACAGGATCGGCCTGGAGAGAGTATAAGAATGGCTGTCGCGAACTATGCGGTGTAAAACTGCCTGATGGCATGAAAGAGAACCAACGATTCCCCGAGCCCATCATCACCCCGACCACAAAGGCTGACGAGGGTCACGACATGAACATCTCGAAAGAAGAGATTATCGCCCAGGGACTGGTGTCGGCAGAGGACTATGCTGTGATGGAGGACTACACCCGTAAGATTTTTGCACGCGGACAGGAGATAGCAGCCAAGCGCGGACTGATTCTCGTAGATACCAAATACGAATTTGGCAAGCGCGACGGACAGGTTTATCTCATCGACGAGATCCATACTCCCGACTCCTCACGTTACTTCTATGCCGAGGGTTATGAGGAAAAACTGGCCAAAGGCGAGCCCCAGCGCCAGCTCTCGAAGGAGTTCGTCCGCCAGTGGCTCATTGAACATAACTTCATGAACGAGCCTGGACAGGTGATGCCCGAGATAACAGACGAATATGCCGAGAGTGTCAGCGACCGTTATATCGAACTCTACGAACACATCGTTGGCGAGCGCTTTGAGCGCGAGACCAGCGACGAGGATATTGCCACGAGAATCGAGAAGAACGTCAGCACGTGGCTTAATACCCATCAGAGTCTCTAACTGTCAACAGAAACATGTACGAGCAGGAGGTCATCAAACCTTACGAGGCTGGAGCCGAGAAGGCTGCACAGGTGGAAATGATGTTCGACAACATCGCCCCTACCTATGACAAGCTGAACCATCGTCTGTCGTGGGACATCGACAAAGGGTGGAGGCGCAAAGCCATCCAACAGCTGAAGCCCCATAACCCCCAAACCCTGCTCGATATTGCCACAGGTACTGGCGATTTCGCCATCCTCGCAGCCGAGATGCTGAAACCAGAGAAGCTCGTAGGAGCCGACATCAGTGAGGGGATGATGGAGATAGGCCGACAAAAGGTAAAGGAAAAAGGACTGGAACAGATAATCTCTTTCGAGAAGGAAGACTGTCTGGCCCTCTCCTATCCTAACGGAAGTTTCGACGCTGTGACAGCGGCCTTCGGCATCCGTAACTTCGCTGACCTCGACAAAGGTCTGAAGGAGATGCAGCGCGTATTGAAAGAAGGAGGACACCTGAGCATCGTGGAACTGACCACACCCGTGAATTTCCCGATGAAACAGCTGTTCCATATCTATTCGCACACGGTGCTGCCCCTCTATGGACGACTGATCTCGAAGGATACCAGCGCCTATGGTTATCTGACCAAGACCATCGAAGCCTTCCCACAGGGAGAGCGTATGGTGGAGATATTAAAAAAGGCCAGTTTCAAGGAGGCTTCGTTCAAACGACTCACCTTCGGCATCTGCACAATGTATTTCGCAACTAAATAATACACGCGTTATGGACAAGTACGGACTAATTGGCTATCCATTGGGCCATTCATTCTCTATCAGCTACTTCAACCAGAGGTTTGCTGACGAGGGAATCAATGCCAAGTACGAGAATTTCGAGATTCCCAGTATTGACGAACTGCCGGAGATACTCGACAAGAATCCCGACTTGAAGGGACTCAACGTGACCATCCCCTATAAAGAGAAGGTGATTCCCTTTCTTGACTCCATCTCTCCTGAAGCGAGAGCCATCGGTGCCGTGAACGTCATCCGTATTACCCATGAGAAGAATAACACTGTCTTAAAGGGCTACAACAGCGACGTGATTGGTTTCACACAGAGTATCGAACCCATGCTCGATAAAAAGTGGCATAAGAAAGCACTGGTACTGGGTACTGGTGGGGCCTCGAAGGCCATCAGCTTCGGTCTGAAGTCATTAGGACTGGAGCCTGTGTTTGTCAGTCGTTACGAACGTCCTGAAACCATTCAGTACAAGAGCATTACCCCAGAGGTTATAAAAGAGTATAATGTGATTGTCAACTGCACGCCACTAGGCATGTATCCCCACACAGAGGAATGTCCCGACCTTCCTTACGAGGCTATGGATAGCCATACCATCCTTTACGACTTGATCTATAACCCGGATCAGACGCTCTTTATGCGTAAGGGGGCAGAGTATGGCGCAGAAGTGAAGAACGGACTCGAAATGCTGCTTCTGCAGGCATTCGCCTCGTGGGAGTTCTGGCAGGGGAAGGAAAAATGAAATAATGAAAAAATGATATAATGGATAACAGATATATGATGAGGGGCGTGAGTGCCGCCAAGGAGGATGTGCACAACGCTATTAAGAACATCGACAAGGGTATTTTCCCACAGGCCTTCTGTAAGATCATACCCGACATTCTGGGGGGTGACCCTGAGTATTGTAACATCATGCATGCCGACGGCGCTGGTACCAAGTCGTCGCTGGCCTATATGTATTGGAAGGAGACTGGCGATCTCTCCGTGTGGAAGGGGATTGCCCAGGATGCCATCGTGATGAATACCGACGACCTGCTGTGTGTCGGTGCAGTGGATAACATCCTAGTGTCGAGCACCATCGGACGCAATAAGATGCTGGTGCCAGGGGAGGTGATCTCGGCTATCATTAACGGAACAGACGAGTTGCTCGCAGAATTGCGTGAGATGGGCATAGGCATCTATCCCACAGGTGGAGAGACTGCCGACGTAGGCGACTTGGTGCGTACCATCATTGTAGATTCTACTGTTACCTGCCGCATGAAGCGCAGTGACGTCATTGATAATGCCAACATCAGACCGGGTGATGTGATTGTAGGTCTTTCGAGTACAGGACAGGCTACTTATGAGAAGCGCTATAATGGTGGCATGGGATCAAACGGACTCACCTCGGCCCGCCATGACGTATTCGCCAAGTATCTGGCTGATAATTATCCAGAGAGTTATGACCATGCCGTGCCCGATGAGCTCGTATATAGTGGCAAATACAAACTGACCGACGCTGTAGAAGGTTCTCCTGTAGATGCCGGACAACTGGTGCTCTCGCCTACCCGCACCTACGCACCGGTCATCAAGAAACTGCTTGACGAACTACGTCCTGAGATCCATGGTATGGTACACTGTACTGGTGGTGCCCAGACCAAAGTACTGCATTTCGTCAGCGATAATTGTAAGGTCGTCAAAGATAACATGTTCACGGTACCCCCACTCTTCCATGCTATCCACGAGTGCTCAGGTACAGACTGGAAAGAGATGTACCAGGTGTTTAACATGGGACATCGTATGGAGATCTACGTACGTCCTGAGATAGCAAACAAGGTGATTGCCCTCTCGAAGAGTTTCAACATTGACGCCCAGGTGGTAGGTCATATCGAAGAAGGAAAGAAGAGTCTGACTATCAAGAGTGAATTCGGAACATTTGAATATTAAGAATGGACAATAACAGCATATTACAGAAACTAGACGGACTGGAAGCACGATTCGAGGAGGTATCGACACTGATTACCGACCCTGACGTGATTGCAGACCAGAGCCGTTTTGTGAAACTGACTAAGGAATACAAGGATCTGGGCGACATTATGGATGCCCGTAAGCGTTATATCGCCTGTTTGAACGGCATTAAGGAGGCTAAAGACATCCTGGCCAACGAGACAGATCCTGAGATGAAGGAGATGGCGCGCGAGGAACTGGCTGCCAACGAAGAACTGCAGCCCAAACTCGAGGAGGAAATCAAGATTGCGCTCATACCAAAGGATCCTGAGGATGCTAAGAACGTACAAATGGAGATACGTGCAGGTACAGGAGGTGATGAAGCATGTCTCTTTGCCGGTGACCTCTTTAAGATGTATAAGAACTATTGCGAGTCGAAGGGTTGGCAACTCTCCATTACAAGTGTCTCGGAAGGTGCCGTAGGTGGTTTCAAGGAAATCGATTTCGCCGTATCAGGTGCTGATGTGTATGGTACACTGAAATATGAGAGTGGCGTGCATCGTGTACAGCGCGTGCCAGCCACAGAGACCCAGGGACGTATGCATACCAGTGCTGCGACTGTAGCCGTTCTGCCAGAGGCCGATAAGTTCGAGGTACACGTCAATGAAGGCGAAATCAAGTGGGATACCTTCCGAAGTTCAGGAGCAGGAGGCCAGAACGTGAACAAGGTGGAATCAGGTGTACGTCTGCGCTATATGTGGAAGAATCCCAATACCGGTGAGACGGAGGAGATCCTGATAGAGTGTACAGAAACGCGCGACCAGCCCAAGAACAAAGAGCGTGCCCTCTCGCGCCTCTATACCTTTATCTATGACAAGGAACACCAGAAGTATATGGATGACATCGCCTCGCGTCGTAAGAGTCTGGTATCAACTGGCGACCGCAGTGCAAAAATACGTACTTACAACTTTCCTCAGGGACGTGTGACAGATCACCGCATCGGTTATACCACCCACGACCTGCAGGGTTTTCTTGGCGGTGACATCCAGGCCATGATTGATGCCCTGACCGTAGCAGAAAATGCCGAACGCATGAAAGAAACGGAACTGTAAGGGGAGTATTGAAAATTGAAAATTGAAAATTGAAAATTGAAGAATTGAAAAATTGAAAAATTGAAGATTGAAGATTGAGAGTTATGACAAGAAAAGAATTAATAGAGCAGATTAAGCAGAAGAAGAGTTTTCTCTGTGTAGGTCTTGACACCGACCTCAAAAAGATGCCACAACATCTTCTGAATGAGGAAGATCCCATATTTTCATTCAATAAAGCCATTATCGACGCTACAGCTCCTTATTGTGTGTCGTTCAAACCCAACCTGGCTTTCTATGAAGCCTTTGGTGTGAAAGGACTGATTTCGTTTGAAAAGACGATCAAGTACCTGAAACAGAACTACCCCAACCACTTCATCATTGCAGATGCCAAACGTGGCGATATTGGAAACACTTCTGCCATGTATGCCCGTACATTCTTTGAGGAATACGATGTAGATTCACTGACCGTTGCCCCCTACATGGGTGAAGATTCTGTGACACCTTTCTTAGGTTATGAGGGTAAGTGGGTAATTCTCTTAGCACTCACTTCGAATAAAGGATCTCACGATTTCCAGTTGACAGAAGATGCTCAAGGCGAACGCCTCTTCGAAAAGGTGTTGAAAACCTCACAGCAATGGGGTCATGCAGACAACATGATGTATGTGGTTGGTGCTACTCAAGGTCGTATGTTTGAGGATATCCGCAAGTTGGTACCCGACCATTTCCTGTTGGTTCCTGGTGTGGGTGCACAAGGTGGCAGTTTGCAGGAAGTATGTAAATACGGCATGAATGAAGACTGTGGCCTTTTGGTTAACTCAAGTCGTGGTATCATCTATGCCAGCAATGGTGAGAATTTCGCAGAAGCAGCTGCTGAGGCTGCTGAAAAACTTCAACAAGAAATGGCCGCAGAATTGATCTCCAGAGGTGTCTTCAATTGCTAAATGTTCAATCACTTTCTAAAAAAATAAGAAAAAATTACCATTGTTGTCGGCGTTTCGAATAATTTTTGCTATCTTTGCACAAATTATTAACGAAACGCCCAAATTATATGGAGTTTACAGCAAAACAAATCGCAGAATTCATACAAGGCCGCGTTGAAGGCGACGAGAATGCGATCGTCAATAACTTCGCAAAAATCGAGGAAGGTGCGCCTGGCGCCATCTCCTTCCTGTCGAATCCCAAATATACACATTACATCTACGAAACACAGTCGAGTGTTGTACTTATCAACGAAGATGTCGAGTTGGAAAGGCCCGTCAATACTACGTTAATCCGCGTCAACAACGCTTATGAGTGCGTAGCTAAACTGTTACAACTCTACGAATCGATGAAGCCCAAGAAGACAGGCATCGATCCCCAAGCGTCCATCTCGCAGAAAGCCACCATTGGTCAAAATGTTTATATCGGAGCCTTTGCTGTGATCGGTGATGGAGCCGTGATCGGTGACGGCACCCAGATCTATCCACACACTGTTGTCGGTGATGGTGTCACCATAGGTGAAAAATGTCTGCTCTACCCTAACGTCACAATCTACCAGGGCTGTAAAATCGGAAATAATGTTACAATTCATGCCGGTAGTGTCATCGGAGCCGATGGCTTTGGTTTTGCACCTAATCCTGAGGGCTATGATAAGATTCCGCAGATTGGTATTGTGATTATCGAAGATAATGTGGAGATTGGTGCCAACACCTGTATTGACCGTTCTACTATGGGACAGACCGTCATTCACAAGGGTGTGAAGCTAGACAACCTGATTCAGGTAGCCCATAACTGTGAGATTGGCGAGAATACCGTTATGTCATCTCAGGCCGGTCTGGCCGGTTCTACGAAGGTAGGCGCCTGGTGTATGGTAGGTGGTCAGGCAGGATTCTCTGGCCATATCACTATTGCAGATAAGACATTCGTAGGCGCCCAGTGCGGTGTCATCAAGAACACCAAGGGCAATGGTGAGGCACTCATCGGTTCCCCAGCCATGGATCCCAAAGTATTCTTCAAGGCCAAGGCCATCTATGCCAAGCTCCCTGACATGTACAAGGAAATTGCTGCCCTGAAGAAAGAACTTGAGGAACTGAAAAAGGTAAAAAAGTAAATAAGCAAAGCAAAACAGATATGAAGCAAAAGACTCTTAGAGGCAGTTTTTCTCTTTTTGGAAAAGGACTGCATACTGGTTTAAACCTCACGGTCACGTTTAACCCCGCTCCAGAGAACACAGGATACAAAATTCAGCGTATCGACTTGGAGGGTGAACCCATCATCGACGCTGTTGCAGAGAATGTGGTCGACACCCAGCGCGGCACCGTTCTAGGCAAGGGTGAAGCACGCGTTTCTACCGTTGAGCACGGACTCTCAGCACTCTATGCCATGGGAATCGACAACTGTATGATTCAGGTCAACGGTCCCGAGTTCCCGATTCTCGACGGTTCTGCCATCCAGTATGTGGAGAAGATCAAAGAGGTAGGCATTGAGGAACAAAATGCTCCGAAGGATTACTATATCATCCGCAAGAAGATCGAGGTCAAGGATGAGAAATCAGGCTCATGTATCACTATTCTACCCGATGAAGACTTCTCGATCACAGCTATGTGTTCATTCGAGTCGAAGTTTATCAGTTCGCAATTTGCTACACTTGATAATCCATACGCTTACGATACTGAGATAGCCAGTGCCCGTACCTTTGTCTTTGTTCGCGATATCGAGCCCCTGCTTCAGGCTAATCTGATCAAGGGCGGCGACCTCGACAACGCTATCGTCATCTATGAGCGCCAGACCACGCAAGAGCGTCTCGACATGTTGGCAGATATGTTGCATGTGGAGCATCGCGATGCTACTGACCTGGGCTATATCCAGCACAAGCCCCTTCAGTGGGATAATGAGTGTACGCGCCATAAGTTGCTTGACATCATTGGTGATATGGCCCTCATCGGAAAACCCATCAAAGGTCGTATCGTCGCCACGCGCCCTGGTCACACCATCAACAACAAGTTTGCCCGCCAGATGCGCAAGGAGATCCGCAAGCACGAGATTCAGGCCCCCATCTACGATCCTAACGAGGAACCAGTGATGGATGTGAACCGCATCCGCGAACTGTTGCCCCATCGCTATCCCATGCAGTTGGTTGACAAAGTGGTGGCATTAGGAGCCAATACGATTGTGGGCATCAAGAACATCACTGCCAACGAGCCCTTCTTCCAGGGACACTTCCCTCAAGAGCCCGTGATGCCTGGTGTACTTCAAATCGAGGCTATGGCCCAGTGTGGCGGTCTGTTAGTGCTTAACACCCTCGAAGAACCTGAGCGCTGGAGCACCTACTTCATGAAGATCGATGACGTAAAATTCCGTAAGAAGGTTGTGCCTGGCGACACACTCATCTTCAAGGTCGAGTTGCTGGCTCCCGTTCGTCACGGTATCTCTTCCATGAAGGGATATATCTTCGTAGGCGACCAAGTGGTAGCCGAAGCTACATTCACAGCACAAATCGTCAAGAACAAGTAAGATTGAAGAATTGAAGAATTGAAATATGGCAAATCAAATACATCCATTAGCAGTCGTTGACCCTGAGGCAAAATTGGGCGACAACAACATCATCGGTCCATTCTGCGTTATCGACAAAAACGTGGTTATAGGCGACAACAACAAACTACTCAATAGTGTTACCATCCATTATGGAGCCCGTATTGGCAACGGCAATGAATTCTTCCCTGGTGCCAGTATCTCCACAAAGCCTCAGGATCTGAAATTCCAAGGTGAAGAGACCACCTGTGAGATTGGCGACAACAACTCCATCCGTGAGAATGTTACCATTTCGCGTGGTACGGCTTCTAAGGGTAAGACTGTTGTTGGTAATGGCAATCTGCTGATGGAGAATATGCATGTGGCCCACGACTGCATCATAGGCAATGGCTGTATCATCGGCAACTCCACTAAGTTTGCCGGTGAGGTAGAGGTTGATGACTGTGCCATCATCTCAGCCACCTGTCTGTTCCACCAGTTTATCCATGTGGGCAGTTACGTGATGTTCCAGGGAGGTTCTCGCACCTCACAGGATATTCCCCCTTACGTCATTGCTGGTAAGGAACCCATCCGTTATGCGGGGGTCAACCTTGTAGGTCTGCGTCGCAGAGGATTTCCTCGCGAGACCATCGATGCCATTCACGAGGCATATCGCATCATCTACTCTCAAGGTGTGCTGAAGGATGGTGTGGCCATGGCTCGCGAACAGTTCCCTGATTGCAAGGAGGTGGAATATATCTGCTCCTTCATCGAAAATTCCAAGCGTGGCGTTATCAGATAACACTGACGTTGAATAAATCGCTGATAGTCATTACCGGACCTACAGCCGTTGGCAAGACGGAACTCTGTCTGGATGTCGCCAAGCACTTTGACATTCCCATCATTAATGCCGATTCCAGACAGATCTTCCGGGAACTGAAGATCGGTACCGCCCGTCCAACTGACGAACAGATGGCACAAGTACATCATGACTTTGTCGCCATGCTGAGTCTCGACGACTATTACAGTGCTTCGCTCTTTGAACAACAAGTATTGGCGTTGTTGGAACAACAGTTCAAAACACGCGACTATGCCCTGATGGCGGGTGGTAGTATGATGTACATTGACGCTGTGTGTGATGGTATCGACGACATCCCGACGATTGATGACGAAACACGCAACATGATGAAACGTCGCCTTGCAGAAGAAGGTCTGGAAGCCCTTGTAGCAGAACTCAAACAGCTCGATCCTGATTATTACAACATTGTGGATCGCCAGAATCCCCGTCGTGTAGTCCATGCACTGGAGATCTGTCGGATGACTGGTAAGACCTATACCTCGTTTCGTAAACGAGAAACGCGCCAGCGGCCCTTCGACATCATAAAAATCGGTCTGACCCGTCCTCGTGAAGAACTCTATGAACGTATCAACGCCCGTGTGGACCAGATGATGGCCAATGGATTACTGGAAGAGGCTAAGGCGCTCTATCCAATGCGCTCCCTCAACGCCCTCAACACCGTGGGATACAAAGAACTCTTCGACTACCTCGATGGTCGATGGACGCTCGAAGAAGCAGTTGAACGTATCAAGGGCAACACCCGTCGCTATGCCCGTAAACAACTCACCTGGTACAAGAAAGACCCACGGATTCAATGGTTCCACCCTTTCGAAACAGAACAAATTATTAACTATATATGTGGCAAAAAATCCTAAACAAAGTCAAAGCTGTCTGGCCTTGGTATAAAAGTCTCTATCAGGGACGTCCCTGGTACATCAAAACGATAGTAGCCATCGTTTCGCTCATCGTAGCCTTTTTCCTTTATCTGGGTGCCGTCGATATCAATTTCCTCTGGCTCTTTGGCAAATCGCCCTCGATGTCAACCATCAAGAACAAGCGCCCTGCCGCAGCCTCTCAGATATTCAGTGCCGACGGCAAGATGATTGGTAAGTTCTTCAGCGAGAACCGTACGCCTGTGACATACGAAGAGGTGAATCCCGTATTCTGGCGTGCCCTCATAGATACCGAAGACGAACGTTTCTACTCCCACAACGGCATCGACTATACCGCCTTTGCTGCTGTACTCAAGGAGTATGTGCTCCATCAGGATGCGCGAGGTGCCTCTACCATTACCCAACAACTTGCCAAGAACCTCTTCCGTACTCGTAGTGAGTACTCCACAGGTTTGTTGGGCAATATCCCCGGCGTTAAGATGCTTATCATGAAGAGCAAGGAATGGATTACAGCCTACAAACTTGAGTTCTTCTTCACCAAGAACGAGATCTTGACGCAATATGCCAACACCGTTGATTTTGGATCCAACGCCTTTGGCATCAAGACAGCCTGCAAGACCTACTTCAACTGTAAGCCACAGGATCTGACACCAGAGAATGCCGCCATCCTCGTGGGTATGCTCAAAGCCACCACCTATTATAATCCGCTCATCAATCCCGATAACTCACTGAAGCGTCGTAACATTGTACTCGACCTGATGCGCCAGCATGGCGACCTGACAAAGGAAGAATGCGACTCGCTCAAGGCGCTTGACATTAAACTTGACTATAGTGTTGAAAGTGCCTACGACGGTGATGCCAACTATTTCCGCGAAGCCGTATCCGACTACCTGAAAGACTGGTGCGAGGAGTATTTCGACAATCGAAATGCCCTTTATACCGAGGGACTGAAGATCTATACCACGCTTGACTCTCGCATGCAGAAATACGCTGAGGACGCTGCCAACAAACAGATGAAACAGGTGCAGCAGACTTTTAACAGCCATTGGGGTAGCACCAATCCATGGCAGGATGAGCGCCATGTTGAGATCAGGAACTTTATCGAAGACATCGCCAAGCGACAACCCGTTTACAAATACCTGTCGAAGAAGTATGATGGCAACGAAGACTCCATCACCTACTACCTCAACCAGCCCCACCCCGTCAAGGTGTTTGATTACGAACAGGGGCAAATGGAGAAACAGATGTCAACCATGGATTCCATCCGCTATATGGTGCGCTTTCTACACTGCGGATTTGTGGCCATGGAACCACAGACGGGTCATGTCAAGGCCTGGGTAGGCGATATTGACTTCCATTCATGGAAATACGACAAAGTTACGGCCAAGCGCCAGCCCGGCTCCACTTTTAAACTGTTTGTCTATACCGAAGCCATGAATCAGGGCATCACCCCCTGCGACACACGTAAGGACGAGTATTTTGCGATGAAGGTGGTACAGAACGGAAAGGAGATAACATGGGCTCCCCATAATGCCGACGGCCGTTTCTCAGGTGCTTACATCACGCTGAAACAAGCCTTCGCCATGAGTATCAACTCCGTCGCCGTACGTCTGGGTCAGGAATGCGGTATTAACAATATTGTCAAGACTGCCCACGATATGGGTATCAAGTCGAAGCTCGATCCAACACCCTCGCTCACACTCGGTGCCAGCGATGTCAATCTGCTTGAGATGGTAAATGCCTACTGCACCCCTGTCAACGACGGTCGCCATATCGATCCTATCCTTGTGGCCAAGATCGAAGACCGCGACGGCAACGTCATCTACGAGGCACCCACCGAGGCAAAACAGGTCATCCCATATCGCTCGGCCTTCCTTGTGCAGCAGTTGCTCAAAGGCGGTATGAGTGGCACCAGTTCGCGTCTCATGGGTTTCGTGGGCTACGATAAGGCCGCTGACACCGACTTCGGTGGCAAGACAGGAACCTCGAACAATCACTCTGACGCCTGGTTTATTGGTACCACGCCCAAACTCGTTGTTGGTGCCTGGGTAGGTGGCGAATACCGCAGTATCCACTTCCGAACAGGTATGCTCGGACAAGGTAACCGTACGGCACTCCCCATCTGCGGCTATTTCCTCGGATCAGTACTCAACGATCCCACCTTCAAGCAGTACCGCTGTAAGTTTGCCGATCCTCGCGACCCGCAACTCAACGATGTGGCCTACAATTGTGGCGGTTACTACCAGGCACCCTCAGATTCCGACTCTATTGGCGTCGATTCGATGGCTGTGAATATCCCTCAAGGCGATGAGATCTTCTACGATGATTTTGGCAATCCCCTGCCCCGTCCCGGTAAGGCACCGACGCCCGATGACGCCACCGAAGAACCCGTACCACACAACAACGCCGAGGCTACTGATGAAGAGTAACCCCGGCGCTGCCTGATGGCATTGATCCTTACACAGCTTCGAAGGCTTGTGAAAGGTCGTCAATAATATCATCTATGTGCTCTGTACCTATCGACAACCTGATGGTAGCAGGAGTGATGTGCTGCTCAGCCAGTTCCTCTGGCGAGAGCTGTGAGTGGGTGGTGGTATAAGGATGAATCACCAGACTCTTCACATCAGCTACATTAGCCAACAGTGAGAATATCTGCAAGGCATCAATAAACTTCCAGGCCTCTTCCTGTCCTCCCTTAATCTCGAAAGTAAAGATAGAACCGCCACCATTAGGGAAGTATTTCTGGTAGAGTTGATGGTCGTGATGACTCTCCAGTGCCGGATGATGCACTGCAGCTACCTTTGGATGGTTCTTCAGGAAATCAACCACCTTCAAGGCATTCTCCACATGACGTTCCACACGCAGACTTAACGTCTCAACACCTTGCAGCAGGATAAATGCATTAAATGGCGAAATAGCAGCACCTGTATCACGTAGGATGACGGCACGAATCCTTGTCACATAGGCAGCAGCACCTACAGCATCGGCAAACACAATACCATGATACGAAGGATCGGGCTTTGCCAGTGTGGGGAACTTATCCGGATCAGCCTTCCAGTCAAACTTACCACCATCGACGATGACACCTCCCAGTGAAGAGCCGTGACCACCGAGGAACTTCGTAGCAGAGTGAACAACGATGTCGGCACCGTGCTCCAACGGACGAATCAGATAAGGTGTACCGAAGGTATTATCCACGATAAACGGAATACCATGCTTATGAGCCACGGCAGCCACCCCCTCGAGGTCAAGCACATCACTATTCGGGTTGCCAAACGTCTCGGCATATACCACTTTTGTGTTGGGTTGGATGGCTGCCTCGAGGGCTTCAAGGTCGTTCACATTAATAATTGTATTGGTAATACCCTGAGTGGCAAGCGTATGAGTGATGAGGTTATATGAACCGCCATAGAGGTTGTCGGCAGCTACGATGTGGTCACCAGCCTGGGCAATGTTCTGCAGTGCGTAGGTAATGGCAGCTGCACCAGAAGCCACAGCAAGTCCTGCGACACCACCCTCAAGGGCAGCAACGCGATCCTCAAACACCCCCTGAGTGGAGTTGGTCAGACGACCATAGATATTACCGGCATCGCGCAATCCGAAACGATCCGCAGCATGCTGCGAATTATGGAACACATAACTCGTCGTCTGATAAATAGGTACGGCGCGAGCGTCAGTTGCGGGGTCAGCCTGTTCCTGGCCTACATGCAGTTGTAAAGTCTCAAAACGATAATTCTTTTTTGTACTCATGATCTTTCCTTTCTTTTATTTAATTAATTATTTGTTCTGAATCACGATGCAAAGGTACACGTTTTGGAACAATCTGCCAAATTATCACTAAAACTCAGAAGATAT
Organism: uncultured Prevotella sp.; assembly: GCA_946415825.1. Classification (GTDB taxonomy): domain Bacteria; phylum Bacteroidota; class Bacteroidia; order Bacteroidales; family Bacteroidaceae; genus Prevotella. The sequence goes on along the minus strand of CAMKUA010000001.1, from coordinate 105,814 downwards.
ACCTAAAATAATAAAGAGCAGTAGTAGATTATTCTACAACTGCTCTCAAATTTGCCCTTAAACGGAATATTGTACTACCGAATCTTGTAAGAACATGATTTACAACTGCCTATGTGCAGTATTCCGGATTTCTACAATGTATCGAAATACTCAAGCAAATCCTTGGCCAGACTCTTGTGGAAGAGAACGAAGCGACGATGGAACGTAGGTACTTTTAAGTCGATATTCCTTGAAGAGGCCCCACGATAACGGTTGATCTTCACCTTGCAGGCGCAGTTACCATTGGCATCAAGCACCTCAAGTGTACCAGAGATAATGATGCCACCATCGCGCTTGTTCCAACTCCAGGTGGCTGAACCGGAGTTGCCCGGATCAAAGGAGTCGGCTTTGATTACGAACTTATAGTCGGGAGTGCCCTTTTCAACGAGTTTGACATATCTGTTTTTTTCATCGTTCCAGCGCTTCATGAACATTTCCACAGCTTCCTCCTTGATGTCAGTCCACTTGGAGAATGCCTTGGAATCATTCTTCTCCAGATGTTTTATGACTGTCTCCTCGCTGATGTCCATCGAATGGAGATTACCAATCTTGGCTTGGTCATAATACAACTCGACGATACCGGTCTTTCCTTTCTGCTTGAGAACATGAAAGTCGCCTTCCGTCACAACAAATTCTTGCTCATCCTGTGCTAAGGCCGTCATCGGTCCCACACAAAGGATAGCAGTCAACATCCATACAAAATTCTTTTTCATTGTTTTAATATAATTAGAATCACACAATTCATCCTTTCAGGGGCAAAGATACAATTTATTTTTTCATTATCCAAACTTTATCCAATAATTCTCTTGAAAACCTCACGATTATTCTTTGTTACTCTGTGTCACGGACAATCCGCGAATGTTACGTAGGATATTAAATAACCGTAGGCGCTCGTCATGATGTTCGTTTGTTGACGATGGCGGCGACGCAGGAGTCGGACCAGACGTTCTCGGCAGTTTCCACCATGTCTATAATGGTATAGATAGGAAGAATGACACCCAGGATGGCGACAGGTGCACCTATGCCCGACATGAGCGAGAGTGTCAGGAAATAGCAACCCATAGGCACACCAGCATTACCAACGGCAGAAACCACAGAAATCAGAATCCAAAGTACTACTGTTCCCCATGTTAGGGGTGTGCCGCCATTCTGCATCACAAAGAGCGAGGTAACGAGAATGAATGCAGCACAACCATTCATATTAATAGTGGTACAGATGGGCAGAACGAAACGAGCCACATTCTTACGGATGCCAAGACGGTTCTCGGCTGTATCCATAGTAACAGGCAAGGTGGCGGCACTACTCTTGGTGAAGAGGGCCATCAGTACGGCAGGCGACATCTTTCCCAACACATGGATAGGATTCAATCCTCCAACTAACAAGAACAACGGTAATACAATAAAGAACTGAATCACATTGCCTCCTATCACCACCAATACATATTTGCCAATTGAATCTGCCACCACACCGGCTGACACCTGAGCCGAAAGCTGAGCTGAGAATGCAACGATACCTAAGGGCAACGCCCAAATCAAACCACGTATCAAAAGGAAAAGCAAATCTTGAAGACCTGATAATCCTTTTACCACAACCGCCTTGTTCTCCGATTCGGGCAACTTCGAGAGTCCGATACCTATGGCAAATGCCAATAAAAGCAGTGAGAGGACATTTCCTTCAAGAAAGGGCTTGACTATATTATTAGGTATGATACTGATGATGTGATCGCTATATGTCACGTCAGGACTTTGCGCAGCCACAGTCCCACAACAATCCAACGCAGTCCCACTTGGCAGATTACCGGGGGCGATAAAGACATAAAGCACTGCTCCCACTGTCGCAGCAGCAAAAGTGGTAAGTAACGTATAGGTCAGCGTCTTAACGAAGATACGGCCAGAGCCTTTCGAACCGAAGGTGGCAAAGGTGGTAATAACTGCCAGCACGATGGTCGGCACTGCCAGCAGCTGGAACAGTCGCGTATAGACTATCGCTATAAAATCCATCAGTGAGTTAAGCCAGTCGAAGCCCAACACTCCCAACAATGCACCCACCACGAGTGCTGCAATCCACAATATTGTTTTCTTCATAATCTTTATTTTCTAACTGGGCACAAAGGTACGAAGATTTCCTAAAACAAGAAATACCATGAGTAAGGTATTTTGCAAAAAAAGAATTGATGTTTTGGTCACTTGTTCAGAAAAAAAGCAGTACCTTTGCACCTGATTCTATTATTATTGATGATATTTAGCGCAAAAACATGGCTATGATACAGGGAATCTTCCGTAGGGCAGAACTTCTGTTGGGTGATGAGGCGATGAGTCGAATCAGCGAGAAGCGTGTGATTATTTTCGGTGTGGGCGGCGTAGGCTCCTGGTGCGCTGAGAGTCTGGTGCGTTCAGGTATCAAGCATTTAACCATTGTCGATTCCGATCGCGTGTGCATCACCAACATCAACCGCCAACTGATGGCCACTTCTAAGACCGTTGGTCAGGTGAAGGTGGATGCTCTGAAGGAACGACTGCTAAGCATCAACCCATCAGCTGAGATCAATGCTCTGCAACAGATTTTCACGGCTGAAACCGCTGATAGTTTCGATATCGGCAGCTATGACTATATTATCGATGCCATCGACTCGTTGAAAGATAAGACGCTGCTCATCCTGATGGCGACACAGACTGATGCGAAGTTCTTCTCGTCAATGGGTGCAGCCCTGAAGCTCGACCCCACGCGTATCAAGATTGCCGAGTTCTGGAAGGTGCAGGGCGACCCTCTGGCTCGTGCCCTCCGTAAGCGTTTCAAGCGCGATGGTCAGTACCCCAAGCGCAAGTTCCAGTGCGTCTTTTCTGATGAATTGTTAGAGAATAAAGGTCACAATGCCACTTGTGGCACTGAGCAATGTATGTGTCCAAAAGCTAAGAACGGCCCTGGCGATCCCACATTACTTAACCACGAATGGTGCTCGTCGAAAGCCCAGATTAACGGTACTCTGGCTCACATTACTGCTATCTTCGGCTTTATGTTGGCAGGATTGGTGGTGCAGGATGCCATAAAATAACGAGCATGAAACTGTTAGCGTCACTCATATTCTTATCTGCATCTGTTTCTGTTCATGCTCAAGTGACGGAATCGGGGGATTCGTCGAACGTAAAAACGCTTGATGGTAACACTGTAGGCGAAGTGACGATATCTGCCCATCAATCAGGGCGAGCAAAAACCAGCGGCTTAGGCAATACAGAGTTCATCAGTTCGAAGGAACTGTTGAGGGCTGCCTGTTGTAACCTTGGCGAGAGCTTCACGACTAATCCCTCTGTCGATGTGAACTATGCCGATGCCACTACAGGTGCCCAGCAGATCAAACTTCTTGGGCTCTCAGGCACCTACGTCCAGATGTTGACAGAGAATATTCCCAACTATCGGGGTGTGGCATCACCCTACGCACTCAGTTATATTCCAGGACCATGGATGCAGAGCATTCAAGTGTCGAAGGGAGCCTCATCCGTGAAGAACGGTTATGAGAGTATCACCGGCCAGATCAACGTGGAATTCAAGAAACCACAAGCCACGCCCTTTGCGGACGCAAATCTCTATTATAATACCATGGGGAAGTTGGAGGCCAACCTTGGAGCCAACCTGCAACTATCGCAACGATGGAGCACAGCCCTACTGGGACACTATGAGATACTCAACAAAGCCCACGATGACAATGGAGACGGTTTCGTGGATATGCCCAAGATACGTCAGGGGTCACTCCTGAGCCGATGGGCCTGGATGGGTGACAACTACGCATTCCAGGCCTCTGTCAAAGGACTGAAGGAACATCGTGAGGGCGGACAGATTTCTCACCACTCACCTCTCACCACTCACCCCTATCTCATTGACATTACAAACGAACGTTATGAGGCCTTCACCAAGAACGCCTATATATTTAATAAGGAACGCATGACAAACGTGGCTTTGATTCTCTCGGGCTCGACGCACCATGAGAATGCCACCTACGGGCATCAGCTCTATCGTGTTGACCAGCGTAATGGCTATGCCTCATTGATGTTTGAGACAGACTTTAACGAACATCACAGTCTCTCAACAGGCTTCAGCCTGAACCACGACTTTTTTGATCAGCGTGGACAGTTGGAGCACTGTGGGTTGGATATCGACGAACGAGACGATGAAACGACACCAGGCATCTATGCCCAATATACTTATAAAATAGGTGAGAAGTTTGTCGTGATGAGTGGCCTGCGCTGGGATCACAGCAATATCTACGGTGGATTCGTCACACCCAGGATGCACCTGAAATATATACCCAATGACATCGTTACCCTACGAGGTTCCATCGGTAAGGGTTATCGCACGAATCACGTTTTGGCAGAGAACAACTATCTGCTCGCCAGTGGACGACAGATCATCATCGACCCAGACCTGGAGCAAGAAGAGGCTTGGAATATGGGTATCAGTGCGGCTCTCAACATCCCCATTGGAAACAAGACGTTGGAAATCAATGCGGAGTATTACTATACCAACTTTCTGCATCAAATGATTGTGGATCTCGATAGTGATCCACATGCCATACACTTCACGAACCTGAATGGCGACAGTTATTCGCACACCTGGCAGATAGAGGCTACCTATCCTTTTTTCCAGGGGTTCTCGCTGACGGCCACCTATCGACGTACGAATGTGAAAACGACTTACAGTGGTGTCCTCCAAGAGAAGCCACTGACAAATAATTACAAGGGGTTATTTACCGCATCCTATGCGCCAGGCCTCGGAAAGTGGCAGTTTGACGTCACCTTACAACTGAACGGTGGCGGGCGGATGCCCACTCCTTACACCATATCAGATGGCTCTCTCTCGTGGGATGAGCGATACAAAGGGTATGAGCAGTTGAATGCGCAGATTACCCGATTCTTCCGCCACTGGAGTATCTATGCAGGAGGTGAGAATATCACGGGCTTCAAGCAGAAGAATCCCATCATTGGAGCCAACGACCCCTGGGGACAGAACTTCGACTCGACGATGATATGGGGGCCCCTGCACGGTGCCATATATTACATAGGCGTCCGTCTTAATTGGAACAAGATTTAATATGATAGAATATGAGAACAAAAGTATTATTTATGGCATTAGCATTTGCCACCGCTTGTTTTGGTAAGGACATCAAGACTGTCGTTTTGAAAACACAGCCTGAGATGCACTGCACAGGATGTGAGAAGAAGATCAAGGACAACATCCGTTTTGAGAAAGGCATCAAGTCTATTACGACCAACCTAGACAACAAGACCATTACCATCGAGTATGATGCCGACAAGACCAACATTGAGAATATCATCGAGGGCTTCAAGAAGATTAATTATGAGGCATCAGAAGTCAAAGATGCATCATCCCGGAAAGTAGACGCTGAGACTGGAGCCACCACAAAGAAGTAATTCAGGATGCCGTGGGGATTTGAAATGTAACGTTTACGTATATGTTCCGCCCTTTCTGGGGGATGTGGTTCCAGTCGGAATAGGTCGAATAATAACGGTCGAAGAGGTTTTCTATGCCTAAGTGAAGATCGGTGGCGACTTTTCCAAGCATAAAATGACTGCCGATATTCAGATGCCAGACGGCATAGCCTGGGGTTGGGGTCTCCCCATACTCAGCGCCACAGTGGCTGTTGCGGGCAGCCATCCGTACACCACCCTCTGCCTCGATATTTTTCCAACGGAAACGCAGACTGCCCAGATAGGATAACGGGGCTATCAGTGGCAGACGCGCTCCTGTGCTCTCACGGCCATAGCTATAGGTGATGCGATTGTTCCACTCCAACCAGTTGAAGGGCCTGTAGTCGGCAGTCAGTGCTGTATTGACAATCTGGGCATATTTCAGATTCTGATAGATCTTCACACCAGCCGCCCCTATCGTCATGGGCGAGAGGCGAGCGTCAGGACGGCCTATGATATAATCCTGAAAGAAGAACGCATTCGCCTCAGCCTTGACAGAGAGTTGGGAGTCCCCCCAAGCCAAAGAGGCATTGGCCTCGATGGCTTTTTCGTTTTTCAGGTGGGGATTACCGATATAGTCGTACTGGTCGAAGGTGTTATTCAAAAAATAGCCGTAGCTTTCAGTGACTGTTGGTGCACGTGTGCCATAGCCTGTACCAAAGGCGATCTTCCAAGCACTGTGCTCGTAGGCATAACTGGCTGCCAGACGGCCGATAAGTCGGCTGTTACCCTGATTCATGTCTGGGAAATAGATGCTCAATGCATGGAAGCCCTCGTCGCTGTTGATATACTGACGCTGCCAGGCTCCCTTTGCTGAAAGTCGGATATGGTGATGAGGCGTGAGCGTGATATCGTCAATGAGGGCCAAACCCGTGTTGAATGTTCCCACATCGGGCCAGGTGAGCATATACATCGGTTGTCCACCATCTGGATACATCGTCATATCAGCAAACAGGGTGTTATAGTAGGCGTCATTGTTCAGTTGGAAATAGTGACTCCCCTTAGTGCCTTGCAACAGGCTATAGACACCTGCCGTCTGACTCTCGCCAGGCATATCCATGTGAATCACGACATCAGGACGCTGGGTATCGTCCATATTATGGGTGATATGATTATAATAGGCTTTGGTCTCCCAACGATGGAATAGTCCGCTGAGATGCTCCTGCAGATAGGACAGTGAGGTGATGATGCCCTCGGCCTTCTTGACATCCATCGTCAGGGCGGGATAGCCGATGTCGGTGGCAATGTCGTAGATCACCGTCGCCTCCAGGATATGATCGTCAGCGGGTTGCCAGCCGATATTGGCAAAGGCATTGGTCTTTTGGAACTGCGAGGAACTGATCTCCTCCCCGCCCCCAGCCTTGTAGTTGTCGGCATGACGATAGAACAGTCCGAAATTAGTATAGAAACGATGGGTGGAGAAGGCGGCATCGACACCATAGACCTGCACATGACCATTCGTTTCATAGCCTGCTGAGGCATTATACTCAGACGGACGTGCATCAAACCCCACGCGTCGCAGTTTCAGGTCGATACTACCACCGATGTTGCCTGTGGCCTGAGGATTACCATCGAGACCTGAATTCAGACTGATGCGCTGCAGGTTGCTGCTCTCCACATAGGAGGTCACAGGATCCATCTTGTCCGTGCAGGCGTAGAAGATCTTCATGCCGTCGATCGTGGTAGAGACGCGCTCCGTAGCCATGTTGTTGACCACAGGTTCCCAGGCGTAGTTGCCACGACGTACCATCTCCACCTTGGAGAGTTGTCCCAGATGCTCGTCGATGCTGGCCACGCGTCCCTTGCTAACAGCCTTCTTGCCTGTGCCCACGGAAGAGGAAACGACCACCTCATCGATGGCCGCCTCCTTAAAAACCGTGTCCTGAGGACACAACATCATTAGTAAAATGCCTATATGAACCATTAAATAGCAATTGTCCAATAAAGTTCACTCAGTTCTTTGCCACCAGCTACGGTATTGCCTGCTGCATCCTTGACATGCAAATGAATGTCCCAGACACCCGTCATCGTCAGATTTAACTTACCTTGATAGCTACCATTCGCTTGTAGTGTCAGAGGTTCGTTGTTGGGTGAAGTATGGTTACCCATGTCTGGCATAGTCGGATAGATGTCGATCGTGAACACCTCCGAGGCAGGGAGATAGGGCTGGGTGGCATCATCACTTTTCTCAGAGACGTAGGCGCTAATCGTGTTGACACCCGTCTGAAGATCCAGCGGACTGGCGAGGGTGAGATAATAGGTCGCATCGTTCCATTTGAAGGATTTGATCCATGCCTGACCCTCTGGCGTTGCAACTACCGTGATCGTGTCACCAGCGAGAGAGCCAAACTCGTCTTTGATGCGATAGTTGAACGACAACGTCCATCCACCAGCCATCAGCGGAGCCACCCAGGTATGATAGATGGGGAAACTCTCTATCTGGTCGAACTTGTTGGCGATAGGCGTACTATGTTTCATCTTATCCATATCCATCAGGGGTGACAGGTCGCTGATCGCGATGTCCTTCAAGTGGCGGCCGCTCTCTGTCTTCTCCACAGCGAAATAGAGATCGTTGTAGCCTACAGAAAGACAGGCACTGCGCCCATATACCTTAATGGTATAATCACCAGCGCTCTGTCGTGATAGCCCTGTCACCTCCTTGTAGCCAGCGAGGATCTGACTGATCTTATTCTCGTCGTCCTGGGTGCAGCATACCTCATCGTCGCCCGTAGGAATGTTAATAGGCACGAGATCATCGTTTCCGCTGCAAGCAGAGAGGAATACCCCCAAGAGGAGTGCTATCAGATATGGAAGAATGTTATTCTTGTTATTCATTTTCATGAGACATTATTCGTTTTTTGTAATACGATAGTCCAATGCAGGCTTGCGATCACCCAAAAGAGAGATATATTTAAAATCAGGACCTGTTGACTGTTTAAACTCGTCCTTTACAGCTTGAAGTAACTTACTATCTGTCAGCAGGTCGATGGCTGTCAAGGCAAAGACACGACTGGCATTGAGCAGACCCTTCGTACCAATGGTTGTTCCATCAGCTGCCACATTCTGCCAACTATGGCCTGGGCTTCCAGGAATAAAGGTCGCTGCTCCGAAACTTGCCAAAGGCACGACCCACGACACATCACCAACGTCGCTACTGCCACCACTACCCTCTTCAGGGAATTCAGCCAGAGGTTGCACTTTTGCAGCAAAATTGATAATAGAGTCAGGATTACCAGTCGCACGAATCAGTTGTTCTGCGAACTTACGCTCACGTTCGTCGTAGATAACACCACCCACCGTTTCCAGATTTTTCTGGATGACCTTTGAGAGTGTTTTGTTGTGTAGGCGTTCGTAAGTGCCAGCTATAAGTTCTTTCTCCACACGTGTCTGTGTACCCTTGGCAGCACCTACAGCAGCTGAGTCAATCCACTCTGTCAGCGTGTTGAGGATGTCGCGCTTGGGACTGCGGATGTAATAGGATACTCGCGCATATTCGGGCACCACATTGGGGGCAATTCCTCCTTCTGGTATCACGTAGTGGATACGTGATGAGGTGGGGACATGTTCGCGCAAGAGGTTGACCATATAGTCGAGTGCCTCCACAGCATCAAGTGCGGAACGGCCTTTCCATGGGTTTCCTGCTGCATGGGCAGGTCTTCCATAAAACTTATAATCGACCATGACCATAGCAGTACCCCCATTCGTAGAAACAGCATTCTCACTGGAGGGATGCCAGTCAAGCACTACGTCAACACCATTAAACAATTCTTCGCGCACCAGATACACTTTTCCTGCTCCGCCTTCCTCGGCAGGAGAGCCATAGACCTTAATAGTGCCACTTTGTTTGTTGGCTACCAGCCATTTGCTCAGTGAGACCGCAGCGGCTGAAGAGGCAACACCGAAGGTATTATGACCGCAGCCATGTCCTACACCGTTTTCCTTGAGAGGCTTACGAAAGGGTACCGTATCTTGTGACAACCCAGGCAGAGCATCGAATTCTGCTAAGAGTCCAATGACCGGCTTTCCACTTCCATATGTTGCAACAAATGCCGTTGGCATCCCTGCAACGCCTTCTTCTATGGTGAAACCATATTCACGCAGATGTTGTTTCAGAAGTCCACTGCTGTTAGTTTCCAGAAAGCCTAACTCCGGATTGGCCCAAATGGTCTTCTGGAGTTTATCGTACGTAGAAAAGCTACTATTGAGATAATCCAATGCCACTTTTGCCTTGGCATTACCCTTTTTGTCTTTCTTTGCGATTGCACTATTGCTGAATGTTAATCCTGCCAACAATATTAATCCTATAATCTTCTTCATTTTCTTTCTTTTTAAGCCACATTAAAATCCATATCTTTATACTTTTGTAGCGTCTCTACAAATGTTTGTCCCAGATCTCGTCGGACATCTTCCAAGACCTCTTCTGATAGCGTTTTGCCTTTATTGCCCAGAACAGATATCAGCACCTGACGGAATGTCCAATAACTGTGTGCACAGTGGTACTCAAAAGATCGAAGACCTGATTTTTTCTTCGGACATGATAGTTCTTGTGATGTTATTCTTGTCCCAGGGGAACATTGGATACAACAATCATGATCGTGTAGCGTTTGGCGCGTCTCATATTTAATGGTAGGGTTGAATCCCCTATATATGGACGCATCCAAGTCTTTGCAGTAAGCCAGTCCTGCTTCAGGCAGTCCCATTTCCCTAAATTGAATGGCCCAAGGACAGCGTTTTACCTTGAAAGCATAATACGGTCTATCCCATAAGACCTCCTGATCAAGAGATTCTCCACGTTGTTTGCTCTCTTCTGTGGGCACCCATTCTCCATATTGGTGATAGGTTGCGACTGTCAGTTCCTGACCATCAGCCAATGCCCGCTGGGCCATACGATGTCCTCGTTGTTCTGCATAGATGCGTGTAGCCAACTTAAACGTTTCGCGACCCTGATGACCAAAAGATGTCGATATTCTGACGTAGTAGCGGGCCACAATATAGGCCTGTACGCGTTCATTGAAGCCATTGAAGGAATAGGGTAAAGTTCCTTGCGGGAGTTTACTCCCGTCACCTGCCTGCTCCAACACTTTGGCTATAGCGGGATTAGCGATGAGAAGTGCAGCCCCTGTAATGGGTATGACTGCCTTCGCAGATTTCACAAAGAACTCTCTCCTATTCATACTTCATTATTTATGAGCCTGACGCCAATTGTGAACATAATCAACGATAGCATACAGACGATCGCTGGCGGTAGAGTCAGGAACTGTGCAATTAGCTCCAAGTATTATGTTTGTTGGTCCTTCTGCGAGAACCTTATCCACCTGGGCATAGACTTCCTCAAGACTTCCGTTAATAAGGACGCCATGATGGTCTAATCCGCCAAGAATAGGACGCTTGAACACCTCTTGGGCGTGGCGTAACTTCTCAACATCAAACTCAGGCAGGTTAATGATGGTACCAGGATAATCTGCCCATGCGTCGAGATTCTCATATTCACCACCACAGATATGCAGGATATTGAGCGGTGCTACAGAATCAGCCACCTCTGAAATATATTTATCCCACTTACGAAGATACTTTGTCCATACCTCCGAGTCCTGTCCGAAAAACTCGATGTTACCGCCATGTGATGAGACATAGAAACCATCGGCACCACGTTGACGGGCAGCACGAATATAGGTTGCAATGCTCTTGGCCAGTTTCTCAAACGCAGGCTCGGCAGCAGCCGGATACTTCTTAATCACCTCATCGACCTCATCTCCGGCTGCCTGATGCAAAATGAGCAGGGGAGAATAAACGGTGGGAATGATCAGTGCAGAGTCTTTCAACTGCTTTGCCAACGCTTCTATCACTTCCAGTTGTGGTTCAAAGTATTGAGCAGACAACTCTGTTACCTTATCAAAATCCTTGGCCGTTTTGATTTCCCATTGAGGAGGCAGCGTCTCATATTGCACTTTCAGGATATCATTACCCGTCTCATGGAAGAAGGCGATATGCTCTTCCACGGCCTTGGGACCGAACTTATCAGGGAAATGATGGAAAAAAGCAGCAGGAATAATCTCGGGTGCCTTCGACTGATCCAATACCCGCTCTATTAGCTCACGCTTATTGGGCAATGCATCTTCCTGCTTACTTGTTGTGCAAGCCGCTACAACCAGCGAAGATAGCGCCAGAATACCAAAGAAATGCTTGTTCATCATCAATCGCTTTTTTATTGTTTCATAGAATTACTTATGTGTCTGACGCCAAGTGTGGGCGTAGTCAATAACAGCACGCAGTTTTTCCCAGTCGGTCTCACCAGGCACGGTGCAGTCAGCACCAAGTATGAAGTTGGGCGATGCATTCTCCAGCACCTTATCGACAGCGGCCTTGGCCTCTTCAACAGTACCTATAGCAATGACACCCAGACGCTCCAGTCCACCAAAGATGGGACGGCCAAAACGTTTCTGGGCCTCCTTCAGGTTAAGGGTAGAGCCGTCAGAGAAGTTGAGGGGTACGTTGATGATGCTGGCGGGATAATCGACGAAGGCATAGAGGGCCTCAGCATTCTTGAACGGTGTACCGTAGTCGCAGATGTGGAGGATATTGATCTCGCCAATCTCGTTGGCCACCTCAGACACATGCTTGTCCCACTGGCGAACGTACTTATTCCAAACCTCAGGCGAAAGGGAGTTACCATCGCCACCCTGACTGGACACATAGAAACCGTCGGCACCACGCTTACGGGCAGCACGCAGGTAGTTCTCGATGGAGAGCGAAAGGTTCTTGATGGCCTTACCGAAGGCTGCAGGGTTCTCCTCGGCCAGTTTCTTCAGGTCCTTTCCACGACCAAGGGTCTGAGAGGCCAGTGCCAACGGAGAATAGACGGTGGGCAGGATAAAGGCCTCGCCCTTGAACTCACGGGCCAGATCCTCGATGACGGCTATCTGGGGTGCGAAGAAATCCTCACCATAGACGGGCACTTTCTCCCAATCCTTGCCTGACTGGATGTCCACCTGGGGCACAACGATCTCATAGAACACCTTCACGAAGTCCATGTTCGTGGCACGGTAGAAATCACGATGATCCTGTACGGCCTTACGTCCAAGCTTGTTCTCGAAGTGGAGGAAGAAGGCTGCGGGCACATACTCGTTGGGACGACTCTGGTCGAGCACCTGAAGGATGCGTTCACGCTTGCTGTTAGCTACTTGCGACTGTGCGCTGATGGTCTGTACGCCTGCTACAAAAAGCAGTGCAATGGCGATGATTCTTGAAAAACTCTTTTTCATATCTATAAACTTTAAACTATAAACTCTAAACTATTTTCTTTTTTACCTTTTTACTTTATTCAAACTCTGTTCCGTAAGGGCCGTCACCGGATTCGCCGCTGTAACCCCAGTTCTGCTCGAGATTCGGATTCAGGATGATCTGCTCCTGTGGCAGAGGCAGAAGATAGTTCTTCTTGGAAACATTCTGAATCTTTGTTGTCTTTGTACCCAATGTTTCTTCATCAGTAGGGGTGTTAGACTTCACGTATTTTACTAAGATATGCCAACGGATGAGATCGAACCAGCGTTGTCCTTCAAGTACAAACTCCAGACGTCGCTCTTCACGCAGACGCTCACGGAACTGCTCCTGAGTCAGTCCTGAGAGTTCCAAATCTGAACCATCGGACGGTGTATTCTGGATGTTCAGATACGGACTCCAGTACGCACGACGGCGCACCTGGTTGATGGCATCGTAAGCAGCATCCGTCGGACCATTCAGCTCATTCTCTGCCTCAGCCTTGATGAGCAGGATCTCAGCATAGCGGATAATCACGGTGTTGGTTGACTGCCCGGCCGCATTACCACTTGAAGCAGGATTGGCAAAGTTGAGCGAATCGATATACTTGCGGAAACGAGGGATGGTAAACTCAAAGTCGGTACCCGTATTCGGATTATAGATGCGCTTGGCCCAGGATCCGTCACGACGCTGATCTTTCGGGTCGGTCTGCTCGTAGTACTTGTCGCTGGTGGCCAGCAGCACTGGTTCTGAGTCGCTCCAGTTGGTAGCAAAGGTGCAGTGCCCCGTTACATTGGCATTAATCGTGCGGTCATGTTCGATAGAAAAGATGTGTTCTGCACCATTCTTCTTGTCGACAGACCAGTTGTCAATAAACTTGTCGAGCAGCTTATACTTACCAGAATTGATAACCTTATCAGCATAGCTGATGGACCTCTGGTAGAAATCACGCTGACTGGACTTACCTTCATGGCTCGATGTCTGTGCCCATACCAGATAAACCTTTGAGAGAAGGGCCGATGCTGCCAGGCTCGATGCCTGACCGTCTAACGTTGTATAGTCAGAAGGCAGACCCTCGGCAGCCGTGAGATCTTCTACGATCTGACGATAGACCTCATCAACGCTGTTTCTGGCAGCACCTTCGCCTTCGCCATCATGAAGTACGATGGGCACTCCTCCGAAATAACGTACCAGGTTAAAGTACATCAGACCTCTTAAGAAACGAGCCTCGTTGGTATAGTCCTGACGGTGCTGATCGTCGAGGAATGAGGCCGATGCGACTTTCTCAATCACCACATTGGCGCGGTTAATGGCCATATAGTGTTCTTTCCATGCATAGCCTACAAAGAGGTTGGTTGGCTGTATGGCGAAATTCGACAATTCACGGATATGGGCCGAGTTGGTCTGTGCACCCGCTTTGACGTAATCCGACTGCAGATCATTAAAGTAGATGCTCTGATTATTATACATACCATAGAAGCCGTCGATGGTGAATGCCTGGTAAATACCATTAATGGCAGTCTCAATATCTTCCTTGCTCTGATAGAAATTATCCTTGTCGATAGAACTGATGGAAGTCTGGTCCAAGTCAGCGCAACCTGTGAACAACAGGCTTGCCAAGAGGATATATGCAGATATGTTCTTTTTCATAATCTTCAATTTTCAATTCTCAATATTCAATTTTCAATTCTTACAGTGTTACGTTAAATCCTACGAGAACGGTTTTGGCGGCAGGATATGCACCATAATCGACGCCCTGATAGAGTGCACTGGTCTCGTCAATACCATTGCGGTTGGCCTCTGGATCGTAACCAGTATAGCCCGTGATGGTAAAGAAGTTCTGCAGCGATACATAAAGGCGTAGCTTGGCGTCCTTGGTAATCTGTGGCACAGGCAGGGTGTAACCCAACTGAATGTTACGGAACTTCAGATAGCTGGCATCCTCTACGAAACGGTCATCGGCATAAATCGATGTAGCGCTGGTTGCCTTCTGAATGGTATTGCTTGGATTGGTAGGCGTCCAACGGTCTGCCACCTCTGCCAATGGGTTATAGTAGTAACCATTACCACGATCCAATCGACAAGCCAAGGCGTTGAAGAGTTTGTTACCATAGCTGCCGCTGATGTTCACGAACAGATCCCAGTTCTTATAAGCCACCTTGGTATTGAATCCATAGGTAAACTTGGGCTGGATATTACCGAGGATGACACGGTCCTGCTCGTTCACCACACCGTCGTTGTTGACATCCTCAAATTTTGGATTACCTGGTTCTACAGCCGAAATCGTCTGGGTGGGCAGACTGCTGAGATCCTCGCCAGTCTGGATGATTCCTTTGAAACGGTAACCATAGAAAGTACCGAGGGGCTCTCCAACCTTCACGATCAGCGGGTTAATGTACTGAAGGGTACCGATAGACTGGAAGTCGGGCAAGAAGTATTCTGAGTTACCCAGATCAGTCACTTCGTTTTTGTTATGGGCAATATTAGCATTGACGTTCCAACGCAGATCCTTCTTGTCAATGAGTACGGCGCCAACCTCGAGTTCCACACCCTTGTTGGTAACGGAACCTACATTACGCAGTACGGTAGAGAAACCTGTTACCTGCTCTATGGGCACATTGAGCAGCAGGTCGCTAGTCTTCTTATAATAGCCATCGAGGGTCACCGTCAGACGATTGTGGAAGAAGCCTGTGCTCAGGCCGATATTATACGAGGTGGTCTTCTCCCATTTCAGATCAGGGTTCGACTTGTTGTCGATAATATAACTGGTGGCCTTTTGGTTGTTGACAATAACTGTCTTAGGAACGACGTTGGCGGCAAACTGGTAATCACCAATCTCCTGATTACCCACTGTACCAATAGAAGCGCGCAACTGGATGAAATCGACTTTCTTGCTAAGATGCAGCCATTTCTCACGGTCGATGTTCCAGGAAGCGCCCAGTGAGGGGAACCAACCCCAGCGGTGATCCTTAGCGAAACGGCTACTACCGTCGGCACGCAGGGTAGCCGAGAGGTTATAGCGTGAGTCAAAACTATAGTTCACACGTCCGATCCACGACTGCAGTGTTGAGACGATATGACTGCTAACCGACGGGAGTGTTGTAGCGGCAGCTCCCAGGTTATCGTAACCAGTGGCATCGTTGCTAAAGCCATAGGCCGTCGTGGCCAAACTGCTGCGATCAGTATATTGGGCTGTATAACCAGCCAGGACGTTGACGGAATGTACACGGTTAAACACATTATTATAGGTGGCGGTATATTCCGTCTGCCAGGTGTTGGTCTTCGTCTGACCTACAGAGGCATAGCCGTTATAAGCAAGACCGGAAGAGGTGTATGAGGGAGCATAGAAACTCTGACGGGTGTTCGACAAATCAGCACCTACGCTGGCCTTGAGCTTCAACTGCGGAATGACGGTCCACTCAGCAAAACCAGTACCAATGACACGCGTATTTTCTGTCTCAGCCTTAGTATTCTCCAAATCACTGATGGGATTACCTACCCTACCATTATAGATATCTACACTGGTAGGTGTTGGATCGTAATTGTAAGATCCGTCAGCATTGTAAATAGAAGTATAAGGTGTGTGAGAGATAGCAGCGAACCAAGGGCTGGGCGCAAACATGCTACCGCTGTTGTCAGCTACACCAGTAACCTTATTATAGGCGCCATTGGCATTCAGTCCTACGAGCAGGTTGGGGAAAAGATTGCGTTCGTAATTGATACGACCTACATAACGCTTCAGGCCTGTTCCCTTTAGAATACCATCCTGACTCTTGAATCCACCACTGATATTGTAGCGCGAAATCTCGTCACCTCCGACAAAGGAGAGCTGATGTTCCTGAGAGAAACCGGTACGCAGAGCGGCATCCTGCCAGTCGTAGCTCTCTGTAGGAGTATCAATAGAATAACCCACTTCACCATTCTGATAGAGTTCGTTCCAAAGGTCAACCCACTGAGTGGCATTCAGATAATCAAGCTTTCTGGCGATCTTGCTCCAACCGAAGGTGGCATTATAGCTGATGTTGTTCTTGCCGTGGGAGCCTTTCTTCGTGGTAATGATAATCACACCATTGGCACCACGTGTACCATAGATAGCGGTAGCAGAAACGTCCTTCAGCACTTCGATGCTCTCGATATCCGAGGGGTTCAGGAACGACAGGGGGTCAAGTGTGGCATCACTGGTCTTGGCACCTGTACGGGTAGAGGCAGGATCGTTATACACGATGAAGCCATCGATCACGTAGAGCGGTTCGTTACCACCAGTGATACTATTACCACCACGGATGCGGATGATGCTGGCAGCACCAGGCTGACCAGAGGTCTGTGTGACGTTCAGACCTGCCACAGCACCCTGCAGGGCACTCTCAACAGAATTATTCTGCTGACGGAGGATTTCATCACCTACAGACGAAATGCTACTGGTCAACTCCAGGCGCTTCTGGGCACCATATCCCACAACCACCACTTCGTCAAGTTTGCTGGCGTTATCAATCAACGATATCTCCACGGGCTCCTCGAAGTCATAGACATCCACATCGAGGGCGCGATAGCCTACATATTCCACACGGAGGGTCAAAGGAGCCTCCACCTTCGTCTGGAGGGAGAAGTTACCATCGTAGTCGGTCACGACACCCTGACCCTTTTCACTCTTTACAATCACGGATGCACCAATCAGGGGTTCACCAGTGCGAACATCTGTGATATGACCTGTAATCAGATTTTGCGCTATAGCCAACAGGGGGCTAATCGCAACGAATGTTGCAATAAACAATCTCTTTACCATAAGTTTAAATACCTTTTTAGTTTATTTCTGCGCGGTAAGTATATCCTTTACCTTTTCAATCTGTACCTGGGTCAGTTTGTTGTCCAGGTTCAGCAATCCAAATTCATGATTAAACTTCGTGCCGTCTGTGAGAACCCATTGCAGGAACTGATTCACAGCATCGTCACCACCATTATAACTCACGCCAATCTTCTCGACGGCAATCTCTGACACCTTACCATTCTCCAGGACGGCAATCAGTTCATCGAGGGTGGCCTTGTCAGAGAAACTCTCTTCAAGGTTCTTCTTTACGTCGATGCCAATGATGGTAAGATCATCTTTAATGTGACGACTCTGCAGATCGAAGATGTTGGGCAGGGCATTGAACGATACACCCAGCGGATCTTTCGTCAAAGCGGTGTTCAGGAACAGGTCGTCGCCTGAAATGCGCTTGCCACGGAAGTTGCTGCTCTCTTCGCCGAAGTTGTGGGCAAAAGATGCAGCGAACGATGTAGCGTTGCTGCCGCTATAGATCACGAGTTTCTCAAACTGCTTGATCTTTTTAACATCCTCATCAAAATCGTCGTTGAGAAAGTAAAGCTGCTTCAGCTTCTTCGAGTTCAGGTGCTTACCCTCCAGCACTTTCGCAGCCTCACTACCACTGGCTGTGATAGGCAGCACGGCGAACTCTCCGAAATAAACAACTGTATGGCTAAGGTTTTCTGGTTTTGTATCTTGATTATCGAATACGACATTCAAATCTATGTTACCCTGATTCTGGTTGCCTTTGGCGATCTGGAACTCTACGCCAGGCTGTGTTTTTGCATATTCGGTTATCCACTTCTCTACCAGCGGACGAGCGAATCGCGGTGCCTTGACATAACGCACGCTGCTCGTGTTGGTAGAATTCTGCTCAGCCCAAATGTTGCTGATATTGATACTCAGTAAAACTACTATTGTTAATGCTATCTTTTTCATATCCTTTTTGTTTTAATTGTTCGTTACCTATTATTATATATACACTCCCTTTCATTGTCATTGCCATCATACAGCAACAACACTTGCGCATTCGATTGTACATCATTGTTCTCATCACTTTTTCTATTTTAAAATTAATAACTTTTTCTGGGTGCAAAGGTACTGCGAATTCCCCAGTCTCACAATCCCATTGATGGGGCATTCTGCATACCACGTATTTGGTATTTATGCCAGATGAACCTCTTTATCTATCATTTCACCGCCCTGAATCCTAAAAGAATTCAGGTGAACACCCTCATAGAGGGAGAGAATCGCATAGCGAATGTCTGGATCGTTAGCCAAGCGCAAGTCTTCCTGCGAAGGACGTGAGGGCGAAGCTGGATGACTGTGCCAGTTGGCCAGGATCTTCAAGCCCTTGTTTCGTGCATATCTCAGCGCAGAAAACTGGTCCTTCGGTGCGAAAGAGAAGTGTTCTGGTGAATGGTCGATATTCTCCATCCAATAGTTCTCTGTCACTACATCGCCTTCATCAGTAGTGATGCCCAGCAGGTAACCGCACGTCTCGTTGGGTGCATCCTGCCGGGCCTGACTAATCAATTCATCAATGATTTCTTGTGGTATCTTCATCTTTTCATCCTTAACTCTAAACTCTTAATTCTTAACTCTAAACTCTTCACTTATGAAGATCGCACGCGGCCTGTTCATAATCTATCAGATGATCGATGGTGGGGTTAGAACCACAGATGGCACACGAGTCACGATGCTTCACTGGCACCGTACGAAATTGCATGGTCTTGGCATCAAAGGTAAGCAGACGGTTTGTCAGCAGCTCACCGATGCCTGTGAAGTACTTCAGCGTCTCTGCGGCCTGAATCGTTCCAAGCATACCTGCGATGGCTCCAAGCACACCTGCCTGCGAACAAGTAGGAACGGCACCCAAAGGAGGCGGTTCCTTGAACATACAACGATAGCATGCCGTACCGGGGAGATGGGTGAACGTCTGACCATTGAAACGCAGGATACCACCATGCGAGAAGGGTTTGCCCGCCATCACGCACGCATCGTTGATTAAGAATTTTACGGGGAAGTTGTCCGTACCATCTACAATGAAATCATACTCTTTAATAATATCGAGTGCGTTTGATGAGTCGAGAAACTTATAGTAAGTCTCTACCTTCACATCGGGATTAATCGCCTTAATCTTTTCCTCGGCACTCTTCACCTTCGGCACGCCTACGTCCTTCGTAAAGTGAATTACCTGGCGTTGTAGATTCGAGAGATCCACAACGTCAGCATCCACGATGCCAATGGTACCGATACCTGCCGCAGCAAGGTATAGTGACACAGGAGCTCCCAGTCCGCCAGCACCCACAACGAGCACACGCGCGTTCATTATTTTCTCTTGTCCTTCCACGCCTACATCCTGCAATAAGATGTGTCGTGAATAGCGCTGTATCTGTTCTTCTGTAAAGTCAATCATAACTCTTCATTCTTAACTCTTAACTCTCCATTTCCTCCTCCCATGAAATAGAGGAAATCAACCTTGTCACCGTCCTTCACTTGAATACTTTCCCAGTCTTCGCGCTCAGCAAATTCCTCGTTCACCTGCACACTGACCATCTCTGGGTTTTCTACTAACAACTGCTTAATCAGTTCACTTACATTGAGCGGCAGATTTACGCTCTGCGCTTCTCCATTTACATATATTTTTGCCATAACACTATGAGTTTAAATCTGTGTGCAAAGGTACTGGGATTATTTCATCGCCACAATCCCACAGGGATGGTAAATCGCATACCAAATGATAGGTACTAGAAATGCCACAAATGGGCGATTGTGGCAGTGCAAAAACTGCCGTACCTTTGCAGCGTGATTCAAATGCATAAAAATATGGCAGTACAAAAGAAGCTAAGCATCATCGCCTTCAGTGGCGATTTCGACAAACTGACAGCAGTATTTACATTAGGTACGGGCGCAGCAGCAGTAGGTTATGAAGTAAATATCTTCTTCACCTTCTGGGGACTCGATGCCATCAAGCAGAAACAGGGGCGCTCGTTTACAGGAGGTAACTGGCTGACGAAAATTTTCGGCTTTATGATGGGAGGTTTGAAAGTCACTCCCACCAGCCGGTTCAACTTTCTCGGTGCAGGACCCAAGATCTTCCGCTACCTGATGCGTAAGAACAATGTAGCCACACTCGAGGAACTCGTAGAGGCAGCCAAGGCCTTAGGTATTAATCTGTATGCCTGCGAAATGGCCATGCACGTATTGGGACTAAAGAAGGAAGACTTCATCCCTGAGGTCAAGGATGTGCTCGGTGTAGCCTCGTTCCTGAACCTCAGTGAAGGTGGGCAAACACTGTTTATTTGATTGAAAATTGGAAATTGAAGATTATGGCAACAAAAGTATTAGACATTACGAAAGAGCACTGTCCGATGACATTCGTTAAGACAAAGATCGAACTATCGAAGCTCCAAGCGGGCGATATTCTCGAAGTGCTATTGGCTGAGGGCGAACCTCTCGAAAATGTTCCCCGCAATGCGAAGGAGCAGGGCTACAACGTGCTATCAGTGGAACACGTAGAAGGAGCCACACATAAAGTAACGATAAAAAAGTAAACAGGTAAGTATAATATTAATAACTCAAACGATTATGGCAGATTCAAATTTACAGCGCAGTGTGACCACTGCAACCGCCAGACGACTGGCAACGACTACCAAAACCGCCCCACAGATGGGGAGTATCACTCCGAGACTTCTTCTGAAACTGTTACCCTGGGTACAGGTATCTGGTGGCACATTCCGTGTGAACCGTACAAAGGTGGAACTCCGCAAGAACGATCGCCTGCCCATTCAGTACGTGAATGGCGTTCCCTCGTTCACCGCCAAGAACCTGAAGGCCATCCCACTTTTCTCTGAGTTCGACGACGAAATACTGAACCGTCTGGTGAACTCTTTTGAGGCAAATGAGATTGATGTTGACAGTCTCTTCGTCGAAGAGGGCAAGGACAAACAGCGTTTCTTCATCGTAGCCTCTGGTCAGGCTGAGGTCATCAGCAAGGGTCCTCACGGCGAAGACCTGCGGATAGCCCTGTTGGGTGATGGCGAGTACTTTGGCGAAGCCGACCTACTGGACGAACAGGAATCGACAGTCAGTGTCAGGGCCATTACCCCTACTGTGTTCCTCGGCCTGAAACTGAAGGAACTCATCAAGTTCATCAAGGAAGTTCCCGATTTCCGTGAAACCTTTAATAAGGCTGTTGACAAGCAACTGCGCCTGAAGGCCTCTGTCAATGACAACGGTGAAAAGCACATCGACCTGGTAAGCGGTCACGAGGAGGACAACATCATCCCTGAGACCTACATCGACTACGAGGAGAACCCCACGGAATATAGTCTCAACACCCTGCAGACGGTTGTTAGAGTGCATACCCGTGTGTCTGACCTTTACAACAACCCCTACAATCAGCTGGAAGAACAGTTGCGCCTCTCGATCGAAAGCATTAAGGAGCGTCAGGAGTGGGAACTGATCAACAATAAGAAGTTTGGTCTGCTGGCTGCAGTGAATCCTGCCTATCGCATCACCACGCGCTACGGTTCACCCACACCTGACGACCTCGACGAGCTGTTGAGTCTCGTTTGGAAAGAGCCCGCCTTCTTCGTGGCTCATCCGCGAGCCATTGCCGCTTTCGAGCGTGAGTGTACCTGGCGAGGCGTACCCCCTGTAACTACCGATCTCTTCGGTACAAAGGTCATCCTGTGGCGAGGTGTACCTCTGATTCCATCAGACAAGGTGGAGGTTGAAGGTCAGTACCTGACAGGTCGTGGCGTAGGTACGACAAAGATTATCCTGGTACGTACTGGCGAACAGAATCAAGGAGTCATCGGTTTACACCAGAGCGGCATTCCTGGCGAGATTGCACCCAGTCTGAGTGCCCGTCTGATGGGTCTCGACAAGTTTGGTGTGGCCTCATACCTGCTCACGAAATACTTCTCATTAGCCGCCCTCACCGACGACGCCATCGCTGTCCTCGAGAATGTGGAGGTAGGCTACTATCACGATTATCAGCATCGAAATAAAGTAGAGAAATAATGCTCAACCTAACAGATATCAATAGTTTTCCGGCTCAGGACGGTGGTGCTCTGGCACTCTTGCGCGACCTCGCCCAGAAGTATTGCCCAGAAGAGGCCAGGGAGGTTCGTCAGAGTGTATTCCCTGATGAAGTCCTGCACCTTGAGGAGCTGGAAGCTGGATTCAAACAGCTTCTGGCAGGTGGGAGCGGCTATGGCGACCTTCCGTACTTCGGCGACGCTGACGATACGCACGGTTCGGTGAAGGCGGTGCCTCAGGATAACGGCTTCGGTATCGGCATTCCTGAGACGCAGAAGCTGCGTGACCTGCACTACGAGGAGGCTGATACGCTGAACTCGGAGCAGATCAAGCGCGACTTCCCCGTGCTCCATCAGAAGGTGAACGGCCACGACCTCGTATGGCTCGACAACGGAGCCACCACCCAGAAGCCCATTCAGGTGATCGACAAGATCAGCGACTATTACAAGAACTATAATAGTAACATCCATCGTGGTGCCCACACGCTGGCAGCGCGTGCCACCGATGCCTACGAGGAGGCGCGTGAAAAAGTGCAGCGTTTCATCAACGCCGCCACCAGCGAGGGGATCATCTTCGTACGTGGTACCACCGAGGGCATCAACCTCGTGGCGCAGACCTACGGACGCCAGTTCCTGACACCAGGCGACGAGGTGATCGTCTCAGAACTCGACCATCATGCCAACATCGTACCTTGGCAGCAGGTAGCCCACGAAAAAGGTGCCACGCTGAAGGCTATCCCGACGGATAAGAACGGCGACCTGATCCTATCGGAGTTCGAGCGACTGATCACGCCCCGTACCCGCTTTGTCAGCGTGGGTCATGTAAACAACACCTTCGGCACCATCAACGACGTGAAGCGAATCATCGACATCGCCCACTCGCACCACATCCCTGTGCTCATCGACGGTGCTCAGAGCATCGCTCACACCCCAGTCGATGTGCAGCAGTTGGGCGCCGACTTCTTCGTCTTCTCTGGACATAAAATCTATGGTCCTAACGGCATCGGTGTGGTCTATGGTCGCAAGGAACTGCTCGACAAGATGCAACCCTGGCAGGGTGGTGGTAACATGATCAAGGATGTAACCATCGAGCGCACGGAATACAATGTGCCACCCGCCCGTTTCGAGGCTGGCACACCCAATGTGGCCGATGCTATCGGACTGGGTGCCGCCCTCGACTACGTGAGCCACCTCGGCATCCGTAATATCGAGCACCACGAGCACCAACTGACGGAGTATGCACGAGAACAGCTTGGCCAGATTCCTGGTCTGACGCTCATAGGCAATCCCAAGAACCGCGTGTCGGTAGTCAGCTTCGTGCTTGATGGCATTCCCGTTCCGGAAACAGGTACGTTATTAGACAAGGAGGGCATCGCAGTGCGTGCAGGTCACCATTGCGCCCAGCCCGCCCTCCGAGCCCTCGGCTACGAGATGAGTGTCCGCCCCACCTTCGCACTTTATAATACCCGCGAAGATGTGGACAAACTTGTGATTGCAGTAAAAAAGATAATCGGACGATAATGCAGTACGAAACGAAAATACTGACAACGAAGTATCAGAAGCCTGATGCATACGGGGCATTGTCGATGCCCGTCTACTATACGGCGGCGTTTGAGTTTGAGTCTGCCAAGGCCATGGGCGACGCATTTTGCGGTCGTTCCATGGCCCCGTCGTATGCCCGCATCGCCAACCCCACGACCACCTATCTGGAGGAGCGTGTCAGGCAGATCACTGGAGCCACCAGCGTGACGGCATTGAACACAGGTATGGCGGCGATTGCCTATGCCCTGACGGCAGTAAGTGGCGCAGGACTGAACATCGTGGCCTCAAAGCACCTGTTTGGCAACAGTGTCTCGCTGATTCGCGACACGTTGGGCAGCTTTGGCGTTGAGCCGCGCTTTGCCGACTTCACGAAGCCAGAAGAGGTTGAGGCGCTGATTGACGACAAGACCTCTGCACTGTTCTTCGAGATCATCACCAATCCACAGTTGTTTGTGGCTGACATCAAGGCCTTGTCAGAGATAGCCCATAACAAGGGCGTCCCCCTGATAGCCGACACCACCATCGTGCCGTTCCCTGCCTTCCGTGCCGTCGATTTCGGTGTGGATATCGAGGTGGTCAGCAGCACGAAATACATCTCTGGCGGCGGAACAGGACTGGGCGGTCTGCTCATCGACTATGGTAAGTTTGACTGGTCTCGATCGCCCTCTCCTGCCCTACTGAGTCGCACGAAGAAGGTTGGCAAGAGACTGGCCTTTACTGCCCGTGTCAAAACCGAACTGGTGACTAACCTTGGTGCACTGATGACACCTCAGGTGGCCTATATGGAGACGCTGGGCCTCGACACGCTCGATATCCGTTTCCGTCGTCAGGCAGAGACCACGCTGTGGCTCGCTCGTCAGTGCCGACATCTGCCAGAGATCAAATGTGTGAACTATACGGGTCTTGAGAATAATCCCTTCTACAAACTCTCGAAGTCGCAATTCGGACCCTTGCCAGGTGCCGTCTTCACCATCGACCTCGAATCGAAAGAGGCTGCATGGGCATTCATCGACAAGTTGCAGATTATCCGTCGCGCCACGAACCTCTTCGATCGCAAGTCGTTGGCCATCCATCCTGCCTCAACCATCTTCGGCCTCTTCACGCCAGAGCAGTGTGCCGAGATGTCAGTCCCTGATACGACGGTACGTCTCAGCATCGGCCTCGAAGCAGGCGAGGATCTGCTTGAAGACATTAGGCAAGCCTTGAAATGAAAAAAGTGAAGAGTCGCCTCTTCACTTTTTTCATTGATTACCAGTCGTAATCCTCTACATAGCCGTCGAAGTTCACCTCTTCCGTCCATCCGTTGATTCGGAATGTCTTACGAATGAGCTCTTGCAAAACAGGCGGAATCAGTCGCGAGCCATTGCGATACTCAAAGTAGTAGGTACGATTGGACAACTTTATCACATCCCGACGGACCGCAGGCTCCAAACGTGCAGGCATGTCGCCTGTGAAGATATGCTGCATACCCTTGGCGAAGCGCACCTTCTGATCGCTGCGATACATCGGACATTCCGCAGTCGCCACGCCCTCAAAGTGGGGATTCACACACCTGTAGGAACTATAGGTATGGGGCACATGCTGTCCCACTAGCCATCGCAGGCAATGGGTACGCAACGGACATGCATCGACATAACAAACCGTGTAGCCTTCCTTGGCTTTCTCAATCAATAATTCTTTTGCTATACTCATAACTTCTTTGTTTTATAATTGTTTATTTTATTCTGATGGGGCTAACCTCACTCAAGCTCCCGAAAGTCATTTCTACAGAGGGTTTGAGGCGAGTGAGGTTACCCCAAAAACGGTTCTTGCGTTCGCTTCTTCGAAGGTTCGAATTTGCCCCATCAAGGACTCGCATCCCGTTCGATTAATGAAAACCTTCAGTCCGTCGTGTTCGGACTCACAGTCCGTAACGAACGGACTCACAGTCCGACGGGACGGACTAAATCGGGGTAAAAGATTAATCGTTGTGAGAATATACAATACTTATTTGCGAATAAGAGCCAAAAGCCCTCTGTGAGGGACATTAGATATAGAATTCAGAGGGGTCTATCAAACCGGCACGGAGGGCGTATTTCACTGCTTCGTGGGCGGTGTTGATGCCTAACTTGCGGAAGATGTTCTTGCGGTGGGTAGTGACGGTGTGGATGCTCGAGAAGCGTTCGGCAGCAATTTCCTTGGTGGTCTTGCCCTGGGCTATGGCTCTAACTATCTCCGTTTCTGTCTCAGTCAGAATGCTGGGTTGACTCTCTTCATCCTGTCGCTGGTTGATAATGATCTCTAGTGCTCGCTGACTGATAAAGCGCTCATGACTTGCTGTAGCATGCAGAACCTCACGGATATCCCTCAGCGGTCCGTCCTTAAACACGATACTGAACTGGTGAGACGAATAGACCACACGCCTCATAAATGCCGGAGTCAACTCCTCGCTCAGCAGTATCCACTGTGACAGAGCAAACCGCTCTGCAATAATCAGCAACTGATCAGCGTCGGCAAAGTCAAACAGCGTGTAGTCGAGCACCACCACAGCGTTCTCATGCACCTTCAGAAGTTCCACAAGCCCATCTTTGTCGCTGACCCTGTAAACCTCCTCTGTTCCGCTCTGCTTAATCAGACTCTCTA
Organism: uncultured Prevotella sp.; assembly: GCA_946415825.1. Taxonomy (GTDB): domain Bacteria; phylum Bacteroidota; class Bacteroidia; order Bacteroidales; family Bacteroidaceae; genus Prevotella. The sequence goes on along the minus strand of CAMKUA010000001.1, from coordinate 79,024 downwards.
CAGCGAATCTCGTCAATTCCTGATTATCCGCCAATATAAACTTCCTAACCATTTGCAATCAATTATTTGGTTGCAAAGTTACACACTTTGGAATAATCCGCCAAATTTAAACTAAAACTTAGAAGATATATCTAATTCAAAAAGTGACAATAGCGGATTATTCTGACATTGCCACAATTTATGCCATCAAACGGAATATTTTCCTGCCAGATACTGCCAGGAACGGAGATATTTTCGCAGTCGGGCAACATCTATGTCTGTGATCTCATTCAATCGACGGATATCCATATTATCTTCCAAGTCGGCCAACTTCACAATCCTACCCAGGGGATTCTGACCTGCACGACGGATAAAGTCATCGTAAGACTCTCCTTCCTGCTTTGTTACAGACAACACGCCTTCGAGGATATCTTCGGGAAAACCCTGACTGCGCAAAGACGCTATCGTTACATCGGTATCCTCTATCGTGTCGTGCAGCAATGCCACGATTTTAGCACGTATGTCTTCACAACGGTCAGCCACTCTTCTGGGATGATCGTAGTATGGGTGGCCACCCTTGTCGGTCTGTCCACTATGCGCCTTGGCGGCTATTCTGTCTGCAAGATGATATAATTCGTTTAATTCCATAAGTCCAAAAATAAAAAATGGGGAGCCGCTGCTCCCCGACACTTTGTTAACCTTAAATCTAATACTATGAAAAACACGCTGCAAAGTTACGACTTTATTTTGAACTACCAAAACTTTTCGCGAAAAATTTCAAATTTTAACTTATTTTTACAGCAATAGGTATGTCTGAAGGTCTGTTTATGGATTATAATTCGTAAATTTGCAGGGTCATACATTATATATAATATGGATATGGTAAAGACAGGGGGCTCACGTGTGGCGAGCATCGACGCCTTGCGGGCGATAACAATGATGCTGATGTTGTTTGTAAACGACATACCAGGGTTGAAGGGTGTGCCCCACTGGCTGTTCCATGCAAGAGCCGACGAGGACATGCTGGGATTCTCTGACACCATCTTCCCTGCCTTCCTGTTCTGTGTAGGTATGTCGGTGCCTTTCGCCATCGAGCAACGCCTAAGGAAGGGGGATTCACCGCTCAGGGTGCTCGCTCACATTCTGTGGCGTGGTGTAGCCCTCATTGTGATGGGTGTGTTTACGTATAATCTCGAGCGTGACCTCAGTTGTATCTCCTATCTTTGGTTCTCGTTGCTCATGATAGCCGGTTTCTTCCTGATATGGACTGACTACCGTCATACGATATTGAGCGACAAGCCTGTCTTAACTAACTTACTGAAAGCTTTGGGCATAAGCATCCTGGTGGGTATGATGATGTGGTGCCACTATTGTGGCGAGTGTTTCGAAACAGGCTGGTGGGGCATTCTCGGACTGATAGGCTGGAGTTATCTGGTGACATCGCTCATCTATCTGGTATGCCGTCGCCCTGTGAACAAGACGGTTATGGTTGCCGGACTGGCCATTCTTACGGCTGTGCTCTGGTTCGTGCCCAACGCATGGTCGGGGCACGCGCTCTGTATCGCCGGACTGTTAGCCTCACTATTGATGAGGTATTTCAAGCAGAAGGTGGCGCATATACAACTCATCATCGTGTGTTGGGCTATCGGCTTCGTGATGCTTGTGGCAGGCATCGTCTCGCATCCTTATTGGATCATTTCCAAGATACAGGGCACCCCGACATGGGTATTCTTCTGTCTGGCGATTTATTTCCCTCTGGCATCCCTTCTCTACTGGCTGATGGATGTAAAGGGGCACACGGCATGGGAATGGCTGATAGCACCTGCAGGAACGGCTACGCTTACATGCTATCTGTTACCTTACGTGTGGTATCCTGTGAGCGATGCGTTAGGAGTATGTCTCCCTGAAGGCTGGTGGTACGGGGTGACTGGCATCATCCTCTCGTTGGCTTATTCACTCATCGTTATTCAGGTAACAAGGTTGCTGATGCGACTCGGACTGATCGTCAGACTGTGATTATTTATTGCCACAAGGAGAATTATCTGGCCAAATTTTTTGTATGTTCTGGTAAATGTTAGTACCTTTGCCACGAAAATGGAGAAAATCATATTAGGAATCGACCCTGGAACGAATCTGATGGGATATGGCTTGCTGAAGGTAAAGGACGGCAAGGCTGAGATGATAACCATGGGTGTGATAGACCTCAGGAAATTCCCCGATGCCTACCTGAAGTTGGGACATATCTTCGAGCGGGTGACTGGGATTATCGACGGCTACCTGCCCGACGAGATGGCCATCGAGGCGCCTTTCTTCGGCAAAAACGTGCAGTCGATGCTGAAGTTGGGACGTGCCCAGGGTACAGCCATCGCAGCTGCCATCCATCACGGGGTGCCCATCCATGAATATGCACCCATGAAGATTAAGATGGCTCTGACGGGTAACGGCGGGGCCTCGAAGGAGCAGGTGGCCGGTATGCTGCAGCGACTGCTGAAGATCCCCCAGGAAGAGATGGGTAAGTTTATGGACGCTACCGACGCCCTGGCCGCTGCCTATTGCCACTATCTGCAGATGGGGCGCCCTGAGAGCGATGTGAAATATCGGGGGTGGAAAGACTTTGTGAACAAGAACCAGAGTAAGGTGTCGAAGCGAAAGAACAAGAACGATGAAGACGATTGAACTGATAAACGCCAGGGCAAGGAAGCCCGAGTGGTCGATGGCCGAGCCCGTGAACTTCGTACTCGATGAGGGTGAACATATCGCCATCATAGGGCGCAATGGAGCTGGCAAGACCATGTTTGTGGATATGCTGACGGGACGACATCCAGCCTTTCCGGGTATGGTAAAGTATGGCTTCGACGAGCCTTACAACAACCTGAAGCACATTACATTCCGCGACACCTACGGGGGTGATAACGACAAGACGTACTTCCTGCAACAACGCTGGAACCAGATGGAGATCGACGAGGAGACGCCTACCGTGGGGTCGAAACTGGAAGAAGCCTACCAACTGGCTGGTGAGGACACACCTGAACGCAGAACCCTGCAGAAGCATATCTACGAGTTGTTTCATCTGGAGGGCCTGCTCGATAAGTACATCATTCTGTTGTCGAGTGGCGAACTAAGAAAATACAAACTCGCAGCCTCACTGTTTACAAAGCCCAAAGTGCTGATCATGGAGAATCCGTTTATCGGCCTCGACGCTGAGACGAGAGATCAACTGAAGGCATTGCTGGGGATGTTGGCAAAAGAACAAGGACTCCAGATTGTCCTCGTGCTGGCCAAGACCGACGAGATTCCTTCATTCATCACCCACATTGTGGAGGTGAAGGATATGTGCGTTAAAGACAAGCTAGCTAATAGTTTACAGTGTATAGTGGATAGTTATGATTACCAGAAAAGTGCAGAAGGCTGTGAGACTAACAACGTAGAAAAGAATGGCGTGCAAGGAAATGAAGTTATCAGGTTCAACCACGTGACGATTCGCTATGGTGAGCGCACGATATTGAAGGACCTGAACTGGACAGTAAGGCGTGGCGAGCACTGGGCTCTCTCAGGACAAAACGGATCAGGAAAATCCACCTTACTCTCACTGGTATGCGCCGACAATCCACAGGGCTATGCCTGCGACATCTCACTCTTCGGACACCGACGGGGTTCGGGCGAGAGCATCTGGGACATTAAGCGACACATCGGTTACGTGTCGCCTGAGATGCATCGTAGCTATAAGCAGAACATACCAGCCATACAGATCGTGGCCAGTGGACTGAAAGATACCGTTGGGCTCTACGTGAGGGCTAATGAAGAAGAGAAAAGCCAGTGCCGTAAATGGCTCAAACGACTGGGTATAGGGCATCTGGAAGAGCGTAAGTTTATGGAAATGTCGAGTGGCGAACAGCGACTGGTACTGCTGGCCAGAGCCTTCGTAAAAGAGCCCGACCTACTGATACTCGACGAGCCACTACATGGGCTCGACGATGAGAATCGACGGATGGTAAAGGCGTTGGTGGACGACTACTGTCAGAACCCAGACGTGACACTGATCTACGTGACACACTATCAAGAGGAACTGCCCCACTCGATTGACCACTCAATCTATCTGGAGCGTCAGACTTAAATAAAAAGAATCGGATTATGATATTCTACTTCTCAGGCACAGGCAACACACGATGGGTGGCCACAGAGATAGCCAAGGCTATTGGTGAGGAACTGCTGTATATTCCAGACTTACAAAGACAATGTCACTACCAGTTTACGCTGAAAGAGGGTGAACGTGTGGGGTTCTGCTTCCCTACGCATGGGTGGCAACCGCCAAGAATCGTAAGGAACTTCATTGAACATCTATACATCGACAACATTAACGACCATACCTATTGTTGGGCGCTGACTACCTGTGGCGACAATATGGGCGACCTGATGACCATGCTGAACAAGGATCTGGCTGGCATAGGACTCCAGGCTGAGACAATGTTCTCGGTGGTGATGCCAGAGTCGTATGTATGTCTGCCCTTTATGAAGACCGACCCTGAGGATAAGGAGATCTGGAAGATAGAGAATGCGAGGCGGCAACTGCACCACATCGTCACGATACTGAAAGACGAGAAGCGGGGCATTGTGGAACTGGAGAGGGGCGCCACTCCCCGACTCTACTCGTACGTAATTGGCGCCTACTTCAATAAGCACATGATTACAGACAAGAAATTCATGGTTGACGAGGATGTCTGTATCAAGTGCGGCAAGTGTGCAAAGGTGTGTCCGGTGGATAATATCAAAGGTACACCTCCCAGATGGTTACATGGTGGAAAATGTACCTGTTGTCTGGCTTGTTATCACTACTGTCCCGTTCATGCCATCAACTACGGCAAAATAACCAGAAAACGGGATCAATACTATTTCAATAGACGCGAGGACCGAAAATAGACGTACCGATGCGCACCATCGTTGAGCGTGTCTGGAGGGCAATGGGATAATCATCACTCATACCCCAAGAGCGTTCACAAAAGGCATCGTCGTTGGCAAAATATTTCGACTTGACCTCATCAAAGAAGTCGGCTGCACTTTGCATCTCACGACGTATCTGTTCCTGGTCATCAACAAACGATGCCATCATCATCAGTCCACAGATTCTGACGTGCTGGAACTCGCGCCATTCGCCTGCTTCGAGCAGTTGGCGACAGGCATCGAAGGTAAGACCATATTTGGTGGATTCCTCTGCAATATGCAATTCGAGCAGCACCTTGATGACGCGTCCACAACGCTCTGCCTGACGGTTAATCTCTTTCAGTAGCTTTAGTGAGTCAACAGCCTCAACCATTGATACATACGGTGCAATATACTTTACCTTGTTCGTCTGCAGATGACCAATGAAATGCCACTCGATATCCTTGGGCAATGATTCGTGCTTGAGGCGAAGTTCCTGCTCGTGGCTCTCGCCAAAAATGCGTTGGCCCTCTGCATAGGCAGCCTCGATATATTCGTTGGGGTGATACTTGGAAATTGCCACAAGGCGAACGCCCTGTGGCAATGTGTCGAGTATCTGATGTAAATGACCTTTAACGTCGTACATAGTTAAGATTTTTTCTGGTACTCATAGACATCCATTAGTGTGGTCTCGGCAATAGAGGCAATCACATAATCGATCATAGTGCCTCCCATTACTTCCTCAATATTCTTCACTGCACCATTAAAAGAACCAGCCTGAACCAAATAGGAGACAGAGGAACGCTTCTCTTTCTCTGTTTTCTCATCGATGGTAACAAACTGTAGTTTGGCCTTATACCACTTATCAGCCATCTCATCGTCGGAGAAGAAAATCTCCTTATATGCGGCCTTCTTGATATCTGCCACATCGAACTCTCCACTGATATAAGAGGACATTTCCTCTATGATGCGCTCCTCAGCCTCACTGAAACTGAGGGCGTCAACCACATAACTCTCGTTAACCTTCTTCTGCAAGCCGTCGTCCATCACTTTCTCAAAACGAATCTTGCACTCAAACCAAATTGCTGATCTACTTCTCATTATTCAATTATCTCTTTTTACTTTTTTACCTTTTAACCTTTATTCTACTCTTTTTCCTTAGCGGCTTCCTGACCTTTCTTGACCTCTTCCTCTTGCTCGTCTTTCTGCTTCTTCACGCCATAATAGTCTTTCTCCATCTCTGCCTTCTTCTTCTCGGTAAGTTGTTCGATAACCTGAGAGGCGATGCCCGAGGCACGGTCCTGACTGATGGAGGTCGATTTGCTGAGATCACTCTGAAGCTTGGACAACCGATCGGTCATAATCTTGCTCTTGGCATTGAAATTCTGCTCAGAAGAATTCATGTTCTTAGTGTTATAGACATCGCCGATAATGGCTTCGGCCTGTTTCGTGAACTGTTTGCGGAAGATGGCCTCAGCCTTGGCGTTATACTCACGCATCTTGCCCGGACTCATGCCCAGAGAATCCTTGCGCTGTTTCTGCAGATTCACCACATTGGCAATCATGGCTGAATCGGCATCGGCACCAAGACCCAAGAGCATATCAGGATCTTCCTCTACCATCTCGTCGGGGATGGGCTCGTCGACGGGTTTCACGTATTCTACAACCTCAGGACTGGGAAGCAGATAGAAGAACAACCCCACGATAGCCGCTGCAATGGCAATAGCCGAGACAGCCATCAAACCTGTACGACGGGCTTGAGAGAGGCTGGTCATCATCTTATACATGGTCTCTACAGACTCGTAGCGCTTCTCTGGTTCTACCGCCGTGGCCTTTTCCACCACACGCTTCAACTCGAGGGGCAGACCAGACGAATCGTAGATAAACTCAATAAACTTACCAAGCGAATATACATCAGTACGGGCGTCGATGATGCCTCCATTGAACACCTCGGGAGCCACAAACTGCTCAACGCCGTCCCAAAGCACGTCCTGATCGACCTTCTGGTAGAATGAGCCGTGACAAAGCAGGCGGACAGCCAGGTCGCTCTTACGCAACAGAATGTTGGAAGGTGCAAAGCAGACATGATAGACGTTCTGGGCGTTCAGATAGACGGTCAGCTCTGCGAGTTGACGGATCGTCTCTTTGATAAACTCACCCCTGGCTACGATAGAGGGATCTTCGTTAAGTGCCTGTTCCACTGTGAGATAGTTACCTGGTTCCACAGCAATAGCGTAAACGCCATCCTCACCCTCATTAGGAACGAAATGAAGTTGGGTCTTCTGGTCAATACCAGAGAGCGACTCGTATTCAGTCTGTACACTCTTAGCGAAAAAGATGTTATCGGCCAACTCGTCGTGGAACTCGACAAAGTTGGAATACTTCCCGTCGATCAACCGCTTGTAGAAGTTGCCATAAGGCAGACGTACCTTGATGGTCTTGCGAGCATCACGCGTCTCAATCAGTTCTTCATAATTCATCGTTCTGTCTCCCTCTTGATTGATTTTGTTGGGCAAAAGTACACATAATATTCGAGAAACGCAAATTTTTGGGTAGAGATTGCGCAGATTTACGATAATTTGTGTTACCTTTGCACCGATTTTACAAAAAGTAAAAAGGTAAAACAGTAAAAAAGTAAAAAAGATGCCTGAAATTTCAGTTCGTGGCCTGGAAATGCCCGAGTCGCCTATCAGGAAACTCGCACCATTGGCTGCAGCCGCCAAAAAGAGAGGTACCAAGGTGTATCACCTGAACATTGGACAGCCCGATCTGCCCACGCCACAGGTTGGCCTTGACGCCCTGAAGCAGATAGACCGTGAGATTCTGGAGTATTCTCCCTCACAGGGTTATGTAAGCTATCGCGAAAAACTGGTGGACTACTACGCGAAATACAATATCAACGTCACTGCAGAAGATATCATCATCACCTCGGGTGGTAGTGAGGCTGTGCTCTTTGCCTTTCTCAGTTGTCTGAATCCAGGCGACGAGATCATCGTGCCAGAGCCTGCCTATGCCAACTATATGGCTTTTGCCATCTCGGCGGGTGCTAAGATTCGTACCATCGCCACCACCATCGAGGAGGGATTCTCGCTGCCAAAGGTGGAGAAGTTCGAGGAGCTGATCAATGAGCGCACAAGGGCCATCATGATCTGCAACCCCAACAACCCGACGGGTTATCTCTATACACGTCGCGAGATGAACCAGATACGTGACCTGGTGAAGAAATACGATCTGTATCTCTTCTCCGACGAAGTCTATCGTGAATATATCTATACGGGCTCACCTTACATTTCGGCTTGCCATCTGGAGGGTATCGAGCAGAACGTGATCCTGATCGACTCTGTGTCGAAGCGTTATTCAGAGTGCGGTATCCGTATTGGTGCACTGATCACAAAGAACACTGAGGTGAGAAAAGCCGTGATGAAGTTCTGTCAGGCACGCCTCTCTCCTCCCCTTATCGGACAGATTGTGGCAGAGGCTTCGCTGGATGCACCAGAGGAGTACTATCGTGATGTCTATGACGAATATGTGGAGCGACGTAAGTGTCTGATCGACGGACTGAACCGTATTCCCGGTGTGTATTCTCCCATCCCCATGGGGGCCTTCTATACAGTGGCCAAACTACCAGTAGATGATGCAGAGGAATTCTGTCGCTGGTGCCTGTCGGAGTTCAATTACGAAGGCGAAACCGTGATGATGGCGCCTGCTGCAGGTTTCTACACCACACCCGGCGCTGGCGTGAATCAGGTACGTATTGCCTACGTGCTGAAGAAGGAAGACTTGGAACGAGCCCTCGTCGTACTGAGGAAGGCCCTCGAGGCTTACCCGGGAAGAGTTGATGAAGAGAAGTGAATTTCCCACTATTCATAGCCAAGCGTATCTATAGCGATAAGGGCGACAAGCGCATGGTAAGTCGTCCTGCTATCCGTATTGCCACTATCGGAGTGGCAATTGGTCTGGCTGTGATGATCATCACCGTCAGTGTGGTACTGGGATTCAAGCACACCATACGTGACAAGGTGGTAGGCTTTGGCGGACATATTCAGGTGCACAACGTGTTGCTTTATAACGATGTGGATCCCTACTACATTCATGCCGACGACAGTCTGCTGGAGAGTATCAAGGCCATAGAAGGCGTGAAACACGTGGAGCGTTACTCTGTGACTCAGGGGTTACTGAAGACGGAGGACGACTTTCTGGGGGTAGCCTTTAAAGGCGTAGGTCCTGACTTTAAGACAGACTTCCTGAAAGAGCATCTGCTGGAAGGTGAGATTCCCCAGTTCAGTGATTCTACCAGTAAATACCAGTTGCTGATGTCGAAGATGATTGCCGACAAATTGCAACTGAAAACAGGCGACAAGGTGTTTGCCTATTTCATTGGGAACAACGATGTAAAGACAAGAAAATATACAATCTGTGGTATCTACCAGACGAATATGACGCGTTTCGACGAGAGCATCTGTCTGACGGATATCTATGCAGTGAATCGTTTGAACGGATGGGAACGTGGTGACTGTTCGGTGGTTGGAGTTACCGTCAACAATCTCGACCAGTTGCCAGTGACGGAAGAGGCTTTTGTCAATAAGGTGAACCGCAGTAGTGACAGCAAAGACAATATGCTGACCTCACAGACCATCTACGACACATATCCACAGGTGTTTATGTGGTTGGAATTGCTCGATATCAATGTGTGGATCATCCTCGCCCTGATGGTTTGTGTGGCAGGATTCACAATGATCAGCGGACTCCTGATTATCATTCTGGAACGTACACAGATGATTGGCGTATTGAAAGCCCTCGGAGCCAGGAACAAGACCATCAGACACACCTTCCTCTGGTTCTCGGTCTTCATCATTGGTCAGGGTATGCTTTGGGGAAACATCATAGGCATCGGCATCGTGCTGTTACAGCAATACACTGGCTTCATTTCACTGGATCCCCAGACTTACTATGTGAGTGAGGCACCCATGGAACTGAACATACCCCTTATCCTGTTGCTCGATGCCGTGACTTTGCTAATCTGTGTGTTTGTGTTGATAGCACCAAGTTATCTGATTTCACACATTCACCCGGCAAGGTCGATGAGATATGAATGATTTTTTGAAAAATTGCACAAAAATATTTGTTAGTGTGCAAAAAATGATGTACCTTTGCACAAAAATTAAAAAATTGTGCAGTTTCAATGGAAACATTCAGCAGTTTTAATGCTTATATCCAGAAGGCTATCACAGAGAACTGGGACCAAGATGCGCTCACTGATTATCAGGGCATCACGCTCCAGTTTCATGATGTAGCCCGGAAAATAGAGAAGATTCACATAGTATTTGAGAATAGTGGTGTTGAGCAAGGTGACAAGATTGCCATCTGCGGACGTAATTCAGCCCACTGGGCAGTGACCTATCTCGCCACACTGACGTATGGCGCAGTAGCAGTTCCCATCTTGCACGAGTTTAATGGCGAACAGATTCAGAATATCGTCAATCACTCTGGGTCCAAGCTCCTGTTTGTGGGAGACTACGCAGTGAAGACCATTGAGGCCGAAACGATGCCGAATCTGGAGGCTATCATTAACCTGCCCGACTTCTCGTTACTGATTTCCCGATCTGAGAAAGTGACTTACGCGCGCGAACATTTAAATATGTTGTTTGGCAGTAAGTATCCGAAGGCATTCAGGAAGGAGCATGTGAAATACCATGAAGACCAGGCAGAAGAGTTGGCACTCATTAATTACACTAGTGGTACGACTGGGCATTCAAAGGGCGTAATGCTACCCTATCGCGCGCTCTGGGGAAATGTGGAATTCATCATTGACCGTCTGGGAAAGAAGGTAAAGCCAGGCGATAATCTGCTGAGTATCCTGCCTATGGCTCACATGTATGGTATGTCGGTAGAATTCCTCTTCGGCTTCTGTCATGGATGCCACCTGTTCTTCCTGACACGTCTGCCGTCGCCAGCCATCATTGCACAAGCCTTCGCTGAGGTCAAGCCTGCATTGATTGTGACGGTGCCCCTGATCATAGAGAAGATTATCCGCAAGAAAGTATTCCCAAAGATACAAGACAACCGCATCCGACTGTTGCTGGCCATGCCTGTAATATCGAAGAAGGTGAAGGAACGCATCTGTCAGGAAGTGTATAACGCCTTTGGCGGACGTGCCTACGAGGTGATTGTGGGTGGCGCTGCCCTTTCGAAAGAGATTGAAGAATTCCTGCTATCCATTAACTTCCCCTTGACTGTGGGCTATGGAACGACGGAGTGTGCGCCCCTAATCTCGTACTGCGACTATAAAGAATTCATTGGCGGATCATGCGGTGTGCCTGTAGATCGTATGAAGGTTAAGATCCTCTCTTCAGATCCAGAAAACATTCCTGGTGAAATCGTCACAAAGGGTACGAATCTCATGATTGGCTACTACAACAATGAAGAGGCCACAAAGGCTGTCTTAGACGAAGAGGGTTGGTATCACACGGGCGATCTGGGCACAATGATCCGTAGTGGACATATCTTTATTCGTGGGCGCATCAAGAACATGCTGCTTGGTGCCAACGGACAGAACATATATCCAGAAGAGATTGAAGACAAACTAAATACTATGGCCATGGTGTCGGAGTGTATCGTCATTCAGCGTGGCGACAAGCTCGTGGCCCTCGTGCATCCAGACAAGGACGAAGTGGTGAACTTCTCACTGGAAGAGCTGGCGCAGATCATGGAGCAGAATCGTCAGGAACTGAACAACCAGTTGCCCGTCTATAGCCGCATCTCGGCCATCGAGCTCCACGACGAAGAGTTTGCCAAGACGCCTAAAAAGAGTATCAAACGCTATCTATATCAGAATAACTAAAAATGCGTATGGAACAAATACCTAGCTTTAATGCACTTATCCAAGAGAGCATTATCAATAATTGGGATAAGGATGCGCTGACTGATTTCAAGGGACAGACTTTGCAGTTCCATGATGTGGCCAGAAAGATAGAGAAACTACACATCCTTTTTGAGAACAGTGGGATACAAAAGGGTGACAAGATTGCACTCTGTGGTCGCAACTCCTCTCAGTGGGCAGTGGCCTTTCTCGCCACTCTTACCTACGGCGCAGTGGCTGTACCCATCCTGCATGAGTTCAATACTGAGCAGATCCATAATATTGTGAACCACTCAGAGGCCCGCCTTCTGTTCGTGGGCGATCATGTAGCCACCATCATCGACCCTCAGGCCATGCCCACTCTTGAAGGAATCATTAACAACCCCGACTATTCGTTGATGATTTCGCGTACTGATAAGCTGACCTATGCACGAGAGCATCTGAACGAACTCTACGGTAAGAAGTTCCCCAAGTATTTCCGTAAGGAGCACGTCAGTTACTATATGGAGAAGAGTCCCGAGGAACTGGCAGTGATCAACTACACCTCTGGAACAACAGGTTTCTCAAAGGGTGTCATGCTGCCCTATCGTGCACTATGGTCGAATTACGACTTTGCCGATCATGTCTTAGGGAAAAGGATTAAGGCAGGCGACCGCATCATCTCCATGCTACCCATGGCCCATATGTATGGTATGGCATTCGAGTTTATCTTCGAATTCCTACACGGCTGCCACGTCTATTACCTGAGCCGTGTGCCATCGCCAGCAATCATTGCCCAGGCACTGGCTGAGATTAAGCCTGTGATTGTCATTGCCGTGCCACTGATCATCGAGAAGATTATCCGTAAGAAGGTGTTCCCCAAGATACAGAACAACCGTATGCGACTGTTGCTGCAGATGCCCGTTATCTCCAAGAAGGTGCGTGAGATGATCTGTCAGGAAGTGCTCAAGGCCTTTGGTGGCGAGTTATATGAGGTTATCATAGGAGGTGCTGCCCTGAATCAGGAAGTAGAACAGTTCCTGAAACGCATCGACTTCCCTTATACCGTAGGCTATGGTGCCACTGAGTGCGCTCCGATCATCTGCTATAGCGACTGGCACAATTTTGCACCAGGCTCGTGCGGACGTGCTGCCCTTCATCAGCAGGTGGAGATCGATTCACCTGATCCCAGACGTATTCCTGGCGAGATCCTTACTAAAGGTCTGAACGTGATGCTTGGCTACTACAAAAATCCCGAGGCCACAGCCGAGACCCTCGACCATGAAGGCTGGTATCATACTGGCGACTTAGGTACAATGGATGTGGATGGCAACGTGTATATCAATGGTCGTTCAAAGAACATGCTCTTAGGCCCCAATGGACAGAACATCTATCCAGAGGAGATTGAGGACAAACTTAATTCTATGACCATGGTGATGGAAAGTATCGTGGTTCAGAGAGATACTAAGCTTGTTGCACTGGTACATCCTGATATGGATGAGGCCAAGAACATGGGATTCTCTGCTGATGACCTGAAGAACATCATGGAGCAGAATCGCAACGGACTGAACGAGATGATTCCTGCCTACGAGAAGATAGCAGAAATAGAAATCTACGAAGAAGAGTTTGAAAAAACCCCCAAGAAGTCTATTAAGCGCTATCTCTATCAATAATAAACAATACTCCCCTTCCGATTTTGGAAGGGGAGCATTGTTTATTCGTATTTGTAATAGAACCAGTACGTACCACGGTACTGTTCGCCTACCTTACCCTTCCGTTCTGATTGCATCGGATATTCTTTCTCCAACTCACGGAAATTCTTATAATCCTCTTCAGTAACAGCTGAACGATATGCGAACAAAGGATTTGATCGTGAATGTGTGTAGAGAGTCAAGGCCTCACGATAGTGCTTCGGCAAACTGTCGTTCACAACATAGAACTTACCCACCTCACGTGCAAACTGATCGATATCCTTATCTATCAGATAACCGCAGAGCAGATAGTCGCCTATCGTTCTGCGAGGTACAGAGTCGCGTCTCAGCAGCATTCTCAAATAGCGCTCAGGTTCCATTTGTTCAGCAGGTCGAGCGCCAAAGAACCTATACAGACTGTCTTCTGGACAAAGTTGCATACACGTCTTTCCGTTAGTGGGAAGAATCTCAGAACTGCCAGCTGAAATGGGATACTCAAACAAGCGTTCCCCCAACTCGTCAGTACGTGCAAGGGCATACATACGGAGCATCATGAGATGATTGTCGCTCTCCAGAGATTCCTTACCAACCTCGAGTGCTTTGCTGTATTCCCCCTCTGCAAGTAACGTCTCGGTCTTCATGCGGAAATGGAAGACTGCGTTGGTGTTTCCTATCCAAGCCGTCAGCATCATCAGCAACGACATGATAAGCATATTGATCCACATCGGACGGGAAACGAGCGAATAAGAATCGTTGTTCTCCACTTCCTGAATCTGACGAGCCAAGAACACCAGACCTATCCACACGATGACAATCAGCACTACCACCCAAGAGAAATGTGTCAATACGGCCAATATCATCATCGAAGGTGCATAAGTGAGTGCATGCGAGCTTTTCTGAAGTCGGGTAACAGCAAAGACGGCCAATTGGAGAATATACAGAAGAACCGTAATAAGAATGGCTCCAATCACAGGTTTGTAACTGGTAAGTCCACCACTTAGGGTATGCTGAGTCATGGCTATCACGTCAGACTGGAAGAAATAGAGCCAACTCAGCGAGAACAACACAAAAACAATAGCACACATCACTTGGATGGTGAGCGTGCTACTGTCCTTATTTCGTCTGTTATAGTTCATGCTATACTTTCTTCAAAACAACAGCCGAGCGTGCTGGGATATAGAGTTTCAACCACTCCTTATGATCCTTCACATAAAGCGGATCATAGTTCGTCAGGTGAGTAATTGTGTCATCCGCAAAGCCGTTTCCACCAAAGTCTTTCGAGTCGGTGTTCAACACTACCTCATAACTGCCCGTAGGCACCAGGAAGCCATAGTCGGTATAACTGCGCGTAGGCGAGAAATTAAACACAAATACGAGGTCGCCTCTCATGAAGCAGAGCACCTTGTCGCCCTCGTCGTGCCAGATCTCGGTAACAGGCGTATCCTGGAAATTACGCACCAACTTGATGGTCTTCAACATCTCACGGTCGAAGTCACCCAACCAATGATAACAGAGGTCCTTGTTGTCAACCAGGTTCCACTGGCGACGTGCATATTTGTACGACCAACCGTTACCCTCGCGTGGGAAATCAATCCATTCGGGATGTCCAAACTCATTACCCATGAAGTTCAGGTAGCCGCCATTGATAGCACCACAAGTTACCAATCGAATCATCTTGTGGAGGGCAATACCGCGCTGGGCAATATCATTGACATCTTTCTTGGCGAAGTGCCAGTACATATCAGCGTCGATAAGTCGGAAGATAATGGTCTTATCGCCCACCAGTGCCTGGTCGTGACTCTCGCAGTACGAGATGGTCTTCTCATCAGGACGACGGTTCCTAACCTCCCAGAAGATACTTGTCACATTGATGTCCTCGTCGCGAACTTCCTTGATGGTCTTGATCCAATAGTCAGGAATGTTCATCGCCATACGGTAGTCGAAACCATAGCCGCCATCCTCAAACTTAGCTGCAAGACCAGGCATACCCGATACCTCCTCGGCGATGGTGATGGCATTGGGGTTCTCCTCATGGATTAGGCAGTTAGCCAGCGTCAGATAGCAGATGGCATTGTCGTCCTCATGACCATTGAAATAGTCACCATAACCTCCAAAGGCCTCTCCAAGTCCATGGGAGTAATACAGCATAGAAGTCACTCCGTCGAAGCGGAAGCCGTCGAAGTGGAACTCGCCCAACCAATAGCGGCAGTTAGACAGCAGGAAGTGCAACACCTCATCCTTACCATAGTCGAAGCAGAGGCTGTCCCATGCCGGATGCTCATGGCGGTCACCGGGATAGAAGAACTGGTTGGGGTCGCCAGCCAGATTACCCAGACCTTCGACCTCATTCTTAACAGCATGTGAGTGAACGATGTCCATGATGACTGCTATACCCATCTTGTGTGCTGTATCAATCAACTCCTTCAGTTCCTCTGGCGTGCCAAAGCGTGAACTGGGAGCGAAGAACGAAGACACATGGTATCCAAAAGACCCATAGTATGGATGCTCCTGGATGGCCATGACCTGAATGGCATTATAGCCATCCTTCTTGACACGCGGCAACACATTCTCCGTAAACTCCTTGTAAGTACCCACCTTCTCGGCGTCCTGCCCCATGCCGACGTGGCACTCGTAGATGAGCAGCGGTGACTTAGTGGGTTTGAAGGTTTTCTTTTTCCACACATAAGGTTTCTCCGGGTTCCATACCTGAGCGGAGAATATCTTCGTTTGGTCATCCTGAACCACGCGGCGGCACCAAGCAGGGATACGCTCACCCTCACCACCGTTCCACTTCACCTTCATCTTGTAAAGGTCGCCATGCTTGATGGCTTTTTCTGAGAGTTTCAGTTCCCAGTTGCCTGTACCCTCAATGCGCTTGCAACGGTATTTCTCGTTCTCCTGCCAGTTATTGAAGTCGCCGATCAGATAGATGTCTGTGGCATTGGGAGCCCACTCACGGAACACCCAGCCCTTCGGCAGTTTGTGGAGTCCGAAGTAAAAGTGGCCTGATGCAAAGTCTGTAAGTTTCTTCTTACCATTCTGCGTCAGCTGGTTAATCTTCCACACAGCATGGTCGTGACGACCACGAATAGCACCCTCAAAGGGCTCCAGCCATGAATCATGACGTACAAGTCCGATATGCTGGGGCTCGGCTTGTTTAACTTTCTTTGGAGCAGCCGTCTTCTTGGATGCAGGCTTTTTCGTTGTAGTTGTTTTCTTAGTTGCCATAGTCTTATGCTTTAACTTTAAATATTGCCTTCTTTATTTCTGGTTCATCAACGATACAAGGTGCATGACCATCCTGCGGGAAGAAGATCACCATCATACCAGGGACCAGTGTCACGTAATCCTTAGGTTGCACTCCCTCATAAATCGTCATGTCCTTCCCTGCGTCATACGTTGCGGCAGGCAGTTCTTCCAACGGCGTGTAGCCGTAAGTTTCGTCACACGAGATAGGAATCTGAATGTCTATCATCTTCACATGTGACTCAATAAAACAAGTCTCCTTGGTACGCTGTGCGGCCACCTGAAGTTTCAATGACACCTCGTCGCCCTTAATCGGGTAACTACCAGCCTCCATCCTGCTGAGGTCGTGCTGTTTCAGATAGTCCACCACCTCAGCAAACAAGGGGTTCAACTCCACGTAATGAACCAAATTGTCAATTGTATCGATAATCATAATATATATGTTTTTATTTCTTTAATTCTCTGTGACCACGAGTATAAACGCCACGAGCGGTAATCGAGCCATTGCGGTCTTTTTCTACAAACTCTCCATCACGGACATCGTCTTTATAGGTGCCCTCAAAACGCTTGCCGTCCTTATCTTCCTCGATGGCAGCACCATTGCGCTTACCGTTCTTAAAGATACCCTTGAATTTTGAACCGTCGGCAAAACGCACAACGCACTCTCCGTGAGGCTGGCCGTTCTGGAAACTACCTTCCACCATGTCGCCACCCTTTTTTGTCAGTTTGCCCTTGCCATGCTGTTTGTCGGCCTTCCATTGCCCCACATAGGTATCACCATTCTTCCATACGAACGTACCTTGTCCTTGCTTATCACCATTGGCAAACTGCCCAGTGTATTTATCACCATTGGCATATTTAAAGATACCCGAACCTGTACGGGCACCGTTTTCGTAATCACCTTCGTAGATATCGCCATTCTGAAACCTATAGATTCCTCGTCCATGCATCTTGTCGTTCGACCACTGGCCGGTATAAGTGTCACCGTCAGCATACTTGTATATGCCTGTACCCGAGCGCATATTATCCTTCCAATCTCCGTCGTAGCTCGAACCGTCACCCCAGTCAAAGAAACCTTTGCCATGACGTTTGTCGTTCTGCCAGTCACCTTTGTAGAAGGCTCCTCCAGAGAAGACATACACCCCCTTACCAGAGCGCTTGTCCTGTTTCCATTCACCGTCATACTTGTCACCGTTATAGTAGTACATCACCCCATGGCCATGCTGGTAGTCACGAAACCATAGTCCCTCATAACGGTTGTTGTTCGAAAAATAATAGATACCCTGTCCATGCTGCTGGTCCTGAAACCATTCTCCTTCGTACTTCTCCCCGTCGAAGAAAGTATAGATGCCATAGCCTTGACGCTTTCCTTTGTCATATTCTCCTTCATAGGTATTACCGTTCTTATAGGTAGTTTTACCTTTCCCATGAGGTTTTCCCGCAGACATCTCACCATTGTATTCGCCTCCGTCTTTCGTGGTGGTCGAACCAAGCGTTATTTTCTGGGCTCCTGCGGCCATAGGGAGCAGAAGCAGTATCATTATAATAGAATATATATATTTTTTCATTATGTATCGTCTGTTATATTATTTTGCAAATTTACAGATAATTTCCGAGATAGCCAAATGAGTGTACATAATTTAACGATATAAAGTGTATTTTACTACATTTTTTTGTTACCTTTGCAACCGTTATGAAGTTTATAGCTATCATTCCTGCCCGCTACGCATCTACACGCTTTCCGGGCAAGCCGCTGGCAGTTCTCGGCGGAAAGACTGTCATCCAGAGAGTTTATGAGCAGGTTTCAAAGGTGCTCAGTGAGGCTTACGTGGCTACCGACGACGAGCGTATTTTCACTGCCGTTGAGGCTTTTGGCGGAAAGGCCATCATGACCCGCACTGATCACAAAAGTGGTACTGATCGCATCCAGGAGGCTGTCGGGAAGATAGGCTCTGATGCCGACGTCATCATCAACGTACAGGGCGACGAACCATTTATCCAACCGTCACAGATCGAGACACTGATGCATCTCTTCGACAACCCAGAGACACAGATTGGCACGCTTGGCAAACCTTTCGAAAGCATTGAGGCGGTAGAGAATCCCAACTCACCCAAGATCGTGACTGATGTCCATGGTTTCGCCCTCTATTTCAGTCGTAGCATCATACCATTTATAAGAGGTAAAGAGCATCAAGAATGGTTTGACCAGTATCCTTTCCTGAAGCACCTGGGTATCTATGCCTACCGTCGTGAGGTATTGGCAGAGGTAACCCAACTACCTCAGAGTAGTCTCGAAAAAGCAGAAAGTCTTGAACAGCTCCGCTGGCTGCAGAATGGTTACCGCATACGTGTGGGACTTACCGATGTAGAAACCGTCGGTATCGACACCCCCGAGGATCTGCAAAAAGCCGAAGCATTCCTTAAATAACGTGTGAAGGGAGCCCGTTAAGCTCCCTTCATCTCTCTCAGCAGTGCTTTCTGACGCTCTGTCAGGTTAGTTGGCAGTTTCACCTGATAGGTGATGATCAGGTCACCAAAAGTACCATCACCCCTATCATAGCCCTTGCCACGCAGTCTCACCTTTGTGCCAGGCTGTGTCTCTGGTTTGATTTTCATCTTCACCTTTGATCCGTTCGACAACGTAATCATCACCTCGCCACCCAATAATGCCGTAAAGAGGTCAATGCTCACTGTAGCGTTCATCTCACCTGAGTTCGTTCGCGTCTGACGGCCGAAGCCTGAGCCACCTGACGAGAAGCCCTGAAAACCGCCAAAGCCCCCACCCTGATGACCTTTACGTCCAAAAAGTTGCTCGAAGAAATCGCTGAAACCGCCTCCACCCGTAAAGCCTGAGAAATCAAATCCACCAAAGGGATTACCACCTCCGGCTCCACTGCCAAAGCCACCAAACTGGTCAGCCTGTTTCCACTGCTCACCATATTGGTCGTACTTCTTACGCTTCTCGGGGTCGCCAATCACGTCATAAGCCTCCTGCAAGGCCTGGAACTTGGCCTGTGCCTTCGGGTCATCTGGATGCAGATCAGGATGGAATTGCTTGGCACGTTTCAGATATGCCTTCTTCACATCCTTCTGCGGAATCGTCTTATCTACACCTAAGATTTTGTAATAGTCTATAAATGCCATAACGTTACCCTCCTTTTCTATTATATTGTTTATCTGAAGACTAAGCAGCAAAAAGTGTGCCTAAAACACGCTGAAAAGTTTGGCAGTTTGGAATAATAGTCGTATCTTTGCCGAAAAATCGAGAATCAATGAATAAAATCATCCTCACAACCATAGCAATGCTATGTTTCGCGACTACTATGACAGGTCAGCCATCCAAAACCGTTCGTTTTAAAGTAATAGAGACCAGCGATGTTCATGGTTATTTCTTCCCTTACGACTTTATGGAGAAACGTCCCCTAAAAGGAACTCTCTCACGGGCTAATACATATATTAACAAGGAACGAGAGAAATACGGCAATGACCATTTCCTGCTCATCGACAATGGTGACATCCTTCAGGGCCAGCCCTGTGTATATTGGACGAACTATGTAATGCCAGAGAACGAGAACTTGGCAGCACAGGTCATCAACTACATGCACTACGATGCAGAGACGGTAGGTAACCACGACATCGAACCGGGCCACAAAGTCTATGACAAGTGGATACGCGAGGTACGTTGTCCGCTGCTAGGTGCCAACATCGTCAATGCCGGCTCTGATGGTACGGCCAATCCTAAGAATATCTACAATGGTCTGCAACCTTACTCCATCCATTATATTGATGGTGTGAAGATTGCCATCATCGGCATGCTCACGCCCACCATTCCCAACTGGCTCACTGAGAATGTCTGGAAAGGCATTGAATTTGAGGAGATGACCAGTTGTGCTAAGAAATGGGTCAAGTATATCAAAGAAGTAGAGCGCCCCGACCTCATCTTCGGTCTTTTCCACTCTGGTAAGGAAGGTGGCATCAAGACCGATGCCTATGAGGAAAACGCCACAGCTGCCGTTGCTCGCGAGGTGCCAGGCTTCGACATCATCTTCTTCGGCCACGACCATCAAGTCCACAACGAGTGGATTACCAATACCGAAGGTCAGCAAGTACTCATCATCGACCCATCTTGTTATGTTAAGAATGTGGCCGAGGCTGAGATCGAACTCACCTTTAAGGATGGAACACTCTCCAAGAAAGATATCAAGGGGGAGATTGTCAGTGTGCTTGATGAGCAGATTGACGAACAGATGGTCAGCCATTTCCAGAAGGATATAGACGCTGTGAAGACCTACGTGGACCGCAAGATCGGCTATTTCGAGAATTCCATCTACACACGTGACTGTTTCTTCGGCAATGCAGCCTTCACCGATCTCATCCACAACCTGCAGCTACAAATTACTGGCGCCGATATCTCCATCACAGCTCCACTGTCGTTCAATGCTTCTATCAAGGCTGGCGACATCACGGTGGGCGACATGTTCAAACTCTACCGCTTTGAAAACCTGCTGCTCGTACTCCGCATGACGGGTGAGGAAATACACAAACATCTGGAGATGAGCTACGACCTATGGACCAACCAGATGACATCGCCCGACGATCATATCATGCTCCTTAGGGATGATAAAAGCGAAGACCAGCAGCGTGCAGGATTCAAGAACATGACCTTCAATTTCGACTCTGCCTGCGGTATCGACTATGAGGTTGATGTTACCAAGCCCAACGGTGAGAAGGTTCACATTTTAGGTATGACCAACGGCGAACCCTTCGACGAGCACAAATGGTATAATGTGGCTATGAACAGCTACCGCGCTAATGGCGGTGGCGAACTGCTCACCCTGGGCGCAGGCATTCCCAAAGATTCACTTACCAGCCGTATCGTTTTCAGCAGCGAACTCGACCAGCGACACTATCTGATGGAAGAAATTGAGCGTCAAGGCTCGGTCAATCCTCAACCCAACCATAACTGGCGTTTCGTACCCGACGAATGGGCCAAGCCTGCTCTCGAACGTGATCGAAAAATACTCTTCGGAAAATAATGAAACAATACTACTACGTATTCTGCAAAGAAGACCTGCTGCTCGAGAAGACTCCCAACGGTGGTTATACCATTCCGCTTCAAGAAGAGCCTCCAACGGAGGTAAAGCCTTGGACGAATGTGATGAACATCACCCCCATGGCCGACGGCACCCCCGTCAAGACCTACCGCATCGATGCCCCCGTCACCGGTGATTCCCGCTACGAGATGTGCGGCCTGCGCCAGAGCTACTACAAACTTGAGCGTCCACTCTATCTGAAAGGTGGCAAATGTCAGGAACTGCTCTATTGGGATCAGAATACCAAATACTGTGGTGTCTGTGGCGCCCCGATGCGCATGGATACCGACATCTCCAAGAAGTGCACCGAGTGTGGTAAGGAGATATGGCCTCAGCTGGCCACAGCCGTCATCGTACTCATCCATAAGGGCGACGAAGTATTACTCGTGCGTGCCAAGAATTTCAAACGCGACTTCTTCGGCCTCGTGGCAGGCTTCGTCGAGACGGGCGAAACCCTCGAAGAAGCCGTAGCCCGCGAAGCCCTCGAAGAGACTGGCGTCACCATCACCAACATCCGTTATTTCGGCTCCCAGCCGTGGCCCTACCCCTGCGGCCTGATGGTAGGCTTCAATGCCGACTACGTCTCAGGCGACATCCACCTCCAAGCCAGCGAAATAGCAAAGGGAGGCTGGTTCCGTAAGGACAACCTCCCCAACATCCCCGAGCCTCTCTCCATCGCCAGAATGCTCCTCGACGCCTGGCTTAAGTCTTGATAAATAGTACTTTCCTTCGGTTATTGCTGGGCCTCACCGCGAAGTGGATCCAATACGTCCCCTTTGACGTTCGTCTTCGTCAGCTCAGCGAGCGTAAAGTGTCATCAGGAAAAGCCCGTCTTTCGGGGCCTTTACATGCTCATGGTTGATACAATCTTTCGACTTGGGGAGCGTCATAACCAGATCCTTGTTCTGATAATCCGACTGGCAAATCGCTCTCATCACTTTCTTACAGGGTAACATACTAGTTTCACCCTGTCTCAGCTGGCGCCCTTCAAGAGCGCAAAAATAAAAATTTAAATCCATCAAATCAATATCTTTATTAATTCGGGGCGCAAAGTTACAACAATTATCAATACCCACAAAACATTTTGTGTAAGAACCACACTAATTATTTATGCAATCGATTGCATAAACCACCCATTTGTGCAGAAAAAAATGGAGTACGCTCACGCGCACCCCATTGCAAAATCAATATTTATTTACTCTTAAACCTAATATTATGAAAAATACGGTGCAAAGATACAAACTATTATTGGAGCCACCAAAATCTCTTGCGTATCATATACAATTTATTTTTGGCGTTCTTGATTATTATCAATCCTTCTCAGGTGGCAATAATGGATCTGCTGCTTTGCTGTAGTTGAGGGGGATTTCTTCTGCGACGTCCTCTCCTACTTTTGATCTCATGTCCTGAACAGCAGAGAATGCAAAGGGCCTGATAATGTGATTCCAGTCGCTATTAGTCATGGCTGGATATTCCTGACCATAGCGTTCTATCACCTCTCGCTGAATACCCAAATCAGTGATATTGGGATTCTGATTGACTAAGGCGATGATGAAGTTCTTCATATCCTCATCTTCCTCTACATTATTCAGTTTACGCTTTCTAAACACATCGAGGCCTGCGCTGTCGTCGCTGAGCATATTCGAGAACTTATTCAGATAGGCCTTTAGCTTCTCTATGACAGTCTGCTTTTTCTCGCCACTCTCAGGCAGGAATGGATTTGATGGGGGCAGGATGTTGGTAATGCCTGTACCTGTCTCTGTGACGTAACCATCTGCAAAAGCGCGCTCCATGAAGTCCTCTGTTTCAGCTGCCTTCAAGTTTTCTTCCTCGATGATCACACTCAGTTGTTTGCGCTTCTCCTGTTCGATATACTTCTCCCAGTTGTGGCTAACATCTGCGCCCTTTTCTGGCGTCATGTGCTGGATAAACTTCTCTATCAGTTCGCGCTTGTCTCGCATGTCAGGGCTGGCGTCCATCTGCTTCCTGATCTTCACGATGATCTCTTTGTCCTGGCAGTTGGAATCGTGGTACTGCTGCACCAAACCAAGGATATAGGGGATGTTGATCTGCACTTGCTTTACCAGTTCCATCTCGAAGACAATATCGTCTCTGATATCCTCGCGATCATCGCTGTGCGTTGGCTTGCGATACTCCTCATAATAGTTGTTATACCATCCCAGATAGTCCTGATAGTGCATCTCATCGACCACCCTCACGTCTTCTGTAAAATCGTCGAAGGCACTGAGCACATTGCGCAGTCGCAATATCTCGCCCATCAGGCGGATAAAGTCTTTCTTTACATTGTCGTCGAGAATCTTGGTCATGCCTTCAATGGGATATTCTTCCATCAGGCGCTTGATCAGTTCCGTATAGGGCTCATGCCAGTTGCCCTTATCGTCTGAATAGCCATCGCAATAGTATTCCTCAAAACTCTTCATGAACACCATGCCCGCTGCGTCCTCGTCGCCAAAGATGGCCAGGCTCTTATTGGTAGCCTCTTCCAGATTGCGGAAACAAACGATATTACCACAATTCTTCACCTCATTGAGGATGCGATTGGTGCGACTATAAGCCTGCAAAAGTCCATGCAGTTTCAGGTTCTTATCCACCCAAAGCGTGTTCAGTGTCTTGGCGTCGAATCCTGTGAGGAACATACCTACCACGATCAGCAGGTCGATCTCCTTCCTCTTCATCCTCAGCGACACATCCTTATAATAAGCCTGGAACTTGTCGCCATCCGTAGAGAAACTGGTCTTGGGTGTCCACATCTCGTTATAGTCGCGAATCGCCTGTTCGAGCGCATCGCGGCTCTGCATATCCGGAGGTGTGCCTACGTCCTCAGGGTTCTCATCGCCACCCATGCCCCACTCATCTACCTCCTCTTCATTGGCATTGAAGGTATAGATGGTAGCTACGCGCAAATCAGGTGCGCCTGGCTGAGACAATTGCTTCTTGAACTCATTATAATAGAGGATGGCACTCTTCACGCTGTCCACGGCAAAGAGGCTGTTAAACTTGCGCTGCTTGGTCTTATCCGAAAAGAGGTCGATGATGTATTTCGTCACAATACTGATGCGACGGGGATCGTGGAGCGCCTCATCCGTATCGATGCCCCACACCTGTTTCCTGTCCACATCGCTCTTCATGCGCATGGTAGAGCTGTAGTCCACATGGAAGCGCAGCACGTTCTTATCCCTGATGGCATTGATGATGGTATAGGTATGCAGGGCTTTCGTGGGTTTGCCATCCTTATCAGGCTCACCGCCAAACAGCTGGGCGGTGGTGGCGTATTTACTGCCAGCACTGGCATTCACGGCAAAGATGGGTGTACCCGTGAATCCGAACATCATATATTTCTTCACCCGCTTGGTAATCAGTTTGTGCATGTCGCCAAACTGCGAGCGATGGCACTCATCGAATATCAGCACAATGTTTTCCTTCGTCATCACCTCGCGCAGACGCTCGTCGCTGTCCCATGTCGTGGGTTTCATCAGGTTCGAGAGTTTCTGTATCGTGGTGATGATGATGTTCACATTGTCATCCTTCAGCTGTTTCAGCAGGATGCGCGACGAGGTGTTGCCATTGGCACAGTTGGGCTCGAAGTTATCATACTCCTTCATGGTCTGATAGTCCAAGTCCTTACGATCCACCACGAAGAGCACCTTCTTGATGTTCTCCATCCTCGAAGCCAGTTGGGCTGTCTTAAATGAGGTGAGCGTCTTGCCAGAGCCTGTGGTATGCCAGATATAGCCCCCTGCCCTGATCGAGCCCTGCCACTTGTTATAGATGGCTGTCTGAATCCTCTGCAATATCTTTTCTGTAGCTGCTATCTGGTAGGGGCGCATCACGAGCAATTGCTTCTCAACGTTGAATACGCAGTATTTCGTCAGGATGTTCAGGATGGTATGCTTGGCGAAGAAGGTGGTAGTGAAGTCTCTGAGGTCAGTCAGCAGGTTGTTCTCCTGATCCGTCCAGTAGGATGTAAACTCAAAAGTGTTCCCGTCCGTCTTGTGCTTACGCTGTCCGCTGGCGTTCTCTGCCTCCTTGGCAAAGCGCGTGGTGTTAGAATAGTATTTCGTCTCAGTACCATTCGAAATCACGAATACCTGTACAAAATCGAACATGGCCCTGCCTGCCCAGAACGAATCCCTCAGATAGCGGTTGATCTGGTTGAAAGCCTCCTTGATGGCAACGCCTCTGCGCTTCAGTTCTATATGCACCAGTGGCAGTCCATTCACGAGGATGGTCACGTCGTAGCGGTTCTGGTAAGTGCCTTGCACCTCATATTGGTTGATCACCTGCAGGCGATTGTTATAGATGTTGGTCTTATCTATCAATTTGATATTTTTCGACTGACCATTATCCATCGTCAGGTTCAGTATATAGCCCTTACCCTGTATCATGTCCGTCTTGTCTTGGATGGTCATCTGATCGTTCGAGATCATAGGCAGCAGGCGATCCCACTCCGTATCGCTCAGCGACACATCGTTGAGCAGTTCCAGCTGGCGACGCAGGTTCTTCAAAAGCCCTGCCTCATCCTTCACCTGCACATACTCATAGCCCTGTCCTTGCAGCTGTCTGATCAGAGCCTCCTCCAACTTGGCTTCGCTCTGATATCCCTCAGCAGGCTTCGCCTCCACGTCGTAGTGTGCCATCACCGTCTGGTGCTCCTGTTCTACTATGATCTTATAGTCAACCATTCTAATGCCGAAATTATATGTATGGTTTTCCCTTCTATCTCAACATCACGTGTTTGTGAGAAAGCAATGAGAGTCAGATGGCTACAAGAAAGTGCGTCAGATGCCTTAACAAGCGATGATGTCTCACGATCATACGCTTTCGGGCTATCAATCTCATAGGCCACCTGAATCAGTTCCACAGCCTTGTCCTGATCGCAAACCACAAAGTCTATCTCCTTTGCCCTTGGTGCAGGTTTGTGATAATATACGTCCAGGAAATCCTGTGCACAGCGTCTCAGGAGCTCAATAAAGACTATATTTTCAAGTCGCCAGCCGATATTCTCTGGCATCAATGCATTATCACGATTGCCTTGCAAACCTGTATCCACAATATATACTTTCTGATTACGAATACGCTCTTTGCTCTTAAAGGAATGACGTGTGAGCAACTGAACCAGAAATGCCTGACTGAGATAATCAACGTATTTCTTGACCGTCTTATCTGCAATGCCGAGCAATTCAGACAACTCGTCATAATTCACTTCCTGACAGGCATTATTAATAAGGTGATGGGCGAGTTTACGCAGTGATTCGATATTCCTGATATTGAAACGTTTCTTAATATCTTTCCGCAAGATGGCCTCTATCAGACTTTGAACATACGCACGTTTATTGCGAAGTCCCTGCATTTCCGGAAATCCGCCATCGTGTATATAATCCATAAAAGCCCGTTTGCGCTCTGCATCAGCCTTAGTGGTAATACTTTGCATATCAATCTGATGGTACAGGCAATACTCTGAGAAAGAAAAAGGATATAGATGAATCTCGTTGTAACGTCCTGTCAGATGAGTAGCCAGTTCTCCGCTCAACAGCTTGGCATTACTGCCCGTCACAAATATATGCAGGCTGGTGCGTAACAGTCTGTTTACGAACAGATACCACCCATCCACATCCTGAATCTCATCAAGCACCAGATAAGGAACATCCGTTCCATAGAGTTGATATACACAAGAAAGCACCGTATTCAGATCTTCAGTCTTCAAATCTGCCAGACGATCATCGTCGAAGTTCACATAACCATATCTGACTCCTCGTTCCAACAGCACTTTGTGACACAGTGTGGATTTTCCACTTCGTCGCACACCTATCACTACTTGAGCCATTGTGGTGTCAAATTCAAAGAGCGACTCTTCTTTACGAGTCACCCATTTTTGGGGCTTGTAGCTCTTGATTTCCTCCTGTTGCTCTGCCAGTACCTGAAGTATGGTCTTTTCGTCTATCATATCTTAATTATTTTCGTCGCAAAGATACAAAATATTATTTAATAATACGATAAAATGCAAACATTTTTAATCTAAAATACGATAAAATGCAGAAAATACGCCTCAAATATACGATAAAATGCAGATTTTGTTTTTTGCTTTTATTAGCGATTACTCAAACGTCAGGAGTTTATTACGATAATACTCATATTGCTTTTCGCGCTGCGCGAGTTGCGCCTCCAAGTTCTGGATGCTCGCCTCGAATGTATCGAGGATTGAGACAATGCGCTGCTGCTCGGAAAGAGGAGGAACTGGGATTATAAATTTTTCCAAAACCCTCATTGACAAATTTGGTTGAGAACCTTGACTACTTTTCAATTTTACCTGATCCTGAACCTTCTTTGTTTGCAACATATAGTAAACGAAATAAGGATGATTTCTTTGGTTTACCCTAATTGCTGCCAAAGGTGACCAAATATTAAATCGCTCGTCAGTCTTCACGATGGCAACCTTTCCTGTCGTCGAGCCTGATTTTACAAGGTAAATGTCATTCAATTGGGGTTTATACTTCTTTTGGCACAAAAGATCATATTCTTCTGATATATAGCCTCTTTTTCTGCTAAAGTTAATTTTGTTATCCACAATAGCATCAGCAGATATAAATGGAATTCCGTCTTCATAGAAAGATGGAGTTTCATGAGGACCATCTGTTACAGGTTGAGCCAACACGTCTAATAAATATTTCATTTCCACTCCTTCTTTTCCTTCAAGGTCGAGGAGCTGGTCACGATAATACTCATACTGCTTACGGCGCTGGGCGATTTGCTGTTTCAGATTGTCAATGGAAGAAGTGAACGTATCGAGTATGCTAACTATCCGTTCCTGTTCAGAGATAGATGGAATTGGTATAATCATTTTTTCAAATTTATCCCTTGAAACATAAGGTATAGTTCCTGTAGTTGATAGAGAAAACAATTCTTTCTTCCTTGTTAGCATATAATAATACAGATATCGATTATTAACTTGATTAGAGCATACCAAGCCAATAAAAGTCTGATTAGTTATAAGTGGTTGTGTGTTTATTGCACAAACTCCCAGTGTTGCACTACAAGAACATATTACTGTACCTGTTGGGAATACCTTCAAATTCATTTGTTTAATTACACTATCAGAAACCATCAATCCTGATAATGATTTATTAAAGTACATCCCTTCAATATCTTCAATGCGACACCATGGCGTAGTACCATCGAAAACCTTTGGTCTATCACGCATAGGAACAATTACATCCTTACAGACATCTCCTAATTTCTTCCACTCTACCATACGTTTCAACTCAAATTCTTTTTGCTTACCTCAAGTCCCCTTTTGATGGTTTCAAGGTTTTTAATAAACTTGCTATAGAGATGGTAATCTCTCTCAGGTTTACTTTCCTCTAATTGCCTCTTCCTTATCTCTCTATATTGAACAAGATTAGACATTCCAGAATTATTAATCCCCTCAATCCCCTCCCACTCTTGTTTTGCCTGAGTGGCAAGTAAGAGATTCTTTTCTATCTCCAATTCTACTTGTTTGATAGAGGCTTCAATTTGCTGTTTCGACAACTCTTTGATACTCTCAATCTGCTTAGTTGTATTTTCTTCAAGGGCCGCAATCTGCTTGGCAGTGTCTTTTGCACTGCTTCTACTCATCCACCATGCTATTAATACAGCAATAATTGGACTGAGTATCGTGGCCCATTGAACTATTACATCCATCATTCTTTTATAGCCTCATTGACTGCCTTTTCAAATTCTTCTTTGGTGCAGGGTTTACGTAATATCCAGTAAGAACTGGTATCTGACGATCCATATCCGTTAAATGAAGCCCCTTGGGATGTTGAGCCACTCAAATACATTTCCCAGCCTTGCGAAATAAAATACATCAGAGCTCCAGCTGGCGTAGTAAATCTCACTTTATTATCTTTGTCATTTCGCAGTCTCTTTACTTCCTTTCCATCATCATAATAGACTTTGAAATTCTCTTTGGTGAATTCACCTTCAAAGGACACGATATTATAGATGTAATACTTTTGCTCCTCCGTCTGGCAATAGCCCATCAGAGGAATAAATATCAAAAACAATAATACCAACTTTTTCATATATTTACTCTCCTAATTCTTTATTGATTTGCTTATTAATATATCCCAGAATCCCATATAGTGGAATATTCTCCATCCAGCCCTGATCGACATAGGGTTTCATGGAACAGCGCAGGCCCTTGAGATGTTTATCGGCATGATCTACCGTAACAAACTGTTTCAGCGACTTACTCTTCACGTTCTCCTCTGCCTTTACCTCAATGGGGATAATGCGCTCGGCTGTCTGAACCAAGAAATCGACTTCCTGGGTAGAATTATCCTTGCTGAAATAATAGGCATCCAAATCGTCCATAGATTTCAACTGCTCCAACACGTAATTTTCCGTGAAAGCACCTTTGAATTCTGTAAATACACCATTATTAATGAGCATGAGTCTCGGACTGGCCTTAGACATAGCTCCTAATAATCCGACATCCAACAGGTATAGTTTGAATGCACCGAAGTCTTCATAGAACTTCAATGGCATCTCTGGATTCTTACATCTACGAATCTTATACACAAGACCCGCCCTGACAAGCCACTCTATAGCGATTTCGAAATCGCGAGCCCTTCCACCCTCCTTTACAGCGCCATAGATAAATTTCTTGTTTTCTTTAGCAAGTTGATTAGGAATACTTTCCCATACCATACGTATGCGTTCTGTCTCATCGCCAGCATGCTTGGCAAAATCGTTATCATATGCTCGCAGGATTTCCTCGTGTATCCGACGTACCTTATTAACATCACCCTTTGTGGTATATTGCAACACAGCCTCAGGCATTCCTCCTACATAATAATATTGTCGCAATAGTTCCTGAACCTTGGAATCCAATATCTGCAACATTTCCCAATCTGCACGTGCCAACATCTCAGCAACTCTATCTTCGCCTTTTGCCCAAAGAAACTCCTCGAATGTCATGGGATAAAGTGTGAGTAGATTAACCTTACCGACAGGATAAGACTCACCTTTGCGATGAGTGGTTCCAAGCAGCGAACCTGCTACAACAACATGCTGCTCACGTGCGTTTTCACAAAAATACTTTAAACTGTCAAGTCCTCTATACGCCTCCTGTATCTCGTCCATGAATATCAGCGTCTTGCCTGCTGTAATCTTTTGATGCGTGATGGATTCCAGTAAATACATGATGCGATCCACCTTAAGATCAACACGAAATATCTCCTGAGCCTCAGGATCATCATGGAAGTTCACATAAACAAGATTCTGGTATTCATTCTGCCCAAACTCTTTTAGAAGCCAAGTCTTACCCACCTGACGAGCCCCCTCAAGCACCAAAGGCTTGCGGTCAGGATCGTTTTTCCACTCTATCAGCGAGTTATATAACTTTCTTTTCATACCAATTTACACTTTTCTGGACGAATTATCGCTGCAAAGATACACTTTTCTGGACGAAGTTCCAAATGTTTTACCAATTTTATGAGGGAATATTTATACTTTCTGCCAATTTTATGAGGGAACTTTGGTTCATTTCTGCCAATTTTATGAGGGAAAATGCGTTTTACACTCCTAATTCCTCGATGATGCTGGCAATCTTCTGATTCAACTCATTGCCCTCGGCTACGAGGGTTTCGAGCTTGGCATTGACCTCGGAGATATTGATCACCTCGCGGGTGTCTTTCTGCTCCACATACGAGGAGACAGAGAGGTTGCAGTCGTTGGCGAGGATATCATCGTTTTTCACCAACTTGGCCAGATACTGCTCGTCCTGACGATTCTGGTAGAGCGCCATGATCTTATCCTGATGCTCAGGCAGGAGGATGTTCTTATTGCCATTCTTCTGGAACAGTTTGCTGGCGTCGATAAAGAGCACAGAAGAGTCCACCTTCGCACTCTTCTTCAACACGA
Organism: uncultured Prevotella sp.; assembly: GCA_946415825.1. Classification (GTDB taxonomy): domain Bacteria; phylum Bacteroidota; class Bacteroidia; order Bacteroidales; family Bacteroidaceae; genus Prevotella. Next base: position 47,333 of record CAMKUA010000001.1, on the reverse strand, counting down.
TGATACAGGTGGCGATGCCTACACCAAAGAAGAGGTTGGCAGGCAACTGGATGACACAATCCACATAGTTGTGGCTCACCAAGTACTGGCGGATTTTCTTCTCGTCGCCCCCACGATAGAGCACACCAGGGAACTCTACGATGGCAGCTGTGCCTCGCTCACTGAGGTGCCAAAGCATGTGCATCGTGAAAGCCAGGTCGGCAGCACTCTTGGGAGCCAGCACGCCAGCAGGGGCATAACGCTCATCGTTGATCAGGATGGTGTTGTCCTTGCCCTCCCATTTCAGCGAATAAGGAGGATTCGAGACTATCGCATCGAAAGGTGCATCCTGCATGTGCTGGGGCTTCAGCAGCGTATCTTCCAGACGGATATCGAAGTTGTCGTAGTTCACATTATGCAGGAACATATTGATACGACAGAGGTTGTAGGTGGTGGGGTTCACCTCCTGACCAAAGTATTTCAGGTTGGGATTCTGCTTGCCAACAGTCTTGGCAAACTTCAGCAACAAGGAACCTGAGCCACAGGCTGGATCGTAAACCTTCTGAATGTTGGGATTGTTGTATGAAGCCAGGCGCGCCAACAGATCGCTGACCTGCTGAGGGGTGAAGAACTCGCCACCACTCTTGCCTGCCTCTGAGGCATACATCTGCATCAGAAACTCGTAGGTGTCGCCAAAGGTATCATTGTCAGTATCGTTGTATTTCGATCCCAAATCCATGGTGGCCACTGTCTTCAGCACCTTAGCCAAAAGCTGGTTGCGCTTGATGACAGTAGAACCCAGTGCCGCACTATCAACTGAGAAGTCGCTGAAGAGTCCGCGAAGATCGTCCTCCGACTCAGTGCCTTGGGCTGAAGCCTCGATGGAGCGGAAGATGTTGGTCAGTTTCTCATTGAGATTTTCATCTTTATCGGCAGTCTTCACCACATTCTGGAACAACTGCGAGGGCAACATAAAGAAGCCCTTGGTCTGAACAGCATCGTTCTTTCCACCCTGCGCCTGCTCGTCGGGCATATCCACATAGTTGAAATCGGAATAACCCAGGTCGTGCATGCGCTGATTGAAGTAGTCGCAGATGTTTTCAGAAATAAATCGGTAGAAGATGGAGCCCAGCACATAGGCCTTAAACTCCCAGCCATCAACACTGCCACGCAGATCGTTGGCTATCTTCCATATAGTCTTGTGCAGTTCCGCACGTTCTGTCTGATTTGCCATTAATGATTATTGTTTTATGTTCTAAATGCAAAGATAAACGATTTTATTGAAAAAACAAAATGATTTATCATTTTTCGCTCAAAATGTTGCAAATCTCAATATTTCTGCTATTTTCGATTTCTGAATACAAAGATAAGGGTAAGGGCGTCGCGTAACTGACGACACCCCCACTCCTGTCAACCCACGGTGTGACGCAGCAACGCAGTGACGCAGTGACTTTACGATTTTCACTTTTTGGGATGGGCGTGACGTGGAATGTTCTATATATTTTATATATATATTATATATATTATATATATTATAATATATATAATATATATATAAAATCAAGGTCACTTTGTACGCAATCAAAAAACCTAATGTCACTGCGTAGCTGCGTCACTGCGTCACTGCGAGAAAATCTAAATTTTAACATTTTAAAAGTTTTTTGGAAAAAGCTTGCATATGTGCTGAAAATTTTGTACCTTTGCAGTGTCAAATGAGAGATGTGGACAAATCTAGTATTAATGGAAAAAATTGCGGGAATTAATAGTAGCAATTGCGAGAATTAATAGCAAATCGTTTTTCACTTAATGGGGCCCAAACGAAGCATTCTCAAATGGCATTGAGAGTACTAACAAAAAGTTTAACATTAAATCTATTCAAAAAGTATGGCAATTAAAGTTATTGCACAGCGCCGAGTGCTGAAGATCGGCAAGAATCCGGGAGCAAAGAGGTTTGTGATGCGTCCTGACCTCTACATCCCCATCCAAGAGAAGAAGGTATTCGCAGAGGCCTCTACCCACAGTGGATGTAATTAACTTCGTTAATCATTTGATTCCATCTTTTTAGGTTAAACATACATTTACCAACTCTCGAATTCGAGGGCAAAACTAAAGAGGAGGTGTCCCAAAACTCGGTACACCCCCCCCTCAAACATTAACCTTTTTTAGAATTAAAGCCTCGATTTAATAGAATTAAAGGGATTAGTACAAAAATAAACCTATCACGGGGCCAGGCCCTGTGATAGGTTTTAGTTTTGTTGCTTTGTTCTGCTTACTGTACCTTGGTCATTTGGAATGTGGCGGTATAGGTCGTGCCGTCTTCGCGCTGGCGCAGGGCCGTCCACTTCATCACACCGTCGTTGATGCTCTCAATCTCCCACCATTCGCGCAGTTCCTCGCTGTCGACAGTTTTCTTCCAGCGGGTGCAGAGCAGGATGCCGTCTACGAAATACTCGGCAAGCGCGTCGTTATTATTCACCCACTCATCACCTGCCTTGTTGTAATAGACATAGGTGCCGTCGGCTTTGTACTCCCAGCGGTGCAGCTCGCCGTCGGTGTGCTCGTCCTCCGCGCTGGTCACCTTGCCTTCCCACGTGCCAATGATGTCATTTTCAAAGTCGTTGTTGATACGGATATAGCGTTCATTGTCCCATGCCTCATTAATAACCATTTTATCATCTGTATAGGCTTTCCAATCAGATTTCAACCTCATGTCCTTGTCTGTAATAGAGTAAATATCTACCACCGTGACATGTTTGGTATGCTCATTTTCGAATGCAGTGAGCGTCACATTATTACCATCGATGACGACGTCGGCTGATGCATGGCTGTTCCAAGAGTCGCTATAGAAATCAGAAAGACTACCGTATGCCTTCGTCGCTGACAGGAATGTAATGACTGCCTTCAGATTGGTGGGACATGGCTGGCCGTTCAGTGCATCTACCATCCACTTGCCAATAATATTTCCTGCCAGTCCAGATGCGGGAATATCAGTGATTGTGAGAGTAGCTTCGTTTGATTCAACAGTACCTTTACCATCGGTGACTTTACACATGAAGGTGTAGGCACCAATAGCTTCTTCACGGAACAATTCTATCATATTACCGATAAAAGCCTTTAAGTCTAACTCTGCCGTTGTAATACCTGAGCTATAATAGGTACCGTCTACATTTTTCGCAAACCATTCGTATGTAAGTTCGCCGGCAGAAGCTTTTGCTGCAACGCTCATCTTGGGATACGTAGTATCACCCACGTTGTATGTAGCGTTCTCAGGCTGAGTTGTGATTGTTGGACAATTGACGACTGGATTGTCGTCGTTCGACGAACACGATGTGAAAACACTTGCGCCGCAAATCAGGATGGCGGCGAGCATCCAATTCATCATCTTTTTCATAATTGTTTTGTTTTAGAAGTAATATATGTTGCAAAGATACGAAAAAAATTACTATGCACAAAATATTTCCTCATTTATTTTCAGTTTTACTCACTTAACGAATAAATCTAGACACATCACATCTCTATTTGATTATTGGTTAATTGGTTAGTAATGATCACACAGGGCTTGCAGGGATGCGGACCCTGTGTGATTTATGATAGTTTTTCGGTCAAAAACTTGCATAATTCAAAAATAATTTTTATATTTGCTGCCAAAAGAAATAGCATACGTGATTTATGAAAAGGCTTATTCCCATCATTTTTTGTTTGTTCTGTGCCATATATGTTCAGGCGCAGGATCTGATTGTGACCAAAAAGGGCGAATCGCTGAAAGTGTATAATGTTGAAATCGGCTCTTCTGCCGTATTTTATCAGTTGAGTGATAGTGCCGATGCAGAGATCAAACGCATGGCCAAAGATGATGTTCTACTTGTAAAGATGGCCGATGGCACAAAGATCGATCTCACCCTGTCAGGTGCAGGGAACAATGCTGGTGCGCAATCTGGGGGGCCGAACGGTCAACATGAGACTGTGACAGCTGTGGCAACCTCGGGCATCACAAAGGGTAAAAAGGGTGTAAGATCTTTTTCGGCAAAGACACCTGACGGTCACGAACTGAACTATTATTTCGTTTCCGAGGCCGAACGTACACTCGCAGTTATGCCTGGCGAATATCTGGAAAGTGAATACACTATTCCTGAATATGTGGAATACGAAGGCGAGAAATATACTGTCACTGAGATCGCCGAGAAAGCTTTCCTACATAAGGCGAACATAACAAACGTGATATTCCCTTCCACGTTGAAGAAGATCGGTAAGCGGGCATTCCCCGGTGCAAGTATGAGTAGGATACATCTGCCAGAAAGCCTTGAGTACATTGAAGAGCGGGCATTCACATTCCAGGGATGGAACGGCTTTGCAGGTTGCCTTGAAGAACTTTACATTCCGAAGACGGTGAAGCGAATTGGCGAAGATTGCTTTATTTATTCAGGACGTTCGCAGAGCCCACGTGGATATTATCAAGGTTACATCAAATGCATGCCCGAATACGTCTCGGAAGGTACTTGTAAACAGTTCGGTATTGACGAAGAGGCTGTCAGAGCCTATTATCGGATGAGATAGATCGTAAATCCCCCAAACCACCAAAGATTTGAGGGAGTTTCACATTGCAAAGACACAAAATGTTTTCAAAAAGGTTGTAATGTTACAACCTTTTTTGAATCATTTATCCACAAATTTTATTATAGAACTGCTGCAGTTTTGATCCTCTTTTCCAAGCAAACCATTGATGCCTTCGATTTTACCGAGTTACCGACCAAATTTTTAAAGCGAAATTTTTGTTTTTCGCTCAAAAGCTTGCTAATTTGGGGATTTATTTTTATCTTTGCCCCAAGAAACTGAATACAAAAACAAATGAAGCGGATTGCGTTGATACTCTTGGTTGTGGCGGTGGCGATGGGCTCGAGGGCTCAGAGCGAAGGCTTCGAGTTTATGGGCGTACCGCTGGAGGGGACAATCACGACTTTCAACCAGGCTTTGCTGCAAAAGGAATTCACGCTTAGCAACCCTGGGCAACACGACGGAACCAATATATATAAAGGTACGTACGAAGGGGAACAGGCAACATCCTCGGTGACATTACCCTTTTCATCAACGAATCTCCCTCGCGCGATCCCGAAACCATAGACTATAATCTCTTTATCCAATACACCCTTTGGAAAAACCAAGAATATCTTTAAAATGGTAAGGGGCCGTTGTCGGAGGGAGGGGGGATGACGGTACTGTCGCCATAGGAATCGAAGCCGTCGGCAGGGGGATTATCGCCGCCGTTGAGTTTGGAGCCGATGATCTCGCCTCCAGTCGGGGTGCGATTGCCGAGGTTCTTGTCCTCGGGATTCTCGAAACGGGTAAACTCGCCCCGGAAGGAGAGCAGCACATCGCCCGTGGCACCCTTACGGTGCTTGGCTATGATAATCTGGGCCATGCCACGAAGGTCGCGGCCATTGTCGTCCTGGTAGATGTGATAGTACTCGGGACGATGCACGAAGATGACCATATCAGCATCTTGCTCGATGGCACCCGACTCACGAAGGTCACTCAGTTGGGGGCGCTTACCTTCAAGACCCTCTCGACTCTCGACACCACGATTCAACTGACTCAAGGCGAGAATGGGGATATCCAACTCCTTGGCCAATCCCTTGAGAGAGCGTGAAATGGTGGAAACCTCTTCTTGACGGGAAGAGAAACGCATGCCATTGGCGTTCATCAGCTGAAGATAGTCGATCATGATAAGTTTGACACCATGCTCACGAACAAGGCGACGGGCCTTGGTGCGCAGTTCGAAGACAGACAGACCAGGTGTGTCATCAACATAAAGAGGAGCACCAAGCAGGGTGTTGATACGCTTGTCGAGTCGTTCCCATTCGTCGCGCTGCAACTGACCATTCAGAATCTTTGAGCCCTGAATCTCACAGGCATTCGAGATCAGACGGTTTACCAACTGTACATTCGACATTTCAAGAGAGAAGAAGGCCATGGGAATCCTGAGGTCGGCAGCGATATTCTTAGCCATCGACAGGGCAAACGAGGTCTTACCCATGGCAGGGCGTCCGGCAATGATCACCAAGTCGGAAGCCTGCCAACCACTGGTAATATCGTCGAGTTTATGATAACCCGTAGAGACACCAGTGAGTCCGTCGGAGTTCTTGGCTGCATTCTGTATGGTCTTCACGGCCTGAGCAATCACTGGATCGATGGCCGTATAGTCTTTCTTCATGTTGCGCTGCGAGAGTTCGAAGAGTGATCCCTCGGCCTCCTGCATCAAATCCTCCACATCGATGGTCTCGTCGAACGCCTTGGTCTCAATGACACTTGCAAACGAGATGAGCTGGCGGGCCAGGGATTTCTGGGCGATGATATTGGCATGAAACTCGATATTGGCAGAAGAGGCCACGCGTGAACTGAGTTCTGCGACATAGGTTGGTCCCCCTACTTCATCGAGAGTGCCAAGTTTGGCAAGTTGTTCGGTCACTGTGAGCACATCAACGGGTTTCTCAGCCATGCTCAGGTCGCGAATGGCTGTATAAACCATCTGGTTACGAGGCTCATAAAAACTCTCGGGGCGCAATATCTCACATACAACAGCATAGGCATCCTTGTCGATCATCAAGGCTCCAAGAACGGCCTTCTCCACCTCGATAGCCTGAGGCTGCAGATGACCATAAGTATTATCAACAGGCTGTTGTTTTCTCTGTCTTCGTTGGGTATTGTTTTGTTCTGGCATATTTAGTTTTACTTTTTATCTTCATATCTGTCTCCCCAATAGTTTACCATCCGCTGATACATCTTTTCTTCAGACGGATTATGCTGTCCGTGCCATAGGCGCTCGTTGACCAGGGCATCAGGAAGATACTGCTGGGGTGTGAAATGACCTGGATAGTCATGAGGGTATTTGTAACCGTCATGATAGCCCAGATCCTTCATAAGTTGGGTGGGTGCATTACGGATAGGCAGTGGTACAGGTTGATTTCCAGTGCGTTGTACAAGCGACAAGGCTGCATCGACACCCAGGTAAGCACTGTTGCTCTTAGGTGAAGTTGCCAGATAGACGGTCGCTTCTGCAAGAGGGATGCGCCCTTCGGGCCAGCCGATTTTCATAACGGCATCGAAGGCTGCATTAGCCAGAAGCAAAGCATTGGGGTTGGCCAGTCCGATATCTTCAGCAGCACTGATGACCAAACGACGGGCAATGAATTGAGGATCTTCGCCACCCTCAATCATACGCGCCAGCCAATAAAGGGCTGCATCAGGATCAGAACCTCGGATGCTCTTGATAAAGGCTGAGATGATATCGTAATGCATCTCGCCATCCTTATCATAAGCCAACGGATTCTGCTGGAGGCGATTCTCGACTAATTCGTCTGTAATCACTACTTCACCCGATACTTCATATTCACAGACTAACTCTAATATATTCAAGAGCTTACGGGCATCACCGCCGCTGTATCTAAGCATAGCACCAGTCTCCTTCAGCGTAATATGTTTCTCTTTTAGAATCGTATCCTGCGTAATGGCTCTCTCGAGCAGTTTGAGCAGATCGTCTTTTTCAAGAGACTTCAACACATAGAGCTGGCAACGGGATAGCAATGGTCTGATAACCTCGAACGAAGGATTCTCAGTGGTTGCACCGATCAGGGTAACAATACCTTTCTCGACAGCACCCAACAGGGAGTCTTGCTGGGATTTGGAGAAGCGATGGATCTCGTCAATAAATAATATAGGTGACGCCTCGTTGAAGAAACGGCCTTTCTGGGCTTTCTCTATCACGTCGCGAACATCTTTTACACCACTGGTGACAGCCGACAGTGTATAGAAAGGGGTCTCGAGTTTATGGGCAATAATCTGGGCCAGGGTGGTCTTGCCGACTCCTGGCGGTCCCCAAAGGATAAAAGAAGAAATACGCCCTGCGTCAATCATCTTGCGCAGGACGGCCCCTTCACCTACCAGATGCTCTTGTCCGATATACTCATCTAAGGTGCGTGGACGAAGCCTTTCAGCCAGTGGTTGTGCCATATTCGGCCACAAAGTTACGTTAAAATGCCAAAATTACAAAAATTATCGCCTAAAAACTTGCTAATAAAAAATAAAGTTTTTACATTTGCAGAAAAAAACAAGAATATATGGCAAGAACAAAGCAACAACAACCTGAAAGCAACCCGTCGCTTTCAATCAAGTCGATCACGAAAAGTAGCGTTTGGGACATTCAAGAGAACGACGTTTTACGTATGTGGGAGGCAGCCACTAAAGATGCAGAAGTGAAGGAAAACGTACAGCATTATCTCGACATCTTTAAGAGTGCATTCCTGATAGAGGAGATTAAGGAGGATGTGCTATTGGTAAAGAAAAGCTATGAGAAACGCGGTTACAAAATAGCACAGATAAAGTTTGAGGAGGGGATGAAGTTCGCCTGGGCCATCAAGAAGCGCCCGATTATGCGAGTGACCGACCTGACCTATGAGAATATCCGTCACATCTCAGCAGTCAAACTCGTTGAGGTACTCGACCGTAACTTTGGTGGTGGATGGGACTCCCTACCCCAGTCTATTCAGGACATCATCCTCAGTGGTTTCGACATATCCACAACAACATTGCCAAAAGACCGTCTGCACAAGAAAGGTGGTATGTACGAGAAGAAAATCGAGGACGGATTCGAAGTTCTCGAGGTTGAAAAAGGCGGTTGGGTGGAAGCTATCTTTGCCAAACTGAAGCCTGAGCAGGAAAAGATCAAGATGCACTTCAACGAGAAGAGCCGTGAAGACGGTGACGGAGATGCAGAAGGCGATGATGAAGACTACGATGTTGAGGACAACTACAGCTCGCACGACGAAGAGGAAAATGAGGTAGAGGATCCCAATGACGATGAGATCACTGAGGACAACTACTCGACCATGATGGACCTCGGCAATGATGACCCTGAAGACGAGGCGGCAAACATGATTGACTATGTAGAAGAATAAATATCAAAATAACCATTAACTAAAAACTCATTGATATGAATATCCCAGCAGTATTTTGGCTCGTGCCCATCGCATCGGTGGTAGCACTGTCTATGGCGTACTTCTTCTTCACCCAGATGATGAAGGCCGACGAGGGTACGCCTCGTATGAAAGAAATTGCACTCTATGTGCGTAAAGGCGCTATGGCTTACTTGAAGCAGCAGTACAAGGTGGTATGCATCGTCTTCGTAGTGCTTTGTGCCCTCTTCGCCTTTATGGCCTATGGACTCAACGTGCAGAATCCTTGGGTGCCATTTGCCTTCCTGACAGGTGGTTTCTTCTCTGGTCTGGCAGGTTTCTTTGGTATGAAGACCGCTACCTATGCCTCTGCCCGTACAGCTAATGCAGCTCGTCAGAGTTTGGATGCTGGTCTGAAGATTGCCTTCCGCTCAGGTGCTGTGATGGGCTTGACTGTGGTTGGTCTCGGACTGCTCGATATTGCCATCTGGTTTGTAGTATTAAACCACTTCGATCAAGACGGTCTGATATCTATCACCACTACCATGCTGACCTTCGGTATGGGTGCTTCTACACAGGCTTTGTTTGCCCGTGTGGGTGGTGGAATCTATACGAAAGCTGCCGATGTGGGTGCTGATATCGTGGGTAAGGTAGAGGCCGACATCCCCGAGGACGATCCGCGTAACCCTGCTACCATTGCCGATAACGTAGGTGATAACGTAGGCGACGTGGCTGGTATGGGTGCAGACCTTTACGAGAGCTATTGCGGATCGGTGCTTTCTACCGCAGCCCTTGGTGCCGCTGCCTTTGGAGTGGCAGGTCTCGACATCCAACTCAAGGCAGTCATTGCTCCCATGCTGATTGCTGCCGTTGGCGTGTTCCTCTCACTCTTTGGTATCTTCCTGGTCCGTACAAAGGAGGGCGCTACGATGAAGGACCTGCTTCGCTCACTGTCATTAGGAACAAACGTCAGTGCAGTGCTTATCGCCATTGCCACTTTCGGCATTCTCTACTTCCTGGGCATTGAGAACTGGGTTGGTCTTTCGTTCTCTGTGATCTCTGGTCTGGCTGCAGGCGTCATCATCGGACAGGCAACTGAGTACTACACCTCTCATTCATACAAGCCTACCCAGAAGATCTCCGAGGCAGGACAGACTGGTGCTGCTACTGTTATTATTAAAGGTATAGGCACAGGAATGATTTCCACCTGTATCCCAGTGATTACCATTGGTGTGGCAATCATGTTGAGTTATCTCTGTGCTAACGGCTTCGACCTTTCCATGTCGTCAGAGAGTCTGGCTCACGGTCTTTATGGTATCGGTATTGCTGCCGTTGGTATGCTCTCCACACTGGGTATCACGCTGGCTACTGATGCTTACGGACCTATTGCTGATAACGCAGGTGGTAATGCAGAGATGTCTCAACTGGGCGAAGAGGTACGCCATCGTACCGATGCCCTCGATGCTCTTGGCAACACGACAGCTGCTACAGGTAAGGGGTTTGCCATCGGATCTGCCGCTTTGACTGCTCTTGCACTGCTGGCTTCATATATCGAGGAAATTAAGATCGCCATGACTCGTGCAGAACAGACTCTGACAAATGTCGCTGGCGATGTGATCGATGCCTCAAACGCAACAATTCCCGACTTCATGAACTACTTCCAGATCAACTTGATGAACCCGAAGGTTCTGGTTGGTGCATTCATCGGTGCTATGGCAGCTTTCCTCTTCTGTGGTATGACCATGGAGGCTGTAGGTCGTGCTGCTGAGAAGATGGTACAGGAGGTGCGTCGTCAGTTCAAGGAGATTGCTGGTATCCTGGAAGGAACAGGAACTCCCGACTATGGACGTTGTGTGGAGATCTCTACCCGTGCTGCCCAGCACGAAATGATCGTTCCGTCGATCCTCGCCATTATCATTCCCATCGTAGTAGGATGTCTGCTGGGTGTGGCTGGTGTGCTCGGACTGCTCGTAGGTGGTCTGGCTGGTGGCTTCACACTCGCTGTATTCATGGCTAATGCCGGTGGTGCATGGGACAATGCCAAGAAGAATATCGAGGAAGGGAATTTCGGTGGTAAAGGTTCGTTTGCCCACAAGGCTTGTATCGTTGGTGACACTGTAGGCGATCCGTTTAAGGACACATCTGGTCCTTCGCTGAATATTCTCATCAAACTGATGTCTATGGTCAGCATCGTCATGGCAGGTCTCACCGTTGCATTCTCATAGAAGTATCAATAACATTATAATGAAAAAAAGAACGCTTTATTCAATTGCTACAATCCTGTTTTGCAGCAGTATTCAAGCTCAGGAGGTCCCGGTTCCAAATGCGGAGGAATTTCTGCCAGGACCTCCTACAGACTTTTCCTCTGTCCAAACGACAAACGTATATATCAAGGATTATCTTGAGTACGAATGGGGAAAGACAGAGCGCGACACTGAGCTAGGACAACAGGCAAAAGAAGATTTTCTGGCACAGACAGCAAACTACCTGTCTGCATTCTCAAAGGTTGTCGGTATCGAACTAACGGCAGGGAATACGCCGAACATCTATACACTGTTCGACTATTGTATGACCTATGGCGAGAAAGCACAGGCCAAAGCACAGGCCTCTTATTTTTATCGCAGGCCTTATGCCAGGTTCAACCAGCCGACACTGGTGCCAGCTTACGAATCTCAACTAAAGAACGTCAGTTCCTACCCATCCAGTCAGGCCATGATGGGATGGCTGTTCGCACTGATGCTGACAGAGGTTTGTCCTGACAAACAGAACGAAGTATTGGCCCGTGGTTATGAATACGGCACCAGTTCGGTAATTTCCGGCTACCATTGGGACAGCGACTCCTATGCTGGCTGTCTGTTGGCTTCGGCACTTGTTTCACGGCTTCACTCCCACCCGGGATTCAATGCCATGATCCAATCAGCCATTACGGAGTATGAAAAGAAATCAGGCGTAACAAATAGCAAGCGTTCTACGACAGCGGATGCCTATTTCACAGAGGACGAACTTCCCGATGGCTATAAGTATCTGCCCAAGCCCCCTTCTAATTCATCGTCAGTCTTCACCACTGACCTCAGTGCACATATCGATGGTATTCAGAAGCGTACGACATCAGAAGGCGAGACAGCCCGACAGGACGTAGATGACAGTGCAGATTACTACTGCAAAATCTTCTCCAAAGTACTTGGAAAGACGTTCTCACAAACAGCCTCGCCCCAACTGTATAAACTGTTCAAGACCATCTACCCTTCGGCTGTAGATGCGACACAGAGCTGTAAAGCCTATTACAAGCGCCTCCGTCCGTTTGTGCAGTTGTATGAATCAACAGCCACTGGTGGTACACCAGAGAACGACCCTCTCAGAGACAACGGTTCGTATCCTTCTGGTCACGCCTGTGCCGGATGGCTTTATGCATTGGTCATGTCGGAGATTGCCCCCGACTATCAGGAAGCCCTTCTTGCCAGGGCCATGCAGTATGGACAAGGTCGTGTGATTACAGGTTATCACTGGCAGAGCGATGTTGACATGGGACGACTGGCAGGAGCTGCAACTTATGCACGAATGCACACCAACAAGGACTTTATGGAACAGCTTGAACGGGCCACTATAGAATACAAAAATGGTGGTTCTGGCATTCGTGCCGCCCAGGCTGACAATGATTCTGAGGCACAGATCTACAATCTGGAAGGTGTTCGCCAGAATGGTAAGCCCTCACGCCCAGGCATCTATATCCAAGGCAATAAAAAAGTGATGTATTGATGAAGCATTACAAATTTCACTTAATAACATTATTCTGGCTTTGCACCGCCACATGTGTGCAAAGCCAGAATCTTTCTGAGGGATTCTCTGTTCAGGAAATCTCTGACAGTGTGTGGACACTTATGCAAGGCAAGACTTATCAACCCAATCCCCATATTAAGCGTAGCGACCTCCGCTATCTAAAGGTGCGCCATTGGGATTATGACGAAAAGACGCACGAAGGGGCATTGGTATGTAACAGGTTGATTGCCGACAAACTGTTGGCCATCTTCCGTGAGCTGTACGCCCACCATTACCCTATTCAGCACATCCGTCTGGCTGATGAATATGATGCTGACGACGAACGTCAGATGGAAAACAACAACACCAGTTGTTTCTGTTATCGCAATGTGCCCGACACCAAGAAACTCTCATATCATGCACGTGGCCTCGCCATCGATATCAACACACTCTACAATCCCTATGTTCGCTACAGAAAAGATGGATCTGTGATTGTACAACCTAAGAACGGCAAGCCATATGTAGATAGAAAGAAACCTTATCGCTATAAGATTGTGGAGGGTGACCTGTGTCATCGTCTATTCCTGAAACATGGTTTCATTTGGGGTGGCTCATGGCAAACAATGAAAGACTACCAGCATTTCGAGTATCATCCGGAATAGGGCTTTTACGCAGAGAATATGACACGCTACTCCCCATGAAATACAATAAAGGCTTGCGAAATCGCAAGCCTTTATTGTATGATTGCATATTTGGTTATTCTCCAATCTGTGATTTAGAAGAAGAGATAACGGTTGTCAACAACATTTGCCTTCAGGTAGAGTTCCTGAATGAAACGGCCTGCAGCCTGCATAGCCTGCTGCTTGAGCTGCTGTTCGGTAGTCTTCTCATCGAACTTGGCTCCCTCACGCTCAGACTTCTTCAGGACCTTGAACAGATAGGCACCACCATTACCCTTAATAACATTCTTGCTGAAATCGCCCTGCTTTGCAGCAGCAACAGCACCAGAAAGAGCGGGCTCACTGGCACCTGTGGCCTGTACGAATACAGGAGCAGAGAAGGTGATCTGGTTAACAGTATCAACACGGGCACCCTTGGCCTTTGCAGCAGCCATATCGGCAACACCTGCCAACTTAGCCTTGATCTGCTCGAACTTCTTATCACGGATAACCTCTGCTTTAACCAGATCCTCAACTGCGTCGAGACTGCGATAGCCTACAGGATGGATCTTGGTCATGGCGACAACCAGCAAGTTGTCGTTGTTACCACACTCATAGAGCGGACTAACCTCACCCTCCTTGGCATCGAAGATCCACTTCATGGCCTCACGGGTGGCACGAAGACCAGCCACATTGTGCTCTGAGTTGTAGAGGTCCTTACGCTCCTGGACCTTGAAGCCAAACTTTGCGGCATTCTTCTCCAGATCCTCAATAGTCTTGTTCTCACTGACATACTGGCTGAACTTATTGTAAGCGTCAGAATAAGTGGCCTTGGAGAAATCGATCGTATGCTTGATAACAGCTACGTCGTACTTGTCGATCATAGCCTTGCGGGCAGTAACCTGAATGATGATGTTACCCTGCGAGAACTCCAGGTTCTTCAGCTCGTTAGCACCAAGTGTGTTGATGGCATTGAGATAGTTCTTCGACTCCTCGTCCATCGAGTTGCTGTTCTCATACATAGCAGAGGTAAGCCACTGCTTCTGAGCTGTCTGACCATACTTCTGAGCCAGAGCCTCGAAGTCGGCACCAGCCTTGAGGGCGTTATAGATGCTGTCTGCAGTCTGGCGAGTAGCCTCGAGTGTAGCACCACCTACCTGAATCTGACGATACTCGATACTGTCGGGCATCTGTGTCTTAGAGAGCAACTTCACCACATTGAGGGTGTTGTCTGACTTTGTCTCGAACGGAGCTGTAGTCTGACCTACAGCCATCGAGTCTATCTTAGCTGCGATGTCAGATGGATAAGCACGCTTGCTGGCTGCGATACCAGTATATGCGAACTGAGACTGAGCCTTGCGAACGACCTCTGCAGGATTAGCACCGCTCTGGAGTTTCTCTGAAGCATCTTGCATGGTCTGCATAAGTGCTTTGCGGTCTGCATCGGATGCCTCCACATGGAAGTTCACATACTTGATGTCACGAGTCTCAACAGTCTGCTTGAACATCTCTTTCTGCTCATCATACTTAGCCTTGAGATCCTTCTCTTCGATCTTCACTTCTTTGTCGTTGATGCTGGAGTATGGAATAGAAGCCAGTTCGATATTGCTCTCCTGAGTCTGACCCTCGAAAGCCATCTTAGCTGAAACAGGGTTGCTGAGCAAACCATTACTAATCAGGTTCTGGTATTTCTGAGCCAGTGTCTGCTGACGGAGCTGCTTCTCAATGAACTGCCAGAAGTTATAAATCTTCTGGTATGACTCTGCGAGCTGTGGGTTGCCAGCATTCTTCTTATAGTCTGCCAGGAACTTAGTGAGCATGGTCACATCGAAACGACCAGTCTGCTGATTCACGAACGGAGAACGCATCAACATGGGGTTAGTACCCTCTTTCATAATATTCTGCAGTTCCTCGTCAGTAACAGTCAGACCAACTTTCTTGCACTCAGCCTGAATGATCTGCTCGTTGACGTACGAATTCCAGACCTCATCCTTGAGATTGTTCAACTGGTCTTCAGTCAGGTTGTCGATACCATTCGACATCTTCAACACCTCCTGATACTCATCAACAAGAGCCTGGAACTCCTGAACATTGATTTTGTTACCTAACACCTCGCCTATCTGCTGACGCTGCTGGTTCTTGGTTGCTTCACAAGAACGGAAAGCCTCCTCAGCAATAAAGGCAAAAAGGCCAAGACCGATGATAATCACCAGTGTGACGCCTCTTTTTCTGATTTTTCCTAATGCTGCCATTTTGTTTGTTATTTTTTATCTTTTTTATTTTAATTCCATAAAACGCGTGCAAAATTACTAAAAAGGAATGAATTGAGCAAATTTCCACTGAAAAATCTATCATTCAATGACTTTTAGACGCACAAGTTCGATCTTTGTAGCCGTATTCTTCAAGATCTTGAACTCAAAATCACCAATTCTCACCAACTCGTTGAGCTTGGGGAACGACTGATATTCGTGCAGAATCAAACCTCCCAATGTCATATATTCATCACTCTCAGGAAGTGACAGGTCGAACTGCTCATTAATCTTCTCTATCTCCAAACGGGCAGAAAGAATATATTCATTATCTCCCACACGTTTGGCCACATGGTTGGAGTTGTCGTGCTCATCCTCAATCTCACCAGTAATCTCCTCCATGAGATCCTCCAGCGATACCAGACCGCTCGTTCCTCCGAATTCGTCGACGACAATGGCCAACGAACGCTTCTGCTGCATGAGCATCTGCATGAGTTTGGAAGCCAACATGGTTTCGGGCACGAAGGAAATTGTTCTAATGAGTGATGACTGAAGGGTATTGAGGGGTGTATTTGCCACAGCCATGGAGTCAAGACGGAACATATCGGAAGAATGGATATAGCCCACCACATGGTCGATATCCTCATGGTAAACGATGATCTTACTATGTCCGCTCTCAATAAAGGTCTGTTTAAGTGCTTCAATGGAAGCAGTATCCTCCACTGCATCTATCTCCGTACGGGGTACCATACAGTCGCGTACCTTGGTCTCTGAGAAATCCAGCGCATTCTGGAATATCTTCACTTCCTCGCCAATCTCGTCTTCGTTGTCTGCATGATCTATGCTGGTCTGAACCAGATAGTCGAGATCGACCTTCGTAAACTCCTTATCCTCATCTTCCTTGTTCATTCTGACACCCACAACCCTTAGTAGGCCTTTGGAAAGAAGGGTAGCAAATCGGGAAACGGGATAGAGCACCACATAACACAGATAAGCCGGTATGGCAAAGAAGGTGAGCATCGTATTAGGATTGTTCTTGAAGATAGTCTTTGGCAAGAACTCTCCTGTGAATAATACAACCAAGGTAGAAAGCAGCGTATCAGCAGTCACCCTCATTCCATCACTGAGTGGGTAGAAGAGCGTGGCATCAAAGATCCTGGCAAAGAGAATACCGTAAATGACGAGGGAGATATTATTGCCCACAAGCATCGTCGATACGAAATTGTTTGGATGCTTATAAAATACATCTATGGCCTTCTGCGACAACCCATTCTTCTCTCTGTCCATCTCCGCTCGCAACCTGTTACTCGACACGAAAGCAATCTCCATACCCGAGAAAAAGGCGGAGAAAAGCATCGATACCAGTAAACCTATGATGAGTGAAGTCATAATCAAATGAACATTAAATGTCAACTCGCCTGTGCTTCTGAGCTTGCGGACGCATGACAGGGGCTACCTGTGTGGTGGTGTCGGCAGGATTCTTGGGTTGTTCTTCTTCCTTTGAATCGCCTGTCATGTCCTCACGCTCAAACGAGCCCTTGGAATTAGTAACCGTATAGTGGCGCATGCGTTCATCGCTCAGGAAATAAGAGCCTTCCATCGAGCGTTCCGGGGTGGTCACTTTCGAATACACATTAGAATAGAGTTCGTGCTTGATACCATCCCAGTACAGTTCCTCGCTTTCGTATATCAAGCCGTTAATATTCCGTATTCTCACACGTCCTCTGAGATGCCAAAGTTTCTTCTGGTCATAATACCATGCGCTATCAGACTGGATATAAGCTTGAACATGAAACTTCTCATCGAACTGCTCAAAGAACACACCTTTTTCAAAAGTCCAGCGTGAGGGTGTCCTGACGGTATTGACATCCCAGCGCTCTGTCACAATACGATACTTGATCACGCCAGAGTCGCTGATAAGCGTATTCACCCCATAAGAGGTCATTAACGACACTGAGTCACGATCATAGATAGGGGGCGCCGTATGCTCCTGAACGTCGGAACAGGATAAAAGGAATAACAGTGAAAAGTAAAATAAGTATTTACCCATCGTTTTCACACTTACTCAATCTTCCACTTCGCAAACCAGCGTTCGTTGAACGTCAGTCCGATATTGAAGCAGAACGTATTCTCCTTAATGAGATTATCGGCAGAGCGGCGTTGCCACTGGGCACTGATATTCAGAATGGAACGATTATTATAGGTATTCATGATAGGAATACCAAAACCTACACTGATATGGAAGTCCTTGGGACCATCCTGTCCATTAATATAATAATAAGGTGTAGTGAAACCACCGCCGATTCTATATCTCACACGATTGAGATACTTACGACTCATAGGATCGGGTGTCCACTCTAAACCGGCATTCAGTTTATAGCTATCTTTCAGAAGACCGTCTTTCAGCGTATAATGATCACCAGACTCCATCACTGGGAATGATAACGATCCCCATTTCTGCATCTGGAAGTCGGCCCCTACTCTTAGTGTATTACCATGACGATAGGCCAGACCGATGCCCCATGTAGTAGGCAGGTCAAGAGCACTATTAATCACATACGAAGTGGTATCAGACTTTCCAATAGACGTATTCCTATTGATAACCTTACACTCCGGATCAGCTTTCAAACTATGTCCTGGGGTAAACGTAGCACCTAGGGTAATAAAATCGGTCTTATTAATAGGCTGGTCATACTGGATGCCCAGATCCAGTTTCCAACTATTAATTGTGGCACTATAACGCCGACTCAGCATATTAATAGAGGAGTTGGTGCTGACCACCGAACGATCGTATTCTCCCCACATATAGGCAAAGTTGAAACCGACCGAAAGCGGCTTGAGGACTTTCATTCCTGCCCCCAGGAACAACTGGTGCAAGCCTCCATTTCCCTCGTATTTTACAGGAACCGACGTATTCATATCCGTCAGTTTGGTGGTAGATGAATAGTTGTAGCCTATATTGGAGAAGGGCATGATACCCACATTGACGCCAACATTCTTAAACACGCGGAAAAGACCTGTCACATAATCGAAACCACCTCCCTTAGCACTCATCGTGGTTCCATTTTCATTATAGTTGGTTATCTGTCCGGAAAGACCTGCGTCGATGATCATGCTCAGTGAATCCACCGCTGAATACGATGCAGGGTTCAGAGGATTAACCTCATTGCCTTTTCGGAAAGCCAGTCCTACACCACCCATACCTTTATTAAAGCCTACACCTTGGTCAGCCATGTCGCCAAGACCATACTGGCTATAAGGAGAGTTCGTGCCATTTTGTGCATAAACGCCAATCGTCGTCACAACTGAAAGAGCCAGACAACAGAGAAATCTATTCATATTTTGATATCTATTTCTATAGAAATTCATTTCAGCGTGCAAAATTATTGAAAAAAAACGAGAAAATCGCTTTTTAATAAAAAATATAGAGTAATTTTGCATCGTGAAACAAAAAAATAACATTTTTAGGAGATTCTTACTTCTGGTCACAGCATTTCTGTTCATTACTGAAGTGCAGGCCAACCATGAATTAAATCAAGAGAATCTTGAGCAATATGATTCCATTGAGGTCAGTCTGCTCACCTGTTCTCCCCATGAGGAAATCTATAGTTTATATGGCCATTCTGCCATTCGATGGCACGACCTTCGCCATGGCAAAGACAACGACATGGTCTTTAACTGGGGTGTATTTGATTTTAGAAGGCCTTATTTCGTAGCACGGTTTGTCTTTGGGTTGACAGACTACGAACTGGGGGTATTCCCTTTTGATTTCTTCTGGCCCTACTACCAGAAAGTTGGGAGTTCGATCATTGAACAGATACTTAACCTGACCAACGAGGAGAAGATGCACCTACAGTTGATTCTCAGTGAAAACTTGAAACCCGAGAATCGAATATATCGCTATAATTATTTCTATGACAACTGTTCTACACGTCCGAGAGATGCTATCGAAAAATGCATGGTAGGGAAGATCGAATATGCTCAGCGTGACGACTATACGCCCTCCTATAGGGATATGGTTCACTACTGTGTCAGGAATCACCCTTGGGCAGCTGTGGGTAACGACATGCTATTGGGTGTGAGAGCAGATATGACGACCACCCTGCGCGAACAGGAGTTTCTGCCTGAAAACCTTATGTACGATTTCGACAGAGCCCAGATCTATGCAGGCGGTCATTACCGTCCTTTGGTAAAAGAACGTAGGATGATTGTATCCCCAGGCGTACAAATCATAGAACAAGACTTTCCTCTTTCACCCACGGAATGTTCCCTCATTCTTATCTTCATATCTGCGACAATACTGCTGATAGAATGGAAACGTAAGAAGACCTTTAAATACTGGGATGTGCTGCTGATGGTGCTACAAGGTCTGGCAGGATGCGTGCTGTTCGTCATGCTGTTCTCCCAGCATCCCACCACCAGCACTAACCTTCAGATTCTGCTTCTGAATCCGATATCACTGTTTTATATCCCTACTGTCATCAGAAGGCGCCCCACCAGATGGTGTAAAATGCTTCTCATAATGGCGACACTCTTCATGATAGGTGGCATTTTCCAGCATTATGCAGAAGGGATGTGGACTGTGGCATTATGTTTGCTGTTACGAGTACTGATTAATTTGAAATATAACAAGGCGTGAGGAACCATTATCTCTCCATCACTCTGCTGGCAGTGCTGGGATGGCATATTGATGCCCAAGCACAATACGGGAACAAGCAGGTGCCCAGACTGGTCGTCAATATTACGATTGACCAGTTGCGCAGTGACTATCTGGAATCCTTTGCCGCCAACTATGGAGATCATGGCTTTAAGAAGCTCCTGACAGAGGGTCTTGTGTTCGAGAGTGCCTCCTATCCTTTTATCAATCCAGACAAAGCTTCTGCGATCTCTACCATCATCACTGGCACTACCCCATTTTATCACAGTATTATTGGAGAAAAATGGATCGACAAAGGCAGTCTGCGACCAGTCTCTTGCATAAAAGGTTCTCGCCAGTCTGATGCCCCGTCACCTGCACAATTAGAGGTATCTTCATTGGGAGACGAATTGAAAGTGGCCTCTAAAGGTGCAGCGAAAATATTTGCCATTTCACCTTTTTGTGATATGGCCGTCTTATCTGCTGGTCATGCGGCTGATGGTGCCATTTGGATAGACCATGAAACCGGAGAGTGGATTTCCTCTCAGTATTACTCTAGCATTACGCCACCATTTGTACTATCATACAACGAGTTAAATCGTCTCAACAAAAAGACCAAGAAGCTAGAATGGCAACCACTTGTTACTCAGAAGAAACCGCAGTTTAGACATACTTTAAAAGGTTCTAAGCGTTATCAGGAATACCAGACTTCTGGTTTAATAAATGCAGACATTACTGCCTTGGCTATAGCATGTGTCAATGAGCAGAAAATGGGTACCGACTCCATCACAGACCTGCTTTGCCTGACCTACTATGCAGGGCATTTTGATCACAAGCCACTGACAGATTGTCAGAAAGAACTTGCTGACACTTATCAACGTCTTGACAAAGATCTGGATAGTCTTGTTACATATCTGGAGAATCGTCTCGGAAAAGACAAAGTCCTTTTCTGTATTACCAGCACGGGCTATAGCGACCCGGAAGGCATTGACTATGCAACATATCGCATTCCCACAGGAACCTTCTACATCAATCGTGCTGCCAATCTCCTGAATATGTACTTTGGCGCCATCTGGGGGCAAGGACGATATGTAGAAACATACTACGACAACCTGCTTTTCCTCAATCACAAATTGTTGGAATCAAAACGTATCAGTATTTCAGATGCCTCACAGCGAGCTCAGGAGTTTATCATGCAGATGCAGGGTGTCAAGAATGTCTTCTCAGCCCAGCAACTTTTAAGTAGTTATGAAGGCACATTCCTAAAAATACGAAACAGTTTCCATGTCCAGCATAGTGGCGATCTACTGATTGAAGTAGCTTCTGGATGGCATTTACAGAATGAGGATACTGGTGAAGACAAGCTCTCACAAGCCTCTATCCCTACTTTCCCCATTATTATTTATGGTGCAGGCATCCCTTCTGAACGCGTTAAAAAACCTGTTACAACCGATAGGATAGCTCCGACAATTGCTAAGTCTATCCGTATCAGGGCTCCCAATGCCTGCTCAGCAGATCCGTTGTTCTGAGAGATCAATCTGACCTTTCAGAACTATGTTCTGCGTATTTTCTTTGGCAGTTACATTTTTTTTGTGTAACTTTGCAGCCGATTTTTAGGAAATATAATATTCAATCGAAAAAACAGAATTATAATTATATGAATTTCAACAAGTTCCTCAAGTCGTTGTTTGGTGACAAGTCCACCCGCGACATGAAATTAATCCAACCATTTGTAGAACAGGCCAAGGCCGAAACTGCCAAAGTAGCTTCATTGGATAATGACGCACTCCGTCAGCGTACCAAGGAGCTTCAGCGGCAGGTCCAGGACTCTGCTAAAGACCAGAGAGCTAAGATTGCAGAGTTGAAAGCGACCATTGAGAACACCCCCATCGACGAGCGTGCCAGCATCTTTGAGCAGATCGACAAGATTGAAAAAGAAGTGCTCGATATCTATGAGAAAGCGCTCGACGAAGTGATGCCCGAGGTGTTTGCCATCGTGAAAGAAACAGCCCGTCGTTTTGCTGAAAACGAGGAAACCATCGTAACGGCCACTGATTTCGATCGGGAGCTGGCAGGTGATCCCAAGAAAGACTTCATTACCATCGACGGCGACAAAGCCATCTATCACAACCACTGGACGGCTGGTGGTAACGACCTAAAATGGGAGATGATCCACTACGACGTACAGCTCTTCGGTGGAGTAGTTCTCCATCAAGGTAAGATTGCCGAGATGGCTACCGGTGAAGGTAAAACGCTTGTTGCGACCCTGCCCGTCTTTCTGAATGCCCTCACAGGCAATGGTGTTCACGTCGTTACCGTAAACGACTATCTGGCCAAACGTGACTCGGAGTGGATGGGACCGCTTTATATGTTCCATGGTCTCAGTGTTGATTGTATCGATAAGCATCAGCCTAACTCTGAAGCTCGCCGCAAGGCTTATCAGGCAGATATCACCTTTGGAACGAACAATGAGTTCGGTTTCGACTATCTGCGTGATAACATGGCCATTTCACCTGCCGACCTCGTACAGCGTTCACATAACTATGCCATCGTCGACGAGGTTGACTCTGTGTTGATCGATGATGCCCGTACACCGTTGATAATCTCTGGTCCTGTGCCCAAAGGCGACGACCAGATGTTCGAAGAATACCAACCCCTCGTAGAGCGCCTCGTTGGTGTACAGCGCCAACTTGCCACCCAGTACCTGGCTGAAGCAAAGACATTGATTGGCGAAGGTAACAAACTCATGGAGGCAGGCAATAAAAAAGAAGGTCAGGAAAAACTGGATGCAGGTTTCCTTTCGCTTTACCGTTCTCATAAGGCCATGCCTAAAAACAAGCCCCTCATCAAGTTCCTGTCAGAGGAAGGTATCAAAAGTGGTATGCAGAACACGGAAAACATCTACATGGAGAATAACAACCGTCGTATGCCAGAGTGTATCGAACCTCTGTACTTTGTTGTTGATGAGAAGCTCAACTCCTGCGATCTTACCGATAAGGGTACCGCCTGGTTGGCCAAGCAAGTCAACGATGCCGAGCTCTTTGTGTTGCCTGATATTACCTCCGAGCTCTCTGCTCTCGAAGCCGAGACAGGTCTCAGCGACCAGGAACGACTTGACAAGAAAGACGAGTTACTCAACCACTATGCCGTTCAAAGCGAACGTGTACACACCCTCCAGCAATTGTTGAAGGCGTATTGCATGTTTAATAAGGACGATGAATATGTGGTGATCGA
The DNA here is from genome assembly GCA_946415825.1 of uncultured Prevotella sp. Lineage (GTDB taxonomy): Bacteria > Bacteroidota > Bacteroidia > Bacteroidales > Bacteroidaceae > Prevotella. The sequence goes on along the minus strand of CAMKUA010000001.1, from coordinate 23,875 downwards.
TGGTGAGGTAAAGATTGTGGACGAACAGACGGGCCGTATTATGGAAGGTCGTCGATGGAGCGACGGTCTGCACCAGGCTGTCGAGGCCAAGGAGCACGTCAAGGTGGAGGCAGCTACACAGACCTTTGCCACCATTACCCTTCAGAACTATTTCCGTATGTACCACAAACTCGCTGGTATGACGGGTACAGCCTCCACCGAGGCTGGTGAGTTCTGGGACATCTACAAACTCGACGTAGTGGAGATTCCTACGAATCGCCCAGTAATCCGCAATGATCAGGATGACCGTGTTTACAAGACAGCCCGTGAGAAATATAACGCTGTTATTGACGAGATCGTGAAGATGCGTGAGAGCGGTCGTCCTACGCTGGTAGGTACCACCTCAGTGGAAATCTCCGAGTTACTGTCGAAGATGCTTTCCATGCGAAAGATCCCTCATCAGGTGCTGAACGCTAAGCTCCACCAGAAAGAGGCCGACATTGTGGCACAGGCAGGTCAGTCCACCAACGGACTTGGTGCGGTAACCATCGCTACCAACATGGCTGGTCGTGGTACCGATATCAAGCTTTCACCTGAGGTAAAGGCAGCTGGTGGTCTTGCAATCATTGGAACTGAACGTCACGAGAGCCGTCGCGTCGATCGCCAGTTGCGTGGTCGTGCCGGTCGTCAAGGCGACCCTGGCTCTTCTGTGTTCTTCGTCTCGCTTGAAGATAAACTTATGCGTCTCTTTGCCTCCGAGCGCATCGCCTCTGTGATGGACCGTCTGGGCTTCAAGGATGGCGAGATGATTGAATCACCCATGATTTCCAAAAGTATTGAACGCGCACAAAAGAAGGTTGAAGAGAATAACTTCGGTATCCGTAAGCGACTCATTGAATACGATGATGTGATGAACAAGCAACGTACCGTAATCTATGAGAAGCGTCGCCACGCCCTCATGGGAGAACGTATTGGTATGGATATCGCCAACATCATCTGGGATCGTGTGGTGAACATTATTGAGAACTCCGGCGACTATCAGGGTTGCAAAGAGGAATTCCTACATGTGCTCTCTATGGAGATACCCTTCTCGAGCGAGGATTATATAAACCAGCCACGTGAGGCACTCACAGAAAATGCATTCCAGGCGGCTATCGAGAACTTCAACCGTAAGACTGAACGCGTTCAGACGGTAGCACAGCCCATTATCAAACAGGTCTATGAGAACCAGGGACAGTTGTACGAGCGCATCCTGGTGCCCATGACTGACGGTCGCAAGATGTACAACATCCCCTGCAACCTCAAGGAGGCCTACGAGTCGGAGTGTAAATCCATCGTCAAGGAGTTCGAGAAATCCATCCTGCTACATATCATCGACGACTCTTGGAAGGAGAACCTCCGCCAGCTCGATGAACTGAAGCACTCTGTACAGAATGCCTCTTACGAACAGAAAGACCCTCTGCTCATCTTCAAGCTCGAGTCGGCTAAGGTGTGGGACGACATGATCAATGAGATGTATAATCGCATCTGTTCGATCCTAACCCGTGCCCAGATTCCTGAGGCCACACAGCAACAGGTTCGTGAAGCTGCTCCAGAACAGCGCACACAACGACAGCAATATACCGAGTCGAAGCAGAATATTGGCGAAGAACAGCTTACCGATCCTAACCAGGCAGCTGCTGCAGCTCAGGATACGCGCGGTCAACAGCCTCGTACACCGATTATTAAAGATAAGTTACCTGGACGTAATGATCTATGTCCATGTGGCTCAGGCAAGAAGTTTAAGAATTGTCATGGAAAGGGCGTCGTATGATACAGATCAACAACATCAAAAAAACTTTTGGAGAAACAGTAGCCAGTAATATCCCGTCGTTCACGGTTAATGATGGTGACATCCTTGGTCTGGTAGGCAATAATGGAGCAGGTAAGACAACCCTCTTCCGTATGCTCCTCGATCTATTGAAACCCGACGAGGGAGATGTGACACTTGACGGTGTCAATCCTGCCAAGACAGAATCATGGAAGGCCTTCACTGGAGCATATATCGATGACGGTTTCCTCATTGACTTCCTCACGCCTGAAGAGTATTTTGCTTTCATTGGTAAAATTACCGACATGAAGCAAGAACAGGTTGACGAGCGTCTAAAGGACTTCGAACGCTTGGCAGCAGGCGAGATCTTCGGACAGAAGAAACTGATACGTAACCTCTCTGCAGGTAACAAGCAGAAAGTAGGTATTATGTCTGCCCTCTTCAATCGTCCCAAACTTGTGATCCTCGACGAGCCATTTAATTTCCTCGACCCCTCCAGTCAGAACGTACTGAAGCATGTGCTTACAGAGTACAACCAACAGACAGGAGCCACCATCCTGATTTCAAGTCACAACTTGGCTCATACCGTTGACATCTCCACGCGAATAGCCCTATTGGAGAAAGGTGAGATTATTCGTGACCTACCCAACGAGAATGGTAGTGCGAAGGTTGAACTCGAGAATTATTTCGAAACGAATACGTGATCATGCTTCCATACAATCAGCTGAAGAAGTTACTCAAAAATATTCCCGATGGGCTGCCATCTGTTAAGGTAGCTCTTGTGGGTGATACGGCCACGCAGTTTCTATCCACCGCCATCCGTGGCACGGGCTTGGAACGTGGTTACAATATCAACCTCTACGAAGCGGAATATAATCAAGTGGAGCGCCAGTTCCTTGATCCTTCCAGCGAACTCTATGAGTATGACGCCGACTTCGTAATCTTGTTCCAGTCCACCCATAAACTGGGAGAACTTCACAGTCAGCTTCTTCCTGAGCAGCAGGAGCAGTTAGCCGATCAGCGACTCTCGTTTGTGGCCTCCGTCTGTGAGAATCCTACATTGACCAAGAAGAAGATTATCTGCCTCAATTATCCAGAGATTGAGGATACCGTTTTTGGCAGTTATGCAACGAAGATTCGCAGCTCGTTCACTTATCAGGTGCGAAAATTAAATATGGGTATCATGGATCTCTCCCAGCAATATGCAAACCTCTTCGTTTGCGACATAGCCGCTCTGCAGAATAAATATGGACGCGACTTCATGTTTGCCCCCAATGTCTATGTCAGCACAGAGATGGTACTCAGCATCGATGCCTTACCATATGTCGCTGGACGCGTGGTAGATATCATTTCCGCCATTAAGGGACAGTTCAAGAAATGTCTCATCCTCGACCTCGACAATACCGTTTGGGGAGGTGTGATTGGCGACGATGGACTAGAGGGTATTCAATTGGGACATGGACTAGGCATCGGCAAGGCCTTTACTGAGTTCCAGATGTGGGTAAAGAAACTGCGTCAGCGTGGCATTATTATCTGTGTAGCCTCGAAGAACAACGAAGACACTGCAAAAGAGCCCTTTGAGAAGCATCCCGACATGGTGCTCAAGCTCAGTGACATTGCCGTTTTCCAGGCTAACTGGGAAACAAAGGTCGATAATATCCGTACCATTCAGAGCATCCTGAATATCGGTTTCGATTCGATGGTGTTTCTCGATGACAATCCTTTCGAGCGCAGTATGGTTCGTGAGAACATCCCAGGCATCACTGTGCCCGAACTGCCTGAGGACCCTGGCGAGTACCTAGAGTTCCTATATTCGCAAAATCTATTCGAGACAGCCTCATATAGTCTAGCCGACAAAGACCGTACCAAACAATATCAGGTAGAGGCGCAACGGGTATCCCTGCTAAAGACATTTAGCAATGAGGCCGACTTTCTGAAATCGCTCAACATGGAGTCGGTGGTGAGTGGCTTCACAAAATTCAACACCCCGCGTGTGGCCCAGCTCTCACAACGCAGCAACCAGTTTAATCTGCGCACCATACGTTATACCGAGGCTGACATTGAGGCCTTTGCCAATGATCCAGATGTGATTGATCTCAGTTTTACACTCGAGGATAAGTTTGGTGATAATGGTCTGATAGCTGTTATCATCCTAAAGCCCCAGGATGCAGAGACGCTATTCGTCGATACCTGGTTCATGAGTTGTCGCGTACTGAAACGAGGTATGGAGAATTTCACACTCAACACGATGGTGGAATATGCCAAAGCCAAAGGCTATCATCGCATCATAGGTGAATACCTTCCCACACTTAAGAATAAAATGGTAGAGCAACATTATCAGAGTCTTGGCTTTACCCCTATCTCTGGAGTATCCACGGCCCAGTATCAGCTTGATGTTGACAACTACGAATCAAGAGAATGTTATATAAAGGTAAAAGCATGACCATTACCCAATTGGCAGAACAAACAGCCCACGTATCTCACGTCTATCTTGTAACCCCTGAGGTTTACGAGGGTTTTCAGCGTTGCAGTCAGGACATGAACCCCCTACACACAGACGCTGCTTTTGCAAAAGAGAAGGGATTCCCAGACTGTGTCATGTATGGAAACATCCTCAATGGCTTTATTTCCCATTTCGTAGGTATGCTCCTCCCCACCCCTCACGTTATGATCCAGTCGCAAGACATCAGCTTCCACAAACCGGTGTTCCTTCACGACGAGGTTACCTTGGAGGCCTCCATTGACACCGTTTCTGAGGCTGTGAACATTATCAATTACAAACTCAAGTTCTATAAGACTTTAGCCACTGGACGACAACTCGTTGCCAAGGGTCATGTTCAGATAGGACTCTTACCCCATTAAGCCCATGACAATATTAATTACAGGTGGTTCACGCGGATTAGGTCGTGCCTTAGTTGAAACACTGGCAACTGACTCCGTCAATCAGATTCTCTTCACCTATTGTCATCATAAAGAAGAAGCCCAGGCGCTGACTGATCGTTTCCAGAATGTACGTGCCACACAGGTTGATTTCTGCAACGAGGAGAGTGTCAGTGCTTTTGCAGAAGGATTAGAAGCCGAACCTATTGACGTGCTCATCAACAATGCCTATGCGGGAAACCCTCAGGGAACTCACTTCTATAAGAGCAATCCTGAAGAGTTTTCAAAAGCCTTTCAGACGAATATCATTCCTTTCATTTGTATCACGCAGGCTTGTCTCAAGGGCATGCGCAAGCGTAAGTTTGGAAAAATCGTTAACATCATTACTTCATATGTTATCGATGTACCTCCTACAGGCTTCTCTGTTTATACCGCTACCAAGGCATATATCCGCCAACTCTCCAAGAGTATTAGCAAGGAACTGGGACGATTTAATATCACATCGAACTGCATCCTGCCCGACTATATGCAGACTGATTTCGGTCAGGTGGAAGACTTCCAACTCGATCAGATGAAAGATTCTCATCCCTTGAAAGAACTTCTGAAACCACAGGATGTAGCCGAGTTCGTTGCCTCGTTGCTCAAGGCCAGCCAACAGCTCAATGGGGTAGAAATCCCCATTAATGCAGCGCAACACATAATATAATGAATAGATAATAAAAATAGAATATGGAAAGAACAGACATTTACAGCAAACTGAATGAGATTTTTATCGATGTGCTCGATCTAGACGAAGTAGAACTGACCGACGCTACCAGCGCCAACGATATCGAGGAGTGGGATTCACTCAGTCATATCCAGTTGATTGTTGCTGTCGAGAAGACCTTCGGCATCAAGTTTACGTCACTCGAGATTATGAAATGGAAAAATGTAGGCGAGATGGTTGACTCGATTCTGGAGAAAATCAAGTAGGTATTTATCATGGTTGTCAATTCCATCAGTTTCCTACTATTCTTCGTTGTAGTATTCATCGTTTACTACCTCCCCGTCTGCCGTAACAATCCCCGTTACCAGAACACCTGGCTACTGTTGGTCAGCTATTTCTTTTATGGCTATACCGACTGGCGTATGGTTCCCCTACTTTTGGGTGCTATCCTCGTATTTTATTTTCTCGGGCTCTGGCTTCGTCGTGAAATGGATCAGAAACACACGCGGAATGCTTCTCGTATTACGAGTTTCAGCGTCGTACTGGGTATTGCTATACTTTTTTATTTCAAGTACCTCAATTTTTTTGCTGATTCATTTGCCAACATACTCCAAGCTGTAGGTTTCCAAGTCAGTTGGACTACGCTTAACATCCTGTTGCCCATCGGTGTTAGTTTCTTTACCTTCAAACTCATCAGCTACATTATCGAGATCCATCGAGAACATATAGAGCCCTGCAGTTTGTTGGATTTTGCCACCTATATTTCATTCTTCCCCACCATTCTCTCGGGGCCTATCGATCGGCCTAACCAATTCCTGCCTCAGCTGCAGCACGTCCATATACTCGACTATTCCTTTGCAGCCGATGGTTGTCGCCAAATCCTATGGGGTATGTTCACCAAGATGTGCATCGCCGATAACCTCGCCACGATTACTGACCAAGCCTGGCTCAGCTACGATGCGGCTTCATCTCTGACGCTCCTCGTGGCAGCCCTGCTCTACCCCGTACAACTCTATGCCGACTTCGATGGCTATTCCAACATGGCCATCGGTGTGGGAAAGATTCTGGGTTTCGATATCACGCGCAACTTCAATCACCCCTTCCTGGCACGCAATATGGCTGAGTTCTGGCGCCGTTGGCACATGTCTCTTACCAGTTGGATTACAGACTATGTCTTTATGCCACTTAACATCGCTTTTCGCGAGATGGGCAACTGGGGCATTTCCCTTGCAGCCATCATCAATCTACTCGTCATCGGATTTTGGCACGGGGCTAATTGGACCTACGGTGCCTTCGGACTCTATCATGGTCTTCTCTTCGTTCCACTAGTTTTTTCTGGTGCTTTTGGCAAGAAAAAAAAGCTCAAGACAAGCACTTACGGATTACCTCTGCGGAAAGACTTTCTGAAAATGCTTGGCACGTATGGGTTGGTCACAATAGGTCTGACTGTTTTTCGTGCCCCCTCCATCGGCGAGGCTTTCAGTTATTTCTGGGCGCTGTTCACCAATGGCACTGGCAGTTGCTATATCGATAGCTATGGCTATCTTTACTGCCTGTTCGCCATTTTCCTGCTCATGCTTGAGTGGATACAACGTGACAAGGAGTTCGGCAACCCCGCCACACTTATGCACAGTAGGATTTGCCGCTGGACGCTATACCTATTCCTGATCCTCCTTATTATTACTTTTACCGGCAAGAGTCAGGCGTTTATTTACTTCCAATTCTAGCGCACTATGAAGAAGTTTCTCATCACCCTGTCTGCATTTGGAGCGCTAATGCTCCTCATGTTCGCCATCATCGAGGTGGGCCTGCTTTATCGCCCTAATGTCTATTCATATAAACGTCAGTATGTGGAGGAACACCTCAAGGATATCCACGTGCTATTACTTGGCAGCTCTCATGTCGAAGAGGGCATCAATCCTGCCTTACTGGGTCCGGGCGCCTTCAACATGGCTATCTCAGCTCGTCTCAACGAGTACGATGCGTCTATTGCTGAAAAATATGTGCCCCAGATGCCCAACCTTCAGGCCATCGTTATGCATATGGATTACTCAACCTTCCTTTTCGGACGCCTGAAACATAATGCCCAAGAGACTAACAATGGTGCCGTCAGCCTCATAAACACCTGCCATTGTATGCACTATAAATACATGGGACTACACCTCAAGCCGTTCTGGTATTGGTCGGAGATTTTGAACTCCAAGCTCAACTACATGTCTCGTTTCTGGAACAAGGCAGAAATCATTCAAGAGTGCGACTCTTTGGGCTATTACCGTCTCGATGTCAACGAGCGAAAGCCAGGCTGGGAGACACGTAACTTGGCTGATGCCTTCGACCCTTCGCTTCCAATCGACAAAGAAATCTACGACAGATTATGGCATACTTACGAGACGATTGCCCATGCCGCCCAAAAGCGGGGCGCCCGATTGATACTGGTACATACACCAGTCTATCAGACCTATCTCGACGCCATCGATGCCAGAGCCTTGGCTGATATCGAAGCGTTTGCCCAAAAACTGCAGAAGAAGTATTCCAATGTTGAGTACCATAATTTCCTCGACGCCAAGGGCTTCCTACCTGAAGACTTCAACGATTCCAGTCATCTCACATCGACTGGTGCCGACAAGTTTGCCAACATACTCTACAATGTCATCTATCCTCAAAAGTAGGTATTTTACAGTATAAATCACTCAATGCAACTCGGTTGCAAGACTTTTTTTTGTACCTTTGCCAAAAATTTAAGAATGTTATGAAACTCTCAGAACTCAAAACAGGCGAAAGCGGTGTGATTGTCAAGGTACAAGGTCACGGTGGTTTCCGTAAACGCATCATCGAGATGGGATTCATCAAGGGCAAAAAGGTCGAAGTACTGCTCAATGCACCCCTTCAGGATCCTGTAAAATATAAACTGATGGGCTATGAAGTCAGCCTGCGCCATCAGGAGGCTAATAATATCGAGGTCGTCTCTACCGACACCCCCCTAGAGGCCACCACTTTCCGACTCTCGCCCGATAACAACCGCCATGAGGACGACTATATCCACCACGAAGCCATGAAGGAGCGTCGTACCATCAACGTGGCGTTGGTGGGCAACCCCAACTGCGGTAAAACATCGCTCTTCAACTTCGCCTCGGGCGCCCATGGTCATGTAGGCAATTACTCGGGCGTCACCGTCGATGCCACCGAAGCCCATGCCTCTATGTTCGGCTATGAGTTTTTGCTCACCGACCTACCCGGCACTTACTCCCTCTCATGCTACTCACCCGAGGAACTTTACGTCCGCGAACATCTCACGGAAAAGATGCCCGACGTGGTAATCAATGTCATTGATGCCTCCAACCTGGAGCGCAATCTCTACCTTACCACCCAACTGGTGGATATGAACATCCGCATGGTGTGTGCGCTCAACATGTACGACGAGTTTGAACGCCGTGGTGACAGTGTTGATATCAATACACTCAGCCACCTCTTCGGCATGCCTATGATACCCACCTCGTTCAAAAACGGTACTGGTGTTAAGGATTTGTTCCGAGCCGTTATCCAGGTATACGAGGGTACCAGCAAACAGGCCCGCCATCTGCATATCAACTATGGTCACGAAATCGAGGATGGAATCTCTCACATTCAGAAATATCTGAAGGCCGACGAACACATTACCCAGCACTATTCCACCCGCTACCTCTCGCTAAAACTACTCGAACACGACTCACAAGTGCTCGACTACCTCGGACACCACATGGCTAGTGAAAACCGAATGAACGACTTCCACAACCTTACACATGCTCGCGACAAGGCTTCGGCACGTGTGATGGAAGAGACTGGTAACGACTCTGAAACGGCCATTATGGATGCCAAGTACGGCTTTATCCACGGTGCCCTCAAAGAGGCTAAGTTCAAAACCGGATCAAAAGAGGACACCTATCGTGTCACCCACCTTATCGACCGGGTGCTTTCACATAAGTACTTCGGTTTCCCCATCTTCTTCCTGCTGCTCTTCATCATGTTTGAGACGACCTTCTCGCTGGGTCAGTACCCGATGGACTGGATTGAAGAGGCTGTGGCTTGGCTGGGCGACAAGATCAGCGCCAACATGACCGACGGCCCGCTCAAGGCCATGCTTGTCGATGGCGTTGTGGGTGGTGTAGGTTCAGTCATTGTTTTCCTACCCCAGATTCTCATCCTCTACTTCTTCATCTCGCTGATGGAGGATTCTGGTTATATGGCCCGTGCCGCTTTCATTATGGATAAGCTCATGCACAAAATGGGCCTCCATGGCAAATCATTCATCCCACTCATCATGGGCTTCGGCTGTAATGTGCCTGCCGTCATGGCTACACGCACCATAGAGAGCCGTCGCTCGCGCATCATCACCATGATGATCTTGCCCTTTATGTCGTGCTCAGCGCGCCTACCTATTTATATTATGATTGCTGGCACATTCTTCTCGCTACAGTATTGCTCATGGGTATTGTTATCACTCTATGCTATAGGCATTCTCATGTCGGTAGTGGTCAGTAAGCTATTCTCATCACTTGTCATCAAGGGCGAAGACACCCCCTTTGTCATGGAGTTGCCCCCCTACCGTTGGCCTACGCCAAAGGCCATCTGGCGCCACACATGGGAGAAAGGTAAGGAATATCTCAAGAAGATGGGTGGCATCATCCTCGTGGCCTCAATCATCGTCTGGGCCCTTGGCTATTTCCCACACAACGAATCACTCTCACAACAAGAGCAACAGGAACAGTCATATATCGGTCGAATGGGCAAAACCATCGAACCAATCTTTATACCTCAGGGCTTCAACTGGAAACTCGACGTGTCGCTATTGGCCGGTGTGGGTGCCAAGGAAATTGTGGCCTCTACCATCGGTGTGCTCTACTCGGGCGATGACAGTTTTGGCGATGACGATGCATTCAGCGATGACAGTGAGCGCTACACCCATCTGAGCCAACTGATGCTTCGGGATGGCATCACGCCCCTATCGGCCTATGCCTACCTTATCTTCATCCTACTCTACTTCCCTTGTATCGCCACCATCGTGGCTATCAAGAACGAGACGGGCTCATGGCGCTGGGCGGCCTTCGCTGCCGGATATACCACCGCCGTCGCATGGATTGCATCTGCACTTATCTTCCAGATAGGCTGTCTGTTTGTTTAGTAGGAACACTTAACGGCTTAGAAATTAGCGCCAATGGTTGCAAAGAGCGTACCAGTGTGAGAAGAGTCAAAATAGTCGTGCGAGATGTTGGCTAATCCAAAGTCGTAGCCTAACTCAGCATAGAGGAAGTCGTACTGCACACCACAGCCGATTCTTATACCTCCGTCGAAGCGTTTAAATGCATCGTCATCAAACGAGCTATAGGCAGCACGATTACCGAAGTCCTTGATCTTCCCACCTACGCCCAGTGCAATATAGCCTCCCAGGAATGGCTGAATACTGAACATTCCGTCCATATCTATCCTATACTTCAACACCAGCGGTAGTTCCATATAGTCGAGGCTATAGGTAAACTTCTTGCCGTCTAAAGAGCCCTTTCCACCTTTTTCTATATATAAGAGACCTGCCTCAAAGAACAAGGGCGAACGATATCCAAGTTGCACACCTATAACAGCTCCCACATCCAGACCAGCTTTCAACGACCCTCCATCGAGTTTCTTATCGTCAGAGTTCACTGTTGCAAAGCCTACACCCAGTCGCAGACCATAATACACCTCATGCTGAACCATGACGCGCCCACGACTTTGTTCACCGTAATAAGAAGGTCTGCCATATTGAGCGAAGGCAGGTACCGAGAGTACGAGACTCGTCATCACAATCATCCATTTTTTCATATGCGTCGATTTTTTTAGTTTCACGCTGCAAAGTTACTCATTCCTTATGAATCCCCCAAAGGATTTCCCCTAACTTCTCACGGATTTTCCCTAAATAATGATGTTAATTAAAAAAATATCCTTATCTTTGCAAATGAGAAAAGAAAACAAGATCAACTAAATGGCGAAGGAACAATCAGCGATTAAAGAAAGACAGAGGACCGATCTGAGGGAGCCACGCAGATATAAGGTGACCATCTATAACGATGACTTCACCACAATGGATTTCGTGGTGAAGATACTGACTCAAGTGTTTTATAAGAGCGAGGCCGAGGCTGAGACACTGATGCTTAAGGTGCACCATTCCGACAAGGCTGTGGTGGGCATCTACAGTTATGATGTGGCTACCTCAAAAGTCAGGAAGGCCACAAATATGGCCCGCGAGGAAGGTTTCCCCCTTCGCTTGACCGTTGAACCCGAGGAGGAATAAATATGGCAGAGATTAAACAGACAAAGCGTGCAGGCAGAATGCTTCACGAGGCCATGAACTGCTGCAAGGAATACAGACATGAGTTCGTTATGCCCGAACACCTGTTGCTGGTGTTGACCGACGAATTTAATTTCAGCAAGACGCTCAACATCTTTTACCCTTCACTGGCCTTTCAAGAGCATGTGGAAGATAAACTAGCGAAAATCGAAGAGATACCTGAGGGAAAGGATGCCGATCCCGAGATCTCCACCCAGATGGGACAGGTGATTGAATTCGCCTGTCAACAAGTGGTGAACAGCAGTGCTCCAGCACTCGACCTCCCCCATCTCGTGATGGGTATTCTGCATCTGAAAGAATCGTGGGCATGCTATCTGCTGAAGGAGGCATTGGGCGATAAGGAGAGTCATTTTATCAGCGAACTGATCAGCGCTTGCGAATTCGAAGACCATCTGGAAGAAGAAACGGGCGAAAAAAGTCACGAGGCAGCCTGGCGGCGACTAGTAACCTGTATGAACGATCTCTACCAAAGCCACAACCCTCTGATTGGTCGTGAAAAGGAACTGGAGCGCACCATCCAGGTGCTCTGTCGTCGCGATAAGAACAACCCCCTGCATGTAGGTGAGCCTGGTGTAGGCAAGACGGCCCTGATATGGGGACTGGCAAGGATGATTGAAGAAGGCCGAGTGCCTGAACGCTTGAAAGGCAGTCGTATCTATCAACTCGACATCGGGACACTATTAGCCGGCACACAGTACCGGGGCGACTTCGAAAACCGCATCAAGCAGATTATGGATGGCATTCAGGAGGAAAGTGACAAGAACATTGTATATATCGACGAGATCCACACGCTGGTAGGAGCTGGTGCTACGGGCGAGGGATCGATGGATGCCTCAAACATGCTGAAGCCCTATCTCGAGAGTGGCAGCATCCGATTCATCGGCTCAACCACTTACGAGGAATATAATCGCCACTTCTCACGATCGAAGGGACTGGTGCGCCGTTTCCAACAGATCGACATCCCCGAACCTACGCCAGAGGAGACAAAGCACATTATTCGCCAATTGCGCGAACAGTACGAGCATTTCCACCAGGTGACTTACGACGAGGCTGCCATCGACTTCGCTGTTGATGCCAGTTACAAACATGTGAACGACCGGTTCCTGCCCGACAAAGCCATCGATCTCATCGATGAGGCCGGAGCAGCATTGGAAGTAAGTGGCAAGACTTCGGAAGCAAGTGTGACAAAGGCAGATATTGCCGACGTTCTGGCGAAGACTTGCAAGGTAGATGCCCTGGCAATGAACGATGATAACGATAACAGCCAACTTGAAACGCTGGCACCCAGATTGCTCGCCAAGATATATGGTCAAGACGAAGCTATCCGTCAAGTGATTGAGTCGGTACAGATGTCGAAGGCGGGATTGCTCGACGATAACAAACCTTTGGCTTCACTGTTGTTCGTAGGCCCTACTGGGGTAGGCAAAACGGAGGTTGCGCGAGTACTGGCCAAAGAGTTGGGTATCATGCTGTTACGCTTCGACATGAGTGAATATACAGAGAAACATACAGTAGCCAAACTGATTGGTTCACCAGCAGGATATGTGGGCTATGAGGATGGGGGCCTGTTGACCGATGCCATCCGTAAAACACCCAACTGTGTATTACTGCTAGATGAGATCGAGAAGGCTCATCAAGATATCTATAATATTCTGTTGCAGGTAATGGACTATGCCCGTCTCACCGATAACAAGGGGCGCAAGGCCGACTTCCGCAACGTCATTCTGATTATGACCTCGAATGCAGGCGCCCAGTTTGCAGCTCAGGCCAATATCGGTTTTACAGGGAAGGTGTCGCGAGGCGAAGCCATGCTGAAACAGGTGAAGAAGACTTTTAAGCCCGAGTTTATCAACCGCCTGACGGGTACTGTGGTGTTCAACGATATGGACCGCGAGATGGCCACACTGATACTACGCAAGAAACTGGGTGAACTGCAGGAGAAGCTCACGGCAAAACAAGTAACGATGACACTGAGCGACGAGGCATTCTCACTATTGCTCCATGAGGGCTTTACTCGCGAATACGGCGCTCGTGAGATGGACCGTGTGATAGCCCAGCGTCTCAAGCCCCTGTTAATGCGTGAGATCCTTTTCGGTAGTCTGAAACAAGGTGGTAACGTCTGTGTAGAAACGAGCGATGGCAGTTTATCAATTAGACAATGACCTCTGGTTTCCTGACCCCCATTTGGGCGAGGAAGACGGATTGGTGGCTGTAGGTGGCGATCTATCGGTAGATCGGCTGCTACTGGCCTATTCCAATGGATTCTTCCCATGGTTCTCATTCCGTGACAACAAAGAACCGCTATGGTTTTGTCCGTTGCAGCGTTTCGTTATCTTCCCCAGCGAGATCCACGTCAGCCACTCCATGCAGCAACTACTCAACAAACACCAGTTGGTACCGAGTATCAATAAGGATTTCGAGGGTGTAATACGAGGTTGTGCTATAGCCCAGAACCGCATGAAGCAAGACGGAGCGTGGTTGGGACCCGACATGATCGAGGCTTATACGGAGATGCATCGTCAGGGTTTTGCGGCGAGTGTTGAAGTGTGGCAAGACGACCAGTTGGTGGGCGGTCTCTATGGTATCAACTTGGGCGGGTCGTTCTTTGGCGAAAGCATGTTCTCACTCGTACCCAACGCCTCAAAAGTGGCCCTCATCCACCTGGCTCACATGATGGAGATCCTTGGTGGAACCCTTATTGACTGCCAATTTGAGACACCTCATCTGCGTTCGATGGGTGGCCGCTACATCTCCTACGAAGAATACATCAATATAATTAAGAAATAGGATGTATCACATACGCAGGCCCCTTTTCTAGAACTTAAAGCCTGTTTTCTCTACACCATCGCCATAGATGGTCTTGAAGTCGTCTTTCATCGAGATGACATAGTAGCCAGAATCGCGCCACCGCTTGGCCAAGGGGAGTGTTTTCTCCCTATTAGCATAGTCTCTGGCATCGTCATCGGCAACCAACATAAAGACTGCCGTCTTATAGGTGGGATTACTCAGACAGTAATTATGCATGGCACAGTCGCCAGAGCTGTTTCCGAACGACATGACGGGAATTTTACCAATCTCCTGACTAATCTGCTTTACCTTGTTGGTCTTGAGGTTCTTGATGAGGAGTTCATCTGTACGTACGATGTTCTCTTCCTTGCTCATAGTGTAATTGACACCCTCTTCTGCGCCTTGTTTAGAAGAGCAGAGCTTCACGTCCATGCCAATCACACGGTTAGGCTGAATGCCAAGCGGTTCAACCAGTGCCCTAACAAGAAACCTGTCAGAGCCGGACACGACGTAAAACGTAAAGCCATTGGCCTTCAGATAGTCGAACACCTGCAACATGGGCTTATAGAAACTCTGGTTGTAGGTCATGCCTCGGAAGCCATTTACCTGCTTGGAAGCAAATGCCTTGACATAGGCATCAAACTCAGCCAGTGTCATGCCAGCATAAGCCTTTGCTGCCGCCCTACCATGCTTCATGTCGAAATGCGAGGGAAGCGCCTTGCCGTTCCTGACAAAGTCTCTGATATCCTGTGCTGCCTGCCTGACATCATCGGGTGCCTTGTCCTTATACGAGGCATCCTCCAATACACGCTCCTCCAACAAGAGATATTCAAAATACGACGGATAGAGTTCGCCTATAAAGGTGCCGTCCATGTCGAACGTGGCTATTCGGTCTTCCTTCTTAATATAGTTCTTAGAGGAAGGGTTTGTCACATCTTCAACATACTCCTGCAAAGCAGTCACAGCTTCACAAGAATTCCAAAGCGTCAGATAGTGCTTAGCTGACGTGTTGACTACGTTATCGCCTTTGGTACATCCACTTAAGACTGTAACGACGACAATAATTACTGGAAAAAAGAGTTTCTTCATAAGTGTATAAAATTATATATGATTAATAATTATCAAAAGACTTGCTGCAAAGATAGACAAAATAATCGAGATTACAAAACAATTCCAGAATAAAAAAAGTAAAAAAACAGTCCCGAAGAACTATTTCCTATGTAATACCCAAAGCCACATGGGTTGCGAGCAAACCCTCGGATAATCTTAAATAATATTAAGACAGGCAGAATAATCGTTTATATCAATATAGTAAACATCTATTTTTCATATCTTTGCAACATAAATGACATGAAACGGAAACTGTTTTGCGAAATATCACCTTTCACCTATCGTCTGTCGATGGAAAAGGAAATCCTGAAGCGTCATCTGCAGGATTTCCTCAGCGATATCCGTTTTGCCGTGGAACGAAGTGAGGAATCTTTACCTGTGGCAATATACCATCACAACTCCCTTATCCGTCGCCGACTGGGCAATGTTAACATGCAGTTACAGGAGAACAAAGCCATTAATCTTGCTTTGGCAGTGAGCCACATCGATGGACTACTCATCCATCCTGGCGAGACTTTTTCCGTCTGGAAACTCATTGGGCGCACCACCAAACATAAGGGCTACAAAGAAGGACTCACCATCGCCAAGGGACAGCCTTCGCAAGGCATTGGAGGTGGTCTTTGTCAATTGTCAAACCTCATTCACTGGATGGTTCTTCATAGCGAATTGACCATCACTGAGCATCACCACCACGATGGACTTGACTTGTTCCCCGACTTTGGTCGGCAGATACCCTTTGGTACTGGAACCAGCATCTCGTACAACTATCTCGATTATCGTGTTAAGAACGACACTGACAACACTTACCAACTGCGACTAAAAGTTGACGAGGAATATCTTTGTGGCGAACTTCGTGCTGCCAAACAGCAACCTCATACTTTTCACATTCATGCCGAGAACGAATATTTCTCACGGGATAAGGATGTGGTCTATCGTAACGGTGAGGTCTATCGCGACATTATCGACCGCAAGACAGGACAGTGTATTAAAAGCCAGCTCATCCGTACCAATCATGCCAGGGTGATGTATGAATGCCCCGCCTCGATGATCATTAAAGAAACGACATAATCTCTACCGCTCACCATCATACATACACAACCCAACCGACTTGTTATATCGTGCACGATTGATTGTTAGACTTGCTTAAAGATTTAATCAAATCGCTTGCGATATAAAATAATTCCTGTATCTTTGCATCGCAAACGATACAAATAACAATAATATATTAAAAAGGTATGGAAACGATTTATGATTTCAAGGCTCTCACGAGCAAAGGTAAGGAGATTGACTTTAAGGAGTTTGAGGGTAAAGTGTTGCTGATTGTAAACACAGCCAGCAAGTGTGGTTTTACACCCCAGTTTGCCGGACTGGAGGAATTGAACCAGAAGTACAAGGACAAGGGACTGGTTATCATCGGATTCCCTTGCAATCAGTTTAAGGAGCAGGATCCGGGCTCAGACAGTCAGATTGAGGAATTTTGCCAGTTGAACTATGGTGTGACATTCCAGATCATGAAAAAGACAGACGTAAACGGCCCAGCTGCAGAACCTATCTTCGAGTATCTGAAGTCGCAGGCCCCTTCTGAGGAATACCACGGACTGAAGGCCAAGGCTGCCAAAGCACTTTTCAAGACCATTAGCTCAAGCATGGAAAAGGATAGCGACATTAAGTGGAACTTCACTAAGTTCCTGATATCCAAAGATGGCAAGACCATCAAACGATATGCACCTACCACCGAGCCAAAGGATTTTGAGAAGGACGTGGAAACCATGCTGGCATAGTTGAGAATATAAAGTTGAGAGTTATGCACGCAGAATTACAACTTGACAATCAAATCTGCTTTCGCCTCTATACAGCATCAAGGCTGATCACCCAAGCATATACATCGATACTCAACGAGATGGGGATTACCTATCCTCAATATCTGGTACTGTTGGTGTTGTGGGAGAAGGACTGTCAGCCTGTGAACGACATCGCCCACCGATTGCAATTAGAGACCAACACCGTTACCCCCCTCCTCCAGCGCATGGAGAAAATGGGGGTTGTGGTTCGTCAGCGAGGTCAGGAGGATAAGCGTCAGCAGATAGTCAGTCTAACTGAGAAGGGCAAGGCTCTTGAAGAGCATGCCTACAATTCCGTTCCTACCAATATGGGAGAGAAACTAAAGGCATGTCCGCTTCAGATTGGCGACTACAAACAACTGGCCAGTGAACTGGACTCAATTATTAACACACTAAAGAATAAGGAGAAATAAACGATGGAAAAACCTTGTGAGAATTGCAAACTGAGAGCGCACTACGACAAGAACCCCAAGTCACTGATGGGCCGTTTCTGGCGATGGCACATTAACTTCTGTCCTGGATGGAAGGGTTACTTTAACAGTCTTGACGACGAAAAGAAGGCCGAACTGAGGGCTAAATATCAATTCACAAAATATCAGTAGAGTGGTCATGGAGGGTGCCGAGCTTATCCAACAGAGCCTGGCATCCTTCCAGCACGTCGCGCCAGGTTGACTCGAAGTCGCCCGTGTACCACGGGTCGGCAACGTCACCAGGGCGACGCGTAAAATCCATGAGCATTTTAATCTTCTCGTCAGGGTCGCCTCCACATATGTTGCGCATGTTCCGGATATTCCATGCGTCCATGCCAACCAACAAGTCGAAGCGTCCATAGTCAGAGCGTGTCATCTGTCGGGCAGTCTTGCCCTGACAACCAATGCCATGCTCTGCCAGTTTGCGACGGGCTGGTGGATAGACACCGTTTCCTATCTCCTCCGTAGAAGTTGCTGCCGACTCAATGACGAAACGCTCTTCCTGACCAGCTTTCTTTACCAAATCCTTCATCACGAACTCAGACATCGGACTGCGACAGATATTGCCGTGACAAACGAAGAGTATCTTTATTATCTTGTTGTTTTCCAGACTTTTAATCATTTTCATTTATCTGTATCTGTAAACCATTTAACTTGTCTTCGTAAGAATCCACACCTTATGTGAATGACTACCCCGGGTGGTGATGCCCGAACTGGCATCGGCTACCAACTGTTTGAGATCCTTAGAGGCAACGGCCCTCGACTGTCCGGTAGCCACTGCATAATCGCCAAGCGTCATATAGCCATACTTGCCAATGATGGCCTTAGCCTTTGCAAGGCGATCTTCACGACTGAACTGTACTTTTCGTGGAACTACCACATCAGTTTCCACACGATCGAAAGTGGCCTGCTTGTTCATCTCCTTCAACAATTCCGGGTCGGGCTTGAAATTGATGCCCTTGATGCAGACATGCCTGTATTTGCTCTTGATGTCGTCACCTGATGCCCCACCCTCTGCAATGGTTTTTTCTGAAGGCGTCGAGGTGTCGAAACCCAACGACAACGAGAACACACCAAGTCCGTCGATCTTGATATTGTGGCCCAAAGGCATCCAACTTCCCATCACAGAAACCAAAGCGTCGAAAACAGCACGAATAAGCCCTTCGCTGAAGTTGCCTGCATAGTCACGCATATGCTTGATGACAGTCTCATAGTCGTGCAGCGAGTAGGTCTGCATCTTGGGGAAAACTATTTTCTTTCCGTCTGCCAGCTCCTCTGGGAGCTCTTGTAATACATAGTTTGCCATACTTTTAATGGTTTATTTCTTTGTTATACTATCTATTTTTCTTTTCTATTTATCCCATTTTTTGTTCTCGGTCCTGAAACATAAGTTTCCCGACCGCGAATTACTGTTTCAGGACCGAGAACTTATGTTCTCAGACCAGAAACATAACTTTTCAAGGTGCAAAGATACTTTTTTCTTTCTAAACCAGCAAATCCTTTCCCATAAATATTATTAAAAAGACGTGAGCAACCCTGCAAACAACCGGCGTATCCCCTTGCAACAAACAACTTTTGTTAATAATCGCTGCAAAATAACGGATATCGGACAGAAATTTGTATTTTTGCAATGGACTTCATCCAAAGTCATCATAGTGCCAACCAAAGAGCAGTCATTTAGAAATATAAACTAAGCAAACAAGAAAAAAAAGCATGAAGAAATTAATGATTATCAGCCTACTGGCTGTTGTAAGTGTACTAAGCGCATCAGCACAAACATGTATTTATGATTTCAAGGTAAAGGACGATGCGGGCAAAGACGTGTCACTCTCTGATTACAAGGGGAAGGTACTGCTGATTGTCAACACCGCCACCCGATGTGGATTCACTCCTCAGTACAAGGAACTGGAGGCGCTATATCAGAAGTACCGCAGCGAGGGTCTGGAGATCCTTGACTACCCCTGCAATCAGTTCGGGCAACAGGCGCCTGGGTCGATTCAGGAGATTCACCAGTTCTGTACCGCCAACTTCGACATCCAGTTCCCGCAGTTCGACAAGATTGATGTCAATGGCGAGAATGCGCATCCGCTTTATACCTGGCTGAAGGCACAGAAAGGATTTGGCGGTTTCGACCTCAACGACAAGACAGGCAAGATGATGGACGACATGCTGCGCAGGAACGATGCTGATTTCGACAAGAAAAGCGACATCAAGTGGAACTTCACCAAATTCCTCATCAGTCGCGATGGTAAGGTGCTGAAACGTTATGAGCCAACAGACAAGATGACGGATGTTGAGGCTGACATTCAGATCGAAGTCAACCCCGTGCTAAGCTGCATCATGGCCCGTCGCTCTATCCGCCAGTATCTCGACAAGCCCGTTGAGCACGAAAAACTGGAAGTGATTGTCCGTGCAGGCATCAATGCGCCAAGTGGCGTCAACCGTCAGCCTTGGATTGTCCGCGTGGTGGAAGACCAGAAGCTCATAGCCGATGTGAACGAGGTGTATAAGAAGGCTAACCCTGAACAGGTAAAGCGCGACAAGAACTTCAAGAATATGTTCCGCGATGCCCCTAACCTTATCTGTGTGTGCACACCTGCCAATGGTGGTGGTGAACTTGATGCCGGACTTCTTGGCGAGAACATGATGCTGGCTGCACTGTCTATGGGCCTTGGCACCTGCTGTCTTGGTGGGCCTGTGCGTTGGCTGAATTCGAATGCTGACGCCAAGTTCTTCCTCGACCGCCTCGACATTCCCGAAGGCTATAAACTGAACTACATTATTGCCATCGGCTATCCTGACGAGCAACCTGATGCCAAGCCTCGTGATGCTTCAAAAGTTAAGTTTATACAATAAGGATTAAGGATAAGGTATCAGTAATCATAGTCATCATTTACCCAAAAACTCACTGGGCGTGAGGCCCGTGATGCGCTTGAAGAGGCGGGTGAAATGGTGAGGAAAATCGAAACCCAACAGGCGGGAGGTCTCGCTGATGTTATGCCCTTGCATCAGCAGACTTTTCGCCTGGTTGATGATGTAGTTGTGGATGTAGCCGATGGCAGTTCCTCCTGTGGCTTTGTGGACAATGTCACCAAAATAGCGGGGCGAATAGGCCAGTTCGGAGGCGCACCAGGCGACGGTGGGCAAACCATGCATCAATTGGCGGTTCTCACGAAAATAGGTCTGCAACAGGTTATGAAAGCGCTTCAGCAGGTCGGTCTCTCCCCTATCCTCTTCCGACAACTGGCGCTGGTAGATACGATTACAGTATTCCAGTATCAGGCGAAGATAGCCCAACAGTATGTTTCTTAAAGATGGTGAGTCCTCGTGTGTCTGGAGTTCTTGTCGCATCTGAGCCACCAACTGCGTGATGCAAAGCCATTCGTTGGGCTCCATACGCAATGATCCGTCGAAGAAATACGAGAAGAACTGATAGCGGTCTATCTGGCGTTCCAGTTCAGTGCCGTGCAACAGTTCAGGCGACCACAACAATACCCAACCACACAACGAGATGCGCTCGCCATTGTCCTCCAGTCCGCCTATCTGTCCTGGTTCAACGGCAATGATTGAGCCATCACTCACCTGTAGTTTCCTCATGCCATAAGAGAGATTATGGGGGAACTGCCGTTGGATGAACAAGCCATACACGCCATAGTTGTTGAGGCTATGACGAAAGGGCGCCAACTCATCATAATGGATGATGCTGACCAACGGGTGAAATACCGGAGCATCCACGAAACGAGCATAGTCGTTAGGACTATCAACCTTCAAAATATTCCTCATATCGGTGGCAAAGATACATAAAATAATCTAATAATGGTATAAAATTAATGCTTTTTTAGCACTTTCTGCGAAATTGGTATATCATCAGCCAATTTGTGTAATACCTATATAAAATAATGTGCGTACCTTTGCATTCGAAATGAGATTCGATTATAACAAACTAAAAAACGATAAATTATGTTAGGCAACTTCACATTCCACAATCCCACGAAACTGCACTTCGGTGAGGATTCTTTGAGCAAACTGAGTGAAGAACTGAAAAACTATGGCAAGAAGGTGATGCTCTGCTATGGCGGTGGCAGCATTAAGCGCAACGGCATCTACGATCAGGTGATGGCAGAACTGAAGAAGGCTGGCTGTGAGGTGGTTGAGATTGCTGGTGTGATGCCGAATCCTACCATAGAAAAGGTGCTGGAGGGTGCCCATACGGCTCGCAAGGAGAATGTCGATTTCATCCTCGGTGTTGGTGGTGGCTCTACCATTGACTACTGCAAGGCCGTAGCCGGAAGCGCTTGGTACGACGGTGATCCCTGGGAGTATTACTTCAAGAACTGGCAACCGATGACCTGCCGTTGGATTCCCGTGGGTTGTGTGCTCACAATGGCAGGCACAGGTTCCGAGATGGACAGTTGTTCAGTCATCTCCAGCCACTCGGAGAATCGCAAGTTGTTCTATAACTTCCGCAACCCCGACTTTGCCATCCTCAATCCTCGTTTCACCTTTACCGTTCCCAAGTATCAAATGGTGGCTGGTATCTACGACATCATGAGTCACATTCTGGAGCAGTATCTCTCTGGTACCGACGACAACACCAGCGACTATATTGCCGAAGGACTGATGCGCTCGCTCATCGTCAGCTCAAGCAAAGCAATCGTTAACCCAGAGGACTACGAGGCTCGCTCGAACATCATGTGGACAGCTACTTGGGCACTCAATACGCTCATCGACCGTGCTAAGGCTACCGATTGGATGGTTCATATGCTAGGACAGGCTGTGGCTGCCTTTACCGATGCCACACACGGCCATACACTCGCTGCTGTCAGTGGTGCTTACTACCGTCTGCTCATCAGCAAGTCGCCTGATGCCGTACAGAAGTTCAAGCGTTTGGCTATGAACGTCTGGGGTGTTTCTGCTGAAGGCAAGGCTGCGATTGAGCGAAAGGAGAGTGATGCTCGCATCAACTCTTCCGAGCATGAGCAGGCTCGGCCAAAGGCAAAGACCGACGAGCAGATTGCGATGGAAGGTCTGGAGACGATGGAACAGTGGATGCGCGAACTGGGTCTGGCGATGAACATCACCGACTGCGGTGCCAAACCCGAACAGATTGAGGGAATGGCTGATGCCTGTCCTATCTGTCAAGGTGGATATTACATTCTGAATCGCGACGAAGTAGTACAAGTGCTAAAAAATAGTCTTTAAAAGTGAAAGCTAAAGCATTAATGCTGGGTCTTATGATAGCAGCAAACGGTTTCGCTCAGGGCGTGATTGATGTGCACTCGCACATCATCACTCCTGAGTTTGTGTCTTCACTCGAAAATGAAGGCAGACTGATGGACGAGGGATTCCCCTTGCCGAAGTACAACATGGAAAATCATCTCAAGTGGATGGACGAGGCTGGTGTCGAAACATCGGTATTGACATTAGCAGCCCCACAACCTTCGTCAGCCGAGGTCGTAAGGCTGACCAATGAGACTGCCGTTCGCATCAAGACGGAACACCCAGGCAGATTCCTGTTCTGTGCTGCCCTGCCCCTACCCGATGTCTCGAAAGCTATCAACGAGGCTGTCTATGCCCTCGACACACTGAAAGCCGACGGCATCAAACTGGCAACAAATGTTGACGGACAGTATCTGGGTGCACCCGAACTCGACACGCTTTTCTCGGTCCTAAACGAGCGCAAGGCTGTGGTTATCCTACATCCCCATCGCCCTGAGCCTGTCAATCGTCAGGTCATACAGCAGACACCGCTCGCCATGCAGGAATATCTCTCGGAGACCACCCGTGCCGTGTCGAACATGATCAGTCGCAATGTATTGGCTCGTTATAATAATATAAAAGTCATCGTGCCCCATTGCGGTGCTTATCTGCCTTTGGCTATCCCTCGCATGAAGTCGCTGACACCCGTAATGCAAGCCAACAAGATGGTGGGCG